>JAFYYA010000133.1 GCA_017557785.1 Salinivirgaceae bacterium
AGAAGTTGGATGATAATTAGTTATAAACCAAAAATCTAAAACATTGAACGCTTTAAGAAATTTTTTGGATAACGTGAAGCCCAAATTTCAGGAGGGTGGAAAGTTCGCGAAGTTCCGTTCGACATTCGGCGCCTTCGAGACGTTCCTTTTCACACCGAATGAAACCAACAAATGTGGTGTTCACGTCCGCGACGCCGTCGATTTGAAACGAACGATGATTGTCGTGGTATTGGCTCTGATGCCGGCGCTGTTCTTCGGAATGTACAACACTGGTTATCAGCATTTCCGTATGACTGGCGAGTTGGCCGACGTCACTTTCTGGCAGATTTTCTTCAAAGGCTTCCTGGCCGTTCTGCCGATAATTGTTGTTTCATACGTCGTTGGTCTGGCCATTGAGTTTGCTTCGGCACAGATGCGCGGACACGAGGTTAACGAGGGCTTCCTTGTTTCGGGAATGCTCATTCCGCTTGTAATGCCTGCCGATGTTCCACTCTGGATGGTTGGCGTGGCAACCGCTTTCGCCGTAATCTTCGGCAAAGAAGTGTACGGCGGCACTGGTATGAATATGTGGAACCCGGCCCTTCTGGCCCGCGTGTTCCTGTTCTTCGCCTATCCGACCAAAATGTCGGGCGAGACAGCCTGGTACTACAACTACAGCGCCGAAGCCGCAGTTGACGGTTTCTCGGGCGCCACACCGCTGGCAATGGCCAACGCAGGCAACTACACTTCGTTTGCCGACGCCTTCTTCGGACTGATTCCGGGCAGCGTGGGCGAGACAAGCGCCGTTGCCATACTGATTGGCGCCTTCATTCTGCTCTACACAGGCGTGGCAAGTTGGAAGACAATGCTTTCTGTCTTTGTGGGCGGCATTGCAATGGGCTGGCTGTTCAACACCTGCGGCTCAGCCGAGAATCCGATGGCGCAACTGCCTTGGTACAACCACCTGGTTTACGGCGGATTCTGCTTCGGCGCAGTGTTTATGGCAACCGACCCTGTCACTTCGGCACGCACCGAGGGCGGTAAGTTCATTTACGGATTCCTGATTGGCGCAATGGCAATCGTAATCCGCGTGCTCAACCCGGGCTTCCCCGAGGGTATGATGCTGGCAATCCTGCTGATGAACACCTTCGCACCGCTCATCGACCATTTCTTCATTCAGGCGAACATTAACCGCCGCAAAAAAAGAGTAACAATTAAAGCATAATTCACAATGGCTAACAAGAAATTCAAATGCACCACCTGCGGATATATCCACGAGGGTGACAAAGCACCGGAAACTTGCCCGCAGTGCAACGCACCGGCTTCGGCCTTTGTCGAATTGAAGGCTGAAAAGAAACTGCCCACAAGTAGCAACGCATACACTTTTGCCTACGCTGCCGCGATGGTGGTTATTGTAGCGTTCCTGCTGTCGTTTGTATCTTCATCGCTTCGCGCGAAACAAGATGCCAACGTCAAACTGGACACCAAAAAGCAGATTCTCTACTCACTCAATGTGGAGACTGCCGACGCTGACGCATATTTCACTGCAAACGTGAAAGATATGATTCTGAAAGGCGATACAATCGTTGAATACAAGGGCGATTTCGCAACACTTTACGAGAACGAGGGCAAAGCCAACCGCTACCACGTGTTTGTCTGCAACCTTAACGGACAGACCAAATATGTGATTCCGGTTTACGGAGCCGGTCTGTGGGGCGCCATTTGGGGCTATGTGGCTCTGAACGACGACAAGAACACCGTCTTCGGCACCTACTTCTCACACGCAAGCGAGACCCCGGGCCTTGGCGCTGAAATTCAATCAGTCAAGTTCCAAAAACAATTCGAGGGCAAACTGGTTGGCGACAGCACTTCGGTGAAAATCAGCGTTGTCAAAAACGGCAAGGTTGAAGACGCCAAATACGAGGTTGACGGCATTTCGGGCGGCACCATTACTTCAACAGGTGTCGATGCGATGCTGAAAAACTGCCTTGGCAATTACACTAAATTTTTAAAAAGGTAGGAGGATTGAGATATGAGTTCGAAAAAGAATAAAGAAGCGCTGCTGACGCCGCTGGGGCTGAACAACCCTGTAACGGTGCAGGTGCTTGGTATCTGCTCGGCTTTGGCTGTAACGGCCAAACTGATGCCGGCAATCGTGATGGGCATATCGGTTACAATCATTACCGCCCTTTCAAACGTGGTCATTTCGTGCCTTCGCAAGACCATTCCGCTGCGAATCCGTATTATCGTGCAGTTGGTTGTGGTTGCCGCCCTGGTGACTATCGTGAGTGAGATTCTGAAAGCGTTCGCCTACGACATTAGCGTGCAACTCTCTGTATATGTTGGCCTTATCATTACCAACTGTATTCTGATGGGCCGCCTGGAGGCTTTTGCAATGCAGAACGAGCCGTGGCCGTCGTTCCTTGACGGTATCGGCAACGGTCTGGGCTACGCCAAGATACTGATTATTGTTGCTTTCTTCCGCGAGTTGTTCGGCTCGGGCACGCTGTTCGGCGTGAATGTTCTGAACTACGACTGCATTGCCAACGCCGGCTATGTGAACAACGGCCTGATGCTGATGCCGCCAATGGCACTTATCATTGTGGCCTGCATCATTTGGTGGCAGCGCGCACATAACAAGGATTTGCAACAGAAGTAGAACCATTAAAACTAAAGAAAGATGGATAACAGTTTGATTAGTTTGTTTGTCCGCTCGATTTTTGTGGACAATATGATATTCGCCTTCTTCCTTGGTATGTGCTCATACCTTGCTGTCTCAAAGACTGTTAAGACAGCCCTGGGATTAGGCATTGCTGTGACTTTTGTTTTGGTGGTCACACTTCCGGTCAACTACCTGCTTCAGACCAAAGTTCTGGGTCCGAACTGCCTTGTTGAGGGCGTGGACCTGAGTTTCTTGAGTTTCATACTCTTTATTGGTGTGATTGCGGGCATTGTTCAGTTGGTTGAGATGGTGGTTGAGCGCTTCAGCCCGTCGCTGTACGCTTCGCTGGGTATCTTCCTTCCGCTGATTGCCGTGAACTGCGCCATTATGGGTGCGTCGCTCTTTATGCAGCAGCGCATTGGCCTTGCACCAAGCGACCCGAAATACATTGGTTCGGTTGGCAGCGCCGTGGTTTACGCTCTGGGCTCGGGCATTGGCTGGCTTCTGGCCATTGTGGCTCTGGCCGCCATTCGCGAAAAAATGGCATATTCCAACGTTCCCGCACCCTTGCGCGGACTTGGCATCACCTTCATCACTGTGGGCTTGATGGCTATGTCGTTTATGTGTTTCTCTGGCTTAAAAATGTAATTAAAAGGATAAGACAATGGATATGAAATTAATATTGGCAAGCATCTGTGTGTTTCTTGTCATCATCCTTTTGCTTGTGACCATCCTGCTGGTGGCAAAACGTTACCTTGTCGTTTCGGGCAAGGTGAAAATCACCATCAATGGCGACAAGGAAGTTGAAGTTGAATCGGGCTCGAGCCTGCTGTCGACACTGGCCAACGAGGGCATCTATCTGCCGTCGGCTTGCGGTGGCAAGGGCTCGTGCGGACAGTGCAAATGCCAAATTCTGGAAGGCGGAGGCGAGATTCTCGACTCTGAAAAGGGCCACTTCACCCGCAAGCAGATTAAGGACCACTGGCGTCTGGGCTGCCAAGCCAAAGTTAAGAGCAATATGACCATCAAGGTGCCGGAGTCGGTGCTTGGCGTCAAAGAGTGGGAGTGCGAGGTTATCAGCAACCGCAACGTGGCTTCGTTCATCAAGGAGTTCAAGGTGAAACTGCCGGCCGGCGAGCATATGGACTTCATCCCGGGCTCGTACGCGCAAATCCGCATTCCGGAGTACGACCTGAACTACGCAGACTTTGACCGCAGCCTGATTGGCGACCTTTATGTTCCGACTTGGGAGAAATTCGGTCTGTTCGGCCTTCATCAGAAGAACGACACCCCGACAATCCGCGCCTACTCAATGGCCAACTATCCCGACGAGGGCGACATCATCACGCTGACAGTGCGTATCGCCACTCCGCCGTTCAAGCCGAAAGACCAAGGTCCGGGCTTTATGGACGTGCCTTGCGGTATCGCTTCAACCTACATCTTCAGCCTGAAACCGGGCGACAAGGTGATTATGAGCGGCCCTTACGGCGATTTCCACCCGATTTTCGACAGCAAGCGCGAAATGATTTGGGTTGGCGGTGGCGCCGGTATGGCCCCGCTGCGCGCGCAGATTATGCATATGCTTAAGACTCTGCACACCCGTGACCGCGAAATGCACTACTTCTACGGTGCCCGCGCCATCGACGAGGTGTTCTTCCTTAACGACTTCCTGGAACTGGAGAAGGAGTATCCCAACTTCCACTTCCACCTGGCGCTCGACCGTCCCGACCCGAAAGCCGACGGACTTGGAATCAAGTACACCGCAGGCTTCATTGCACCGGTTATGGGCGACACATACCTGAAGGCGCACGAAGAGCCTGAAGACATTGAGTACTACCTGTGCGGTCCGCCGATGATGGCCAAAACCGTTCTCGACCTGCTCTACAGTCTGGGCGTTGAAGACGAAATGATTCACTTCGACAACTTCGGCGGATAATTCTTCCGAAGTTGATATTGACAAATCCCCGCGGCTTTTGGGCTGGCGGGGATTTTTTTGCGTTTATGGGCAAGATAAATTTTATGCAAGGAAATCAACACTTTGCTATTTTTGCACACAAATATTTCGGTATGAAAAAACTCGTTTTCGCATTTCTTGCGGTGGCCATTGCGGCTTGTACGGTGCAAAAAGATCGTTATTTCACAAGCGACGGCTTTATACAAGGAACTACATATCATATTGTGTATAAGCATAATGTCGATTTGAGCGTGCAAATTGCACGCGAACTGCATCGTTTCGACACTGCGCTGAGCGCCTACATTCCCGAATCAACCATCAGTCGAGTGAACAACAATCAGATAACCGAAACCAACGACACGCTCTTTTTGAATTGTATGCGCCGTGCGTTCGAGATTTCTGAACTCACCCGTGGCGCAATGGACATCACCGTCAGTCCGCTTGTGAATGCGTGGGGCTTTGGTTTCAGCAAGAAAGAGCACGTCAATCAGCAACTTATCGATAGTTTGAAACAGTTTTGCGGCTATCAGAAAATCCATATCAATGGCAACCAAATCGTTAAAGACGACCCGCATGTTCAACTCAATGCCAATTGTATAGCGCAGGGGCAGTCGGTTGATGTGATTGCCGAAATGTTTGAACAGATGGGCATTCGCGATTATATGGTTGAAATTGGCGGCGAAGTGCGTGCTAACGGATTGAATTCCAAAGGAGTGCTATGGCGCATCGGCATCGACAAGCCAATTGACGATACCACCGCAACCGGCAACCACGAGTTTCAGGATATTGTCTCGCTCGATAATAGAAGCCTTTCAACATCAGGTAATTACCATAAGTTCTATGTTGAAGATGGAGTCCGCTATTCGCACACCATCAATCCGGCAACGGGCTATCCGGCGCGAAATAGTCTGCTGAGTGCGTCAATCGCCGGTCCCGACTGCATCACCACCGATGCGCTGGCCACAGCTTGTATGGTTGTGGGCGTTGAAGCCGCCGCTGCAATGTGCGACACTCTGCCCGGAATCGACTACTATTTCATCTATTCCGACTCTACTGGTGAGTTTAAAACCGTGATTTCCAAAGGATTTGAAGCAATGATTTTAAAATAATTTGTTATGAAAAAGTTTTCTGTGATTCTGTTTGCCGGTCTGTGCCTGATGGGCTGCAACTCGGCAACAACGGTTAAACAACAGCCTGCTGCAAATGGCGAAGTGCTTGCTTTTCAAGTCGATGGACTGAATGTCACTTGGATTCAGGACAATGCCGGCGAGCGTTTGATGCCCGTTCGTCTGTTCCCCGAAGCCGATTCGGCACTGATTGACAGTCTTGGTGTCCGCAATGGCGTTCCATCGTCAGTCAGCACATTCCTTATTCAGGTTGACGGCAAAAACCTGTTGTTCGATACCGGTCTTGGTGGCACGAACGGCAACCTTGAGCGTCGTCTCGACTCACTTGGCGTGCCTGCGTCGAAAATCGACTATCTGTTCATTACGCATTTCCACGGCGACCACATTGGCGGAATGCTCAAAGGCGACACTGTTGTTTTTGCAAACGCTCAAGTTTACGCTGCTCAGCCCGAGTACGATGCGTGGGTAACCAATGCCCAACCCGGTCAGAATGCTCAGCAAATCAACACTATGAAGGCATACGAAGCCAACTTGCACTTGTTCAATTTTGGCGACACTCTGCCAATGGAAGTTGTTGCCATCGATGCCAAAGGCCACACACCGGGCCACACTGCTTTCCAATGCGGGCGCTTGCTTGTGGTTGGCGATTTGATGCACGGCGCTGCCCTTCAGTTGGTCAATCCTGACATCTGCGCATCGTTCGATGCCGACAAGCCGAATGCCATCGACAGCCGCCGCCGTCTGCTGCAATATGCCGCCGACAACAATCTGGTGATGGTTGGAATGCATATGCCGCCGCTTAAGGCCGAAGATTTCAAGTAAAACAGTAAATCCGATATTAAAGGCTGTCTGCAAGGGCAGCCTTTTTTCGTGGGTGGATAATTTTCTAACCGAATGACAGTTATTATTGTGGTTTAAACTTTCGCCGCGATAATTATCTTTGCCGCTATGTTGAAATTCCGCATCGGGTTAACTTTTGCTGTTGTTGTCAGTTTGCTGACAATGCAGAACTTGCATGCCCAAACGGCTGACAGCCTGTTTGTTAGCGGCATTACCGATGGTGCTTCGCAAGACACGCTCATCAATACTTTGGGCGTGGTGAGTGACTCAACCTTGCGCGATTCCACCAAAGTGGATTCCGTTCCAACCATCGACAGTCTGCTTCCGGCAGTTTTTCGCGACACATCGCGTTATGCGCTCTACCGGCAAATCTACGTCATCCCTGATTCGCTGAAAGTTCACAAATGGCGCTACGACCCGAATGTTTACGATTTCGAAATTCATACTTACGATTCAACGCTCGACTTGCTACACCTGCACCGACCGGCCAACCGCAACGGCCGCGTGACAGCCAATCTTTATCAGTTGGGAACGGCAATTCAGAGCCACGAATATTTTGAGCCGAACGAACCGACGCGTTTTCTCTTCTTGAAATCGTTCACGCCATATATGCATCAGGCTGAAACTGAAGAGTTTTACAATGTTTCCAAGCCGTTCACGCTCTTTGGTTACGATGGCGGTCAGAAAGACGAACAGACTATAGATGTACTTCATACTCAGAATATTACACGAGCCATCAATATCTTTTTCAAATACAACTCGTATGGTGGCAACGGCGAGTATGTGCAGCAAAAGACTAAAAACCGTTCCGGCAGTCTGGGCGGTTCATTCATAAATGGCAGATATGCAACACATTTGGCTTGGACGTTCAACCGCATCGATGCACAGGAAAATGGTGGCATTGTTGACGAGTATCTGGTTCGCGACAGCATTATGTCGGCCAAAGAGATTGCCGTCCGCCTAACCGACGCCCGCACCTATATCAAAGACCGTCAGTGGTTTTTCGATCAAAAAGTGGGCTTTGTACGAGCCAAAGAATCAGACACTTCCGACACGGGTGGCTACTGGTTTAGTTTGCAATATACGTTCAGCCGTCAGGCAAGCACAAAATACTATCGCGACAAGCCGGGTAAATATTACAATCCTATCCTAAAAGATTCATTATCACTCTATAAGCATAATTATACGAATCGTTCAACACACGACTCATGCGCTTATTCTGACCAAATCCACCAAATACGCCTGAATCTTGAAGAGATAAAGAACCCGTACGCGCCGTTCGGACTCTACGGTGCTTTGGGCGTGCATAAGGCACGGTACTATTATTTCAATGTCGACACGCTGTTTGCCAACATTCACACAACAACAAAGAGCAGCGCCTATTTTGAAGCCGGGCTTCACCGGACACGTCCCGGACTGCTCACTTTCTCAGGAAGTTACCGCCAATATCTAGCTGGTTACAAGTTGGGCGATTTCACAATGAAAGGGCAGATTCGGCAACAGTTCTCGAAGTCGGACAAGCCATTGTCGATATCTGCAGAAGCCTTGTTTGAGCGCAGCAAACCCGATTATTTCCTGACTGATTATCAGTCGAATCACTTGAAGTGGCAGAACGATTTCAGCAATCGCCCGCTGACCATGATGCTATCGGGCATGCTTGACGCACCACGCTTCCGCACAAGCATTGGCGGACACTACGCGCTGCACACCAACTACATCTATCTTGATTCCGACTGCCAACCGATGCAGGCCGACAAGGCTTTCTCGGTGATGGATGTTCAGTTGCGCAACCATCTGTCTGGTGCAGGATTTAATCTTGTGAGCCGCATCAACTATCAGGTTTCGGGCAATGAGAATGTGCTGCCGCTGGCCAAACTGACGGCCTACGAAGCTCTATACTACGAGCGAGACATTTTCTTCGAAAGCACCAATGGCCATCTTTATTTCCAACTGGGTCTCGACATGACTTTCTGGACCAAATATAATGCTCAGGCCTATTGCCCGGCGGTGGCTTTGTTCCACAATCAGAACGAAACAACAACGGGTGATTATCCGTTTGTGGGGGCGTTCCTGAACGTGAGAATCAAGCAGGTTCGGTTCTTCGTATGCGGCCACCACATCAACTACAACCTTTTCGGAATGCGCGACTTCCTGCTTGCGCCGAACTATCCTACATCAAAAGCCACATTCAGTTATGGTATCCGTTGGTCGTTCTATGACTAACCCGACTATGGAATCTTCTGATTTTTAGACAGTCGGAAAAATCCGCCTTTCGCAATTGCTAAAAGTTTGCTTTCGTGTCGGCAGAAACGAAAAATAAACGAAATTTGCACGCAGTTTTATGAAAGATATGCGGCTCAGATTTTTTCTTCCGGTGTTGATGGCTTTGATGTCAGTTTGCGGAACAATTTGTTCGCAAGCTACTGATTATCATTCAACCGACAGTCTTGTCATGGTAGCCGCAAAATCGAACGGGCTGACCAAACTGGCATTGTACGACACCATTGCCAGCATCCACACCAACGCCGACTCTGTGCTGAAATACGCCGCTTTCGAGTTTGAACTGGCGCAAAAACTCAACCGTCCCACCGAACGCGCCAACGCTTTACGATATATGGCGATGGCCTACAGTTACAAGTGGAACATCGACCGTGCTTACGAGAACATGACGCAGGCGCTCGGGCTCTACACTTCGCTTGGCGATTCTCTAAGCGAAGCCGTCAGCTGTGAGTGGCTCGGCCGGTTGCTGTGGATGAGAGAAGCCAACGCCAACGCTGTGGGTTTCCTGAGCCGCGGCCTTGAACTCTACAAGCAACTTGGGCATAACGAACTTGAAGCTGGAATTTACCGGCTGATGGGCATGCAATGCCTTGATTATAAAATATATGACCGTGCATACGAGTATTTCGGCACAGCCCGCAGCATCGATGGCCGGATTGAAAGCCGTTCTGGCGTGGCCGAAGATATGTATTGCCTTGGACTCGGGCAGTTGTACCAATACATGGATGAAGCGGGAAGCTTGAGCCAATTGCTTCGGGCTAAAAATGACCTGCTTGCAGCCTACAACGCAGCTGACGCTTGCGGTTTGCATACGCTGATAAACATTTACAAGGCAATGGCCGACGTCTGCCTTGAGCAAGCAAAAATTGATAAGCCCAACCGAACCACTCTGCTAGACAGCTGTCTGCTTTTCATCAACGAAGGCTACAACTGCATTGAGCAAACTGGCGCATCGGGCTACAAGATGCTGCTTGACCTTGCAAAAGCACGCTATCAGATTGAGCGCGGCAGTTACAAATCGGCTGTGAACATTCTGCGGCAACTCGAATCTGCCGACGAGAAAGGCGAGCTTGTATCTTTGTCGCGTGTGGAATTGTACACGGCTTTCGCCGAATATCACGGAATGACAGGCAATTTCCAGAAAACCAGCATCTATGCGAGAAAAGTCGGTGAGATTTCCCGCCGAAAAAACAACGACGGCTATCTGGTCAACTCAACACAGACCAAAATCCAGACAGAGTTTGACGAAGAGATGCGCCAGCGCGACGAGTCGGAACGTGAGCGCGAATTGATTTTTAAAACCCGCTCGCAGCAACTTGTCACCATAATCGTGATTTCGGTGCTGATGATTGTCATCTTGTTGCTGCTGTTCGCGGTGGTTTACCACAATAACGTGCGCCGTCGCCGCAACAATGCCTTGCTCAACGAGCAGAATCGCAAACTTGAGCAGCAGCAGATTGAAATCCTGGAACAGAACAAACTGCTCAACCAGAAAAACGAAGAGATTCAGTCGCAGCGCGACGAGATTGAAGGACAGCGCAACTACCTGTCGAGCCAGAACAAAATGATTAGTAATGCCAACCGCCAGTTGACCGACAGCCTGCTATATGCCAAAAAGATACAGGAAGCTTCAGTGCCGTCGCAAGATATGATGAACGGTTTCTTCGGCGATTGCCTGGTGTTCTGGCGGCCACTCAACATAGTGTCGGGCGATTTTTATTGGGCTGTGCAAGTGGGCAATTACAAATTCTTGGCGGTTGCCGACTGCACGGGGCATGGCGTTCCGGGGGCATTCATGAGCATGCTCGGCATAACGCTTCTCAATGATATTGTAATGCACGAAAATGTTGCAAAACTCACCGCCGCCCGCGTGCTCGACAACCTACGGGCCAAGCTGAAAGATGCGTTGCGCCAGACGGGCCGTGCAGGCGAAGCCGCCGATGGTATCGACCTGGCATTCTGCATTTTCAACACCAAATCGTCGCAGATGCAATATGCCGGTGCTTTCCGTCCGTTGATAATTGTACGTAACAATGAAATCATTGAGTACAAAGCCGACAAAATGCCGTGCGGTGTTTACATCAACGAGTCGCCAAGATTCACCAATAATATTGTTGATTTGCTACCTGGCGATGTGCTTTACATGTATTCCGACGGCATCGCCGACCAGTTCAGCGGCGGTCCCGAATTGCGCAAATTCACCATCCGCCGTATGAAGGAAATGCTTGTGGAAGTCCATAAAGAGCCTTTTGCGCAGCAGAAACTATTGATTGCCAAGACAATCGATGATTGGCGCAAGCCGCTTTCTAAAATAGGCAAGCCCAGTTCACAAGTGGATGACATGCTGCTTATCGGCCTAAGAATCAAGTAGTCGACAAACCATGCATTTATTTTACCGTAATTGTTGTGGGTAACAGCCTTTTGCCCATATTTGCACCGTTTTTCGAAAAGGACAAGTTTAACCGTTAAAATATTGATTATGAAATTTAAAGCAATTATTCTTTCGGCTGTTGCGCTTGCTGTTTCGGCAAGTTCTTTCGGCCAAATCAAAGTGAAAACCGAGTCGGGCGACATGAATGTCCGCTTTATGGGCCGCACCAATTTCGATGCCGGCACCTACATTGCATCGTCCGACACCAATCTCAACGACCACAACGGCATTGCCATGAACGATACCCGTCTGGGCGTTCTGGCCAACTTCGACGAGAAGTTCAGTGCAAAAATCGAAGTCTGCTACGCATCGAAAGCCATCTCGTTCCGCGACTTGTGGATTGGTTACAAACTGAACGACAACAGCACCATCACCGCCGGAAACCATTTCCAGCCTTACGGTGCAAAACCGCTTGGTTTGTCCTACAAGTTTGTTGAAGACGCTTCTGTCGACTACACTTTCTGCCCGTCGCGTAAAATCGGCGTTTCTTATGCCTACACTTCCGACGTCTTCAACCTGACAGCCGGTTTGTTCAGCGACGGCAATGTCGACAATGGCAAGAATGTCGACAAAGGCTGGTCGGCTGCGGCAAAGGCTATTTTCCGCCCAATCATCGACGAGACAACAGTGCTGCATATTGGTGTTGCGCCAATGTTTGTGCGCTCACCTAATGCTGTGTCTTTCTCGGGCCAGATTCCGACAACGGTTGTAACACAAAAACTCATCGGCACAGCAAGCTTCAACCCCAACAACTATCTGCGTATGGAAGCCGAAGCAATCTTCATCAGCGGAAAGCTTTATGTTGAAGGCCACTATATGGCAGCTTCACTGCAAAAAATGGACACTGCCGGCAACAACGCCTATGTTGATGGTTTTTACGCTCAGGCCAGCTACCTGATTAAGGGCGACCAGCAGAACTATAACAAAAAGACCGGTCTGGCAGCCAACGCTTCACCAAAAAGCCTTGAGATTTTGGCACGCGTGAGCCACCTGAATCTTGATGGCGATCATGTGAAAGCCGGCAAGCAAACCGATTTTACTGTTGGTCTTAACTATTTCTTCAACAAGAATTTGAATCTTAAACTCAACGCCATTTACGCAACCGTGAAAGACGGCGAGAACTACACAATGGTTCAATCTCGTTTGCAGTTCTCGTTCTAAGCACTAGCGACATAAACACATAAAAAAAGCGGCCTTGTGGGCCGCTTTTTTGTTTGGTTCAATCATGTATCAGTTTGCGCTGCCACCACCGAACTTGTAGTGAACGCTCAACTCAACTCGGTAGCTGCGCCAATTGAAATCTCGAATTTCAATCTTTTCAGGATTATCGTCTTCGCGTGTTCCATAGTAAAGAGTACCCTTATGACTCATATCTTTTGTCACACCACCGTAGAAGTCAGTTGAGAAGGCGAATTTGTCGTTGAGATCGAAACGCAGGCCTGTGGTGAGACCAACCGAGTGCAGCTCGCCAACATTTTTGGTGATGCCCACGCGATAGTTGTACTCAACGCCGAAGTTGGGGTTGAACTTGCCAATCTGGTAGCCGATTTTCACCGGCACTGAAATCATTGCGTAGTCGGTTGATGCTTCTTTCTTGCCAACAATTCGCTCGCCTTCACCATCCTGCTCATCCCAATTGATAAACATTTCCTGACGGTCATCGCAGTCATCGTCTTGCGAATACCACGTATAGCTACCCAATTTCAAAGTGTACGAACCCTTGCTGTATTTGCCTTCCATCTGGGTACGATAGCTGTTGTTCTCAGCCATATAGTGTCCGCGCACGCCAATGCCGATGGTAAGGTGACTGCTCAGAACGGTTTTCATGCCAAAGCCCAGATGAGTGGATACTGATGCACCAGGATTCCAAACCATATTGTCATCGACTGCGACAGGCGTGCAGAGTGCCGTCCAAACGCCGCTACCAATGTTCACATCAAACGATGTCTGCGCAACTGTGATGTTTTGCGCTGCCATGAGCATAATGCCCAGAAATCCAATCTTTTTCATATTCTTTTGAGTTTTTAAATTTTTAATTCTTTCGACTATATGATGCGGATTTTCGAAAAGGTTGCAGTTTGTTTGCAACTTTTTTTATAAAAATATTATTCCGATTTCCCCAATCGGTAGCTTATGCCGATATCAATCCTTTGTGTGTGCCACTTATGACTTTCCGACGAGCGGGATACGATTTCCCAACCTTCGTCATTGGTGGTGTCATAGGTTGTCACAGTACTGTTCATTGTCATGTCCGCTGTCAACCCGCTGAGATAGTTGCAAGTCAGGTTCAGTCGCTCTGTCAGACTATATTGCAAGCCTGCCGTCACCCCGAACATGCTGTTGTTTGAAACAGCGTTGGTGTTGATGCGGTAGTCCAATTCCACACCCACATTTGGCGTGAATTTGCCTATGTTGTAGCCTATGCGCAGCGGTATGGCTATCAAAAAATGCTGAGCTGCCCCTTCTGCATCGCCGCAATTGTGTCCGTAACTCTCACCACCGTCATCGGTCCATTCGAACTTGCGGTATCCGTTTGAGCCAATATACTCGTCAGATGAGCATGCCGACTTATAACTGCCATTCGCTGACAGAAAGTGAAAACTCAAGCCAGCATCAAGCATTATTCCGGAATGGAATGTGTTGTTCAGCGATGCGCCGACAGACAATGTGGGCGTGAAATTCGGGGTTATGACTTTTTCCCCGTTGACATTTGGTTTGTCGCAAGGTGCTGTCCACAAGCCGCTTCCAGCGTTAAGGTTGATTGAAAATTGCGCGTTGGCAATGTTGTGCACAGCGATGAGCATCAAGCTCAAAAAACAAATCTTTTTCATAATATTTAAGTTTAAAAATTTTAATTCTTTCGACTATATGATGCGGATTTTTGAAAAGGTTGCAGTTTGGATGCAACTTTTTTTGAAGAAAAAAAAATAGTTCCGTTAATAACATAATATAAAAGAGTCTGTTATAGACAATCATGTCATAAAAAAAGCCGGTCCGCTGTTGGCGTCCGGCCTTTCCCGCGGTTGGTGAGACCGCTTTAAGCAACTAAAAACTATTTATGAAGAAACTTTTGTATTCGTTTTTCTTTGACGATGTAAAAGTACAACGTGTCTGAATGGCAGATGGTTAACGACGGGTTAAAAACAGTTAACGAAAGGTTAAAAGTGCAAAAGTGAATAGTTACACCTATATTTATCATCTTTAATATTCCAACCGAAAGGAATCAAAGGCGACGGGCTCATAAATTTGTCATTGACATCATAACTATTTGAAAAAATATTTTGCCAATAAAAACAGAATATCTATATTTGTGTTCTGGAAAAAAAAGATTAATTCTATGAAAAGAAAATTATCTATCGCGGCATTATTGTTAGTTACAATACCCGCATTTGCACAACAGAAACAAAGTGAAGTTGTCGCTTCAGCTGGTGGCTTCGGCGAAAAAGACGGCTACTCGGTTAGTTTCACCATTGGCGAGCCTGTTACAGGCACTTTAACCAAAGACGGTTTGGTTTTGGTTCAAGGATTCCAACAGGGTTACTCTGACAGCCATGTAGCCATCAACGACAATTTGGCTGACATCTTGGAAGCCCACATTTATCCTAACCCTGTCAACTCAAAACTGTTTGTGGCTTTGGGAAGTGAGCCTAAAGGCGAATGTATCGTAAGATGCTTCGATATGACTGGTCGTTTGGTAGGTGAAAACAACTTTGAAGGCAGCACACGCCTGACAATGGATGTTGACGAACTGCCCCAAGGCGCCTACTTCGTAAAAGTGTATGTCGACGGCAAAGCTCTTGTCAACCGCAAAATCATGAAATATTGATACTACGCAATCAATAACTAATCAAATAATTAACAACAACGTGACGTTGTGGCGGACATGGCCACAGCGCAACCATGATTAAAACAAAAAAATGATGAAAAAATTATCTATCAAATTGTTTGCAACTGTGGCCTTGATGTTCACAGCAACTGTTGCGACTATGGCTCAAGGCAGTTTCGCCTATCAAGCTGTAATACGTAACGATGACGGTTCGGCGGTAAGCAACAAAGAAGTGAACGTAAAATTCACTCTGCACCAAGACAAAACCGTATATTATTCTGAAACCCAAAAAATAAAGACCAATGCCTATGGCAACATTACGGCAATGGTAGGTAGCGGCACAAAAGAATCAGGCGATTTCATGTCTGTTCCTTGGAGCTCAATGAACGTAATGCTCAAAATAGAAGTTGACGGCAAAGATATGGGTTCAATACAACTTCAACCCGTTCCTTATGCATTGTATGCCAAAGAGACAAGCAAAGTGACACAAGCTGCCACCGCTAACAATGACGACGCCATTTTTGAAGTCAAAGACAGCCAGGGCAATCTCGTTTTTGCAGTTTATCCTTATGGCGTAAAAGTATTTGTTGACGACTCTGAAACTGCCAGCAAACTCAAACGCAGCGGATTCCTTGTTACTGGCCGCGAAGCAACCAAAGGCGAAGGAACTTCTGACTATTTTGCAGTTACAGCCGAAGGAACTCAAGTTTTTGTTGACAATGACGATAGCAAACTTAAACGGAGCGGGTTCTTGGTTACCGGCCGTGAAGCAACCAAAGAAGGCTCAACTGACAACTATCTGAAAGTCGATGGCGATGGAACTCACGTATATGTTGACCTTGACGACAATGGTTCAAAATTGAAACGTAGTGGATTCCTTGTTACTGGCCGTGAAGCCACAAAAGATGGGAAGAGCGTAGATGTCTTCAAAATTGATGGAGAAGGCACCCAAGTATTTATTGACGATGAAAGTGGAAGCAAGCTCAAACGTAGCGGATTCCTTGTTACTGGCCGTGAAGCAACCAAAGATGGTGATGCCAACAAGTACCTTTCAGTTACAAGCGACAGTATCGACTTCAGCTCATCATCATTCAATGTTGCCGACAAAAAAACATCTAATAAGGTGTTGACCGTTACCAACGGTAACGTTCACGTTAACTCTGATATGTTGCTGACTGGTGAGATTGGCAAGGTAGTAGAAACGTTTGAAACATATGAAACAATAAATAATAAGACATGGGAAGATGCTGAAGTTGGTGGTGGTTCTACTATTCAGATTACTGCGAATGATTTCTTCAGCCAAGTCGGCGGTAACACTGTATATCCTTCTTTCTTAAAAATCATCGACAACAACTTGGTTGTTCCGCAAACCAGCATAAATACTTTGTACTTTGATGCCAATGGGCAAAATGTGTCTTCTGAAGAAGATGCAACAATAAAAGTTTACATAGATGATTGGGATTACAACAATACTTACAACATAATAATCGCACTTAAGCCCAACACAACATTTGCGGGTGCGACAATATCATTTGGTTTACAAATAGACAATGGTTACGATTATAGTGATAGAGAAGATAAAAATTGCGCGGTAGAAGTTGTATTACCAGCAAAGCAATAAGGAAATACATACATAAAATAAAAGCCAACCTTACGGTTGGCTTTTATTTTATAGTAATTTTCGTTATGGCATATTACAAATACGCCATCACCTTATCCATTTTCATTCCGTGTGACCCCTTAATCAGGACTGTAGAGTTTGTGATGCTGTTCTCGGCCAAGTATTTTGCACAATCATCAGAATCATAGAAACATTGGTAGTTATGGGCTTCCTTTAGGTTGCAGAAGTTGCGGCCTACAAGGAATACCTTTTCAAAGCCAAGTTTGCTTATCATACCAACAGTAACCCCATGCTCACGGCTTGAAGCAGTGCCAAGTTCGAGCATGTCGCCAAGAATAAGCACTTTGTTGGGCATCTCAATATTTGCAAAGTTGTTGAGTGCGCTTTCCATACTCGATGGATTGGCATTGTAGCAATCAAGCAGAAGCGAATTTCCTTTGTCTGTTTTCACTAATTGTGAGCGGCTATTAGCCGGGACATAACTCTCAATGGCATCTTTTATGTTGCATGCGCTTATGCCAAAATTATAACCCACACTCACGGCTGCCAAAGCATTTTCAAAGTTGTATGCTCCAATCAAATGTGTATTAATCGTGTAGCACTCGCTTTGAGTACTCTCTTCGTTGGCAATCATCTCATCGGACGGGATCCACTTGAACGACAGATAAACGGGACTGTTTAAAATCTGTCCCTGGCAATGTGTAAACACTTTTGTACCGTAATAAACAATGTTGTGCGGCGGGTTCATATCTTCAAGTGTCTCGTTGTCATAGTTGACAAACGCCATTCCATCGTTGTCATGCAGATACCTGTAGAGTTCGGCTTTTGCTTGTTTAACCCCTTCAAACGAGCCAAATCCTTCAAGATGTGCTCTGCCCACATTGGTGATTATTCCAAAGTCGGGTGCGGCAATTTTGCAAAGTTTGGCAATCTCACCCTGGTGGCTAGCACCCATCTCTACAATGCCGAATTCATGCGTTTTGTCCATCGATAGTAGAGTGAGTGGCACACCAATATGATTGTTCAGGTTGCCTTGCGTATAAGCCACCTTGTATTTCTTTGACAGCACACGGGCAGTCAGTTCCTTAGTCGTAGTTTTGCCGTTGGTGCCAGTAATAGCAAGAATCGGTAAGCCAAGACGCTTGCGGTGATAGGCAGCCAGCTTCTGCAGTGTGTCGAGCACATCGTCAACAACAATGCAACGCTCGTTTTTGTTATAAGCTTCGTTGTCGATAATAGCGTAAGGACATTTTTTTAGGGCATGCTCCGCATAAGCGTTACCATCGTTTTTGTCTCCTTTCAAAGCAAAGAAAATCGAATCTTCCGATGCCAGACGGCTGTCTGTGCAGATGTGCGGATACTTGAGAAATATCTCGTATAGGGCTGAAGTATTCATATTAATTTGGTTCTAATAAAAAGCCCCGCTCTCACGGGGCTTTATGTTAATAATAATTGTTATCAGTTTCCTTTCGAATCCCCCACACGAGTCATTGCGCAGCGGAATCCCAAATCATCCTGGCTTTGATTCTCATCAAGGAACCGTCGTGTTCCGGCGCCCAGCCAATAGATTCGGTCGTGCCAGCCACCACCTTTGTAAACTCTTACGTGGTCACTAACAAGTGATGTCATGTTCGGGTCAAGGCGGTCCTTACCGGTGAAGTACATACGTTTCGAACCCCTTTCGCGCGACGCGTCTTCATTTGAATAATCAAGGCTCGACTCGAAATCACCATCAAGGTAGTTGATGTTGTCGGCAGTTTGATAGTTGCGGCGGTCGATAGCCTCTTCGTCAGAAATCTCACGATAGCGCAGACGACCAAGGCTGTCTTTTTCTGCAACGTTGCCTTCCTCATCTCTAACAAGTGTCTTGAACACATTGCCACGGAATGGGCGGAACTCTTCAACATCGTCTGCCGAAAGAGTACGATAAACATCGGCAACCCACTCATTAACATTACCTGCCATGCAATACAAACCGTAATCGTTAGGCCAGTATGACTTTACAGGTGCTGTAATATCGGCGTTATCGTTCAAGGCTCCGGCAACACCCATCATGTCACCTCTTGCTCTCATGGCGTTTGCCATAATGCGGCCTTTGTCTTTCGAGTCAGGATTACGGAAGCCGTCGCCAACCCACGGATAGATTTTACGCTCATAAACGCGCTCACCTACTGATGTTCCAACGATTGACAGAGCTGCAAACTCCCATTCGGCTTCAGTCGGGAGCCTGTATTTCGGAAGCAGCAAACCGTCTTCCATTCTAACCTTGCGGTAATCTTTATTTGGGTCAAGGTCTTCCATTTCGTTACCTACCGCACCTTCATATTGGTGAGCCAGATAAGCTTCAGTGTTAAAGTTCTGCGAACCCATCTGATTGGGGTCTTCAAGCAGGAATCCCAAGTTGATAAGGATACGCTCGTTCACGCGGTCGGTACGCCAAGCGCAATAGTCGTTAGCCTGCAGCCAGTTGACACCAACCACAGGATACTCCTGATATGCAGGGTGACGGAAGTAGTATTCAACATACGGCTCGTTGTATGCCAATTTACGTCTCCATACCAAAGTGTCGGGCAACGCTCTTTTGTAAACCTCGGGATACTCCACATAAACCCTTGATATCCAATATAGATACTCACGATAATCAAGATTGCTGATTTCGCATTCATCCATATAGAATGACGATACCGATACACGGCGCGGAATATTGTTCCAATCGTAAAGAATGTCCTGTTCTACGCGGCCCATTGTGAATGTACCACCTTCGATGAACACCAAACCCGGTCCGGTTTCCTGCTCGTACTCACCGCGGAATTTTTCAAAACCACCATTGTCCGACAGGTTGTATTCCCAGCCAGTGGTTTGCGAAACTTCTTTGCCACAAGACATTAGCGCCACTGTGGCTACTGATATTACAATACTTAACTTATTCACTTTCATAAACGTTCTTTTTGTTTATCGTTCATTTTTAGCAACTACAAATATATATAAAATCACATATGACGCACTTTTTATCGTAAAAAAGACGGGCAGTCGATTGATTTATGCTTTTCTTTCCGCTTTGTCTCAAACAATTTGGTTATCGAAATCTCGTGAGCGTTGCCCATTCTTGTTGTTTTTTTATTAGTGTCAATATCATAACTATATGCAAGTCGGAAGTCTAATGCGCTGTAGCCCAATATTATGGACGCAAACGGCATGTCGGCGTTTAAGTTTTTCCGGCACGCTATGCCCATCAGCAGCCAATTTGCTTGTCCTATAACGTTGAATTGCAAATTTTGTTGCTTTCCCTGCTGCTGAAATATGACCATTGGCGTAATTTCTATGATATTCTTCTGTCCAAGTGTGGCGATTTTGCAAATATATCCGGCATCGAGCGTCAGTTTTATCGCTGTGCGCGACTCAATGGTTCCGTCAATCGACTGCCTTGGCCGCAAAAGATGGTCGAGCACGGCACCAGCGAAAAAATCACCGGCTGTAACGCTTGCACCAATACCCGCATCGAGCCGAACCCCCGACGATTTGTTTGGCACAAACTCTGTTTGCTCAAATGTCAAGTCGGATGCCGAAAGGTATTTCTGAGCGAGCCCCAATCTTATTCCATAGCGCATTTCCGACTGCCAGCCTGTTTTGACATGATAACTGCACGAACCATAAACTGAAGGTTTGGCGAAAGCAGCGGCATGGTCGTTTGCAAATCCTATGCCGCATCCCAGGCTTTTGGCAACGGGCATATCGGCTGACGCCCCATAGAATTGGAATCCGGCATCGGCTTTATGCCATTGGTTACGGTAGAACATATTCAGTCTTAGTTGGTCAGCCGAACCGGCCAACGACGGGTTGAGCGCGTGCAGATTGTAACACCATAGCGTCAGCGGGCTGTCCTGCGCATTGGCAGGCAGGCAACAAATAAGCATAGTAATTATCAGTGCGATTCTTAAAAGCATCCGCTCACAATTAAAGGCAATAAAATTAGTCATTCCGCCGTTTGCTCTCAGTTTAACGTTAAAAAAGAAGTTATATTTTTATAGCCTTGTAAACTTGTTTTTTATGATGCGATTTTGTGCAGTAATTATATTGGTTTTGAGCACTTTTGCCGCTTCGGCGCGATTTAAAGTGCTTGATTCCGTTCAGCACGAAATCAGAAAAACAATAATGAAGCCCGACCGCGACATCAATTCAGGCACACCATTAATATATACACAACTACTGACAGAGCACGACACCATAGACGCCGACAGCATAATTGGACCGGCCAACTCGCTACTGAGCAGCGGCCGCTGGTTCATGATTAAAGTTGACACATCAGGTGTTTACAAACTTACGTACGACGAATTGAAAAAAATCGGACTTGAAAATCCGCAAGACACCAGAATATTCAGTTACGGCGGTGCAGACCTGCCCATCTACTGCGGCCAGCCCGCCCCCGACGATCTGTGCGAGATTCCGATACTCAAAGAAATGGGAGCAGATAGCGTGTTTGAAAGCGGCGACTACCTGATATTCTACGCACAAGGTCCTGTCGTATTGAACTATGACAACAATTATAAAATGTTTGTCCACTCGCGACACCACTACTCAAACAGCATCTATCTTATGCTGACATCCGACCTTGGACCAAGCTTGGAAATGATCGCCTATCCGGCCAACGACTCGGTGCCCGACGCTGCTTTAGCCACCATATATGACAGTTACGCCTACTATAGTCGTGAACGATACAATCTGGTGGCATCGGGGTTACGGTGGTATGATAACCGACTAACAACCAATAGCATAGATTCTGTCGCGTTCAGTTTTGGTCATATTGTTGACGACAGGCCGGTGAAAGTGCTTGCTTCAATGGCCGGACGTAAAATGAACGGAACGGCATCGGCCTATTTCCGGTTCAGATATATGGGCCATGATGTGGCTGCTTGCGACATTGTCAGGCCATACGATGACTACCGGTACGCTGATTTCCGCGAAAAAAATTTTTCATTCATACCATCGTCGCCGACATTCCATCTGGCCTACGGCCTGACCAGTTCGAACATCTCAACTGAAGGTTACATCAACAAGATATGCCTGAACGCACGTGAGTGGCTCACTTACACGGGTCGCCGGCAGTTGCACTTCCGTGATTCGCGCTCGGCTGACAGCACCGCTGTTATTTTTGAAATAACCAACAACGGCAACACGCCGATGGTGATGGATGTCACCAATCCAACCAATCCGTTTCTTGTCGGTGTAAGCCACACTGACACTACATCGCGGTTTGCCGTGAAGCCGCAAGGAACGATACACGAGTTTGTGGCTTTTGACGCTAGTAATCTGCGGTCACCGATAACAAGCGGCAGCGATGTTGGTGAGATTGAGAACCAGAATCTGCACGGCAGTCCGACACCTGACATGGTGATTGTTACACCGCCTGAATTCATGGCGCAAGCCGACGAACTGGCTGAATTGCACCGCACTTACGACGGTTTTGCTGTCAAAGTGGTCACGCAACAGCAGATTTACAACGAATTTTCGGGCGGAACACCCGATGTGGCTGCCATAAGAAACTATGCCAGAATGCTTTATCAACGCAATGACAAGTTCGGTTACTTGCTTTTGTTTGGCGATGGCACCTACGATAACCGTAACATACTGGGTACCAATACCAATCACATTCTAACCTACCAGACCGAAGACGCAGAATCGATTAGCGAGAGTTGCGTGAGTGATGATTTCTTTGCTTTGCTCGATGACGGTGAAGGCGGGCTGACGGGCTCACTCGACATTGCCGTTGGCAGATTGCCGGCAAACACTACCGACGAAGCCCAGTACATGGTGGACAAAATCCGGCGTCACATGACCGATCGTGATCCTGGTGGCTGGCCAAATACCATCGCCATTATTGCCGATGACGAAGAAAACGGTGATTTTGTATACGATGCCGAACGGCTCAGCAATGTGATTGAAGAAAACCAGCCCGAATACAACATCAACAAGATTTACCTTGATGCCTACACTCAGATTTCAGGCTCATCGGGCGCAACATACCCCACAGTGAACGAAACCATGAAGAAGCAGTTTGCCAATGGTGCGGCTGTTGTGGCGTACATTGGGCATGGCGGACCACGCAAACTGTCGCACGAATCGATATTCATGCAGCAGGATGCCGATGCTCTGACCAATGCAGGCCGTATGCCGTTTGTGTTCACGGCAAGTTGCGAAGTAGGCCGTTTCGACGACCACACATTCAACTCTTTGGGAGAAATTCTTGTCCGAAATCCGAAAGGCGGTGCCATTGCGGCTCTGGTCACAACTCGCGTGGTTTACAATACAGCCAACAACGAATTGGGACGCAATATGTTCCATCAGGACATAACGAGCGGAATGCGCATTGGCGACATTGTGATGAACGCCAAAAACATCACAGGTTCGATATCATCAGCAAACAAACGCAAATTCACACTGCTTGGCGACCCGGCCATCCGTCTGGCACATTCGTGTGGCAACAGTGTTGAAGTGACAAGAATCAACGGCCGGCGGATTACGGCCAAGCCTGACACCATCAACGCCATCGATACTGTGACAATAGAAGGCCGTGTGTGTGACGCTGATGGTAATTTACTAATTGCCAACGGAATACTGTATTCGACGGTTTTCGACAAGCCGACAGTCTACACCACTCGCTCAAACGACAAGTCGTCGCCGGCTATCGACTTTGAGACACAAAGCAGTGTGCTCTATCAAGGCCGGGCATCGATAACTGACGGGTATTACAAGTTCAGTTTCATTGTACCGAAGGACATCGATTATTCATACGGATTCGGCAAGGTGAGCATGTACGCCGTGCTCGATTCGACTGTTGCCACAGGCCATTCAAATCGGATACTGATTGGCGGAACCCCCGACGATGGCAGAGTGTTTGATTTCGATGGTCCGGAAATTGAGATTTACATAACCGACACAATTTTCACCAACGGCTTCATCGTCGGCAGCAACCCGATGGTGATGGCGCGGCTCTACGATGAGTCGGGCATCAACACCACCGGCAACAGCATCGGCCACGACATTGTGGCTATGGTTGACTACGATGTACGGTCGGCCATTGTGCTGAACGACTGCTACGAAGGACTCATCGACAACTACAACACAGGTGAAATCCGATTCAATCTTTACAATCTGGATGACGGCGAACACACACTCACACTGAAAGCCTGGGACATCTACAACAACCCGACAGAAGTTGAGATAAACTTTGTGGTGCGCAACAGCAGCACGCCCGCCATTGGTGATGTCTACAACTTTCCGAATCCCGTAACCGACGACACCTATTTTTATGTGAACCACAACCAGTCGGACAACATTATCGACGTCAGCATCACCATCTACGACACGCAGGGCCGCATTGTTGACCGAATCAGCGAGAAAAGGGGTGTCGGTGACACATCGCCACTGCATTGGGATTGTCGCGAACATGACGTCAACAGCGGAATCTATATTTTTGTCACTGAAATATCGGGTTCCATGGGCAAATGCAGCAAATCGGGCAAAATGGTTGTGTCAAGGCAATAAATCCACCCGAAATAAGTTTCTATATTTGCAACGAAAATTATAAAGTATGAGAAGATTCATTTTATCAGTTGCAGCACTTGTCTGCACTATGGGCTTGAATGCGCAAAGCGGCGCCAACTACAACCAGACTTTGGGTCAGGACGATAAGGCGAACGCCATCAACACGGCCGTTCCGTTCCTGCGCATTGCACCCGATTCACGCTCTGGCGCCATGGGCGATGCCGGAATAGCACTGTCACCAGACGCTTACGCGCAAATATGGAACTCATCGAAACTGGCTTTCGTTGAATCGCCTTACGGCGTATCAATAACATACGTTCCATGGTTGCGACAACTCATCAACGATATGAATCTGGCCTATGTTTCGGGCTACTATCAGATTGACAAACTGCAAGCCGTTGGTGGAAGTTTGCGTTATTTCTCGATGGGAAATGTGAATTTCTACGATAACAACGGCAACGGCATGGGCAGCTACTCACCGCATGAGTTGGCTTTCGATCTGTCATATAACCGCAAACTGTCTGACAATTTCTCACTTGGTTTGGCCGGACGGTTCATTTATTCGAACCTTACTGGCGGTCAAGGCGGTCAGGACCAAGAGCAGGTCGAGAGCGGAAAGTCGTTTGCTGTTGACATCAATGGATACTATACCGACAAAGTGAAACTCGGGCAGTATGATTGCGATTGGGCAGCAGGCTTTAGCATTAGCAATCTTGGTGCAAAACTCGGTTATACGGCTGAAACAAAGAATTTTATACCAACCAACCTTGGCGTTGGCGGTTCACTCACAATGAACATCGACAAGTACAATAAGATTACCGGAACCATTGATTTCAACAAATTACTGGTACCCACACCGCCAATTTATGAGACAGACGAAGTTGGCGAAAAACACATCGTAAAGGGTAAAAGCGACGATGTAGGCATCATTCAGGGCGTGTTCCAATCGTTTGGTGACGCCCCCGATGGTTTCAGCGAAGAGATAAAAGAGATAACCACATCGATTGGTGCTGAGTATTGGTACGCTAACCAGTTTGCAGCGCGCCTAGGCTATTTCCACGAGAATGCGAAAAAAGGCAACCGCAAATATTTCACGGCTGGCGTTGGAATGAGAATGAAGATGCTCGGACTCGATTTCTCATACCTGATTCCGGCAGGCAACTTCTCAAATAGTCCGCTGAAAAACACATGGCGGTTCTCTCTGATAATCGATTTCGAAGAATTGGCCAGCAAATAAATTTTCAGGGGCGTTCATCGCCCCTTTTTTAGTTTATAATCAGTTTGCTATGAAAACCTACGGCTTAGTTGGCTACCCGCTTGGACACTCTTTTTCGCAAGATTATTTCACAAAGAAGTTCGCGGCCGAAAATATTGATGCCCAATATCTTAACTTTCAGATAGAAGACATTGCGCTATTCTCTGAAAAGGTGCTGACAATGCCTGGTTTGGCCGGACTGAACGTCACCATTCCCTACAAACAGAAGGTGATGCAATTCCTTGACGAGATTGACGTAACTGCGCAAAAAGTTGGTGCAGTGAATGTTGTGAAGATTATCCGCGACGGTGACAAAATACGTCTGCGCGGCTGCAATTCCGATGTTGTTGGTTTCGAAAACTCGTTGAAGCCGCTGCTGAAACCTTGTCACTCAAGCGCATATATTCTTGGCACTGGCGGTGCGTCGAAAGCCGTACGCTATGTGCTCGAGAAACTTGGTATTAACTATCAGTTTGTATCACGTAATGCCGATGCAGCCAACAATATTTTATCATATCAGCAACTAACTGCTGATTTAATTGAGAGTCACAGACTTATCGTTAACTGCACACCGCTTGGTATGTCGCCCAAAACCGATGCATGTCCCGACATTCCCTACTCGGCCATCGGCTCTGACCATCTTTGCTTCGACTTGATTTACAATCCCGAAACCACCTTGTTTCTGCAAAAAGCCAAACAACAAGGCGCAACAATCAAAAACGGCCTTGATATGCTAATCGGTCAGGCTGTAAGGGCTTGGGAAATTTGGAATGAATGAAAGGTTGAAGAAATATTGTAATTCACTACTTTCGCGCCCGATTTCAGAAGAATAGATTATGTGGCTGTTGTTTGCGTTATTGTCGAGTGCGCTGTTAGGTTGCTACGACATATTCAAAAAAGCATCGTTACGTGGAAACGCTTATATTCCAGTACTTTTTGTGGCAACCGCCACAGGCGCGGTGCTGTTTAGCATTGTGCTGATGCTGTCGCGGTTTGGGGCGGTTTCAGAAGACAATCTTTTCTACGTTCCCGAAATTACAGCACACGAGCATCTTCTGTATTTCATAAAGGCGATGATTGTCGGCAGTTCGTGGATTTTCGCCTATAAAGCACTGAGCCAGTTGCCGATAACAATTGTAGCGCCTATCCGTTCAACAGGCCCAGTTTGGACAATAGCCGGCGCATTTGTAATTTATGGTGAACGCTTCAACGGCTGGCAGTGGCTGGGCTTTGCGGTGGTCATTTTCTCATCGTACCTATTCGCGAAAGCGGGCAAGAAAGAAGGCATCAACTTCAAGAGCAACCATGCCATTTGGGCCATTGTCTCGGCAACGTTGCTTGGTTCTGTGTCATCGCTTTTCGATAAATATTTGCTTGCCCACTACGACCGCATGGCCGTACAAACCTGGTATTCAATCTATATGGGCATTTTCATGCTGATACCATTGGCTTTTTGGTTGCCCAAACGCATGGTGCCGCCGTTGTTCAATTGGCGCATCATCATTCCAATGATTGGCATCACCCTTTCGGTGGCCGATTTCATGTATTTCTACGCCCTTTCGCGGCCCGAAGCCTTGCTTGGCGTGGTATCGGTTCTGCGGCGAAGCAGCGTCGTGCTGGCGTTCCTGTTTGGCGCTGCCATCTTCCACGAGCACAATCTTAAATCGAAAGGCATCGCCCTTGCGGGAATTATCATCGGTGTATGCGTACTGGTGCTGGGAAGTTGAGCACATTATAATCATTAAAAAAATTACTGGCAGATTTACATAACCTAAATTGTGTATTGTTTGGCACGCCCAACGTATACACACTCAATATTTTCGCTTTCCGTTTGCGTCTTCTGTTTGTTTCGTTCCTAAAACGAAGCGAGCCCCGACTCCATATGGAATCGGGGCTCGCTGAAGGCGGGCGGCGTCCTACTCTCCCACTGTACGCAGTACCATCGGCGCCGAAGGGCTTAACTTCTGTGTTCGGGATGGGAACAGGTGGGTCCC
>JAFYYA010000134.1 GCA_017557785.1 Salinivirgaceae bacterium
GACTACGCTTACGGCTACCTGAAGAGCGAGAACGGTGTGCACCGTTTGGTCCGCATATCGCCATTCAACGCGCAAGGCAAGCGGCAGACTTCGTTCTCATCGGTTTTTGTCACCCCGTCAATCGACGACGATATCGAGATAAACATCAACCCCGCCAACTTGTCGTGGGACACGTTCCGTTCGAGTGGAGCCGGTGGTCAGAACGTGAACAAGGTGGAGTCGGGTGTGCGTCTGCACTATAAGTTCAAAAACCCCGTCACAGGCGAGGACGACGAGATATCAATCGAGAACACCGAAACCCGCGACCAACCAAAGAACCGCGAGAATGCTTTGCGTTTGCTCAAATCGCAACTCTACAATCTGGAGTTGGAGAAACGCCGCATCGAAACCAGCAAGGTTGAGGCCGGCAAGAAGAAAATCGAGTGGGGCTCGCAAATCCGCTCATACGTGCTGCACCCTTACAAACTTGTGAAAGACGTGCGCACCGGCTACGAGACATCGAACGTGCAGGCTGTTTTGGATGGTGAGCTTAACGACTTCATCAAAGCTTATCTGATGGAGTTTGGAGATGAGTAGAATAGGTGAGGCAATCAAAAAACAATTCGCCACATTTACAGAAAAATACCTATCTTTGCACCCGCAAAAAGAGCTTTCAGTTTTTCCTCTAAAACTAAAAACGATATGAGAACACAAGAAGAATTGGCAGGTGTAACCCTGTTGGGTGACAAGCGGACGGAATACCCCACCGACTACGCACCGCAAATGCTTGAGACGTTCGTTAACAAGCACCCCGAAAACGATTATCTGGTAACGCTGAACTGCCCCGAGTTCACCACGCTCTGCCCCAAAACCGGGCAGCCCGATTTCGCGCACATTGTCATTAACTACATTCCCGGCGAGCGGATGGTTGAGAGCAAGTCGCTGAAACTCTATCTGTTCAGTTTCCGCAACCACGGCGATTTTCACGAGGACTGCATCAACATTATTATGAAGGACCTTGTGGCGCTGATGCAGCCGCGATACCTTGAGGTTTACGGCATTTTCACGCCGCGCGGCGGAATTTCAATCTACCCCTTCGCCAACTACGCCGACGAGGCTCACCAAGCCTTGAAGCAACAGCGTTTGCTGGCGCAGATGAATCGTACATTTTAAATCGCCACAACTATGAAAGACAGCCTGCTGATACTGTCCGGCGGAATGGACAGCACAACGCTTCTATATGAGTATCAAAACGATATAGCACTGGCCGTATCGTTCGACTACGGCAGCAACCACAACGCCGACGAGATTCCGTTTGCCGAATATCACTGCAAAAAGCTGGGAATCAAGCACACAACCGTGCGGCTCGATTTCTTTAAGCAGTATTTCCGCAGTTCGCTGCTCGAAGGGGCCGACGCCATTCCCGAAGGCTCGTATGCCGACGAGAATATGAAATCGACAGTGGTGCCGTTCCGCAACGGAATAATGCTTGCTGTGGCTGCCGGAATGGCCGAAACAGCCGGACTCAAGCACGTGATGATGGCCAACCACAGCGGCGACCACGCCATCTATCCCGACTGCCGTCCGCAGTTTGCCGATGCCATGAGCCGCGCCATCGAGGCCGGGACTTACGAGGGCATCACGCTGCTCACGCCCTACACCAACATCTCGAAGGCCGACATCGCCCGAAAGGGTAAACAGTTGGGCGTCGATTACTCTAAAACGTGGAGCTGCTACAAGGGCGGCAAGGTGCACTGTGGCCGCTGCGCCACCTGCCTTGAGCGCAAAGAGGCTCTGCGGCTGGCGGGAATTGAGGATACAACAGTGTATGAGAACATCGGACATCAGACTACAGACAACGGACAACAGTCAATTAACAATTAACAATGGTGAATTGGTTAGAAGGTAAGAGGTTTAGAAACTAAACTTCTAAACAGCGAAGCGACTTAACCCTAAACCCTTACCAACCCCCAACACCTAACACCACTTATAACTAATAAACTTAAAACTTACCACCCATATGTTCTACGTATCGAAACGACTTGAAATTTCATCGGCACACAAGTTGAGCCTGCCATATGAGAGCAAGTGCACGAGTCTGCACGGCCACAACTGGATTGTAACCGTTTACTGCAAGGCCGAAAAGTTGAACGTCGACGGCATGGTTGTCGATTTTTCGCGCATCAAGAGCGTCATCGTCGACAAACTCGACCACAAGGTGATTAACGACGTTCTGGGCGACATCAACCCGACGGCTGAAAATCTGGCCTACTGGATTTGTCAGCAGATTGAAAACTGCTACAAGGTGACTGTTCAGGAAACCGAAGGCAACATTGCCACCTATGAGAAGGATTAACGAGATTTTCGAGAGCCTTCAGGGCGAGGGGTTCAACACCGGAACGCCGGCTGTTTTTGTGCGCTTTGCGGGCTGCAACCTTGCGTGCCCCTTCTGCGACACCGACCACCGCCCCACCGCCGAAATGACCGACGAGCAGATTGCCGCCGCCGTGGCGCAATTTGCACCCCAACTGGTGGTTCTCACCGGCGGTGAGCCTTGTCTGCAAGTGTCGGAACGGCTGGTTGATTTGCTGCACGCCGAGGGCCGAAAGGTTGCCATCGAAACCAACGGCACCTGCCCGTTGCCTGCCGGAATCGACTGGGTGACGGTTTCGCCAAAAGATGGCTGCGCACCCGTGCTCACCGCAGCCAACGAAGTGAAAGTTGTATTTCAGGCTGATACCGATGTTGAGAAATGGCGCACACAAATTGCAGCAGACCATTATTTTCTTCAACCCTGCTCGTGCAAGAATACGAGCGAAACGGTTGCCTACATTATGGCGCATCCGCACTGGCGGCTGTCGTTGCAGACGCATAAGTATTTAGGGATCAGATAAAAATCCAATGCCAATTAATCAATTTATTTAATGGCGAAGAGGATCGGGTCAGATTGTCCTTGACGCCCCTTCGACTTCCCGTTCTCTTTTTTTTGCACTATCAGTATTTCAATTGAATAGGTCAAATTATATATTTGTATTTTGTTTCTGATAATAAACCAATTTTGAAATGAAAGACGATAAGAAGGCCGCCGATGAGGCCGAAAATAAATCTGCCGAAAGCGCAAATGTGGAAACAACTGAAAACAAAACAGTTAAAAAAACCAAAAAGCGCTCGTTACCAAAGTTTCTGCTTAAGTTTTTCTTGTGGATAATAGGCATTGTGCTGCTTTTGGTTTTGGCATTGGTGCTCATTGCCGAGTTTGCCAACGACAAAGTTGTGAAGATGGCGCTGCCAAGTGTGCAGAGCATCATCGACGCGCCGGTCAACATTGGGCGGACATCGCTTTCGTTTATACGTGCGTTCCCATACACCACACTCGAACTCAACGATGTTTACCTGGGTTCGTCGCTTAGTGATTCCACCCGCAACGACTCACTGGTGAAGGTGGACAAACTTTACATATCGCTGAAAAGCGAGCCGCTCAAAGACGGCATTATAGAGATTACTGAGGTTGAATTCAAGGGCGCAACGCTCAAATATCTGGTCGACAGCACCGGTGCCACATGCTTCGATTTTCTGATGGGCAGTGTGCAGGACTCGCTGGTGATGGACGAGCTTGCCGATGAGGGTATCGACACCACTGGAACATCGGTAACTATTAATCTTGAAAAGCTGACAATCAGTGATATAACTTGCTATTACAACGACCGCACACTTGGTGCCCGGGCTAAGGCCTACATTCCGAAAATCGTTGCCAAGGGCTCGCTGACCGACAGCCTGATTAAAGCGCAGGTGGTTGGTAGCATTCAAATCACCAATGTGGATTTTGTTGAGACCAACGCCAATCAGTTGAAGATGGCAGAGCTGAAGTTGGATGTGGATTATGTGGGCGATGACATCACTATCAACAAAGTTTCACTGGCGCTTGACGATATTCTGATAGGAATCACCGGCTCGGCAAGGCTCGGCGATGACATCTACGCCGACATCCACGCCAACTGCGACGAGATTGATCTGACCAAGGTGCTGAAATATGCACCCGACGGCATGCTCGACGAGTTTGGCGTGAAAAAACTCGAAGGCAAGCTGCACTTTAGTGCCGACGTAAAGGGAAATGTCACTGACACAACACGTTATCCGCACGTTGAGACCAATCTCGGTTTCGACAAAGGTCTGGTGCTGATGGACGGCTATCCGCAGGTGAAAAACATCGGGCTCGATGTTGACCTTTCAACCGGCAAACTCGATACCGACGAATCAATTGAGGTAAAGCTCAACAAATTGCATTTTGAGACGGCCAAAAGCTCAGGCATCATCAAACTCACGGCTTCGAACCTGAACAAACCGCGTTACAACGTGAACGCCAAATTCCACGTGGCCATTCCTGAGGTTAAACCATTCATTCCGGCCGACTTGGGCATCAGCAGCATTGGTGGTGCGGTTGACTTGGGCGTGAACACCAAAGGCGTGTTCACCGGCGATGTCGACGACGCTTTCATTGAGAAGGCTCTGCACAACACAAGCGCAACGCTCAGGCTCAGCAATTTCAATGTGACGATGGACAGCGTTATCACCATCGATACGCTCAATTTGAATCTGGCCTACAGCGATTACGGCATCACCATCGACAAGACTAACGTTGGGCTGCCCGAGTTTGGCCTGGCGCTGAAAAATCTCGGTTTGGGTGTGAAGCTTGGCGGCAGCATATTCGATATGAGCAAGACCACAGTTGATGTTGATCACATGCACGTTGAGATTGCCGACAGCAAAATCGACCTGGCCGCAAAGGTGAAGAATCTTGAAAAACCAACATACGAAGCGCAACTCGGCGCCGATGTGGTGATTGAGAACTTTAAGCAGTTCTTCCCCGACAGCCTTGCCTATTCAATGACCGGCGGTGTGCGCGCCGATGTGAAATCGCACGGCACGGTTGACCTTGACAGCATCGACACGCAGATGTTTGATTTGATAATCAACAATACCGAGATAGGCATAAAACTCAGCGATATAAACGCCGACATGTACGATTCGTTCACATCGTTCAACAATCTGGGCGGCGATGTGAAGATTGCCAACGACAGCATTTGGGTTGACAAGCTCAACATCGACTGGCAAGGACTGAAGCTGCACGTTGATTCGACCATTGTTGAGAACGCAATGAAGATTTTCGTACTCGAGCAGAACACAAATAAGCTGAAAGTGCTGACTAAAGTGGCGCTCGATGATTTCGATTATGCCTGGCTCGACCAAATGTTCCCGGCCGACTCAACAGCCGCCGACTCAGTGGCTGTGGCTGATGTTCCGGCTGGCAGTCAAGCCGAAGGACAGGCCGCAACAACCGCAGCTGCAAGCGAGCCGGCAGCCCCGGCCGAGACCGTTGCTGCCACAAACGAGCCCGCCGCCGTTGCTGACACCGCCTACAGCTTCCTGGCTCTCGGCTATCCGGTTGAGGTGAAAGGAATGTTCAAACTCGGCCATCTGCAATACGGCAAATCATCGATAGACACCATTTCGGCGAAATTCCACGTTGACGACACGCTGGCTCTGATTGAGCATTTGCGCTTGGGTGCATTCAAAGGCAATTTGGACGCTTCGGCAAGCATCGAGTTCCGTTCCGACTCGCTGATGCAGGTGTGGTTCCGCACACATATCGACAAGATGGACTTGAAGCAGCTGCTTGTTGAGTTCGACAACTTCGACCAAACCGATGTTACATCGGAGAATTTGAGCGGCTTGATGACAGCTGACCTTGACGGATTCCTAGATGTGATAAATATGGGTGACAGCATACCAATGGAACCTTTGAAGGTGCTTGGTCGCTTGAAACTCGAAGACGGTGCAATCAAGGATATGGAAGTGTTGAAGACGCTCGACCGTTATGTAAATATGCGCGAGTTGGACAACATTCAGTTCCAAACACTTGAGACGAGTCTTTTCATCAGAAACGGCTTTTTGTATCTGCCGCAAACCGATATAAAAACAACAGCCATGAACCTTTCGCTGTTTGCGATGCAGGGAATGTCGAACGACGATTTTGAGTACCACATCAAGATTTTCCCGGGCGAGATAATGATGGGCAATTCGAAGAAGGTGATGAAGAAACAGAGCCAAATGAAAGACAATCTTGCCAACGAAGATAATATGAAGTCAATTAACCTTTTGGCTTACGACATTAACGGTGAGTCGAAATATTGGTTTGACAACGAGACGCGAAAAAAGAAAACACGCACGAAAATCAAAGTTCAGGAAAAACAGCTTGAGTTAGGATTCAATCCGCGTCTGGTCAAATACGACACTGGCGTGAAATTCCATTAGCCGATGAGAAAGCGACTATTGGCGATAGCGACCATTCTGCTGGTGTGTGCGTTGGCGTTTGTTGCATATCGCTGGTGCACCCGTGAGCAGCGCGAGCTTCGATTCAAAACAACCGATGTGATGGTTACCGACAGCGACCTTGACATCAGTTTTGGCGCAGATACGGCGCAATTGACAATCTATATGTTTGCCACTTACACTTGTCGCCATTGCCGTGCTTTTTTGAATCAGGATTTGCCGGTAATCAAAAGCCGTTATATTGATAGCGGCCGGGTGCGATTAGTGATTAAGCCGATTGATTTGGGCGAAAACCGTGACATGATGTATGCCATTCAGCTGGCAGGCTGCATGAACCGCGACGGCAATGCCGACGATATTCTAGAGCTGCTTTTGACCGAGCCTGACGCCGTATATAGCGAAGAATTCAGCCAATTGATTGACGATATAATCGGCAGTAATCCCGAGTTGGCTGAATGCCTTGTGGCTGACGATTTTAGTTACATCAGAAAAAATAATTCCCTTTTTAGTGCCACACATTCAAAAGGAACGCCTATCTTTGTAGTTAGTGGTCATCTTTACAGCGGACGTCAAAAAATCGACCGTTTTTGTAAAATCATTGATTACGAATCGAATAGGGTTAACATTTTGTTTAATTAAAAATTATCGAGATGAAAAAATTTTTATTGCCGGTAGCATTGTTCGCCGCTTTCGCATTGACAGCTTGCGGCGACGAGCCTTTGGATTCAGCTTGTGAGCAGGCTGATAAAACAAAATCATGTGACATCACAAAAGCCGAAATTTGTAGTGACGAAGAAATAGAAGAAGTTTACTACACCTACAATTGTAAGAAATACACTGATGTAGATGAACTTATCTCTGTTCTTTGCCCCAATGCTACAGAAATGGACAGGTATGAAATCCGCAAGTCTTTGTCAGCACAAGGCAAACGTCTTTTGGACCGCATCCGCGTGAATGCTATCCGCGCCATCTAAAAATTGGCAAACAAATGATAAGAGCCGGGCCGTTTGGTTCGGCTTTTTTGTTGTTTTCAGGCCAGCAGAATGCCTGTTCCAACCATACCCATCCATTTCTCTCCTTTCAACCACGCAAACATCAGTTTACCACAAGATTTTTAGCTATTGTTTGATTATTTAAAAAATATTTTACCCTTACGCGACATATAATTATGTGAGAACCATCATTATTTTGTGTGCGATGTCGCTTAAAATAATAGGTGTGTGGACATTAAAAAAATAGTCATTTAAATAGTTATGAGAATTTTTAGAAAATTAAAAATTGCACTATTGGTGTTATGCGTAAATTCAGTAGGGTTCCCCATTTCGAGTAGTGCATTAACCCGTGATAGTAATGGTTACTATCTGATTTATACGGCTGCAGATTTAAAAAGCTTTGCCCAAATGGTCAATTCTGGGAATTCAAGCATTAAAGCAATCCTAATGGCCGATATCGATTTATCAACGGTGTGTGGTGTAAACAAAGGGAATTGGATAATGATCGGAGAAAGCGAAACAAAATGTTTTTCTGGAGTTTTTAATGGGAATGGTCATAAAATAAACAACCTTTATATAAACAGTACCAAACCATACAATGGATTATTTGGTTATGCTAAAAATGCAACAATACAAAATGTAACTATTTCTGGTAACGTTAAAAGCACCACAAATAAAACAGGTATTTTGGTTGGCGCAGCTTATTCTTCAAACATTTCTAACATTACTACTTCTGGAACAGTTACAGGATTATCTTGCACAGGAGGAGTTGCCGGCTATGCTAATTCGAGCATGATTCAAAATTCATATAACCATGCCAATGTAACGGGTACTGCAACATCAAGTAGTTCTACAAAAGAACAATACGGAGGAATAGCTGGTGGTGCTTCTGGGTGCACTGTCCAAAAATGCACAAACAGTGGAACAATAACGGGATTTTGGTATTCTGGAGGCATATGCGGAAACTGTTATAATGGAAACATTTATTGCTGTTATAACACGGGAACAATTAGCGGGTCAGCCCATATAGGTGGTGTGTCGGGAGGAAAATTTAACGGAGAAGTGTCTTCTTGTTTTAATGTTGGCAATGTATCCGCATCAGACACTTATTGTGGCGGAGTGGTTGGCTATGCCAAAACTTGCACCGTGGCCAACTCTTACAATACGGGGAAAATCACTTGTTCACGTAGTGGCTATTCTATCGCCCATATTAATAATTCATCAATTAATAACTGTTATTATTTAGAAGGAACATCAACGAAAAATAACGGTACAGGAAAGGATGATTCTAGTTTTATAAATGGAGATGTATTGGCATTATTAAATGCTAAAATAACAGATTCTTCCAAAAAATTTGCTCAACCTTCCGGTTATGGTATTCCATCGTTTTCACCATATTTAAAGAAGACTTATTACCAAGGATATAAATCGCAAGATTGTAATAGTGTGCTGGTATATTCTTATACACCACTACCGTACTCTACGAAAAAAGAGCATATTATTATAATAGAAAAACTCATTGCTGCCACCTGCACTACACCAGGGACAGATAGGTGGCGCTGCTTACAATGCCGCACAGTGATCAAAGCTCAGGTAACGACACCAGCCTTAGGCCACACAGCAGTAACAGACAAAGCCGTTGCAGCGACATGTACCACTACAGGCAAGACAGAAGGTTCACACTGTTCGCGCTGCAACACGGTGATCAAAGCTCAGACGACGACACCAGCTTTAGGCCATGTAACAGTAACAGACAAAGCCGTTGCAGCGACATGTACCGCGACAGGCAAGACAGAAGGATCACACTGCTCACGGTGCGGCA
>JAFYYA010000135.1 GCA_017557785.1 Salinivirgaceae bacterium
GAAAATGCTTGCGGCAAGGGCTGCATCGGCTTTGCCTTCGCGGAAGACATCGACAAAATGAGCCATTGTGCCCGCGCCACCCGACGCAATCACAGGAATATTAACCATTTGCGATATGGTGCTTGTAATGTCGAGAGCGAACCCGTTTTTGGTGCCGTCGTGGTTCATACTTGTGAGAAGAATCTCGCCAGCGCCGCGGTTGTAAGCCTCTCGCGCCCAGTCAGTTGTGAGAATGGGGGTGGGGCGTGTTCCTCCGTGGGTGTAGACGTACCACTCGCCGTTGTCGTATTTTGTGTCAATGGCCAGAACCACGCACTGCGAGCCGAACTGCCCAGCCAAATCGCTGATTAGTTGCGGATTGCGCACTGCCGCCGAGTTGACGGTAATCTTGTCGGCACCAGCGTTGAGCAATGTGCCCACTTCGGCCACGCTGCCGATTCCGCCGCCCACGGTGAACGGAATGTTCACGTTGCGGGCAATGTCGCGCACCAGTTCGGCAAAGGTCTTACGCTGCTCGAGAGTTGCCGAAATGTCGAGAAAGCAAAGCTCGTCGGCACCGTTACGCGCATACAACGCGCCCAACTCAACAGGGTCGCCAGCATCGCGCAACTCCAGGAAGTTCACGCCTTTAACCGTGCGTCCGTTCTTAACATCAAGGCAGGGGATTATTCGTTTTGTAAGCATATTTTTAATTTTTAGTGTTTAGGCATTAGGCACTAGGCATTAGTGAATTACGAATTACGAATTACGAATCATTACACTTTACACATTAATCATTACTCAATTTTGTCCTTAGTCCGTTGTCTGTAGTCTGTAGTCCTTCAATTTTCAATTCTCAATTTTCAATTGTTAATTGTTCATTGTTCACTGCCAACTGCTCTAACTGCTTCATTGTTATGGTTTTCTCGTATATGGCTTTGCCGATAATGGCGCCGTACATTCCGTTCACCTTGAGTTTCAGCACGTCGTCGAAGCACGAAATGCCGCCGCTTGCAATGAATTTCTGTTCGGGGAAATCCTTCATCAGATTGTTGTACAGCTCAAACGACGGGCCTTTCATTGCGCCGTCCTTCGAAATATCGGTGCAGATAATCTTGTCGATTCCGTCGGCTTTGTAACTGTCAATCAGTTGGTTGATAGTCAGTTCCGACTCTTCCTGCCAGCCTTTGATAGCAATCTTTCCGTTGCGGGCATCGGCACCCAGAATGATTTTTTCGGGACCGAAATCTTTCAGCCACTGACGGAACATTTCGGGCTGACGGACGGCAATGCTTCCGCCAGTAACCATCTGTGCGCCAGAATTGAAGGCGATTTTCAGGTCGTCGTGGCTGTTAAGGCCGCCGCCAAAGTCAATCACCAGCGGGGTGTGGCCAGCAATCAGCTCAATGGTCTTGTAATTGATTATGTGCCCAGCCTTTGCGCCGTCAAGGTCGACAAGGTGCAGGCGGCCGATTCCAGCATCGCAGAACTGCTTTGCCACATCGAGCGGATTTTTGGCATAGACGGTCATTCGGCTGTAATCGCCCTGCGTGAGTCTGACGCATTGACCGCCAATAATATCGATTGCGGGTATTATTTCCATCGTTTTCAAAGATTTACAAAGTTTTGCAATATTTGCTGACCCACGGCGCCACTCTTTTCGGGGTGGAACTGAAGGCCGAAGAAGTTGTCGCGCCAAAGCCCGGCGGTGAACGGCTCAATGTACTCCGACGTGCAGATTGTGTCCTGACCGATTTCGGCGTGATAACTGTGCACGAAATAGACATACGGCTCCGACGGCAGTCCGCGGAAGAGCGGATTGTCGTTGCAACGGATTGAGTTCCAGCCCATATGCGGCACTTTGTCGAGCGGGGGGAAGCGGCGCACCCGAAGCCCCACAATGCCCAGACATTTTGTGTCGTTCTCCTCCGAATGCAGGCACATAAGCTGCATTCCAAGGCAGATTCCCAAAACGGGCTGCCGTAAGTTCTTGATTACCTTGTCCAAACCGCGCTGCCGCAGATAGTCCATCGCGCTGCTCGCCTCGCCAACACCA
>JAFYYA010000009.1 GCA_017557785.1 Salinivirgaceae bacterium
GTAACAATTTGAAATCGAAATAGGAATGAAAAAGGAACTTGAAAAAAGGTACAATCCGGCTGATGCCGAAGAAAAGTGGTACAAGTTCTGGATGGAAAACAAGTTTTTCCATTCCGCACCCGACCAACGCACACCATATACTATAGTGATTCCGCCGCCGAATGTTACCGGCGTGCTGCATATGGGCCATATGCTCAACAACACCATTCAGGACATTCTGGTGCGCCGCGCCCGTATGATGGGCCGCAACGCCTGCTGGGTTCCGGGTACCGACCACGCTTCAATCGCCACCGAGGCTAAAGTGGTTGCAAAACTTGCAAAAGAGGGCATCAAAAAATCGGACCTGACCCGTGAGCAGTTCCTGAAACACGCATGGGAATGGAAGGAAGAGCACGGCGGCGTCATTCTTGAGCAGCTGAAAAAGCTGGGCGCATCGTGCGACTGGGACCGCACAGCCTTCACAATGGACGGTCCGCGTAGCGAGTCGGTGCTGAAAGTTTTTGTCGATTTATATCGTAAAGGTTTAATATACCGTGGCTTGCGAATGGTCAACTGGGACCCGAAAGCACAAACCGTGTTGAGCACCGAGGAGGTTATCTACCGCGAAGAGAAGAGCAAACTCTACTATCTGCGTTATTATGTGGCTGATGCGGCCGAAAATCCGGTGAAACCGACAGGCGCAGAGGGCGAGGTTCTGCACAAGGATGCAAAAGGCTACTACGCTGTTGTGGCCACCACCCGTCCGGAGACAATTATGGGCGATACCGCAATGTGTATCAACCCGAAAGACCCGAAAAACCAATGGCTGCGCGGTCACAAAGTCATTGTGCCGCTCGTTGGACGTGTTATTCCGGTTATCGAGGACCGTTATGTTGACATTGAGTTTGGTACTGGCTGTCTGAAAGTTACACCTGCTCACGATGCCAACGACTACGCTCTCGGACAGACTCACAATCTGGAAATCATCGATATTTTCAACCCCGACGGAACATTGTCGGAGGCTGCCGGACTCTATGTCGGACAAGACCGTATGGATGTGCGCAAGCAGATTGCCATCGACCTGCATAACGCTTGTCTAATGGAGAAAATTGAGGACTACGACAACAAGGTGGGTTACTCGGAGCGCAATCAGGACACGGCTGTCGAGCCGCGCCTTTGCAAGCAGTGGTTCCTATCGATGAAGCACTTTGCCGACATTGCTCTGCCGCCCGTACTCGAAGGAAAAATCAAGTTCCACCCAAACAAATACGTATCGACCTACCGCAACTGGCTCGAGAATATTCAGGACTGGTGCATCAGCCGCCAACTCTGGTGGGGACACCGCATTCCGGCCTACTTCCTGCCGACTGCCGAAGGCGAAGACGAGAAATTTGTGGTTGCTCTCACTGCCGAAGAAGCGCTGGTTGAGGCTCGCAAAATCGCTGGATTCGAATCGATCACCATCGACCAACTTCGTCACGACGAGGATGCGCTCGACACTTGGTTCTCATCGTGGTTGTGGCCGATTTCGCTTTTCGACGGAATCAACAACCCGGGGAATAAGGAAATTAACTACTACTATCCAACCTGCGACCTTGTAACGGGCCCCGACATTATCTTCTTCTGGGTTGCCCGTATGATTATGGCAGGCGAGGAATATCAGCACGACGTGCCGTTCCGCAACGTATATTTTACTGGTATTGTGCGCGATAAGTTGGGCCGCAAGATGTCGAAATCGCTCGGCAACTCACCCGACCCGCTCAAGCTCATTGCCGACTATGGCGCCGATGGCGTGCGTGTCGGAATGCTGCTATGCTCACCGGCCGGTGGCGACTTGCTTTACGACGATTCGCTGCCTGAGCAAGGCCGCAACTTCGCCAACAAGATTTGGAACGCCTTCCGTCTGGTTTACAGCTGGGATGTGGACGATAAACTGCCGCAACCCGATGCCGCGCGTGTTGCCATCGAGTGGTTCAAACAAAAGTTGAGCAGCACCATCGAACAACTGAACGACCACTTCGACAAGTTCCGTTTGTCGGAAGCCTTGATGACCGTTTACCGCCTGTTCTGGGACGAATTCTCGGCCTGGTTCCTTGAGATGGTTAAACCGGCCTACCAAACGGCTTGCGACGGCAAGACTTATAATGCAGTAATTGAACTGTTTGAGAAGATGCTTAAACTGCTGCATCCGTTTATGCCGTTCATCACCGAGGAAATTTGGCAATCGATAAAAGACCGCGATAAGGCTGACAGCCTGATAGTTGCAAGTTGGCCGGTGGCTGACAAATATGATGAGGCTTATCTTGCCGATTTCGAGAACGTTAAACAGACTATTGCCGAAATACGCACTGTGCGCACCGACAAGAAAATCCCGAACCGCGATGCTATCAAACTCTTTGTGAACAAGAGCAGCAAAGGCTACAACGCCGCCTTCGACAGCGTGATTGCAAAAATGGGCAACATCGAGTCGATTGAGATTGTCAATCAGAAAGTTGACGGCACCGTTGCCTTTATGGTTCAAACCACGGAGTTCTACGTTCCGTTTGGCAGCAACATCGATGTTGAGGCCGAACTAGCCAAACTGCAAGCCGACCGCACCTACTTGGAGGGCTTCCTTGCATCGGTTATGAAGAAACTCTCGAACGAAAAGTTTGTGAACGGCGCCCCGGCAGCCGTTGTCGAGAACGAGCGCAAAAAGCAAGCCGACGCCGAAGCCAAAATCAAAGCCATCGACGAGCAGATTAAAGCGTTGAGTTAAGAAACTTGCTGATATTTAGCATTAAACAAAGTCCGCAGCCTAACTGGTTGCGGACTTTTTGTTTTCAGACCGTTCCATCGTTTTTGCAAATACATTTCTTCATCATCAGTGATATGTCATCAGATACCAGTAATCGTCTTTTATAACCTGTAACACAGTATTTTAGATATAATATTTACGAATAAAACGCGAAATCATACAACATTAGATTATTTTCTTAAATTTGGCGCACGAGTTCTGTTTTGGGGTTAAAGATTAAATACACTAATAGTTAACCTGATAGAACATTTTTGGATATTAAAAAAAAGTAAAAATTATGTACACGTTAGGAGTAGATGTAGGAAGTTCGTCGGTGAAGGCAAGCCTTGTCAATGTTGAGACAGGAAAATGCGTTGCCACCACATTCTTCCCCAAAACCGAAGCAAAAATTATAGCCGTCAACCCCGGTTGGGCTGAACAGGACCCCGAAAGCTGGTGGGAGAACCTGAAACTTTCTGTTCAAACTATTATGAAAGAAAGCGGTGCCAATCCGGCCGAAGTTAAGGCCATTGGTATCTCATATCAGATGCACGGTCTGGTGTGCGTCGATAAGCACAAAAACGTTCTGCGCCCGTCAATCATTTGGTGCGACTCGCGCGCTGTGCCTTACGGCGACAAGGCTTTCAAGACTCTTGGAGCTGAACAGTGCTTGAGCCACCTGCTCAACTCGCCGGGCAACTTCACCGCTTCGAAACTGGCTTGGGTGAAGGAGAACGAACCCGCCACATACGAGAAAATCTACAAGATTATGCTTCCGGGCGACTACATCGCTATGAAGATGACTGATGAAATAAGCACCACAGTATCAGGCCTTTCAGAAGGTATGATGTGGGACTTTAAAGAGAACAAACTTGCAACCTTCCTGCTCGATTACTACGGAATCGACCACTCGTTCATTCCTGAAATCAAGCCGACATTCAGCGACCAGGGCCACTTGACAGCAAAGGCTGCCGCCGAACTCGGTCTGAAGGAAGGCACACCTGTTACATATCGCGGTGGCGACCAACCAAACAATGCACTCTCGCTCAACGTTTTGAATCCGGGCGAAATTGCCGCAACAGCCGGCACATCGGGTGTTGTTTACGGCGTGAACGGCGAGGCCAACTATGACCCGCAGTCGCGCGTCAACTCGTTTGCTCACGTCAACCACACTACCGACCAGACTCGCATCGGCGTTCTGCTCTGCGTGAACGGCACCGGAATCCTGAACTCGTGGGTTAAACGCAACATCGCACCCGACGGCATCTCATACAACGAGATGAACGACCTGGCCGCCAAAGCACCTATCGGCAGCGCCGGCTTGAGCGTTCTGCCTTTCGGCAACGGCGCAGAGCGTATGCTGGGCAACCGCGAAATCAACTGCTCAATCCGCGGTCTGAACTTCAACGTTCACTCGAAACACCACATTGTGCGCGCCGCACAAGAGGGCATCGTCTTCTCATTTAAATATGGTATCGACATTATGGAGTCGATGGGTATGAAGGTGAACAAGATTCACGCCGGACACGCCAATATGTTCCTGAGTCCGATTTTCCGCGACACTCTGGCTGGCGTAACTGGCGCTACCATCGAACTATACGACACTGATGGCTCGGTTGGCGCAGCAAAAGGCGCTGGTATGGGCGCAGGCATCTACAAGAACAACACCGAGGCCTTCGCATCGCTTGAGAAACTGGCAGTTATTGAGCCGAACCAATCGGCCCGCCAGGAGTATGCCGACGCTTACGCTAAATGGAAGTATCGTTTGGAGAAATCGATGAGTAAATAACCTAACAATTTGAAATAAAATGAGTTCGCTTTGCGCGGCATCGTTTTAAAATAAATTTTATTAATAATAACTAAAACATTTAAAAAATGGCACAAGAGTATTTTCCACAAATTGGAAAAATCAAATTCGAAGGAAAGGATTCAAAGAATCCTATGGCATTCCACTATTATGATGCCGAAAAAGTGATTATGGGCAAGCCGATGAAAGATTGGCTGCGCTTTGCAATGGCTTGGTGGCACACTTTGTGCGCTGACGGTAGCGACCAGTTCGGTGGCGGTACCAAATCGTTCCCCTGGAACAAGGGCGCCGATGCTGTTACCATCGCTAAACAAAAGGCTGACGCAGGTTTCGAGATTATGGAGAAACTTGGCATTCCTTACTTCTGCTTCCACGATGTTGACCTTGTTTCTGAAGGTGCATCGGTTGAGGAGTATGAGGCTAACCTGAAAGCCATTGTTGCTTACCTGAAAGAGAAAATGGCAAAGACCGGCAAGAAACTTCTGTGGTCAACAGCTA
>JAFYYA010000136.1 GCA_017557785.1 Salinivirgaceae bacterium
CGTGTTCTCGTTCCCGATTCCGACCTATAACATTACCAAGGATTTCGATTGGGACAATCCGGCTTACGCCAAAATTTGGGAAATCACAGCCAAATACGGCATTCCATACTTCTCGAACTTTGTCAATTCCGATATGAGCCCTGATGACGTGCGCAGTATGTGCTGCCGTCTGCGTCTCGACAAGCGTGAACTGCAGAAACGCGGTGGCGGCTTGTTCGGCGCCAATCCGCTCACGGGCAGTGTCGGCGTGGTGACTGTCAATCTGCCGCGTTTGGGCTACGAGTCGAAGACTGAAGCAGAATTCTATCAGCGTCTCGACAAACTTATGGATTTGGCAAAAGAGAGCCTTGAAACAAAACGTAAAGTGATTGAAAATCTGACCGAAAGAGGTCTTTATCCATACTCGCGGTTCTATCTGCGCAATGTCAAAATGCGTTCGGGCCGCTATTGGAAGAACCACTTCTCGACCATCGGTATTGTTGGTATGAACGAGTGCTGCCTGAACTTCCTGGGCAAGAGCCTTGTCGACGAGCAGGGACATCAGTTCGCAGTTCGCGTGCTTGACCATATGCGCGCCAAACTTGCTGAATTCCAAACAGAAACAGGCAACATCTACAACCTTGAGGCTACACCGGCCGAAGGCACATCGTACCGTTTGGCAAAAATCGACAAGGCCGAATACAACGACATTGTGACTGCCAACGAAGAGCACGTGCGTCGTGGCGCGAAGCCTTACTACACCAACTCGAGCCAATTGCCGGTTTACTTCACCGACGACCTTTTCGAGGCTCTAACATTGCAGGACGATTTGCAGACGAAATACACCGGAGGCACTGTCTTCCACACTTTTGTGGGCGAGAGCCAACTCTCGAGCGCTGCCGTTAAGAAACTGATTAAGAAGGTGACATCGACATTCCATCTTCCTTACATCACGCTGTCGCCGACATTCAGCATCTGCCCCGAGCACGGCTACATCTACGGCGAGCATCACAAATGCCCGAAGTGCGAGGCTGAAGGACAAGAGACTGATTGTCAGGTTTATTCACGCATCGTCGGCTATCTGCGCCCAATCGAGCAATGGAACGACGGCAAGCGTCAGGAATTCAGTGAGCGCAAGCTGTTCGACAAGTCGATAATGTAGAATGATATGAGTTTAGAGGTTTAGAAAGTCGAGTGTGGTTTAGTTTTCTTGACTTTCTAAACCTTCTCTATATCAGATAACTAAACATTTCAAACTGTTAATTTGCCAATGAGAATTGCCGGACTCGTAAAGCAGAGTTTCATCGACTACCCCGACAAAATGGCGTGTGTGATTTTCACGCAAGGGTGCAATTTTCGCTGCGGCTATTGCCACAATCCGTCGCTTGTGCTGCCCGAACTGTTCGGCCAAAACCAATTGATTGACGAGCAGGAAGTTCTGCAATATCTCGAAGGCCGTAAAGATTGGCTCGAAGGCGTGGTGATTACTGGTGGTGAGCCGACAATCCACGGCGACTTGCCCGATTTTATCAGGAAAGTCAAGCAAATGGGCTACTGCGTGAAACTCGACTCAAACGGCACCAATCCCGATATGCTCGAGCAACTCTTGGCCGACAAATTGCTCGATTTCATTGCTATGGACATCAAATCGAATCCCGATGCCGAGAGTTATTCGAAAATCATCGGCAAGGACGCAACAGCCATAATGCCAAATATTTGGCGGTCGATAAAGATAATCCAACAGTCTGGCATCGGCTATCAATTCCGCACCACACTTGTTCCGCACGTTCATCCCGTTGGCATTGCTGACGATATTATCAACTTCCTTGAATACGACATCAACTTCATCACCCAACAATATCGCGACGGTGACACGGTAGCGAAGAATCTGGCTAAATAGCAAACAATGAAAAGAAGTCTGGGGGCAGTAATAGGCATCGCATTAGTTGTCGCTCTCTTTTCGAATTGCGGAAAAAACGATGTTGATGCAGTCGATTTAGGCTTGACTAGCGGTACGCTTTGGGCAACCCGCAATGTGGGCGCTGTAAATCAATGGGACTACGGCGAATATTTTATGTGGGGAATGACTGTCGAAACTATTGATTACGACTGGCTCAACTATAGTTTATGCAAGGCGGACCAAAGCCGACTAACCAAATACTGCAATATTGCGGAATATGGCGACAATGGTCTGACTGACACTATCAGTACACTTGAAGCTAATGACGATGCCGCCACAACCAAATGGGGACACCGCTGGCTGACGCCGACAATGGCACAATGGTACGAACTTGCCAACGAGTGCTACTGGGTTTGGACATCCAATTATAGGAATTCTAAAGTGTGCGGATATATCGTCTATAAAGCAAAGATTGACAGTGATAAAGGCGTCTTTACACGAACACCTGACGCATCCTACTCTACAGCCGACACACACATTTTTCTGCCGGCCAACGGCTACCGATATGGTCAGAACTATTATTACGACAATATATTCGGAAATTACTGGTCGGGTACGCTCTGCAAAGATTATCCGTGTCACGCCGGCAATTTTGTTTTCGACTCTACAGGTATTGTTCCCGAGAGCGATTGGTGCAGCCGCATCGACGGACTTTCAGTTAGACCGGTGAGAAAGCGTTAATCGGCGACGTTTCGCTCTTTTCTGGCACTTATTACCATACATCTGCGCTATCAGTGCCAACTCTGTCCGAAAAAATATACTTTTGCACAATTTTGAAAATGTTAAACTTTATAAATATTTGAAACAGTGGGAAAGACACTATTTGACA
>JAFYYA010000137.1 GCA_017557785.1 Salinivirgaceae bacterium
ATGAGTGCCGATGTTGAGGGACTTGTCGAAACATCGTCGAACCTTGCCATTGTGAAGCTCGAAGGCGATAAGATTGTGGTTAAGAGCCTGTTGCGCTCGTCGGTTGAGTCGGCAAAAGCCGATTTGGCCGAGCAGATGCGCTGCGTATTCAATATGGCGGAGGCCGATGCCGAATTTGATGGCGGCTACCCGGGATGGAAGCCGAATATGAAATCGGCCATACTCGATGTTATGCGCCGCACATCGTCTAAAATATTCGGCCACGAGGCTGAAATAAAGGCCGTTCACGCTGGTTTGGAGTGCGGCATTCTTGGCTCGAAATATCCAAACTGGGATATGGTGGCTTGCGGTCCGCATCTGGTTCACCCGCACTCGCCCGACGAGGCAGTCAACATTGCATCGGTTCAGCGGTTCTACAACTGGGTGGTTGAGACGCTGAAAGCAGTGCCGGAGAAGTAGGAAAGGACTTCGATATTGATTTGGCGCGAAGACTGAAATTCGGTTTTCGCGCCATTTTTTTGCTTAGCCAATCGAAATAAAACATAAATGCGGTGTTGATACATCGTATTTTGAATAGATTTGCCGGAACTAACGATGTGCCCTATGATGGCACGATAATAAACTGAAAAACAATGAAATCAAGTACAAAACTGTTAAGCGAATCGAAGGCCGCCCGTTGGGTTGCGCTCATAATTGTATCATTCACAATGATGTGGGGCTATTTCCTAACCGACGCGCTGTCGCCGCTTATGACTATGCTCGAAGAACAGATGGGCTGGACAAGCTTTGAGTTCGGGCAGTTCAACTGGGCCTACTGCTGGTTCAACGTGTTCCTGTTCATGCTCATTTTCGGTGGCATCATTCTTGACAAAATGGGAGTGCGGTTCACCGGAATAGTCACTTGCGTGCTGATGTTCACGGGTGCGCTAATCAAGTATTACGCAGTTAATTACATATCGCCCGACGCTTCGGCCGGCACCATTTTCGGAATGCGCACGCAGGTGTTTGTGGCCTGCTTCGGCTACGCCATTTTTGCCGTGGGCACCGAGAACTGCGGAATCACCGTGTCGAAGGTCATAACCAAATGGTTTGCAGGCAAGGAGTTGGCATTGGCAATGGGTGTTCAGGTGGCTGTGGCCCGATTGGGAACTGCCGCCGCTCTGGTCTTCAGCCCGATGATTGTTAAACACTTCTCGCTATCGGCGCCGCTGCTTTTCTCGGCTGTTCTGCTCTGCATCGGTTTACTGGCATATCTTGTTTTCTGCCAAATGGATAAGCGATTCGATGCCGAAGTTGCCCAACAAAAGACCGAGCCCGACGACATCTTCAAGGTGAAAGACTTGAAACTGATAATCACCAACCGCGGATTCTGGCTGATTGCGCTGCTCTGCCTGATGTTCTACTCGGCGGTGTTCCCGTTTATGAAATATGCCGCTTCGCTGATGGAGAACAAATACGGCGTTAGCACCACGCTGGCCGGCATCATCCCGAGCCTTATTCCGTTCGGCAACCTTATTATGACACCGCTTTTCGGCAGCATCTACGACAAGAAGGGCCGTGGCGCAACCATTATGATTATCGGCTCGCTGCTGCTCATTCTGGTGCACGTGCTCTTTGCGCTTCCGCTGATGAACTACTGGTGGTTTGCCGCCTTCATAATGATTATTCTTGGCGTGGCTTTCTCGCTTGTTCCGTCGGCAATGTGGCCGAGTGTGCCGAAAATCATTCCGCAGAAACTGCTTGGCTCGGCCTACGCGCTCATTTTCTGGGTTCAGAACATCGGACTGGGGTTTGTTCCGCTGTTCATCGGCTTTGTGCTTGACAAATATTGTCGCGCAGGTGTGCGTGTTGTCAATGGCACCGAAGTAACGCAGTACAACTACACCTTGCCAATGGTCATTTTTGCCATGTTCGGCATTGTGGCTCTGCTGCTTGCCATTATGCTCAAACGCGAAGACGCCCGCAAAGGCTACGGCCTAGAGAAGCCGAATGTGGTTGCATAAGGCATTAAAGAGTAGGCGAATTTTAGACAATCGGTATTATGGCTAGAGTATATAAAGGCGATTCTACAAGTTACAGTGACCAACTCTTCAGAATTGAGAGTGGCAGAATCTATAAAGGCGACTCTACAAGTTATAGCGACCAACTTATGCGGGTTGATAATGGTCGTGTGTATAAAGGCGATTCTACGAGTTACAGCGACCAACTCTTGAGAATTGACAACAGTAGAATCTATAAAGGCGACTCAACAAGTTATAGCGACCAACTTATGCGAGTTGATAATAACAGGGTATATAAAGGCGACTCAACGAGTTACAGCGACCAACTCTTTAGAATTGACAATGGTAGAATCTATAAAGGCGATTCCACAAGTTATAGCGATCAGTTAATGCGGATTGAAGGTTCCGTGACTTTGGCTGAATTGGCAGCTATCTTGTACGCTTACAATTATATGCGATAGCATTAAATAACTTTGTCCGCTATTGGAAACGTTTTTACCTTACGCTTTCAAAAAGCCATACTCATAAACCTTCGGACGAATTTGGTATTCCAGCTTTTTCAAGGCAGCTTTTAGGTTGTCGTCTAATTCTGTAAACTGTTGGTCGTTTGATTTTTGGTTTCTTCTACCGTTTTTGCCTTTGCCTTTGAAGTAATCCCTAATGTCGTTCAGCGATGCGTTTGGATTGGCATCGGGTTGCTCGTGATAGTAACGCCACAATTTGCGACCAGCGTCAATAACAGATTGTGCTTCAGCGGTGAATTGTATTGGCATTATTGGCTTTTCCGCTACGTTATCGGTTGATGAAAACAAATTAGACTCGTGTTTGGCCGGTTTCAGTTTTCCAGTTAGGTAATTGAACATAAAATGTGATGCAAATTCTTCTTTTGCATTAACCTCATCCTCGCTAAATGGAATCCAATGATTGACACCTTGTGAACCAGTTATTCTATTTTGATTATGGAAAAGTGTGTATGCAAGACAATCTGACTGAAAGTCCATATCGTTTTTCCATTCATCATTTGGAAATAGGAATTGGTCGCGGTTATTAATCCATTTTTGCGCAAAACATTGACGAACAGTTAAATATATCGCCATTGGTATTAAATTGTTCTGCGTAATAGGTGTTGTGTGGTCTTTGTTGTCATCGCTTGTTATACGAACTTGGGAATTGTGTTGAAAATCAATTTTATTGTTATGCATTATTCCTATCGGAAAAGCATTGTTTTTGTCAAAAAACATTCTTAACCAATCATTTATCCTTTCTTTGCCTAAATTGTAATATGTTTTGTAACAGATAAATTGATTGTCAGCTGAAAATATTTCGGCTTCTATTTGATTAAAAAAGACTTTTTCGGATAAATCCCATACAAAGAAACCGATTGGGAAATCACTATCAACGTTGTCAAAAGTACTTGCAGGAACAATAAACAGACTTTTCAATTTTGCTAAAAACACATTTGAAAAATTGTAAAAGCTAACTGATTGAATGTTTTTTAGCGTAGAAAATTCTGCCAAAATGCAATCAGGTATTTCTTTGTATATCCTAATGAAAAATTGAGCGAAAATCTCATCACAGGCTTTACCTAAAACGTTTTTGTACCTATCGTACACTTTATTGCCAGATGAAACACCAACTTTGTGTTTGCCTTGTCCGCTACCAGGTCCCGCATATGGCGGATTGATGTAAATGACAAGTTTTTTGCGTTTTTCAGGGTCTTTGATAATATCTTGTAACGACGGTGGGCATTTGCTAAAATCGTCATTCAAAAAGTCAAATTGAAATATATGTTTTTCAAGAAGAACGTCAGTGTTGTGAGCTCTTTCTTTCATCACATCAACATCTTGTTGGTCTATGGTCGAAGCAAAAATTTGATATTTTTTTGTCAAGCCGTTAAGTAGGTTTCCTGTTCCCGCACAACAATCCCAAATGTAGTATTCATCTTTCCAGTCCCTTCCCAAAACTTTTGCAATATATTCTTGTGATTTCACAACCCATTTATAAGGTGTATAAAATGCACCTTTTCGTTCACGAACATCTTGCGGTACAAGCAAATCCAATCTTTCAATAATATACTGCCAATATTCGTTCTGCGGTGGTCGTTTGTATCGTTTCCAAAAATTAGTATATTGTTCTAAACCATTCTTTTTGAATCCAAAAACTATCATTGTTTCCAGTCCATTGTTGGGCCTCAACATTTGATAAGGTTTTTTCGCATTTGCATCAAATGTGATGTAAAATTCGTGGTTGGCGATACGGTCGTCTGTTACGTTTGTAGTATTATTATCATCGACATTTAATTCAGCCAAAAATAAGTCGCGGTCGTAAATGCCATATTCCCTTTTTAATTTATCCCAATCATTGTAATCAATATATGGCAACACCATTTCACGCCATTTTTGATAGACGAATACGAAGTTGTTTTTATCAATAATTGTTGAAAGAAGATTAGTATTGGCATCGAGTGTGAAATTAGTATTTATAAAATCTTGCAACTCTTTGCCTTCCTTATCAAAAGAATAAACAATTAGTTTGCTGCAATCTATAGTATTTTGCACAGTTTTAATGGTATCCTTGCTAACCGAAGATGGTGTTTGAGTCCAATCAAAGTCGTTCAACTTATAAATATCCAGTATATAGTGATACTCAATAAACGCTATTTTTTCGCAATCGAAACAACCGATAAATTTGGGCGGAATATGGTCATAAGCATCGGCTCTTATTGTAAGTATGAGTTGTGCTAACATTTGAAATATGTCTGTACGATGTTGTTTTGCTTCAGCCCAATATAAATACTCGGCATCTGTTCCTGTCTTGCTTTTACGTGGCTTTACGCCGAAATCAATGCGACCAATAGTTTCTGTGCAGTCGAATTTGCAGAACCAATCGTTTTCTACTTTATTTTTTACCGATTGTTCCTGAATGTTTTTGTAAGCCATAATTGATTGATAGTTTATCGACTTACTATCAATCACATATCGGGCAATAAAAAGGTGCGTTGCCTTTCTATTCGCGTCTAACGGGAAGCCCGGAAAGAAAACCCGTCACAATCACCCATAGAAGGTCGCACCAAGCGAACCATAGGTGATTGTAAATGAGTTTACTAACAGGTGGTTAGACGCATTTTCCGACTTCAAAAGAAATCAAGTTTTCCGGGCTTTTTTTCTTCAGACGCGAAAAATAGTTATGTCGTTGTTATTAAATGCTTTTTATTATTTCTCTGTTTTAAAGTGTTTTATGTGTTTCAATATTTCACACACAAATATATTAAAATATGGTTTTGTGCAAATGGGGCATAACGGAAAGTGTATTGTGAAAACATTTAAAGCGGCCTTCGCGGGTCGCTTTCTTTTTTTTGTGTGAAGGCTGTGTTCCCGATAGCTATCGGGACTGTGCGAAAACCCTATCTCTCGATTCTCACGCCCAAAGCGTTTGCAATTCGTTCTGCGGCAATATTTCCGTCTTTAACAAATGCGTGTAAACGGCTAATACCCAATTCTTCTTTGGCGGCAGATACGAACCATTGGCAGGCGCGGGTTCCAATTCCTTTGTTCCATAAATCGGGGCCAATCCAAACAACGATTTCTGCCGAATCGCCGCTGATGTTGCGCAGGCCAATGTTGCCAATCACATCGCCATAGTAGATGATGGGGAAGTTGCTGTTGCTCTGCAGGTTATCGGCAACCCAAACAAGAGCGTCGTCGTAGGTGAAAGGCGATGGAAACCATGCGGGCATTTGGGCGGCAATCAGTTTGTTGTTCGAGTAGAACGCCAACGATGGCTCGTCGCCCGAGCGGTATGGTCTGATAATCAGGTCGCTGCTTTCGTAGAACATGGCTTATTCGTTTCCGGCAATTGCGGTTGCCAAATTGTCTAAATCGAAGTATTTGTTTGCCATTTCCTGCAGTTCCGACGGCTTGGTGTTGAGAATGCTATTTTGCTCATCTTCAAAATATTTCATGCCCACACCCATGTCAATGGCTTTTGCAACGGCATCGCAACTTGTAAACGGACCGTCGAACATCTGAAGCATTTCGCCCATCATATAGTTGCGCACGAGTGCCATTTCATCGTTGCTAATTGGTTGGTCTTTAAGTTTCTGCATTTCCTTGCGCACTTCGTCGGCCACTTGTGACGAGAATCCCGATTTGATGTCGCCCAAAATGCGCAGCAGTCCGCTTTGGACTTGCGGAAACAGTATCGAATAAATGCCGTAGGTGTAGCCTTTCTCTTTGCGGATGTTTGTCATCAGTCTCGACCCGAAATAGCCGCCCAAAACCATTGTCAGCATGTGAAGTTTGTGATAGTCGGGGTGGTCCATTTTGATAGTCGCCAAGCCCATTCTCAGGCTCGATTGCACGGCATCGCCCATCTTGATTATCTGCGTTTTATCACCCGAAACGGGCAATATTGGCGCTATGATTGGCTTAACGGCCTGTCCAGCAGATAGTTGCCCTATTGTGGCATCGATTGACTTCATCACATCGTTGGTGACATAACCGGCCACAAGCAGTTGACTGTTGGCTGCGCAATAGTGCTTTGCGTAGAACTTGCGCAGAGTGTCGCTGTTTATTGTGTCGTAGTCCGACAGTTGGGCCCGGCGTCCGTAGATGTGCGTTCCAAAAACCATCTTGTGCATTGCGTCGCTAGCCAAAACCGATGTTTTGGTGTGATTTACAATGAATTGGTTCTTTTTGTCGGCAATCATTATCTGCAATTCGTTTTCCGGGAAGACGCTTTCTTCAACAATTTCGCAGAATAGCGGCAGCAGCTTGTCAAGGTATTTGTTCATGCAGAACAGCGATAGAATCGCGTGATCGGAATTGCTGTCGGCCCTGAGTTCGGCGCCGTAAAAATCAAACGTGTCGGCTATCTGCTTGGCGCTGTGGTGCTTGGTACCGCACACCAGCATTGCGCTCGTGAATGTCGATACCAGAACATCGGCGTATGTGTGCCCGGCATTGAATTTAAGTTCAAGATATACAAGCTCTTGTGAGCCGCCACTCAGAATGCTGTATGGCACTTGGTTGGTCAGCTGCCCACATTCGATGTCGGGTATGTTGATTTTTGTAATCTGATGATAGACAGGTGCTTTCTGTCGGTTTAGCTCTTTGTTCATCGATTGTCTTTTTGGGCCGATTTGTAATGTATGGTTGTGCTGTTGCTTTTCCTGAACAGCTGTTTTGCGGTTTCGCTGATATCTTTGGTCGTAACACGCTGATAATTATCAATATCGGTGTTAATCATGTTGGCGTCGCCCAGCATTTCGAAGTAGGCCAGATTCATGGCCTTGTTGAGCACGTTAACTTCTGATATTGTTTTCTTTACTTCGATATTGTTTTTCACTTTTGTCAGTTCGGTGTCCGATATTGGTTTTTCCCAAATCTGTTTCAACTCGTTGCTGATGCACTCTTCGGCCTGCTCAAAGGTGACGCCGTCGCTCAGCTTGCCTTCAACAATAAACAGTCCCGGGTCGATTTCGCCCGAAATGTATGCGTTTATGTTGGTGAACATTTTCTGCTCTTTAACAAGGTCTTGGAACAATCTCGACGACTCGCCGCCCGACAGAATGTCCGAAATCAGGTCGGCGGAATGGTATTTCGGGCCAAGACGTCCGTCCATGTGGTAGCCTTTGTAGATGGCGTTCAGCGGTTCGTTGCGCTTGAGCAGCAGAAACTGCGGAATCTTTTGCTCGGGTTCGACAGGGATGGGGGCGATGCGCGTGTTGCGTCGCGGAATCGGGCCGAACCACTTGTTGGCCAAAGCTTTAACTTGCTCAGTCTCAACATCGCCGGCAACCACCAGAATGGCATTGTTGGGGGCGTAGTAGTTGTAGAAGAAGCTGTTCACTTCGTCAAGGCTCGCATATTTAATCTCAAGTGTGTCTTTACCGATTGTCGGCCACATGTATGGATGTTTCTGATATGCCAAATATCTCATAATCAGCATCCAATCGCCGTAAGGCTTGTTCAGGTAGCGTTGGTTGTACTCTTCAATCACAACGTTCTTTTGGATTTCGAGTTTCTCTTTCGTAATCCCAAGTTCCAGCATACGGTCCGATTCGAGCCAGAATGCAGTCTCAATGTTCTGCTTTGGCAGGGTCAGATAGTAGTTGGTGTAGTCGTTGTTGGTAAAGGCGTTGCACTCGCCGCCGGCAAGCTGCAGTTGGTGGTCGAAGTCGCTGATATTTTTTGACCCGTCAAACATCAGATGCTCAAAAAGATGAGCAAAACCTGTGCGTTCGGGATTCTCGTTGCGGGCGCCCACTTTGTACAGCAGGTTCACGGCCACAATGGGCGTTGCTTTGTCCTGATGCACAATTACTTGCAGTCCGTTATCGAGTGTGAATTTGTCAAAAAGTATCATGCCGATCCGTTATTGGCGCAAAAGTATTATTTTAATGCAATATTGTAAAAGTCGCGGCATATATTTGCGGAATGAAGCGGTTGTTTCTTATCGTTTTTATGGCGATTCTGCTTGTGTGGGGCGGGGCGGCGCAAACCGTTCGCGGCGGTAGGCCATTGTCGGTTCGCAAGGCGATGCCGGGGCTGCAAAATGTGGCGCAACTGCCATCGCGTCAGCAGCTTGCAAAGTCGGCGTTTAGCGGTATGGCGGTCGTTGCCGATGCCTTTGCCGCACCCATCGCCACCAATCTGACACCCTGCAACAGCGGGCAGTGGGAAACCATTGGCGACACCAATGTTTGGCGGCTTGCAATCAGTTCGCCTAACGCATTCTCGCTCAATCTTTTGTTTGCCGATTTCAATATTCCCGAAGGCGCGCGGCTGTTTCTCTACAACGCCGACACAACCGTGGTTTTTGGGGCTTATACAGCCAAAGACAACGCTCTTATGCTGCCTACGCCACCTGTCAGCGGCGATGTTATGGTGGTAGAGTACGAAGAGCCGCTGAATGCTGATTTCCAAGGCTTTTTCAATATCACGCAGGTGGCGCACGATTTCAAGGGTGCTTTCGCCGATGAGCCAACGCCCGGCAAGTGTCAAGTCGGTTTAACCGATGAGCAGAAGAGCGAGTGGGGCAATGAAAGACGGGCCGTCTGCCGTATTTTGGTCGGTGGAACAGTCTTATGCACAGGCACTCTGCTTGCCACTGCCGATCATTCGTTTGAGCCGTATGTGCTCGCGGCACGCCACTGCATCTATTCTGAGAAACAGGCGCAGTCGAGCCTTTTCTTTTTTAACTACGACGATTATGATATTCCTGAAAAACAAACCGTTGCGGGTTCGAGCCTTGTGGCTGTCAAAGATAACGACGATGGTTTTCTCGATTTTGCTCTTGTTCGGCTAAATAGTGCCATACCAGACTATTACGATGTTTATTATGCAGGTTGGGATGTCAGCGGCGCAGTGCCACGTGGTGGCGTCTGCCTTCATCATCCCCAAGGCGGCACTGTGGCCATTGCCGTCGATAGCGACTCACTGTCGTTGGCTTCGTACCGCAATTTCGACGGCAACACATTCTTCAATGTGGCAGAGTGGGATGAAGGCGCAACCGAGCAAGGCTCGTCAGGCGCGCCGCTTTTCGATGCCAACCACCGCGTTGTGGGATTGCTCTCGGGCGGCGATTCCGATTGCGACTACCCGATGAACGATTACTTCCAGATGCTGTCGGTCTGCTACAATCGTTATCAGTTTGACTCATTGCAACTTGCGCATTGGCTCAATCCCCAAGGCCTGCCAATCACCGCCATCGATGGAAGTGCCGGCCGAACTACTGCCACCGGTTCAAAAACGGTTGCCGCGCAAGTTTCAATCTACCCCAATCCGGCCACGACCGAAATCCGCTTGACGGCTGAAAACGAGTCTATTGTTGCTGTCCGGTTGGCCGATTTGGAAGGCCGCACGGTTATGCGTGAGCGTTTCGGCAGTCAAAAAAACGTTGTGCTCAATGTTGGCCGTTTGCCTGCGGGCGTGTATGTTTGCAACGTGGAATTTGCCAGTGGCAATGTCGCCAAAAGATTGATAATTAAAGAGTAAATGGTAAAAGGGGTAATTTTCGATTTCAACGGAACAATGTTTCTCGACTCGCCGCTGCATGAGCAGGCGTGGATTGATATGGCCAAAAAACTGCGCACCGAGCCGCTCGGCATCGAAGAGTTTTATGCCAATCTGCAAGGGCGTACCAATCTGCAGATAATCACATATCTGCTTGGCCGTCAGCCTTCTGCCGATGAACTTGAGAGCATAACCGAAGAGAAGGAACTGCTCTATCGCACCCGATGCTCGGCGCCAGGCGGCTTGCACACACTCGCGCCAGGTGTTGAGAATTTTCTCAATCAGCTCAAGCCGACGGGCATTCCGTTTACCATAGCCACAGGCTCTTATCTGCCTAATGTTCAGTTCTATTTCAGCCATTTGCATCTCGAAAAGTGGTTCCGTTTCGACGATGTGATTTACGACGACGGCACCTATCCGGGCAAACCGTCGCCCGACATTTTCCTGAAGGCGGCTGAGAAAATCAGCGTAAAACCGGCCGACTGCTTGGTTTTTGAAGATTCATACGCAGGAATCCGCTCGGCAGTGGCGGCGGAAATCGGCCGCATTGTAACCGTCGAAGCATCGCTCGATGCGGCAAAAGTTGCGCAGATTGGCAGTGTTTTCGCTATGCGCGACGGCTTCGAAGGTCTCGACATCGACATCCTGCGCTGAGTTGTTGATAATTAAGTTGATTAAAATGGCTGTGCACCGATGGACGGCACGGCGGTGGCTGTTACCTTTGTCGAAAACGCTTGAAAATGCAGAAACAGGACCCACGTTTGCGACGCACACACAAGCTGACTATCGTGTTCAACGACTACGAAGCCGAAGCCTTCGACCGTTATTGTAAGCGGTACAAGGTCGAAAACCGCGCTAAAATTGTGCGCGAAGCCATTATCACAAGGGTTTTCGCCGATATCGACCGCAATCATCCGACGCTTTTCGACAAAGAAGAACTCGACCGGCTTGAACATCGGTTATATTAAGTCCTTGTTTTTGTCATAGTTATCGTTATTGTTATAGTCATAGTCATCGTTTAAGTTTTAGTTTTCGTTAATCATGACAGATTTTAAAGATTTGGTTCAAATTCGCTATTCGTGCCGCAACTACAGCCCGATAGCAATAGATAACTCGATTGTTGAGCAATTGCTTGAAACAGCGCACTTTGCGCCGTCGGCAACCAATGCGCAGCCGTGGAAGGTTTTTGTTGTAAGCTCACCCGATGGTCTTGCCAAAGTACGGAAGGCCTACAACCGTGAGTGGTTTGCCACTGCGCCCGTGGTGCTGATGCTCTGCGCCCAAACCAGCAAGGCATGGACCCGTGCTGACGGCAAGAACCACGCCGACATCGACCTTGCCATCCTTGCCGACCATCTGACGCTTGCCGCTTCTGATATGGGGCTTGCCACTTGTTGGGTTTGCAATTTCGACGCGGCCGTGCTCTCGCAGAACTTCAACCTTGATGCCGATTGCAAGCCAGTGGTTTTGTTGCCTTTAGGCGTTCCCGCCACAGACGACATCCCCGAAAAGAAACGCAAGAGCGTATCGGAATTTGTTGAGTGGCTTTAGGAATGGTTTAGAAGTAAAGAAGGTGAGAAGTTAAGAAAAATTCAATCATTCAGTTATTCAATTAATCAATCCTTGAACTATGCGTGAATTTGAACTCAAACCAATGCCCGACGGCTCAGAGCCGTACATCGAGTTGAACAAACTTATTAAGTTGCTGCGAATCAGTGAGAATGGTGCTCAAGCCAACATGTTTGTCGAAGACGGCATTGTCAAACTCAATGGCCAGACTGAGAGCCGCAAACGCGCCAAACTACGCCACGGCGATGTGGTTGAAGTATTGGGGAATACAATCAAGATTGTTTAGTTGCTTGATTTGTTGGGCAATAGCGTCTGTAACAGACTCAATTTATCGCAAACACACCTTTTCCTTAACCTTGCCGTCGGCTATTGCGAAAGCGTTGAAAACGGGCTGTTTGCCAGCGAGCGAGAGAATGAAATACAATATGTTAGGGTCGAATGCCAGCCGAATGTCCTCTGCCGACGGACGCGATGGCGACGCGGGGTGGCTATGCCAGTTGCCCACAATCGCCAGACCGTTCTGCCGTGCGTATTTGACGGCCGCAAACTGTTCCTTCGGGTCGAAACTGAAATGCTCTTCCGATTGGTCAACGTTGCGCATGGGGTAGTTCTGCGTAACCGTTTGTCGGTCAGGCCCTAGCAGGTAGCCGCACGACTCTATGGGCGCGTCCTTCAGCGCCTGCTCGAGCAGCGATTGATAAGCATCGTCAGTAATCGTCAGTTGCATTTATTTCTGAATGGTAACTTTATGTACGTTCCCTTCAACGTGCGTGACACTCAACACTTTATAACCTTGCTCAATGGCCGTGCGCGGAACGTTGGCGAGCGGCTCGCCTTCGCTGAGCAGCACTTCAAGAATGTCGCCATCGTCAATCTGCGACAGTTTCAGTTTTGTCCTGACAAACGTCATCGGGCAGTGATCCTTTGTAATGTCTAATGTGTGTGTTGCCATAGTATTATTAATTTAGAATTACGAATTTAGAATTTTGAATGAACGCAGATAACACAGATTTAACAGATTAACACAGATTTAATCGCTATAAAACGGTGTCGCTCCGCGAAAAATTTAAACAAAATTTTGTTTTAAAATTTTATAAAAATTTCTGCCCGTAAGGGCGCACCCCGAATCATATTTTTCTGCCTTCATTATTAATTGTTAATTATTAATTATTAATTGTCCACTTTCAACTTTCAATTTTCAATTGTTAAATAAACATAGTCTGTCCGCCTTCGGATATTTCCAGGAACGTTGCTACTCCAAGTGTGTCTTTCACCTCGTGAATAAAATCGGACTGCTTGAGCCCCAGAATGTGCATCGCCATTTCGCAGGCGTACAAGTTGACGCCCAGCGCTGTGGCGGCTTCAACAAGTTCCTCGAGTGTGGCCACATTGTTTTTGCGCATCAGCCTGCGGAAAATGCGTGGGCCAATGCCGCAAAAGTTGAAGCGGCTTGTAGGCGCCTTGCGCAGACCGCCCATTCCAAAACCGAACATTTTTGTGATAAAGTTGCCACCGATAAAGGCACGGCCGCGTTTCTGTTTGATTGCATCGAGCCCCCAAAAGGTGAAGAAAATGTTCACCTCGTAGCCCACAGCCGCTGCGCCCGTGGCCAGCGTGAACACGGCTGTCAGTTTGTCAAACTCGCCCGAAAAGGCTATCAATGAAAGTTTCTTTTTATCTGCCATAACCGTGTTAGTTTTTATGCGCTGCCAAGTCGCAAACGCTTTGTTCATAATTAATTAACTCTGTTATCGTCGGGTTTTCACCGCAGAGCGGACAGTTGTCGCGGCGGTGGACATTCACTTTTCTGAAATCCATCGTTTTTGCGTTGAAAGTCAGTAACTTGTCGGTCAGTAACTCGCCAACGCCAGTAATGTATTTCAACGTTTCGGCGGCTTGAATGGTGCCCAGCATTCCAGCAATGGCGCCCAGCACGCCCGCTTGCGAGCAGGTGGGGACGGCATTCGGCGGTGGCGGCGTCTTGAACATACAGCGGTAGCAAGCGTGACCAGGAACGTAGGTAAACGTCTGACCCTCAAAGCGTAAGATTCCACCGTGGCTGAACGGCTTACCTGCCATCACGCACGCGTCGTTGATTAGGAATTTGACGGGGAAATTGTCGGTTCCGTCAACCACAAAATCGTAGTTCTTGATAATGTCGAGCGCGTTGTCGGCACGCAGAAAGTCTTGATGCACATCTACTTTAATGTGCGGATTGATAGCCGCAATGGTCTCTTTGGCCGACAGCACCTTCGGCTTGCCCACATCGGGCGTGGTGTGGATAATCTGACGTTGAAGGTTGCTCAAGTCAACCACATCGCCATCGACAATGCCAATGTTGCCCACGCCAGCAGCCGCCAGATACATTGCCACAGGTGCGCCCAGGCCGCCCGCGCCAACAACTAGCACCTTCGCCGCAAGTATCTTTTCCTGTCCTTCGACGCCCACATCCTTCAGCAGAATATGGCGTGAGTATCGGTTCAGTTCTTCTTCAGTGAAATCGTACATAGCAATTAATGAATTACGAATTCCCAATTTACAAATTTCTTCAATTGTCAATTGTCAACTTTCAATTTTATCGGCATCCACCGCCCATGAAGTACAAGAAATCAACCGTATCGCCATCGTTCAAAGTTTTTGTGTCGAAGTCTTCGCGTTCAACGAATTCCTCGTTCACCTGTACGCTAACCATTTCAGGTTCAGCCACATTGTTCTGCTTGATAAGTCCCGACACGGTTATCGGCAATGCCACTACCTGTTTTTCACCGTTCACTGTTAATGTCGCCATATTATTCTGATTTTTAATTGTTATTCACTCAATAAAAGAGCGTTTGCCGTTACCCGTCTTTTTCCGTTTTAAACGACATTGTAAATATAAAGGTTATTATTTATAACCTACTATATCGATAGGCTTTTGTGGTATAATTTATTTTCGGATGTTTTTATTAAGCACCATTAAGAATGCTTAACATTCTGATTTGGTAAGCATTAGCATCTATTCCAGACTCTTGCGCAATTGGTTCATTCTTTCATCGTTGATGTTCAGCGGACGGCCTTTAAGTTGCAGGTCTTCACGTACGCGAAGGCCATCGGGGGTGATGGTCTCATAGTGGGGAATGCCGCCGAATTGGAATAGTTCTTGCAAGCGCATAAATTCAGTGTGCGATACGCAGACGGCTTCTTCGCCGTCGAGCCACTCTTTCACATAGTTTTTATAGTCTTCGCTGCCGCCGGGTACCGATTCTTCGGCAACAAAAATGAGTTTTACATCGGTACGTTTGGCGATTTCGGCACGTTGCTGCTTGCTGGCTTGAATTGCACCACGGCACGGTCCGCACCCCATTCCCCAAAAATCGAAAAGCAGGAACCGACCCGGATAGCGAGTGTTGAATGAGCGGATGAAATTTGCCGCAGAGTTAGATGCTGGCAGCGCCGATGCTGGTTCGGTTTTGGCAAACTGGCTGGCAATGTGGATTTCAGCCTTCTCGCGGATAGTTGGATTGGTGAAATATGGAAGATCCATTTCCATTGTCTCGCGATTCATTCCACTTGAACTATACAAATCCCTTAAGACACAAATTTGCGCCATCAGGTTGTTATGGTCGCAGCCCATCAGTTCGCGATATGCGGCATAAGTGGTGTCTAATTCGTCTTTGTGAGTTGTTCCTTCTGCCCAATTTGACTGAAATTTAAATCGTACATTCTCAACAGGTTTCGCATGCTCAATATAGTTTTGTGCACTTGTGTAACGACTCGATGCCATCAACAGCGGATTATCAAAATCAATACTTTGCAGCAATTTGAAATTCTTGAAATTGCGTAATGAATTATATTCTGCAGTGTCGGTGATGCTGCTGCTGGTCAAATCGTTATAGTTGATAATGACCACTCCGATTGTCGGTTTCATCAGTGCATTGTCGCGTGTTAATGCATAACACATAAAATCACTGGCAATTTCTGCTTGAATATCGGCCAGAGCCAGTTGCATTTCCATTGGCGTGAAGTGGTTGCGGCGGCCAATAATCGCAAGGCGGAAAACCAAATCGTTCCAGCATTTTTCAGCTAGTTTTATTTCTTCTTCGAAATTGCCTGTGAAAGTATATAATTGAGTGCCCCAGTAGGCGGGAGTCAAATCCGCTTTAAGCCAGCGTTCAACTTGTTTGCTGCTACCGTTGTTGTAGAAACACTCGTATTTGCCGTACTGATTTTTACGTACGGTGATGTCGATTGTCTCGCCCGGGCATGCATAGAAATCAATTTGGTCAAAATCGTCATTTTTATTGTTGGGCGACCATAGCGTCTGCCTAACGGGATGGTTTACTCGGAATCGATTCTCGAACGAGCCGTCGTCTGCAATTTCAAATCCTGTTACCACGCTTTGGTTTTTCTCTAGAACATCATAGAAATAGCATTGCAACGATGTGAGTCCGAAATCTTCTGCATTGTAGCCTTCGATGCGCCCGCGGATAGTGATGGTATCGGTTGTGAACCAGTTGTCGGGCACGGTGTATGGGTTAGCGGCGGCAAGTTGCTCAAATGTCGGTGTGTTCTGCTCAATATTTTTGTCGTGAATGCCGAACAGTTTGAACGCGCCGTCAAAATCGCCTTCAGTAAAATCGAACATCAGCACTTCTCGCGAAAGTGGCTCAAAGTTTATTTTGAACTCAAGCGTGCTAGTATCTGTTTTTAGTAACACTTTGTCAAGCTTGATTCCTTCTGCCGAACGTAGCGGATAGCGTTTCCCAACTTCGTCTTTCAGATAACTATGCGAAGAATAGCGAAATCTCATGCCAACCGGAGCATGCATTCTGAACCAGATGGTAGTTGCGGTGTCGGTTGTTATAACCCGTGTGGCTATCAGGTTGCCTGGTCCAAGATTTAAGCATCCCATCGATTTGGGTGATTCAATAACATCGTTGCGGCTGCAACTTGCAAATGCGAGAATGCCGATGGCGGCCATTGTTGCGATTCCGCCAAGATTGAAATGAAAATTTCTCATATAAAATAAATAAGATTTAACAGTTAGTGTGTTGTATATATTACGACAAATTTAGTAAAATATTTCTTTGTGCATCTTCTTATTCGAACATTTTTAGTAGAAAAAACATCATAAATAATTTTTGACTTTCGCCCGTGCCAGTCGTATATTAGTCGTTGAAACAAAAAACAATGATTCCGACACCTGTCAACATACTCATTCAGTGCCAGAACGGCGACCGCGAAGCCTTCCGCAGTGTGGTGCAGACCTATCAACGGATGGTTTTCTCGTTGGCACTCAAGATGTTGGCCGATGAAGACGATGCCAAGGACGTGGTGCAGGAAACCTTCATCCGCGTGTGGCAGAAGATTGGCGGTTTCGATGTGCGACGGTCGTTCGCCACGTGGCTCTATACCATCGCGTCGCGCCTTTGCATCGATCACATCAAACGCGGTCGCCGTCTTGTGCCGATGCCCGATGACGAGTCGGTTTTGCAACGCTTTGCGGCTGAAACTGACAGCCAGCGCACGCTCGAAAACCGCGAGTGGGTGTCAATTGTCAGGCTGATGGCCGCCGATTTGAGCCCCAAACAGCGCTTGGTGTTCACGCTCTGCCAGTTGGAAGGGCTGTCGTCGGACGAAGTGGAACAGATAACCGGCTTGAACGCCCGCCAGGTGAAGAGCAATCTTTACGCGGCGCGGCAGACTATCCGCGAACAATTAAAACATTTAGGCTATGAATAGGATAGAAGACATTCTTGCAAGGCTGCAAGTTCAGCAACCAGAAATCAGCAATCCCGACGAACTCACATCGCTAATTATGAGTCGGTTGGATGATGCTGACAGGCAAAAAACGGGAGTCGGTCGGCGAGCCGTCATCCGCACCTTGTACGCAGTTTCGGCAATGGCCGCTGTATGGCTCATCGGAATGTTTGTTTTTGCAGGCAATCCCGCTGAACATCAGCAAAATGCCAATGTTGCAGTCATTCACACAGGACACGTGTCGCGCGGCGAGACATTAAAAAGAATGTATGCCGTGCATCAACGGAAGTATCAATCCAAACAACTGAGTTACACACAATTAAAACGTATGCTTTATGAAAACCGTTAAACTTTGCGGCTCGTTATTGATAGCCGCGGCACTTTTCTCATCGTGCACCGAGCAGTCGGATGTCAGAATGCACACATCGGTCAATGCCGATGGAACTTGCACACGCATAGTTAGTTACAGCAAAATAATGTCGCAAGAAATGCGCGATTCACTTTGGACCGACAGCAGCCAGCGGCGGGCGCTACCAGTTCCCGAATGTTTGGAAATCAGTGGTTCCACTTATTCTTATACGCAAGTTGGCAATGGTGACACGGTAACATCCGTTCTGACTCACGATTACAACACTGTGGCCGAGATGAGCGAAGACATGCCACTGCAACTCAATGGAGCGCAATTGAAGGCAACTTCTTCATTTACAAAACAATTCCGTTGGTTTTACACCGATTACACCTTCACGGAAGTGTTCAGCAGCGTTGCCGACATTTTTACGCATCCAATCACTGATTATGTCGACGATGATGTTGCAAGTTTTTGGTTTACAGGCCAACCCAATATTTTACAAGGGTTGAGTGGGGTAGAAATGGCGGAAAAAATCGACCCAATTGAACGCTCTGTTACCAATTGGTTGAACGACAATATTTTCCAACTGAATTTCGACTTTATTGCCAACCATTACGATTCGGTCATCAATCCGCCAGTCAGCCGTGAGCAGTTTGTGGCGCAGCGCGATTCGTTCAAGGATTTTGTTATGAAATCGGATGAAGTTTTGAAATCGGGTGATATTATGTCAGTTGATGAGAAAAAAGTGTTCAAAGATTTCTTCCATTCCGATGCCTATGCCTTCTTTTTCGATGAAACACCAAGCGGTAATGCTCTTGTAAAAGAAAATCTTAAAATATTGAGTGCGATTGATTTATCGGTGCCATATACGCTCACAATGCCGGGCAAAATCACTGATGCAGGAACGGGTGTTTGCCAAAACGATACAGTCTTTTATCCGCTCACGGGCGAACGGCTCATCCCGCACGACTACACCATTTCGGCCACATCACGTGTCAACCACGTTTGGGCGTACATTGTCACGGTGATTGTTATGATTGTTGCAGCGTGTGGTATTATTTACATAAAGAGTTGACTCTCTCAAGAACCGCTTCAGTATCAATGATATTCGCAAACTCTTTCTCGAAATTCGGCGTCATCAGCCCCTTGCCGATAGAGTTGCGAATTTCGTCGAGTGGCCAGAAGCGGGCATCGTCAATCTCATCGTTGTGGCTGACCAGCGGCTTGTCGGTGACGGTTGCAAACACGTTAATCATCTCACTCTCAACCGCCGACTGCCATTTGTAACTTGTGATTGCAATTGGTTCAAAGTCGATCAGGCCGATTTCTTCGCGCGTTTCGCGGCGCAGGGCGTCAGCAATCTCTTCGCCGTAGGCAATGTGCCCGCCAACGGCTGTGTCCCATTTCCCAGGTTGGATTCGTTTGGTCAGGGCGCGTTTTTGCAGATAGAGTTCGCCTTTCGGATTGAAAACGTGCAGATGCACAACGGGGTGCAGCAGCGTGCGGTCGGAATGGCATTGGCTGCGTGGCGCTTTGCCAATCACGTTGCCCAGGTCGTCAACCAGCGGCAGTATTTCTTCCTTCTGATTCATAATTATTTATGGTGAATCGTTGAATTGATGAAGGTTGAAAGGGATAAAAGTTTAACGGGTTGAAATCAATTAATCAGTCAATCAATCCTTCAATTATTTCTTCGACAGCGGAATTACCAGTTCGTCGCCCACGTCAAGTTGCTCACCGTCAGAGAGTTGGTTTGCCTTGATGATATCCGATGCGGGATTGCCGTATTGGGCCGCAATCGACTCAATTGTCTCGCCGTTAGCGATTGTGTGAATGGCCTTTACAGGGATTTTCAGCCGCGCGCCGATGGTCAGGCTTTTGGCGGCGTCACCGTTCATCTCTTCGAGTTTGGCAAGCGGAACATTGTAGCGCAGACCGATGCGGAACAGGTTCTGGCCCTTCTCAACAACGTGGATGTGTATTTTATTGTCGTTCAAAGGCTTGTCGGCTTTCTTTGCAGGCTCGTTTTTCGGTGCTTTGTTTTCGGCTTGAGCGTTGGACTGATTTTCCGCTTTAGGCTGTTCATTCGCTTGATTGACAGTTTTTTGCGCGGTGGTTTCAGTCTCGCTCGCAGGCGAAGGCGCAACGGTCTGCTCAATTGTAGGTTGGGCGACACCTTCGTTCACCTTGTGCTTGTAAATCTCGTAAAACACTATTATAAAGAGCAATAGCGACGATACAATGGCCACTGTGCGCCATATCGACACCTGCGGTTCCTTCTTTTTTGTCATTGTTGAAAAGTCAATTACTTGTACCGAAACATTATCTGCGCCGCCAGCGTTGTTGGCCAACTCAATCAGGCGGGCGGTCTTCATTTCCGATGACATATCGCTGTTGTTTAGAACTTCAAATATCTCATCGTCAGAGAGTTGGCTGGTCAGTCCGTCGGAGCAGAGCAGGAACGTTTCGTTGCCGTCGAGTTGGATTGGGTTCTTGCAGACGCTGAATTTGATATTTTTCTCTTTGCCAACCAGCACGCTCACTTCGCCGTTCTCAACGTGGTCGCGGGTGATTTGGGCAATCTGGCCGTCTTTGTGGATGTAGATTCGGCTGTTGCCTGCCGATGCATAGTAGGCTTCGTCGTTCTGGACAATCAGAATGGCCAAAGTTGAGCCGATGCCGTTGTATTTCTCGTTCGTATTTGCCTGATTGAAAACGCAATAGTTGGCGTATGACACTGCGTTTGTCAGAGCGTTTGAAAGGTTGCTGTACGAGCGGTCGAAAAAGTAGCGTTTGATTTCTTCGGTGGTGATTTTTGCCGCCAGGGCGCCGCCGAACTCAACGCCATTGTGGCCGTCGCAAACTGCAAAAACGTGTCCGTCGGCAATTGGAAACTCAACAACGGCATCGGTGTTGTGTTCCTTCACCTTGCCTAAATTGCTGATACTGCCGAAGTTTATATTGAATTTCATCGTCGATTCGATTTTGTGGCGCAAAACTAACATTTTGAAATTTAGTAACCAATTGCAACGCAAGATGATTTCATTATTTTTGGCAAAAATTTAAAGTTATGGCAGAAGACAACAAAGTGATTTTCTCGATGGTGGGAGTGGGCAAGACCATTCCGCCGCAAAAAAAGATATTGAACAACATTTATTTGTCGTTTTTCTACGGCGCCAAAATCGGCATTTTGGGCTTGAACGGCGCGGGAAAATCGACGCTGATGAAGATTATCGCTGGCGTTGACAAGAGTTTCGAAGGCGAAGTTGTCTTCTCGCCTGGCTATTCGGTCGGCTATCTGGAGCAGGAGCCGCAACTCGACCCGCAAAAGACTGTGCGTGAAGTGGTTGAAGAAGGCACGGCCGAAGTTGTCGCACTGCTGAAGGAGTACGAAGAAGTGAACCTGAAGTTTGCCGAGCCAATGAGCGACGATGAAATGACCAAACTCATTGAGCGTCAGGGCGAACTGACCGAACTGATTGAGCAGCACAACGGTTGGGAACTCGATAGCACTCTTGAGCGCGCGATGGACGCATTGCGCTGTCCGCCAGCCGATTGGAAGATTGAAAACCTTTCGGGTGGTGAGCGCCGCCGTGTGGCACTATGCCGATTGCTTCTGCAAGAGCCTGATATTCTTCTACTTGACGAGCCAACCAACCACCTTGACGCCGAGTCGGTGCAGTGGCTCGAAGCGCATTTGCAGCAATACAAAGGCACGGTTATTGCCGTTACTCACGACCGTTATTTCCTTGATAATGTGGCAGGTTGGATTCTCGAACTCGACCGCGGCGAAGGTATTCCGTGGAAGGGAAACTACTCGTCGTGGCTTGAGCAGAAGACCAAGCGCCTTGAGATGGAGGAGAAGACCGAGAGCCGCCGCCGAAAGACTCTTGAGCGCGAGTTGGAGTGGGTGCGTATGGCCCCGAAAGCCCGCCAGGCCAAGCAGAAAGCGCGTTTGAACGCTTACGACCGACTGCTCAACGAAGACACCAAAGAAAAGGAGCAGACGCTCGAAATCTTCATTCCGAACGGACCGCGTTTGGGTACGAATGTTATTGAAGCACACAATGTTAGCAAGGCATACGGCGACAAACTGCTCTACGAGAACTTGAATTTTGTTCTGCCGCAAAACGGCATTGTTGGCGTCATTGGTCCGAACGGCGCTGGCAAAACCACGCTTTTCCGCCTGATTATGGGCATTGAGAAACCCGACAGCGGCGAGTTCAAGGTAGGAGAGACCGTCAAACTCGGCTATATCGACCAGATGCACGCTAAAATTGACCCCGAAAAGACTGTCTATCAGATAATTTCCGATGGATTGGACGAGATAAAAATTGGCGGGCGGTTTGTCAATGCGCGGGCTTATCTGTCGCGTTTCAACTTCTCGGGTGCCGACCAGGAGAAGAAGGCTGGTGTGCTTTCTGGTGGCGAGCGAAACCGTCTGCATTTGGCTCTCACGCTCAAATCGGAGGCCAACGTGCTGCTGCTCGACGAGCCAGGCAACGACATTGATGTGAACACCTTGCGTGCCCTTGAAGAAGGACTTGAAAATTTTGCGGGTTGCGCCGTCGTCATTTCGCACGACCGCTGGTTCCTTGACCGTGTGGCCACTCACATTCTGGCGTTCGAAGGCGACTCGCAAGTCTATTTCTTCGAAGGCTCATACTCTGAATATGAGGAAAATAAGAAGAAACGCCTGGGCGACATTGAGCCGCATCGGATTAAGTATCGGAAATTTAAGGAAGACTAAGTTTATTTTTTCACAAATAAATTGTCGATTGTCGTAAGCAACTTAGTGGTGCTCAATGGTTTGACAATGTATTCCGTGCATCCTGATTTCATTGCCAACTGACGGTCGTCGTCCGATTGATTGTCCGACGATTGAGCAACAATCGGCACGGGCGAGATTTTGTGAATTCTCTCTGCGGCTTCAATGTTTGCAGGTGACATCTCAATAAGCATCGCATCGGCCAACTTATTGCTTTCGAAGAATTTGACGGCTTTGTCGGGAGTGTCCATCCACATAATTTCTATTCCAGTGTTCGACAGCACGTGTGTTAGGTATTTGCGGTCGGTTTCGGCGTTGTCGAGAATTACAATCCTGCGGTCTTTCCAGTTGAAAGGCGATTTCACGTCACGTGTGTTGGTCAGCGAGTCCGATACCCCTTCAGGCAGCGGGTGCGTGAAGTAGAATGTTGATCCCTTGCCAAGCGCCGACACTACGTAAATCTGCCCGCCAAGCATTTCGACCAGACTCTTGCAGATTGGCAGTCCGAGTCCTGTGCCGGTGTATTCGTTGGTATATGTGCGGTCAACTTTGCCAAATAGTTGGAATATAATATGTTGCTGATCTTCCGATATGCCAATGCCTGTATCTTGAACATAGAATTCAATGGTGTTGTCCAGAACTTTGCTCACGCCGAATTTGATGCAACCCGTATTGGAGAACTTTATCGCATTGTCAATCAGATTGGTGTATATCTGACGGAACTTGAAAATGTCGGTGCTGAATTTTATTTGAGCATACTGTGGCGGCAGGTCGAGTTGCAGGCTCAGATCATCGCGTTCTTCGAGTTTCCGGTCGTTTTTGAAGACAGCCATAATGTCATTCAGTAACGGGAATATCGGGCATTCTTCTTTTTTCACAGTCATCTGCCCGGTTTCAATCTTTGATATGTCGATAATGTTGTCAATCAGAGTAATAAGATCCTGACCGCTTTTATTGATCAGATCGATGAATTCTTCTCGATCGGTTTGGGTTAGGTCTTCATCAGCCAGCAGGTCGCTGAATCCGATGATTGAATTCAACGGGATGCGTATGTCATGGCTCATGTTCACCAGAAACGATGATTTGAGACGGTCAGCTTCCTGTGCGCGTTCTTTTTCCAGAATCAAATCGTTGAGAATCCGATAGATGTGAATAATGCCTGATAGTACTATGGTAACTATTTGGATATACCTTATTTCAAGTTTGCTGAGCTGGCGGTTTTCGCCGGTTTCGAACATGATTGAGCCAAACGATGTGCCATCGTTGCCTGTTAATGGGAACATATAGACGTTTTTCAGCCCTATGTTTTCAAGTATCAGGGTGATGTCGTCAGGTAAATCGTTCAGTTGTGATCCGGGAACCATTTTGTGCTCGGCCTGCATCTTTTGCCACAATGGGCATTCCTTGTAGTTAATGGCCGTGTTGTGCGAAAACGGCTGTACATCTTTTGCAACCCATTGGTACTCAACTTTGCACATTGTTGAGTCTGGTGTGTCAATAAAAACCAGAATCCGTTTAGGTGACATGTGGAATCCAATACGATCCAAAACCATATTAATCGCATGTGGGCAGGATTCTTCGGTGTTTGCTATGGCTACAGATTCTGCAATTAGTTCGAAACGTTGCAGGTGTTTGTTGAACTCATCTTTTAGCAAATTGAGAGACTGTTCATCTTGTTTTTGTTGCTCTTGACATGCAGCCAGTTTGGCTTCGGCGTCGTGTCGCAAACTTGTTTCCTTGGCAATGTAACTCTCTATCTCAGAGCATAATTCCGGCTCTGTCGATTTCAGTTTTTCTAGCAAAGTCTGAATCTTGGCATCGTTTCTGTTTGCTTTGTCAGTTGACATCTTTCACCATTTTTTCGAAGTGTCAAGATAGCGCTTTTTTGTTTCGCTGTGACAAAATAATTTTTTAACAGATTGTTTTTTTGAAGGGTAGTGGCCGATAGAAGTTTGCAGTCTTGCACACTCTTAATTGTCGTACCAGCTCTTAGTCTTGTTGTATTTCAAATCCTGCAGGATTGCCGATTTGACAGCGATGTTGAACGTGTAACTCTGCCGCGGACCAAACGGAATAAGGTTGAGCGAAGCCGCCCAGCAGTGCAGGTCGCGTGAAAGGCTGAACCGTGTGTAGGTGAATTGTTTTGAATCGAAATCGTAACCAGACGAAAAGCCAACTTTCCATTTCGGTGTCAGGCTGAAATCGCCGTTGAAACTGAGTGATTGTGACAGTTTGCCAACGTGGCCTGGCTTTGTGTAGGTGAGACTGTAACTGAAACTCAGGCTCCACGGAATGTCAAAATAGTCGTATTCTTCAAGGTCGCTGTCGTCGTACATTGAGTGTTCGGCATCCACAACCAGTGTTTTCTCATCACTCTCTTTCTTCTTGTTCTTGCCATATAGCTTGTCAGAACTTAAAGTGTATCCGTATGATGTTGATGCTTTTGTGATTCGGAACAGTTTGCCTGTGTGGTTATATTCGAATTCGTTGATTTTCTTGCCCAGAGAGTCGATTGCATAGAAGCAGCCAGTGGCACTAATTTGTATCGGAAATGATTTGAAAATCGTTGTCTTTGCAGAAATATTCAGGTCGCTCCATTTGAACTCTTCGGCTAGCATATTGTACGATGTGCTGAAGTTGAGTGCTTCGAATATTGGCACCTTGCGCTCTTGCTTTACGGTGTCTGACGCATCTTTCACCTTCATTTCTAATTTGTTGCTGAGCGAGAAACTGAAAGAACTGCTTCGTCCGCTGCCGGGCAGGCCGTAAATGCCGTGCATATATGGTGAGTAGAGTTTTGTGCCGGTTGTGTCGCGCGGGTCGGCCAGGTAGAATCCGAATTTTTCCTGGCCAAAATCGGGACGCCAACTGTAACTCACGCTCGGTGTGACAACGTGGCGCAGAGCTTTTATCGGGCCACGGCGATACTGGACCATTCCGTATAGTGTGGTGTTCAGACCTATACCGAAACTGTAGTCATACACTCGATAGAATCCCCGTTCTTCACGTTCGCGATAGTGTTTTGAGTCGATGGGGGTGGTGTCGTTGAGCGCTTCAATGTAGTGGCGTTTGAAATACCACCGCTCGCTGTACGATGCACTAGGCGACAAACTGAAGTATTTCAGTACTTTAAATGATTTTGTCACCGATGGATTGTGTTTTACACCATATTCGAATTTTTCAAGCGTTCCGTGTGTGAAAAGACTGTCAATATGCGTTCTCACTTTGTTTTGGAACGAGCCCGAATAGCTTACGCCGATGTCTTCGTACCATCGCATCGAGCCCACAGCCTTTTTGCGCTTGAAAGGCTGGATACGGCTCATTGTCAGAGTAAAATTCGGCAGTGTAAGGCTCAAGCTCGAGTCGCGAGTGTTCTGTGTGTGCTGGATGTTCATCGACAGGCTGAACGGGGAGTTCATAATCCGGCTCATCTGGTACGAAATGCTCGACGATGTGGTGTTTGTCAGGTAGTCTTGCGACGATGTTGTCTGGTACTTGTTATATCCGCTCGACGAGAAGTTGACGCTTGCCGAGAAGGTGCTGTTTGGCCGTGCCTTAGCGTCTTGTGAGTGAGTCCAGCCGATGCGATATTCCCGGGTTTGGCGATAGTTGCTCAGACCTTTTTCGCTGAACACGTTCTCGGCGTATGTTACGTTCACGTTGCCCGAGAATTTGTATCGCAGCTTGTATCGCGACGAGCCGTTGATTGACCACGAGCCCTTCGAGTAGATGCTGCCACGCAGCGTGAAATCCACATAATCGTTGCCTGCAAAGTAGTATCCGCCGTCCGAAAGGAAGAATCCGCGGTTGTTCTCTTCGCCCACGCGCGGCATCAGAAAGCCCGATGTCTTCTTCTTGGTGATGGGGAAGTAGCCGAACGGGATCACCAGCGGAAGCGGGATGTCTGCCATCACCATATACGACGGCCCCGCAATAATGGCCTTGTCGGGGATGTATTTGCCCTTGGTCAGTTCCAGGTAGAAATGCGGGTCTTCGAGCTCGCAGGTGGTGTACTTGCCGTGAAGCATATTAATCGAGTTATCCACTTCTTTCTTAGTCAGTTCGCTATGCAGATAACCGTCTTCCTGCTCGGTGTAAAGCTTCTCAATGTAGCCGCGCTTTGTGTTCACGTTATAGGTGATGTTGATGGCCTTCATCTCTTCGTCACCCTGCTTGAAAACCGGCTGTCCCTGAATGGTTCCTGTCGAGTCGGTAACGCCTTCGGCGTATATTATGCCCTGGTCCATATCGGCTTCGATGTAAGCGGCCGTCAGCACAATGTCTTCATACTCGATTTTTGCGTCGCCGAAAAGGAATACTTTTTTGCCGTCGAGCGAGAAAATGGTGGAATCTTGGGCGCTGGTCTTCACGTCAGTAGTCAGCAATTGCTTTTTCGGCTTGGGCTTTTTCACGCCAACCGAATCGGATGCCGGTGCTGAATCGGCAATGGCCGCACTATCACTGGCGGCGACCGTCATTGCCGTAGTATCTGATTTTGCAGAATTGCTAACCGTGTCGTTCTCAACAGTTTGCGCATCGACTGTCAAAACGGCGACCAAACATATCAGCAATGCTGCAAGAAGGCCTTTTGTTTTCAAATCAATAGAAAAATATACTATTTTTGTTACGCAATAATGCATATTATTATTGCGTGCCAAAACTAAACAAAATTAAGGTGCAATCAAGGTTCGCCGTTTTATAATTTTCAGATGGGAAAAAAACTTGCAATCGCGACACTGGTCTTGACAATATGCTTTGGCGTCAGTTGTGCCGAAGCTCAGAAAAAACAGTCGTATAAACACACCGTTGTGCTCGATGCCGGTCACGGTGGCCACGATACCGGCGCTATAGGCAAGAAGGGGCGTGAGAAGGATGTTGTGCTCTCAATTGCGCTCAAAGTAGGCGATTATCTTAAAAAGAATACGCCCGACACCCGTGTTATCTTCACCCGCGATGACGATTTCTTTGTTCCGCTCGACGAACGCGCCGCCATCGCCAACAAGAACAACGCTGACTTGTTTGTTTCGATTCACGCCAATTCTAATAAAAATACCCAACCGTTTGGTACTGAGACATTTGCTATGGGTTTGCACAAGTCGCAAGGTAATCTTGAAGTGGCTCAGAAGGAGAACTCGGTCATCGTGATGGAGCAAGACTATAACACTAAGTATGAAGGATTTGACCCTTCGTCGGCCGAGTCGTATATCATCTTCTCACTTATGCAGAACGTCTATCTCGACAAGAGTCTGAAACTTGCGTCGATGGTGCAGGACGAGTTCCGCGAGAAGGCCAAGCGTGCCGACCGCGGTGTTAAGCAGGCCGGATTCCTTGTGCTCTGGCACACCAAGATGCCGAGCATCCTGATTGAGACAGGCTTCATTTCGAACGAAGAAGAAGAAAAATATTTGATGTCGGATAGCGGTCAGGATTATCTGGCTTCGGCCATTTACCGCGCCATCCGCGACTATCTGGCATCGCTCGACGCCGAAGAGCAGGAAGTGAAAAAAATCACCGTTCCCGATGCTGAAGCCGAGCCGGAAAACACATTGTGCTACCGCTTGCAGGTGGCCACTACATCGGCGCCCGTTGCCGACCCGACTGAGAAATTCAAAGGCAAGCCCGACATTTTCGAGTATAAAGACGGCAACAAGTATAAATATATGATTGGCAAATTCGCCACTCTTGCCGAAGCCACGGATTTCAAAAAGTCAATCAGCGCCGAGTACCCCGACGCATTCATCGTGCCATTCAACAATGGCAAAAAAATCTCGATGAGCGATGCGAAGAAGTTGGAGAAGTAGGGCGATAATTGGTTTATTGAGTGTGTAAGGCGAATTCTGTATACCTATTATATATATGTAATAAGCTTGCGAACGTCATTCCCACGCTTCATTTCCATAATCAACCCCGGCGCGTTTTACCACCAAATTGCCAAAAACGCGCGTTTTTCGGCGCCGTTTTCCGCTTGAAAGCCACGTAAAGAAGACCGTTTTTGCACACAAGATGCGGAATGTTATTTGATAAACAGAGTGTTACCGAACGAAAATATTTTTTAAGAAAAACGCTTACAGCGCTTGCCAGGAACAAAAAACTCTCTACTTTTGCACCCGCTTTCGAGAGAGAGCGGGTTCTTAAGAAGAATTGGGGGAATAAGCAGGCAGGAGACAGACGGAGATGGCAAACATCCCCCGGTTCGAAAAAAGATGAAAAAAGTTCTTGGAGGGAACGGAAAAGGCATTACATTTGCAGTCCGTTTCCGCGAGGAAAACCGATAAGGCGAAAGCCTAAAGTTCTATGACATTATGAGCACAAAAGAGAGGTAAGAAAGAAA
>JAFYYA010000138.1 GCA_017557785.1 Salinivirgaceae bacterium
CAGCTGGGGCTGAAAATCTATTCGTATCCCGAATTTCTTTATAATCAGACTCAAGACAAGACTCGGGTTGTTATCGGCGGAAGCCACGGTAAAACCACCACCACGGCAATGGTAATGCACGTGCTGAAAACTGTCGGCATTCCGTTCGACTATATGGTTGGCGCGAAAGTGAAGGGATTTGACACTATGGTTGGATTGAGCAATACCGCAAAAGTGGCTGTATTTGAGGGTGATGAGTATCTGACATCGCCAATCGACCCGCGGCCGAAATTCCACCTTTACAAACCCGACATCGCGCTCATCACCGGCATTGCCTGGGACCATATCAATGTTTTCACAACTTTCGAAGATTACGTCTGGCAGTTCGAGCGGTTCTCGCAACTCATTGAGCCAAAGGGTTCGCTCGTCTATTTCGAAGGCGACGAGAACCTGCGTGCCATTGCCGCCAAGGTCCGCCCCGACATTCGCCTACTGCCCTACAACACCCACCCCTACACCATTACCGACGGCGTCACCTACCTAACTGACGGCGATGACCGTTACCGTCTGTCGGTGTTTGGCGAGCACAACTTGCAGAACATTGCAGGCGCAATGCAGGTCTGCCTACAACTGGGCGTCACAAAAGCCGATTTCTACCGCGCAATGACCACGTTCGAAGGTGCCGACAAGCGCTTGCAACTGATTTATAGCAATGCCAACAGCTTGTCGTTCACCGATTTCGCGCATTCGCCATCGAAACTCAAGGCCACTATTGCGGCTGTCCGCAAGCAGTTCCCCGACAAAAAGATTATCGCTTGTATGGAACTGCACACCTACAGCAGTTTGAGCAGCAATTTTCTGGCGCAGTACACCGGAACAATGGATTTGGCCGACCGCTCGCTTGTCTATTTCAACCCCCACGCCATCGAGCTGAAAGGGCTGCCTGGCATTACCATACCGCAGGTTGAGGCCGCATTTGGCAAAAACGGGCTGAAGGCTTACGACAACATCGACGCTCTGCAAGCCGACCTGAAAGCCCAACCGGCAACCAACAGCGTGCTGCTGTTCCTGAGCTCGGGCAACTTTGCCGGCACCGATTTGAAAAAGCTGGCGGAGGAAATTTTAGGGTAGACGGAGAGAAAACAGTCTCTTAAAACACAACCGATATAAAAAACAACAGCCGGAACCCAATTTGGATTCCGGCTGATTTGTTATCAAATTGCTTCCGGTTTGTTATTCAGCATAAACAATAGTGTAATGGTCTGTTGATGTTGGTTTTGTTCCTCCATCGCTACTCAAAATAGTTCCATCACTACCCATATAATCCACATAACTATAAAGTGTATAAGTCACTGTATTGCCATTGTATACGAAATCAGTTTGCTTGGAAATTAATTTTTCTTCTGTATCTAAGTATTTGATACCTGCCATTCCAATCACCATATTTCCTTTGCTATACGAAACACGCTCTATAACATTTCCTGCATCATCGTAAGTGTATACCGTCTTAGTAATGCTTACTGATGTAGTAATATTTACCATTCCGCCTTCCAATATTGATTCTTCAACCAATGGTTTTTCGTGTTTCGAATCAGCATAAACCGATTTGGTGCTGACTGTTAAGGTATCATTATCAGAAAAATAATAAACTGTAAGATTAACATTGTTTCCGTCATACTCTGTTACCCATTTCTTCTCCATTTTTCCATCCGAGTAACTTTCGACAACAGTATTTCCATTTTTGTCTTTAGAAAATTCCTTTTTGGATGTATGTGTGTTCCCCTTACCACCATTCATCTCAACAGCAGACGATTTCAACTCTTTACGTTTCGAGTCAGTGTATGTATTTGTATAATTTGTCACGCTCATCAGTTCCCCCTCAAAATATGAATACCTTGTGTATTTTACGGTATTTCCTGTGTATGAATACTCGCTCTTTTGCGTTAACTCGCCATTAGTAAAGGTTTCTGTATTGTCACCTTGCTTGTTATACTTGTATTCCTCAATACTCGATTCTCCATCTCGTGTGATTTCTAATTTTATCAGTCTTCCCTGCTCGTCATATTTGTATTCCTGTTTCCAACTACTAGTTTCTCCATTGGCGAGTGTTTCTTCACAAGACATCGACAATACACGTCTGCCGTTTTGGCTGTTGACAGGCTCATCATCATCATCGTCTTTCGAGCAACCGCTGAATACGAAAGCCGCCATCAGGCTGGCAGCAAAACCCAATTTAAATAACTTTTTCATAATTGTTTGATTTAGTGTTTGTTATACAATAAGATTCTTTTATCAAGAATCTGCATTGAAAGTACTAATTATGCTGAAAACAACGAAATCTTTATCGAAGTTGTGCTCATTTTGGTCGGTAAATACTTTTTTTTATGCGACAAGCAGGCAAAAAACAAAAAAAATGAGCATTTAAGCCGATTACTAGTAGTTTTAACCTTCGTTAATCGTCATCCTACGGCAAAACTTAGCGCAAAAACAAGAAATCATCTATAACAACTACAATAATCGGCAAATAAGTATAGATTTGCCGTCAATTGATTTTTAATTTAATATTAATAACTATGCGTAAACCACTATTTAAAAGTTTGTGCATCATTGCATTAGCAATGAGTGCAGGGGCTTCAATGGCACAATTTCCGTTTGGCCGCCCCGAACCTGAAGATCCTGATGGATTGAAAGACGCCTACAAAGACTACTTCAAGATCGGCGTGGCCGTCAACATGCGTAACATGAAGAATCCGGACGAGATTGCAGTTATCCTGAAGGAGTACAACAGCATCACGGCCGAGAACGATATGAAGCCGGGCTCACTGCAGCCGAAAGAGGGCGAATGGAACTGGGCCAACGCCGACAGCATCGCCGACTTCTGCCGCAAGAACAACATCAAACTGCGCGGACACTGCCTTGTATGGCACAGCCAATTCTGCGACTGGATGTTCACCGACAAAAAAGGCAATCCGGTATCGAAAGAAGTGTTCTATCAACGCCTGAAAACACACATCACCACTGTTGTTAACCGCTACAAAGACGTGGTTTACTGCTGGGACGTTGTGAACGAGGCTATGGCCGACGATGTTCGCCGCTCGCCTTGGAACCCGAATCCGTCGCCTTACCGCAACTCGAAACTCTATCAATTGTGCGGCGACGAGTTCATTGCTAAAGCATTCCAATTTGCACGCGAGGCCGACCCGAACGCACAACTCTTCTACAACGACTACAACGCTGCCAATCCTGACAAGCGCGACCGCATCTTCGACATGGTTAAGAAGATGAAAGATGCTGGCGTGCCAATCGACGGTATCGGTATGCAAGGCCACTACAATGTTTACGGCCCATCGATGGAAGACATTGCTGCCGCTATCGAGAAATACGCAACAATTGTTGACCACATCCAATTCACCGAACTCGACATCCGTGCAAACGAGGAAATGGGCGGCCAACTGCAGTTCAGCCGCAACGAGGGCGCTACCATCGACCAAAGCACCCGCACTCTGCACGACAACCAATATTCGCAACTGTTCCGCGTTCTGCGCAAGCACAAAGACGTGATTGACGTGGTTACTTTCTGGAACGTAAGCGACAAGGATTCGTGGGTAGGTGTGAACAACTATCCTTTGTTGTTCGACAAGGATTTGAAACGCAAATCGTCATATCGCCTTGTTAAACGCTTCAATCCTGACCTTGACAATGTTGAGATTAAAGAAGACTTCAAACCGTCGGAATTGAACCAACCTGGACAAGAGTACCCGCAGGTTAACTCTCAGGGTTACGCTCGCTTCCGCGTTGTTGCACCGCAGGCTAAATCAGTGATTGTCAGCCTTGGACTTGGCGGCAATATGGGTGGCGTTGGCGCAACTGTTCTGAAGAAGAACAAAGACGGTGTTTGGGAAGGCACAACCGAAGGCCCGATGGACGAAGGTTTCCACTACTATCACCTGACCATCGACGGTGGCGTTGTTAACGACCCGGGTGCATTGAACTACTACGGTTCGGTTCGTTGGGAAAGCGGTATCGAAATCCCGGCTCACGATGCTGATTTCTACGCTGCCAAGAAAGACGTTCCGCACGGACTGGTTCAGCAGGTTATCTTCTGGAGCGAAAGCACTGGCAAGTTCCAACGCGCCTTTGTTTACACTCCGCCGACCTACAACAACAACCCGAAGGAGAAATTCCCCGTTCTGTATCTGCAGCACGGCTGGGGCGAGGATGAGACCGCTTGGAGCAACCAAGGCCACGCCAACCTGATTATGGACAACCTGATTGCTGAAGGCAAGGCAAAACCGTTCATCATTGTTATGACCTACGGTCTGACCAACGACATCAAGTTTGGAAGCGGCTTCGGCCAATTCACCGCAAAAGAGTTTGAGACAATGCTTTGCGACGAGTTGATTCCGTATATCGACTCACACTTCAAAACCAAAACCGACCGTGCAAACCGCGCTCTTGCAGGCTTGTCGATGGGCGGTATGGAGACAAAACTCATCTCGGGCCGCAAGACCGACACCTTCGCATCATTCGGTCTGTTGAGCGGCGGACAGTTTGCCCCCACCGACTTCAAAGACAACAAGGCTGTCAACTATCTGTTTGTCGGCTGCGGAAGCAAGGAGAGCCCCGACGCTATCAACAAATCGGCTGCCGATATGAAAGCCGCTGGTTACAACTGCGTTGGCTACGTTTCGGAAGGCACCGCTCACGAGTTCCTGACCTGGCGCCGTTGCCTGCACCTTATGGCACAGGGCTTGTTTAAATAATGATTTGAACAATAATTGATTACATCCCCGCATCTGAAATATGGTGCGGGGATTTTTTGTTTCTAATCAAACACATTGCTCATCCGCACAGTCTTTAAGGAGATGTTTATATTGCAAGAAGCTTGTTAAGCGAAAGCAATGATTATCATCATTATTTGCAATTACGGATTAATTCGTATATTTGCATGAATTATTGCAAACATCTTAAAACCGCTTATTATGAAAAAACGACTAAACAAACTCGCAAAATCAAGCGCACTGGTTATTGTTGCGCTTGCCGCATTCTGCACAACGGGCTACGCGCACAACAACAATTTGGCGGTTGGTGACACAACCACTATGCCAAAAGAAAACGTAGGAGCGGGAATAATAATGCCCGAATTCCCTGGCGGCAATGATGGTTTATCCAGGTATCTTGCAGAAAACACTTCTAAACCTGAAGTGACCGACAGTGATTTAATGCAGGGAAAGGTTTTCGTCTCATTTATAATCGGCAAAGATGGCGAAGTTGAACCTGAAAGCGTGAAGGTTGTCCGCGGCATTGACCCTTTGCTTGACGCAGAAGCCATCCGTGTGGTAAAAAATATGCCAAAGTGGGAACCCGCAAAACAGTTCGGGGAACCTGTAAAATTCACGCATACTATTGCTGTTGTGTTCAAATAAAACATTCAAAATTTATGAAAAAACAACTCAACAAACTCGCAAAAACAATCGCGCTGGTTATGCTTACTGCGGTTTGCACAACGAGCTACGCGCAGAACAACGGTACATCTCAAACAGACGAGACCGCCATTGTTCCAAAAAATGCGAGCTCAACCGACGAATCCAAAGATAATGATGACACAGTGTGGGCAAACACCAGCGAAAAAGCTCTTTTCCCTGGCGGAGATTCGATTTTACGACAATATATTACTGATAATTTGGTTTTTCCGGAATCGGTAAAAGGCACCGATTTGAATGGAACTGTTCCTGTTTTTTTCGTAATTGGCAAAGATGGCCAAATTGAGCCCGAAAGCGTACGCATTCCGACCGACATTGAAGGTAAATATAAAGGCCTTGCCCCTGAACTCGATGCGGAATTAATTCGTGTGGTGAAAAGTTTGCCAAAATTCGAACCCGCCTATCGACATCTTTATAAATATGGAGAAATAGAGCGCGAGCCTGCAAGAACTTCCGGCAACGTTGCTTTTGTCATCAGGAACGGACAGCTTGATCAACTCATAATAGTCATCATATAATATGGAAACTCCACACTTAATCAAAGCCGTTCTGGCATTTTCGCTTGCCGCGATTGGCACAACCGGCTACGCGCAGAACAACGGCGCTAACGACACACCTATCATTGTTCCAAAAGGCAGTGTAGCTGTCGACCAGCCAATTACCGACGATGACAACACAATCTATACTTCGGTTAAAATAATGCCCGAATTCCCTGGCGGCGAATCGGCCATGAAGCAGTATTTTGCTGATAATATGCAAGGTATAAAATCAGCAAAATTCATATCAGGGAAAGTGTTCGCGCAGTTTGTGATTGGCAAAGACGGCATGGTTGAACCTGATAATGTGAAAGTTATCACTGGTATCAACCCTGAAATCGACGCAAAAGTATTTGATTTTATAAAGAACATGCCAAAATGGACGCCCGGTATGCGACTCGAATCGAAAAACGGCACAGTGATGAAGGTGCTTACGCGGGTATCGATGACTATTCCTATTGAGATATCGATTAAGGGCGAAGAAGAAGAAGTGTTCTTCATTGTTGAACACATGCCCGAATTCCCCGGCGGCGATTTGGAATTGCGCAAATTCATTGCCGCGAACATTAAATATCCCGAAGAAGCCAAGGCAAAAGGTCTGTCGGGAAAAGTTTTTGTTCAATTCATAATCGATAAGAACGGTGACGTTGTAAATCCCAAAATAGCAAGGGGCATCGACCCGATATTAGACAACGAAGCCATTCGAGTGATACAAAGTTTGCCTAAGTGGAAACCCGGAGAGCAAAGCAAAAGAATTGATGGCGAAAAAGTGTGGGTTCCAAAAAACGTGTCGTGGACTGTGCCTGTTGAATTTAAAATAGATTAATTCCCATTATCTTTGCCGCTCGCAAAGAGTGCAACGATATGAAGCAAATAAAGATTTTCAGAAATGGCGAAACAACGCTCGCCAAATCGTTTTTGAATGTGGCGTTCGATATCGCCCTTGTCTATTTCTGCTATTTCCTGTGCCGCATGGTCTTTTTAGCGGCAAACTACAGCTACTACGAAGGTAAAATCCTGACCGACAACTTTTTCAATCTTATCAAAGGGTCGCTCGTGTTCGACACGTCGGGCATCATATATATGAACCTTGCTTTTCTGGTGCTTGCACTGATTCCGCTGCATTTCAAAGAGATGAGCCGCATTTACGGGATTGTTGTCAAATCGGTTTATGTGACTTTTAACACCATCGGTGTGGTGGCCAATCTTTGCGATGTGGTTTACTTCCGCTACACCGGACGACGCACCACTGGCACGGTTTTCGCCGAATTCAGCAACGAAGACAACCTTGTGTCGGTGTTTGCAACCGAAGCGCTGCACTCGTGGTATCTGATAATTGTTGGCGTTGCTATTCTGCTGATGCTGATTGTTTTATATCAAAATCCGCTTGTCGGAAAGAAGATTTCGGGCGTGATAGGCTATATAAAATATTATGCGATAAGAGCCGCTGTTATGGCGGCCGTTATGCTGCTTTGCATTGGCGGAATGCGTGGCGGCATCGACCGTAGCACACGACCTATAACCATCAGTAATGCAAACCAATACATCAGCAATCCGGTTGAAGCGCCACTGATTCTGAACACGCCGTTCTCGCTGATTCGCACACTAAACAAAAAGCCGTTTGTAACACCGTCGTATTTTCCGCAAGAAGAACTCGATTCCATCTATACGCCTGTGCACCAACCCGTTGACAGCATAGTACAAAACGCGCCGGGCAAAGGCCGCAACGTGGTTGTCATCATCATCGAGAGTTTTGCACGCGAGTTCATCGGCAGTTACAATCCGGAACTCGAAGGTGGTAATTATCAAGGCTATACGCCGTTCATCGACAGTCTGATGCAGCACAGCCTTTGGTTCTACGACAGCTTTACAAACGGCCGCAAGAGCATCGACGGAATGCCCTGCGTCTTGAGCAGCATCCCCTACTTCATCGAGCCGTTCTTCCTTACCCCTGCCGCCCTCAACTCGCTCGACGGACTGGCAGTTGAGTTGAAGAACAAAGGCTATTATTCAGCATTCTTCCACGGCGCAAAGAACGGCAGTATGGGCTTTGAAGCCTTTGCCCGCGCCACCGGCTTCGACGATTATTTCGGCCGCACCGAGTTCGACCAGAAACCTGAATTTGGCGGCGATGCCGAGTTCGACGGCTTTTGGGCCATCTGGGACGAGCCGTTCCTGCAGTATTTCTGCCACGAGATGTCGCAGTTCAAAGAACCGTTTATGACGGCCGTCTTCACCGCTTCGAGCCACCATCCCTATCAGATTCCGGCCAAATATGTTGAGCGTTTCCCCGAAGGACCTCTGCCCGTTCACAAGGGCATCCGCTACACCGACTACTCGCTGCGCCGATTCTTCGACGAAGCACGGAAACAACCGTGGTTCAACAACACCGTTTTTGCCATCTGCAGCGACCACACCAACCTAACCGACCACGCTGAATATCAGACCGATTTAGGCGTTTTCACCGGTCCCGTAATTCTTTATGCGCCGGGCGACACCACACTCACAGGCGGCCGCAAGGGTATTGCGCAGCAAATCGATGTTATGCCAACCATTCTTAACTATCTGGGCTACGATCAGCCGTATGTTGCTTTCGGTCAAGACCTTCTGAACACTCCCGAAAACGACAAATTTGCCGTGAGCTACTGCAACGGCATCTACCAGATTGTAATGAACGGCTACCTTCTGCAATTCGACGGCAATCAGACAAAAGCCGTTTACGCCCTTAGCGATAAACTGTTGGAAAATAATCTTATTGGCCAAATCGACGGTCAGCAGCAAATGGAGACCAAACTGAAAGCCATCATCCAGCAGTATATGAGTCGAATGAACGAAGACAGAATGGTAGCTGAAAAGGATTAAAACAGCTTTAGGAACGGAGACAGTCAGTTCATATATTCCGTTAGCCTGCACACAAAAAAAGGCTTGCCTACCGGCAAGCCTTTTTTATAATCAATCAATTGATTTTTACAGCGTACGCTTAACCTCAGTCTCTTCGTAAACCTCAATAACATCGCCAACTTTAATGTCGTTGTACTTGTCGATGTTCAAGCCGCACTCCATGCCTGTGAGAACCTCTTTGGCATCGTCTTTGAAGCGCTTGAGTGAACCAAGTTCGCCGGTGTAAACCACAATACCGTCGCGGATAACGCGCACTTTCGATGTGCGTTTAACCTTACCGTCGCGGACAAAGCAGCCTGCAACCGAACCAACCTTCGAAATCTTGAAGACTTCGCGAATCTCAACCGTACCGATAACTTCCTCTTTGATTTCAGGCGAAAGCATGCCTTCCATAGCATCCTTCACCTCGTTGATGGCATCGTAGATGATTGAGTACAAGCGGATATCAACCTGCTCGCGCTCGGCCAGCTTGCGTGCATCCATTGACGGGCGTACCTGGAATCCGACGATGATTGCATCGGATGCGGCGGCCAACGTAACATCGGACTCCGAAATCTGACCAACGGCCTTGTGAATGACGTTGACTTGAATTTCAGGTGTCGAGAGTTTAACGAGTGAATCCTGCAGAGCCTCAGCCGAACCGTCAACGTCGGCCTTGACTATAATGTTGAGTTCCTGGAAGTTGCCAATGGCGATGCGGCGTCCCAACTCGCTAAGCGACAAGTGCTTTTGAGTACGCAAGCCCTGCTCGCGCTGCAACTGCATACGGCGGTTGGCAATGTCGCGGGCCTCCTTGTCGCTGCTCACAACATTGAATTTGTCGCCAGCCTGCGGTGCACCGTTCAAACCAAGGATGAGTGCCGGAGTTGACGGACCAGCCTCAGTAATCTTGCCGCTACGCTCGTTGTACATGGCCTTAACGTGGCCGGTGAAACTTCCGGCAAGCACAATATCGCCCACCTTCAGTGTTCCGTTCTGTACAAGCACTGTGGTCACGTAGCCGCGGCCTTTGTCCAATGCCGACTCAATAACCGTTCCTGTAGCCAATTTGTTCGGATTTGCTTTCAAATCAAGCAGTTCGGCCTCGAGCAGAACCTTGTCGAGCAGTTCGGCAACGTTGATACCCTTCTTGGCAGAAATGTCCTGCGACTGGTATTTGCCGCCCCATTCCTCAACCAAAAGGTTCATATTGGCCAAAGCCTCTTTTATCTTGTCAGGATTTGCACCTGGTTTATCTATCTTGTTGATTGCAAACACAATCGGCACGCCAGCCGCTTGCGCGTGGTTGATGGCCTCAATGGTCTGCGGCATTATGCTGTCATCGGCTGCAATCACAATAATCACAATATCAGTGATTTGGGCACCACGGGCACGCATTGCGGTAAACGCCTCGTGACCAGGGGTGTCAAGGAAGGTGATGGTCTTGCCATTTTTCAGCACCACGCTGTAGGCGCCAATGTGCTGGGTGATGCCGCCGGCCTCGCCTGCAATCACGTTGGCATTGCGGATGTGGTCGAGCAACGAAGTCTTACCGTGGTCGACGTGGCCCATCACGGTGATGATTGGCGGACGCGGAACCAAATCTTCCTCCTTGTCCTCCTCATCGGCGATGGCATCGAGCAGGTCGGCGCTCACAAACTGCATCTTGTAACCGAACTCATCGGCCACAAGTGCCATTGTTTCAGCGTCCAATCGCTGGTTGATTGACACAAACAAGCCCAAATTCATACAAGTTGAGATGACTTGCGTCACAGCCACGTTCATCATTGTTGCCAACTCGTTAACTGATACAAACTCAGTCACTTTCAGCACCATCTTTTCGGCTTCCTGACGCTCAATCTCCTCCGCCGATTTCATACGCACATCCTCGCGTTTCTCGCGGCGGTGCTGGCTGGTCTTGCTCTTGCCTTTCGGGGCCTGCAGGCGTGCCAGAGTGTCTTTAATCTGCTTCTGCACATCTTCCTCGTTCACTTCCTTTTTCAGGAATTTCGATGCGCCTTTCGGGCCTTTTCCGCCCTTGCCGCCTTTCTCCATCGGTGCGCCAACATCGACGCGGTCCTTCTGTATGCGTTTGCGTTTTTTCTTCTTTCCGAATTCGTCGCCTGCGCCTGGACCAGCGAATTTGCGGTCGCTCAGGTCGATTTTGCCCACCACGTTCGGACCCTGAAGTTTCTCAACCTTGGTGTTAATAAACTCAGGTTCAAACTGTTGCGACTGGCCATCATCCTTCTTGCCCTGCTGCTGCGACTGCTGCTGCATAATCTTTTTCGATTGTGCCTCACGCTCCTGACGCTCTTTGGCCTTCTCAGCCTTCGATTTCTTGGCTGGGCGGGTTTTGGTGTTCAGTTGGTCAAGTTCGATTTTGCCCAAAATCTTCACGTCCTTCACTGGCTCAACCTTTGTGCGGATGAGTTCGGGCTCGGGCTGTTTCGGTTTCGGCTTGTCGCCCTTCGGATTGGCCGATGCCACAGGCTGCTGCTTGGCAGGTGCTGGCTCGGGTTTCTTCTCGGGCTTTTTGTTCAGGTCGATTTTGCCCACAACATTCGGGCCTTGCAGTTTCTCGACTTTCGTGTCAACAAACTCTTCTTTCTTAGGCGCAGCAGGCTCTTTTTTGGCCTGTTCCGACTCCTGCACAGAAAATTCGTCATCGGCGTAGATTGACTCTTTCTTTGCTCTCATTGCGTTGAGTTCAATCTTTTCCGATGCCTCTTTCACCTTGATGTCGGTGCTGTATTCCTTTTGCAGAATCTGGAAGACATCCAACTCAATCTTGGTGTTCGGGCCGTCGTCGGCGGCAATTCCCTTTTTATGCAGAAATTCGAGCACGGTGTTGACGCCTACGCCAAAATCACGTGCTATCTTACTTAATCTCAGTGGCTTGTAATCTGTCATTTGCTTCTTATCGAGTTTGTTAATTAACTGGAATCTGTTTCTTATAGCCGATAGCCGTTATTCAAATTCAGCCTTCAGTATCTTAAGCACATCGTTAATTGTACTTTCCTCAAGGTCAGTGCGGTGCACAAGTTCGGCGGCAGGAATTTCCAGAACGCTCTTGGCGGTGTCGCAGCCGATAGCCTTCAGGGCGTCGAGCACCCATCCGTCGATTTCGTCAGCAAATTCCTCAAGGTCAACATCTTCCTCATCAACCGATTCGCGGTAAACATCAATCTCATAACCAGTCAGTTGGCTTGCCAACTTGATGTTGGTTCCGCCCTTGCCGATGGCCAGCGACACCTGGTCGGGCTCAAGATAAACATCGGCTTTCTTGGTCTCGTCGTTAATCTTAATCTGCGACACCTTGGCTGGGCTCAACGCACGCGAGATGTAGAGCGAGATGTTGTTGGTGTAGTTGATGACGTCGATGTTCTCGTTGCGCAACTCGCGGACAATGCCGTGGATGCGGGCGCCCTTCATACCAACGCAGGCTCCAACTGGGTCGATGCGCTCGTCGTACGACTCAACGGCCACTTTGGCACGCTCGCCTGGGATGCGCTTGATATTCTTGATGGTGATGAGTCCGTCGAAAATCTCGGGAACCTCAAGTTCGAACAGACGCTCAAGGAACAGCGGGCTTGTACGCGAAAGGATTACCAGCGGGGTTGAGTTGCGCATCTCCACACGAACCACAACTGCGCGGACGCTGTCTCCCTTGCGGAAATAGTCGCTCGGGATCTGCTCGGTCTTCGGCATAATCAACTCGTTGCCGTCGTCGTCGATAATCATTATCTCTTTCTTCCAAACCTGGTAAACCTCGCCAGTCACAATCTCGCCGATGCGGTCTTTGTATTTGGCGTAGAGTTGGTCCTTCTCGAGTTCCATAATGCGGGTGGTCAGGTTCTGGCGGAGTGTCAGGATTGAACGGCGGCCGAAATCCTTCATCTGCACCTCGTCCGACACTTCCTCGCCGACCTCATAATCCTCGTCGATTTTCTTGGCCTCGGTGAGCGAAATCTCCTTGTTGGGGTCCTTCAAATCGGCATCCTCAACCACCTCGCGGTTGCGCCAAATCTCAAAGTCGCCCTTGTCGATGTTGATGATGATGTCGAAATTCTCATCGGTGCCGTACTGCTTGACCAATGTGCTGCGGAACACGTCTTCCAAAACCCTCATCATTGTGGGGCGGTCGATGTTTTTCAGTTCCTTAAACTCTGAAAATGTGTCGGTTAGATTCATGTTTTCTCTTTTTATCTGTTTATGTTAAAAAATTATTGTTTCCTTGACTGATTTAATCTCGGTGAATGCGTAAGGCTCTGTTTTAGTAACCTTTACGGGACGTTTTGCGCCTTCGGGCTTCTCTTTGGTCTCATATTCGAGCAGAATGCCCTCAGCGTTGGCCTCGCGCAGGATTCCATTGAGTTTGATGCCGCTGTTGAGCAGCACTTCAACCGTGCCGTTCAGTATCTTGGTGTACTGCTGCAGCACTTTGAGCGGCTGCCCCACACCTGGCGACGATACTTCGAGCGCAAAATCTTCCTTCTCGCGGTCGAGTTGCGACTCGATGTACTGGCTCATCTCCACGCAAGTGTCGACTGAAATGCCCTCGGGCGAGTCGAGCGTTACGGTGATATTGTTCTGCGTATCTACCTTAACATCAACCAGAAACAGGTCGCTGTCGGCGATGCGGCTCTGAACAATCTCTTCAATCTGTTTTTTGTCTATCATAGTTTACTGTAATAAAACAGGGGACTTGCTTGCCCCCTGAATCAATTCTCCACTAAAACGCCGCAAATATAGGCATTTATATGATATGTGCAAATGAATTATTTAGGGTGTCGGGGATTGGGTGTTAGGTGTTGGTGTAAGGTGTAAAGTTTAAGGTGTAAAGAGTAAAGTTGTTTGTTATCTTTGCAGCGTCATTTGAACAACCGATTGGCGAGCGACAGTCCCCACAGGCGATTCCCTCTGTAAGTGTAAACCTGTTGGCTCTATTCAAAATGATAATTCAAGCGTGGGGACTTGGATTGATTTAGCCGGATTCATTCCGGCTTTTTTTGTCATTACTCCATCATCTCCACACTTTACTCTTTCTCACTACACTTTACTCTCTACTCACTACACTTTACTCTTTACTCACTACACTTTACTCTCTACTCACTACACTTTACTCTTTACTCACTACACTTTACTCTCTACTCACTACACTTTACTCTTTACTCACTTCACCTTACTCACTTATAATACTGCTCAAACGCCCCAAACACCGGTGTCAGCGACGATTGGTTCTGCACAACCTTCACGCTGTCGGTCAGTTTGCGGACAAAGGCCTCGAGTTTGGTCATATACTCCTGCTCACCTATTTTGCCGTTGGCTACCATTGTAAGGCCCTTTTCCCAACTTGCGGTCAGTTCGGCGTTTAGCAGCGGCCGTATCGACGCGTTGACAACCTCATAAACAATCTCACCCAACTTGGCAGGGGTCACAATCTGCGTTTTTTTGTTAAGGTTCAGATAGTCGATATTCACTAACTTTTTCAGAATCTCGGCGCGGGTGGCGCTTGTGCCAATGCCGCTTCCCTTAATTTGCGCCCGAAGTTCTTCGTCTTCAATCAGTTGTCCTGCATTTTCCATTGCCAGAATCAGCGAACCTGAATTGTATCGCTTCGGCGGCGACGTCTCGCCCTCTTTCAACTCATATCCGACAACGGGCAACACAGAGCCTTTCTTCAGTTTGCTCACCAGTTCGAATTGGTTGGTGTCGAGCACTTCGTCCTGCTGATTGTTGTCGTCGGTTTTTGGCGTGTCGCCCATAACAGTCAGGTAGCCAGGCGTTTCAAGAATCTTGAAATTGGCGAAGAAATGCTCGGTGCCGACAGTCAGTTCAATGCTGACCTTGCGGTATTCGGCAGGCGGGAAAAATATCGCCAGAAAGCGGCGGACAATGCGGTCGTAAACGCCGCGGGCAGTCTCGGAACAGCCGTCGAGAGCCTGAAAGCCTTGCCCTGTGGGGATTATGGCGTAGTGGTCGGTAATCTGCTTGTCGTCGGTGTAGCGGCTCTTGCCAATGGTGGCGTAGAGTCCGTGCTGCTTCACCTGCTTTGTAAGTTCAAGATATTCGGGGCGAGTGGCCAGGCCGTGCAAGTTCTTCGTTATTTCCTTTGCCACAGCCGACGACAGCACGCGCGCGTCGGTACGCGGATATGTCACAAGTTTTTTCTCGTAAAGGTCCTGCACAATCTGCAAAGTCTCGTCGGGGCTCACTTTGAAGAGTTTCGAGCACTCGTTCTGCAACTCGGCAAGGTTGAAGAGCAACGGCGGATTTTTCTTCTCTTTTTTCTTATCG
>JAFYYA010000139.1 GCA_017557785.1 Salinivirgaceae bacterium
CGTGTTCTCGTTCCCGATTCCGACCTATAACATTACCAAGGATTTCGATTGGGACAATCCGGCTTACGCCAAAATTTGGGAAATCACAGCCAAATACGGCATTCCATACTTCTCGAACTTTGTCAATTCCGATATGAGCCCCGATGACGTGCGCAGTATGTGCTGCCGTCTGCGTCTCGACAAGCGCGAACTGCAGAAGCGCGGTGGCGGCTTGTTCGGCGCCAATCCGCTCACAGGCAGCGTTGGCGTGGTGACAGTCAATCTGCCGCGTTTGGGCTACGAGTCTAAGACTGAAGCAGAATTCTATCAGCGTCTCGACAAACTTATGGATTTGGCAAAAGAGAGCCTTGAGACAAAACGTAAAGTGATTGAGAATCTGACCGAAAGAGGTCTATATCCATACTCGCGGTTCTATCTGCGTAACGTCAAAATGCGCTCTGGCCGCTATTGGAAGAACCACTTCTCGACCATCGGTATTGTTGGTATGAACGAGTGCTGCCTGAACTTCCTGGGCAAGAGCCTTGTCGACGAGCAAGGACATCAGTTCGCAGTCCGCGTTCTCGACCATATGCGCGCCAAACTTGCTGAATTCCAAACTGAAACTGGTAATATCTACAACCTTGAGGCTACACCGGCCGAAGGCACATCGTATCGTTTGGCAAAAATCGACAAGGCAGAATACAACGACATTGTGACTGCCAACGAAGAGCACGTGCGTCGCGGCGCGAAGCCTTACTACACCAACTCGAGCCAATTGCCGGTTTACTTCACCGACGACCTTTTCGAGGCTCTGACATTGCAGGACGATTTGCAGACGAAATACACTGGCGGCACAGTCTTCCACACATTCGTGGGCGAGAGCCAACTCTCAAGCGCAGCAGTTAAGAAACTGATTAAGAAGGTGACATCGACATTCCACCTGCCTTACATCACGCTGTCGCCGACATTCAGCATTTGCCCCGAGCACGGCTACATCTATGGCGAGCATCACAAATGCCCGAAATGCGAGGCTGAAGGACAAACAACTGATTGTCAGGTTTATTCGCGCATCGTTGGCTATCTGCGCCCAATCGAGCAATGGAACGACGGCAAGCGTCAGGAATTCAGCGAGCGCAAACTGTTCGACAAGTCGATAATGTAGAATAGTAATAGTTTAGAGGTTTAGAAAGTCGAGTGTGGTTTAGTTTTCTTGACTTTCTAAACCTTCTCTATATCAGATAACTAAATATTTCAAACTGTTAATTTGCCAATGAGAATTGCCGGACTCGTAAAGCAGAGTTTCATCGACTACCCCGACAAAATGGCGTGTGTGATTTTCACGCAAGGGTGCAATTTTCGCTGCGGCTATTGTCACAATCCGTCGCTAGTGCTGCCCGAACTGTTCGGTCAAAACCAATTGATTGACGAACAGGAAGTTCTGCAATATCTCGATGGCCGTAAAGATTGGCTTGAGGGCGTAGTGATTACTGGTGGCGAGCCTACCATTCACGGCGATTTGCCCGATTTTATCAAGCGTGTCAAGCAAATGGGCTACTGCGTCAAGCTCGACTCAAACGGTACCAATCCCGATATGCTCGAGCAACTTCTGGCCGACAAATTGCTCGATTTCATAGCAATGGACATCAAATCGAATCCTGACGCTGAGAGTTATTCGAAAATTATCGGTAAGGACGCAACTGCCATAATGCCAAATATTTGGCGGTCGATAAAGATTATCCAACAGTCGGGCATCGGCTACCAATTCCGCACCACACTTGTCCCGCACGTGCATCCCGTTGGCATCGCTGATGACATTATCAACTTCCTTGAGTACGACAATAATTTCATCACCCAACAATACCGCGACGGCGACACGGTGGCGAAGAATTTGGCGGAGTAATTTCGTTTTGAAACCCATTGAAAGCGTTAATCGGCGGCGTTTCGCTCTTTTCTGGCACTTATTACCATACATCTGCGCTATCAGTGCCAACTCTGTCCGAAAAAATATACTTTTGCACAATTTTGAAAATGTTAAACTTTATAAATATTTGAAACAGTGGGAAAGACACTATTTGACA
>JAFYYA010000140.1 GCA_017557785.1 Salinivirgaceae bacterium
CGACCTTGGCGCCATATTCGACAATTTCAAACGCATCAACACCATTCTTATCGACCTGAACCGCGACATCTGGACATACATCTCGATGGAATATTTCAAACAGAAAATCAAGGCTGGTGAAGTTGGTTCGTCGGCAATGCCGCACAAGGTGAACCCAATCGACTTTGAGAACGCCGAAGGCAACCTTGGCGTGGCAAACGCTGTGTTTGAGCACTTCTCGGCAAAACTGCCTGTATCGCGTATGCAGCGCGACCTGACCGACTCAACCGTGCTGCGCAACATTGGCGTGCCAATCGGCCATACTGTCATCGCACTCAAATCGATGCAGAAAGGTCTTGGCAAGCTCATTCTGAACGAAGACAAACTGAAGAGCGACCTTGAAGCCAACTGGAGCGTGGTTGCCGAGGCTCTGCAGACAATTCTTCGCCGCGAAGGCTATCCGAAACCCTACGAGACGCTGAAGGAACTGACCCGCACCAACTCGAAAGTTACCGAGCAGTCGATTCACGAATTCATTCAGACACTGAACGTTAGCGATTCGGTGAAAGAAGAAATGATGAAGATTACACCGCACAACTACACTGGTATTTATTTCTAAAAGGCTGATAATGAAAAGTTTGAAGAGGATATTGCAATACGTCTTTCCACGCTATACGGGGCAGGCCATACTGAACTTTGTGTTTGTCGGCATATCGACAATAGCCGGATTATGCTCGTTCACAATGGTCATTCCATTTCTGCAAGTGCTTTTTGACCAGACAATTGAAGCCGCGCCGGAGCTTGTGCCGTTCGACTGGAGCATCGATTCCATCACAAACATCTTCAACTACTATCTTGTCTCAATAATAATCAAATACGGGAAAGTCTCGGCGTTGCTGTTCATATCGGTATTTGTGCTGATAGCCATCTTCTTCAAAACCTTCTTCTGGTTTGCGTCGAAGCTAGTAATGGTGAACCTGCGCTACGGCATTGTCCGCGACCTTCGCAACAAACTTTACAAGAAAATAACCCAGCTGTCGCTTGGATTCTACTCAAACGAGCGCAAGGGCGATGTCATCTCGCGCATGACCAACGATGTAAACGAAGTTGAGGCTTCGGTACTTAAATCGCTGGAAATCATTTTTAAAGACCCAGTAATGCTGATAATGTCGCTGGGCGTACTCATCTATATGAGCCCCAAACTGACACTGTTTGTGCTTATTATGCTGCCCATTTCGGGTGGAATTGTTGGCCGCATTGGCAGTTCGCTCCGCAAAAAATCGACCGAAGTGCAGAGCCGTCTAGGAAGCCTTCTGGCACTAATTGAGGAGACGCTTGGCGGCTTGCGCATCGTCAAATCGTTCAATGCACATGACCGTGTTTTTGCTCATTTTAACGGTGAAAACCAATTGTTTATACGCGCATCGAAAAAGATGATGCGCCGCCGTGAACTCGCAACTCCACTAAGCGAATTCTTGGGCTCACTAATTCTGATAATCGTCCTTTGGTTTGGCGGACGCCTTGTTTTAGCTGGCAAAGGCGACCTTACAAGCGCACAACTTATTGGTTATCTTGTTATTTTCTCGCAGATGATTTCGCCTGCAAAGCAATTCATCGACGCGTGGTACAGCATTCAGAAAGGCCTTGCCTCAAGTGACCGCATCGATGAGATTTTAAACGCCGAAGTAACCATCCAAGACTGTCCGAATCCGAGAAGAATAAACGAATTCAAGTCGGAAATAGAATATCGTAACGTATCATTCAAATATGTCAACGATTTGGTTTTGAAGGATATTAACCTGACCATCAAAAAAGGACAGACTATAGCTTTGGTTGGTCAGTCCGGTTCTGGAAAATCGACAATGGTTGACCTTCTACCCCGATTCTACGATGTTGTGGGCGGCGGCATCTACGTTGACGGCACCAACATCAAAGACTTGAAAATTGTTGATTTACGCAAAATGATGGGCATTGTCGGACAGGAAAGTTTCCTATTCAACGACACCATTTTCAACAATATTGCTTTTGGTGTAGAGCACGCCACAATGGAGCAGGTGATTGAAGCGGCAAAAATTGCCAACGCCCACGACTTCATTATGGAAACACCCGAAGGCTACCAAAGCAATGTCGGCGACCGCGGCGGCAAACTCTCGGGCGGACAGCGGCAGCGCATCAGCATTGCACGCGCAATACTTGCCAACCCGCCCATTATGATTTTGGACGAAGCCACATCGGCACTCGACACAGAGTCAGAAAAACTGGTACAAGATGCGCTCTTCCGACTGATGGAAAATCGCACATCAATTGTCATCGCACACCGTCTCTCAACGGTTGTCAACGCCGATGTGATTTGCGTTTTGCAAGACGGCCAGATTATAGAGCGCGGCACCCACGCGGAACTGCTGGCACTTGGCGGCCAATACAAGAAACTGCATGACATTCAGTCATTTGCATAACAGCAATTCGGCCTTACAATGAAAAATGAACTGAAAAGCGGATTCGTTTTTTACACTTTCTCGACAGTTGTGGTAGCAACCCAATTTATGCTTTACATGATTGGGAGCCCACAGGCGGAGTATATGGACACCCTTGGCTGGCTGTTCTACACAACGGCGGCGCTGTCGCATGCGGCAATAATAGCGCTTCTCCCCTACGCTCTCAGCTGCCTCGCACTGCTTATCGGCCGCAACGGAAAGGTTGCAGGCATTGTTCATGTCGCACTCGCATCGTTTGTGAGCGCCTTCCTATATGTGAACGGCAACGTGTTCGCGCTATACCGCCAGCACATCAACGGAATGATGCTCAGCCTATTTTTCGGCGAGGGAAGCAGCGAGATTTTCCAGTTTGACGCTTCGCTCTATATCAAGACTACAGTGGCGATAATCGCGATTATTGGCATCAACATACTGCTGAAAATATTGTCGGTAAGGCTTTTCCGTATTAAGCCGAATCTACTTATGATACCGACAACTGCGGTTTTCCTTGTCACATTCATATTCTCGAATTTCACACATGCCTACGCAGCTGTGGCGCAAAGGCAATCGGTGGTGAAAAGCGCGGCCTATCTGCCTTACTTTTTCCCGCTGACAGCCACCGATTTTATGCTGAAAATAGGCGTGATTGAGCAATCGGACCTGCTGAAAGTTGACTTTGGAAAGCAGACCGGATTGTGCTATCCGCGCAACCCGATAACAGCCGAATCCGACACGCTGCCAAACATCGTCATCATTGCCATAGACGCATGGAACTACCGCACATTCGACAGCGTTGTACTACCTAACATTTGCCGATTCGCCAATGACAATCAGATATTTACAAACCACCTGAGTAGTAGCAACGGTACACGCGGCAGTATCTTCGGAATGTTTTTCGGCGCGTCGTCGTACTATTGGAACGACTTCGACATTTCGGGCACAACACCTGTAATGATAGACCAAATGCAGAACGACGGCTATCAGATAAAAGCCTTTGCCAGCGCAACGCTAAACAGTCCAAACTTCCACAAGTTGCTGTTCCGCAAAGTACCTGACATTCAGGCTGAAACCGAAGGCAAGCGCGCCTACGACCGCGACTGCCGGATAACAACTGAGTTTATCGATTTCATTGACACGGCGCAAACCGACCGCCCCTTCTTCACATTCCTTTTCTACGACCTCGCCCACAGCTTCCGCTGGCCCAAAGAGGTGGCAAAGAAATTTACTCCAGCATGGGATTTTGCTGATTATACGGCACTTAAAAACGATACCGACCCAACACTTTTCTGGAATCTGTATCTTAACTGCCTCAATCAGATTGACTCGCTTGTAGGGATGGTTTTGAGCAATATCGAAAGTCATAATCTGTTGGATAACACCTATATAATAATAACAGGCGACCACGGACAGGAGTTCAACGACAACCATAAGAACTATTGGGGACACGGCAGCAACTACACCTATACGCAGATTCGCGTGCCCATGATACTGCACACGCCCGGCTGCCAACACGCCACATTTACGCACCGCACAACGCACTATGACATTCCGACAACCATTCTGCACGATGTGCTCGGCGTCAAAAACCCGACAACTGACTACAGCATGGGCCTGCCGCTGAGCGACACGACCTTCCGCAACTGGCATTTGGTGGGTGACAATCTGAACTACGCCTTCATCATCGAGAACAAAACCATTGTCGAGAAGAAACCTTCCGGAATGCTGGAGATAAGCGACAGTGTGATGAATCCTATCAAACACTTCAAAATCAACGCAAAAGAACTGTCTGACGCTATTGACAAACTCAATATGTTCTATGAGTGAGAAATGTCATTTAGCGCACCCAAGTTTTTAAAAGCCGATGCCGTTTTACCTACCCGAAAGATAGGCAGAATGGGCACAGGTGGTAAAAATACCACCTTCTTTTAGGCATAAAATGGGTATCGAATGCGACTGCGCGATAGTATTTTTGCAAAGTAAATTTACAATCAATCGATGGGTAAACTATACGACCTTTTGCTCGAGGATATCCGCTTTGTCGAGGGGCTGAACGCCTGTATGAACTGCGGAATGTGTACGGGTGTGTGTCCGGCGGCGGAATTCTACGATTACGACCCGCGCCGCATTGTGGACGAAGTTCAGAAGAAAGACGATGATGTTATCCTGAAATTCCTGAAATCGGAAACCATTTGGTACTGCGGGCAGTGTATGAGTTGCAAGACCCGCTGTCCGCGAGGCAACACGCCTGGCTTCGTCATTCAGGCGCTGCGCAAACTGTCGGTCAAACTGGGCTACTTCACCTGCTCGGAGAAGGGCCGCCAACAATTCGCCATTAAGCGTGTGGTTGGCCACAGCATTCTAGAGCGCGGCTACTGCGTCCACCCCGACATTGTGACCCCGTGGATGCACCCCGAACAGGGCCCCAACTGGGAGAATATCTACAACAACACCGAAGAGTTTATGCAGAATCTGGGCATTCCGTACAAGAAAGAAGGCCCTGGCCCCCTGCGCAAAATCGACCAAAAAAACCTTGACGAACTCAAGAAAATCTTCGATGTGACGGGCGGCACAGAGATGTACGACTGCATTGAAAAATATTCGGCCGAAAAGGCCAAAGAGATGGGTGTCGATTTTGAGAACGGCGACTATCTGAATATGGTTTTCAAAACAAATTCCGACTACGATGAGTGAACAATGCGTTGCAAAACAGAACTTGTGGGCTAAATATCAGAAAGATATAGCCGACGACCACTACTACTACTGTCGGAGTTGTATCCG
>JAFYYA010000010.1 GCA_017557785.1 Salinivirgaceae bacterium
TATTTCCACACTATCTCTAATTGTGTATCAACACCTTACCCAACCATCACCGACCTTTGACTATAGGCTCAAGAACAAAAGTGTTTGGGATTTTTGCGTTGGGTGGGGAAAGTTTTTTGAATTTAAGAACGCAGATTGAACAGATTTTCACAGATTTTTTAGTTTTGGATAAAAAAAAACAGTTGTTGCAAAAAATGCAACAACTGAATCCTTGTTTCATTCATCCAATTCTATCGTTTCAACTGGTGACAGTTTGTCACCGTTTCGTTTCCTCATCATCTATCTCTTCCATTATCCGTTTCGTTTCCATCAAAGCAGAAATGATTTTTTGATAATGCTCCATATCTTGCCAATCGAGCGGGCGTCCATTCTTACGGTCAATGAGCCATTGCTGGGCAGGCTGATAGCCTCCGATAGTGAAATTCCACGCTTCTTCAGGCACATTCTCAAAATATTGCTCTTTATTAATGCTAACACGTCCGTCGTTATAATCATATTTTTCCACAACGTTGTTGCCCGTTGTGTTCATCGTTGCCCATTCTGTGTTTACTTTCACATTTTGCATCAAATGCAATTGCCGCAATTGGTTGCCATACTTTGCATAATGCTCAAACTCTTTTCGGTCTTTAGGATAAGGTATTGACGGATAATTCAATGCCAACATTTCTTGATTATCGATTCTGTATGAAGGTGAATACAAAACACCATAAATATAATTGAGCAAATCTATCGGCGAGAATTGTTCTGCTGAACTCTTTTCGGAATCAAACTTTAGTCCAAGAATCTTTTCAAATTCTTCAACTATCTCATTATTAAGGTTAGAAGTTCTGATATCACCGTTCAAATCTGTATTGTGATACAAATAAAGCGGGAAAACATCGCCACCTCCACGATAATAAACATTGTAATCAACCAATTTATCAGCAACAAATGCCAAATTCCATAATTCTTTACCCACGGCTTGCCCTTGCCTTCCAACAATCAGCGCACAATTATCCTTCAACAGGTGGGGCATTATTTCTCGTGGCCAATCTACCATTTGACGTGAATAATATTCATAACGGAAATCAAAAGGTCTGAAAAGCACTGTTTTAATCCAATCGTTATGGTTGTTATTTCTAACGTTAACCCTTGCCTGTTTCAAATTCCACCCTCGAGTATCTTTCAATTTGTATTTTGCAGCAATTTCTTCATCGGAATATTTGGGGTCTGAAAATGTTTCGATGTTTTCCTGCAATCCTGTTTTACTAACAGATACCACTAATTTATCGCGAGAAGTTAATATTCCTGTTCCGTGCTCCCTAAACAATGACACTACAGAAAAAGATTTCTTTGCTTTCTTAATATTTGTGGGTATAAAATAGTAATCATCTTTTTCTGGCGTAAACACCTTCCATTCAATACTTTGAAGGCTATGATTCGTTAGAAAATCAAATTTCTGTTGTTTAGTTCCATACAAATCGAAATAATGTACAGTTCCCCGCTTTTTTGAATCTGTGGTTTTCACAAAAATACTAATGGCCACACCTTGCTCAATTTCAAACACATTTTCTTCAACACCGACTTGGGTCTCTTTCAATTTTGCGCTTCCGTGAAGATTGATAATATACAGATTATCAAAACTTTCAAGCAATTTCTTTCGCATTATTCGTTGCGATATTCCAAATAGGTAGCCATTGTTTGTTATGTATGCTAAAACGCCTGACTTGTTTTTGTCGACATAATATTGCCCCAAACGGATAAATTTCATATAATCATCTTCAAGGTGCGTTTTTTGCTCATTCAACCCTTCTTTGTAATCATTCATTTTCTCTAAAATCCACTTGCCTTTATTCGAACTTTTGTCGTTGTACGGCGGATTGCCAATGACACACATTATAGGACAATTAGCCTTTATCTGATTGGCTTTCAGAGATTCTGCAGCTATAGCCTCTTCAAACAATGAGAATTGCTTATCAGACACTTTGCCTTCTTCAAGTGAGTTAGTCAGATAGACATTCAAACGCTTTTTGTTACCAATATTTTGCCAACCTGTTTCTTCAAGCAGATTTCCCAATTTGATATGCGCCATTGTATGCGGCGACATCATATATTCAAAGCCGTTCAAGCGTTCAAGCAGGCAATCATCAACATAACTTTGCCAAGCAGCTTTGCGGTTCGCAAATTTGGCATAAACTTGTTCAATCACCTCCGCCAAAAAAGTACCCGTTCCAAGCGCAGGGTCAAGTATCTGGACTTTATACATTTCCTCTTTTTCGGTTGTCTCTTTTCCAAGCACCACTTGCTTTTTGTCATAAAGCACTTTGTCGCTGTTGGCAATTCCGCCTAAAAGGCCAAAATCATTTTCAAGAATGGTGTCAGCAGCACGAACCATGAAATTCACTACAGCCTTTGGCGTATAAAAAACGCCCAAATTCTTACGCAATTTTGGGTCATAAGCCTTTAGAAAATCTTCGTAGAAATGTAGCACAACATCTTGCCGAGCACCATATTCCTTCAGCACTTTGCGCAAATCGGAAGCACCAAGCACAGACACCAAATCTTCAACAATCCATTTCAGGCTGTCACACATTTTTGTTCCAACCATCAAATCGAACATTTCTTTAAGGAAAGGATTGGTCGAAGGCAGCAGATTTATGGCCTCCATTCGCGAGAATGTTTCGGGTGAATTGTCGTGCATCCGAGCTACAAAAAGACCGTATGTTATCGTCTGTGCATAGATATCGGCAAATTTCTGATTGTCGATGTCGTGAATCAAAACATCCTTGAATATGTTAATTTGCTTACTGAAAAATCTGCTCTCATCCGAATCTGTTTGAAGCAAATCTTCTATATTTTTTCGTATCAATTGCGCCTTATGCGCCAATATATCAGCGAGTTTTGCTGTGCTAGTTATCTTCTGCGGTTTAGCGCAAGTGAATTTGTTGATTAAAGACAAGAATTTTTCCTCATTTTCAGTCAGATAAATAATTTTGTCATTCACCAACTTTCCTATGCGGATTTCACAGACGAACTCTCTTCCGTCATAGAAGTGGAAGTCAAGATAATCGGTAAATATCAGATTCCCAAGAGCATCCTTATATCTATTGAACTGGTCTTTATTACGACGTTTGCCATCAAGGTCACCATCATCAATGTCCTTCGTTTCAATGAATCCGATAACGTTCTGATTCTGATTGTAAATAGTGATGTCGGGGGCACCACACTCAATATGTTCAGCTTCGCTTACAGTTGTAACGCCAAACGACTTGATGAATTCTTCTAATATACCGCGATAAGAGAGTTCGCGGGCAACGTGGCTGTGATACTTTTCGTTGACAGCCTCAACATACTCTTTAGGTGTCATTTTGCCTTGCGCTTTGTGGCGTTTGGCAATCTGTCCCCTACGACGTAGTGCGTGGGCGAAATGCCCAAACACTGCGGTCGTAGGAAACCGAATTACACAGACAAAACGCCCACGCAAGTGGGTGTTTACAATCTGTTATCGGTGTAATCTTGAAATTTCCTACGTTTCAGTGTTACTCAAACAAATAGCAAACGCGCTAATTAACAATATGTTAAATAAACTCTTTTTTACTTCATTCAGTAATGTTTATATGTTTCATACAAATCAAATCCGCCCCAAAAAACTTCGATTCGGACTAGGACAAACTTACAAAAGATTCATAATCGAAATTGTATGTCGGCGATTCTTTTCTACAAAAAAGCCAATGTTTGCTCAATAGTTCTCTGTGTTGCATTGTTTGGCAACTCTTTTTTCACAACCCTAAAACTCCCTTAAAAGTACAAAAGGCTACGTTTATGTTCCAAACGGCTATGTTTACGAGCGACAATTATCTCCTCACCGCTTTTTCAATATATTTGCGCAACTGAAAACATCAGCAAACAATGCCACAGACGCATAGACAGAACATAATATATCAAGCATTTAGGTGTTACCTGCGTTTCTTTCA
>JAFYYA010000011.1 GCA_017557785.1 Salinivirgaceae bacterium
ATAAGCGTCATCGACGGCAACGGCAAGGAATGGCTTCGCAAGACTGTCGAGAACGATGGCAGCGAGACCGTCAACGTATCGCAGATGCCACAGGGCATGTACATTGTGAAGGTTGGCGACAAAGTGGTATCATTCATTAAACTGTAAAATCTAATCATTTATGAAAAGCATACATCAGATTCTGAAACCCGCCCGCAAGGGTGTTAGAGTAACGGCAGCGGCACTGCTGCTGGCAATGGCTGCAACAGCGGCGCAGGCACAGGTGGGTTGGTACGTACCGCGCTACATCACCGGCGATGTGGGCGGCGGTCTGCAGAGCATACAGTTCACCCCGCGCGACGGCAAGCACAAGGTTGGCGCAGGCTTCCACCTGAACGCAGGCGCGGTGTTCATGATTGACGCACACTGGGGCGTGGCAACCGGCGTAGGCGTGGCTTCGTACGCATCGAAGGCCAAGTTCAACGACATGATGGAAAGTAGTTTTGCCATCGATAGTTCGATCAATATGCTGAACCATGACACAGCCACATGGGTGAACCCGCAGTATGAGTTCCGCACCTACTTCCGCAACTTCACCGAGAAGCAGAAACTGCTTCAGATTGAAGTGCCGATTGCTGCCTACTTCCAATACCCGATTGACGGCCGCATGGACGTTGTGGGCCGCGCAGGATTCAAGGTCGGCATACCGGTCTCGAGCAAATACAAACTTATGAAGGGCACCTACGAGACGCGTGCTTTCTTTGAGACGGGCGTCGAGTACGACAGTCTGCCGCAGCACGGATTCTACACCACTGAAGTGAACAAAGAGAAGGGCAAGTGCAAACTGAACCCCGTCAACCTGTCGCTGATGCTCGAAGGCGGCGTCACCTATAAGTTCACCAAATCGCTCAGGGCCTATGCAGGAATCAACTTCAGTTACTGCCTGACTAACATCCACAAAGAGACTATCGAGCCGATTCTGACGACGGAACGCAAATACAACGGCACCCTGCGCTCGAACCGCATCGACCGCGCCAGTCTTATCTCGGTGGGCGCCAGCGCTGGCGTGATCTGGGACTTCTGGCTCGCTCATTACAAGACGAAACCGAAATTCTGATTCTGATAAAAAAGGGCTCTGGAAGAGCCCTTTTTTTTGTTGCTACGACTGAGAAAAAATATAAATTTGTTGGCAAAACATTAAGTATGCTCGACTTAGGCCAATATATCGTTCAACTTTTGCTGTCGCACGATTGTGTGATTGTGCCGGGTTTTGGCGGTTTTGTTGCCAATTATCAGGATGCCGTTCATAACGAGTCGAGCCATACATTCTATCCGCCATCGAAAAAGATTGTGTTCAACAGCAGCCTTTCGCATAACGACGGATTGCTCATCAACAGTGTGGCTGAGCAGTTGGGTGTCGGCTATGATGAAGCAGCGCAACTGGTGGCGCAAAGTGTTGACGAAGCGTGGGTTCTGCTCGAAAAAGGCAGCACACTGAAGTTGGAAGGCATTGGTTTTTTCCGCTATAGCGATGACTCAACTTTAACCTTCGAGCCGCAACTGACTGAGAATCTGCTGACCGAATCTTATGGTTTGTGCTCGTTCCGCTTTCCGCCGCTGAGTTACCAATCGCAACCCGAGAAAGTCATCAACAACGATAATATCAGAAAAATGCCAGTCATCGACACAAAAAAAGTGCTGCGCTACGCGGCCGTTGTTGTTCCAATAGCGGTTTTGGTGGGTATAATACCCATCTACAGACAGTATCAGCAGACCGAGACAGTCCCGGTGTCAATGCCGGTCAATCAGCCAATTGAAGATACTATATCGGCTACCATTCCCGCACAGTCGGTTGATTACGCCATCGAAGCATCGACCGACAAACGGGCAGCCTTGTTTTACAACGAGACAGCAACCCAAACCACCCAGGTTCAGAAAAATAAGCGAGCACAAAGTGGAATTTTCTACATTATTGGCGGCAGTTTCAAAGACCGCGCCAATGCCGAAAAATATGTAAAGAAGTACAAAAAAGCAGGTTTCGATTCTGAAATCATTGAAACTGACAACCTTTACAGAGTATCGCTGGGTGTTTATGGCGACAAAGTGATTGCGTTGCACGAATTGCGCCGCATCAGGGCGAAAGAAGATTACAGCAACGCCTGGCTATATACAAAGGCCGATTAGTCAACGTTGGAATTAACTGAAAATCACACTCTTTATTTCTTGTGCTTTACTATTGCTGCAGTCTGATTGAACTGTGGTCAGATGTCTTTTTCGTGTTTCCCGAAATCGCTTACCTTTGCGCCCGCAAAAAAAAATCGAAAAAAATTCGCAACCAACTGCAACCTTTTGATGTTTCCTGCATCATTAGAGCGTGAAAAAAAATAAAACTATTGGAATGAAGAAAATTATCTGGCTGTTGGGCATTTGTGCGCTGACAGCAAAAACAGCAGTGCCGCAGCAACTTGCAGTGGCAATCCCGCATGGGAAGCACACGGTGAGCGGCATAGTGTCGGACGCGGCAACGGGCGAAGAATTGATTGGCGCGGCAGTTTACATTAAAGAGTTGGGCGCGGGAACAACCACCAACACCTACGGCTTCTACAGTCTGACGGTTGCCGACGGCGACTACGAATTGGTGGCGCAATTCATCGGCTACACGCCCGTGACAAAGAAAATCAGCCTTTCGCAGAACATCAAGGTGAACTTCAGTCTTGAGACAACTTCCACCGAAATTGCGCAGGTTGACGTGAAGGGTGAGAAACTCAACAAGAATCTTACGCGGCCCGACATGGGTATGGAAAAACTGCAGATTTCGACCATCAAGAGCATCCCCGCGCTGTTCGGCGAGACCGACGTCATCAAGAGCATCCAGTTCCTGCCTGGAGTGGGCACGTCGGGCGAAGGATTCATCGGCTACAATGTGCGTGGCGGCGGAACTGGGCAGAATATGATGCTGCTCGACGAAGCCACAGTTTACAATGCAGCCCACTTGTTCGGCATTTTCTCGGTGTTCAACAACGATGCGCTGAAGGACGTGAAGTTCTACAAGGGCGGAATGCCTGCAGAGTACGGCGGCCGCCTGTCGTCGTTGCTCGACGTGCATATGAAGGAAGGCAGTCCACAGAAGTTCGGCGTGAACGGCGGTATTGGTCTGCTGTCGAGCCGTCTGACCATCGACGGCCCGATTCTGAAGGACCGCTGCTCGTTCATTGTGTCGGGGCGCCGCTCGTATATGGACATTTTCTTCCCGCTCTACCGCGATGAGATTCCCGACGACACAAAACTCTACTTCTACGATATGAACGCCAAAGTCAACTTCAAGGTGAACGACAACAATCGTCTGTTCGCTTCGGGGTATTTTGGCCGCGATGTGATGAACTACGCCGGCGCGATGCAGATTGACTACGGAAACCGCACACTCACAACACGTTATAACCACTTGTTCAGCGACCGTCTGTTCTCAAACCTGTCGGTTATCTACTCGCACTTTATGTATGGTTTGGAAGAGAGCGACACCCGCTGGGAATCGTCAATCCGCGACTGGAACGCAAAGGCCGATGTGACCTTCTTCGCCACGCCGCAGAATACGCTGAAAACGGGCGGACAACTCACTTACCACAAGTTTACGCCGTTCATTGTGAAGGCTGGCGCCAACAGTCCGAATTATATGAAGAACGTTTCGCAGCACAACAACTCGCTCGAGTACGCCGCCTACGTGACGCACGAGACCAAAATCGGTGGAATTATCGATGTTGACTATGGCCTGCGCCTGTCGATGTTCCAAAATTTTGGCAAGGCCGAAGTGGTGAATCTCGATGAGAATTATAACGCTGTCGATACCACCCGCCACACAAAGGGCGTCTTCAACACCTACAAGGGGCTTGAGCCGCGCATTTCGGTCAACTGGCGTCTTACCGACAAGGCCAGCCTGAAGGCCAACTTCCAGCAGACCTATCAGTATGTGCACCTGGCCAGCAACACAATGTCGCCGCTGCCTATCGACTCGTGGTTTGCCAGCAACCCCAACGTGAAACCCGAACGCTGCCGTATGGTTTCGCTGGGCTATTTCCAAAACACACAGAACGATATGTACGCCTTCTCGGCCGAGACCTATTATAAGAAGATGTACGATGTGGTCGATTTCAAAGACCACGCCGATATGTTTGTCAGCGACGACATTGCAACGCAAATCCGCACGGGCCAGGGCTATTCGTATGGTCTTGAACTGATGCTGAAGAAGCAGGAAGGCAAGTTCACGGGCTGGATTAGCTACACCTATTCGCGCACCTTCACCAAGGTTGCGACAATCAACAACGACGAGTACTATCCGTCGAACTACGACAAACCGCACGACCTGTCGGTGGTGGCAACCTACGATGTGCTGCCGCGTCTACACCTGTCGCTCAACTGGGTTTACTCAACTGGCGCGCCGCGCACCTTGCCTACGGGGCGTTTCGAGTACAACGGCGTGATTGCCCCTGTTTACGCCGAGCGCAACAAACTGCGCCTGCCCGACTTCCACCGTTTGGACCTTTCGGCCACCTTCGACCTGAAAACCGTCGAGCGCAAAGGCCGCCCCTGGCTCGAGCAGAATCTGAATCTGTCAATCTACAACGTTTACAACCGCCACAATGCGGCAAGCATAATGTTTGAGCAGGACGAGCACGACCCGTCGGTGATGACCGCTGAAAAACTCTATATGTTCAGCATTTTCCCTTCGGTTACCTATAACTTCAAATTCTAAACTGCGATGAAACATAATATATTTATAATAGGCATTTTAAGTGCGATTTTCGGCACTGCCTGCACTGAAAAAATCGACATTGACCTGAACGAGGGCGAGAACAACCGTCTTGTGGTTGAAGGCTACATTTCGACCGACACAATGCAGCACAGCGTCCGACTGACGCGCTCAACGTCGTACTTCTACAACCAACCTGCCACACCCGAAAAGGGAGCCATTGTCACCATTAGTGACAGCGAGGGCAACGTTTTCCCGCTCACCTACGACGACAGCACAGGCAACTACCTGACCGCGCCCGATGTTTACGGCGTGCCAGGCCGATTCTACACTTTGAACATTAAACTGAAGGATGGCGAAGAGTATGAGGCTGTTGATGAACTGATTGCGCCAAACACCTTTGACACAGTGTATTACGAGTACACCAACCTGCAATATGGCGTTGATATAGGCGCGTACTACTATTGGTTCTACACAACGTTCACCGAGAAGCCGAATTTTGACGATAAGTATTTGATTTACTACTATTTCAATGACACTCTATGGAATCCGACGTTCGATGATATTCTGTATGCCAGCACCGCCAGTTATATGGATGGTTGCGGACACTTTGAGGATGTGCTTTTCTGCGCTCACGACGAGGATTCAATCCCGCACAACCCGCACGTCCGCTGCGATTTAGTGACTATCAGCATTGGCTATTATAACTTTGTGAGCCAGCTTTACACCGAAACAGTTGGCCAAACCGGACTTTTCTCCGGTCCGCCAGCCAACGTCTGCACCAATATTATCAACAAAGAGAAGGACAAACCCAATGGTCTGGGCTACTTCTCGGCTCGCTCGTACGATACGTATACGTTTGATATAGTGAACGATAAAAAAGACGGCAAGCCGATGACTGAAGGATTGAAGGATTGAATAATTGAATAATTGGTGAAACCGATGATAATTGGTTATTAATTTGAACGACGCAAGGCCGTGGTTATCTGCGGCTTTGCTATTTTTGATTTTAAAACAGTTAAACTTTTAAACTCTTAAACCTTTAAACAATTCACCGATTCACCAATTTACCAATTCACCCAAAAAATGAACCGTAACATACTCACAATCGGCATTTTATCTCTCACTTTCGCCACAGCCTGCACCGAAGGAATCGACATTGATTTGAACGAAGGCGAAAACAACCGCCTGGTGGTTGCTGGTGAGATTACCAACGAGCCAGGCCCCTACAGCGTGCGGCTAACACGTTCCACGTCTTATTTCTACAACCAGCCCGCACCAGCCGAGTTGGGCGCCAAGGTGACAATTTCCGACGGCGTGCAGACCCTTGTCCTGACCGATGACGACAACGACGGCACCTATTGGACCGATTCTTCGGCTCGCGGCGTGCCAGGCCGCACCTATACGCTCGACATAGAGTTGACCAACGGCGAGACCTACACCGCCGTGGACCATATGCCTATTCCAAACCGCTTCGACACAATTTATTACGAGTACGTCAACGAAGAATACGGCCTGACTTTGCCCCAATACCATTATTTCTTCTACGCTTCGTTCACCGAGCAGAAGGGCGTCGACGATTGCTATATGATTTACGTTTACTTCAACGATTCGTGCTATAACTCTAATTTTGAAGATGTTAAGTGGGCCTATGCTGGCAGTATGTACGACGGTTGCGGAGTTTTCAAGGATATTCAGATATGCGATGCCAACGAAGACTCGATTCCGCCAAGGCCCGAAGCGCGGTTCGATTTATTCTCGATTAGTCCCGAATACCGTCAGTTCATTAAGGATATGAGCGACGAGACCTTTGGCAACAGCACAATTCTGCAAGGCCCGCCAGCCAACATTTACACCAATGTCAGCAACGGCGCGCTCGGATTCTTCAGCGCCAAATCAACCACCGAGCCGTATCGGTTGAAGTTGGAACCGAAGAAGGAGTGAAGGGAAAAGGAAGTTGGGAACTGGGTAATTGGAAATAATCTGAATGAAGGCTGATGCTTATGTAGTTGGCTTTTTATTGGGGTGGCATCTTTACTCTTTAAACCTTATTCTAAATAATTACCTTTGCGCCCGTAACCAAAAAATCATAAAGCAATGGGTAAGAAAGAAAAACCAAAGTTTCTCGATTACCTAAACGCCGTTAAAAAGGCTGACAGGGAACGGGAAATTGCGCAGCACGGCAAGTTGATATCGACGCGGCCGCTGCGGATTGTGAAATCGAAGAAAGTTTACGACCGTAAACGAGACAAAAGAGATTGCTCGAATTACAATGATGGCAGTCTCTTTTTTTATGCAATGATTGAAAAAGTAATAGCGTGACGGCAGTCGTTTTGCTGAATGATTTTGGTGATACCGAATAGCGTTTTTCATTAAATTAGCATTTGGTTTTGTGAAAAAAGCATTGAAAATGACGTACAAAAGTCTGAATATTTGTTGTTTACGCCGTTTTGTAACGGTTTGCGCGGCAATCATTCTCGCGTTAACGGGTTCGCCATCGGCTTTTGCACAGGCCGAGCCCGATAGCGTCATGGTGCAGAAGGCAGACTCTTTCTTGCTGAAAGCCGCTGAATCAATGGGTAAATACGATTTTGAAAATGCTGCCAAGCAATTCAGCCAGGCTACACGTTCGGTTGAAAGAATTGCCGACACGGCATCGATAATCAGGGTTTATGTATCAGCAGCTAAAGGCTTTATGATAGTTCAGCCCACAAGCACTCTCCGTTATTTGAATCAGGCTTTGGGCTTAAGCAACACATTGAAAGACTCCGTAATGCTTTCAACTTGTTACCGTTTGCTCGGGCAAAACTCATATAGTTATAGTTATATGCTTATGGCTAAAGACTATAGTCAGAAAGCAGTAGAAATAGACTCATCTATTCGCTGCCCAAATCTGGCGAGAGATTTCTGCCTTCTCGGGTATATCCATAACGGTCTGGCCGAGCAGCAGCATTCCGATTCTTTAGCCCGCGTTGCCATCGGTTATTTTAATGAGACACTGTGCTTTTGCGACTCGCTCAATTTTCAGAACGAAATGCGCGATTATGCTCTGATTGGGCTAGCCGGTTCATATATTGGGCTTGCTGAGAACACTGGTAATCAAATGTATACTGATACGTGCCAGGATTACCTTAATCGGGGTAAGAAATTGGAATCTGTTGACATGGCCACTCTTAATTCTGTAAGGGTTCGCTATTTTATTCAGCGCAAACAACTCCGTCAGGCTTTGAATTTAATCAAGCCCGATTCAACATTGTATTTTCTGACTAAAGTTGGACAGATTGAGTATCACCGTAATCTGTATAAAATATACGAGCAGTGTGGCAACTATCGACAAGCGTTCATGCATCTGCAAAAGTTTAACGAGATTGACCACGAGTTTCATGGAGAGACCAGCGTTCGAACGGTGGTTAGCGGTGAGTCGAGAAAATCAGCAGCCATTGAGCGCATTAGCCATGAGTCGGAAAGGCGTGCGTTTGCTGCTGAAAAGCGAGCTTTTGAAGCCGACGAGAAGCGGATGCGTGTGATAAACATATCGCTGGCGTGCGGACTGGGAATGGTGCTGCTCTTGGTGCTTTTTGTACTCAGAATGTTGCAAATCAAGCGTAAATCGAACAAAGACCTTGCCGCCAAAAACGCCGAACTTGCCGAGCAGAAAGAAGAGATTGAAACACAACGCGATACGATTAAATATCAGCGCGATGAGATTCAGGCCAGCATCAACTATGCAAGGCGAATCCAGCGCTCGCTGCTCACACCGGCGGCAACCATCGACCGTATCTTCCCCGACCATTTTCTGCTCTACAAACCGCGCAGCATTGTCAGCGGCGATTACTATTGGATTGGACAGTTTGGTGACAACAAAGTGTGCATCGTGGCCGACTGCACGGGTCATGGTGTGCCGGGCGGATTCATGAGTGTGCTCGGAATGACAAACTTGAATTACATTGTAGGTCAGACGGTTAGCCCCGAGGAGATTCTGAACCGCCTGCGCGATGCTATAATCATGAATCTGCGTCAGCGCGAGGACGACCCCACCGCTCTGCAGGACGATGACGAGCCCGATTCGGTCATTGCCCGCAGCACCGACGGTATGGATGCGGCCGTTTACGTAATCAACGAGCAGCAGATGACGCTTACCTTTGCCGGTGCCAACAATCCGCTCGTACTAATCCGTGGCAGCGAAATCCAATTAATAAAGGCCAATAAAATGCCAGTGGGCATCTACGCACGGCTGAACCCGTTCGAAAGCACGACTATTGAACTACAAAAGGGCGACTGCATCTACACCTATTCCGACGGCTATCAGGACCAGTTTGGTAACGGCTCCGACACTAAGTTCAAGGGCAGCAGGTTGCGCAATCTTTTGCTCGAAATTCACGAGCGCCCGATGGCCGAACAAAAAGAGATTCTGAACCGCACCTACGAGGAATGGCGCGGACCCGCCAGCAACCAAACCGACGATGTGGTTATTATGGGAGTGCGGGTTTAAATTTTAGTCCTGAAGACCGCCACTTTTTCAATCCTTGATTTTTTGCATCACCATCAGTCCGTCCCTAATCGGGAACAGAACATTAACCACCCGCGGGTCGGCGTGCACGGTGTCGTTAAACTGCTGAAGGCTGTGCGTGTGGGCGTCGGCAGGCGGGGTGTCGCCGTTGATTTTGCCGTACCACAACACATCGTCGGCAACAATGAAGCCGCCCGTGCGTACCTCACCGATTATCAGGTTGTAGTATTCGGGATATTCGCGTTTGTCGGCATCTATAAAAACCAAATCGAAATTGCCGCCCAGAGTGGGGACAATCTGCCGCGCATCGCCCAAATGATAGACAATGCGGTTGGCATAGGGGCTGCGGTCGAGAAACGAGCGTGTGAAATCCTCCAGCTCATCGTTCACATCAATGGTGTGCAACACCGAGCCTTCGGGCATTCCGGCGGCCATACACAGGGCCGAATATCCCGTAAAGGTGCCAAGTTCGAGCACGCGCTGCGGCCGTATCATCCGGCACATCATCTCCAAAACCTTACCCTGAAGGTGCCCCGCCACCATCTGCGGACGAAGGATTTTCAGGTAGGTCTGACGCTCCAGCTCGTTGAGCAAGTCGCTCGCGGCTGTTGTGTGCTCCTCGATGTATTGGTCAACGCTATGGTCGAATCGCTGCGGCATTGTTAAAGGTGAGAGTTAAGGGGTAAATGTTTAGATTGCTGTTTAATCGGTGAATTGTTTAAAAGTTGAGTCGCTTCGCTGTTGAGCTTTCAATTATCAACCCTTACCACACTATCAATTCTTATAACACTATCAACTCTTTCAATGCTATCAATCTGCTCAACTTGCTCAACATTATCAACTTTCTTGTCCTTTTTGAACAGCTTCACAATGTCATTTCCATTGGCATAGATAAGCAGTGCCAGCAGCAATGTAAATCCGATAATCTGCGCCACTTCCATAACTTTGTCCGACGGTTTTCGGCGCGTCACCATTTCAATGATGATGAAGAGCGCGTGGCCGCCGTCGAGAGCCGGAATGGGCAGAATGTTAAGCACCGCCAGCATAATGCTTAAGAAACTTGTCATACTCCAGAACGAGTGCCAATCCCACGTGCCGGGGAATATCTTCGCTATTGATATAAATCCTCCTACTTCTCCGCCAGCTTTAATTTCAGGGTCAGCAATCAGCTTGAATTGTTTCAAGTAGTCGCGCGCCACCACAAACGCCTTTTTGGCTCCGGCCGGAATAGCCTCAAAGAAATTGTATTCTAATTTTCGATATTCAAAAATGCTGTCAATTGTTGCTGCCACTCCGATTTTGCTATCGGCGCCAATGGTTACGGGCAACGTTTTGCTCTGTCCATTGCGCAAAATACTGATATTCACTGTGGTGTTTTTATAGTTGGCGATGGCCGAGCGAAATTCGTCAAAATATTCTGTACTGATGGTGTCGATGCCCACAATTTGGTCGCCCACCTGAATTCCGGCGGCTTTGCCAGGCGAGTCTTTTGCAAAACCTCCTACTACAAACGGAATGCGCGGTGTAATAAACTGCTGATCGTTGAGAAGAGAATGGAAGATACTTCTAGGAATTTGAATATCAAGCGCTTGTCCATTACGCTCCACCTGAATGGTCTTCGACTTGTTCAGCAGAATGTAGCTAGCGATGGCTGTGGATTTCTCCACCTTTTCGCCATCAACGCTGATAATCTTGTCGCCGTTCTGCAGGCCGGTCTCAAGCGCAATTGAGTCGCAAACCACACCGTATTTCATATTCTCGGTGGGCAGATACTCCTCGCCCCAAGTGTAGAGAATTCCGGCATAAATGCCCATTGCCATTATCAGGTTGAACATCACGCCGGCCACAATAATCAGCAGCCTTTGCCACGGCTTTTTCGAGCGGAACTCGTCGGGTTTGGGCGGCAGAGCCATTTGCTCCTTGTCCATACTCTCGTCAATCATTCCGGCAATTTTCACGTAGCCGCCCAGCGGAAGCCAGCCAATGCCGTACTCCGTGTCGCTGTTTTTTGGTTTGAATTTAAAAAGCGAGAACCACGGGTCGAAGAAAAGATAGAACTTCTCGACGCGTGTTTTGAACGCTTTCGCGAAAATAAAATGCCCGAACTCGTGGAATATCACCAGAATGGACAGGCTCAAAAGCAGTTGTGCAATGCGAACAATGATTTCCATATTTTTTATTTATTGATTTACGATTTGTGATTTATTGATTGTTGGTGTTGGTTTTTGGGTGTTAGGTGTTGGTTTCTTGAACCACTAATACCCAATACCTAACGCCAAACACCATTTTGCATTCTCTTATTCTGAATTCTACATTCTAAATTCTCAATTTTCAAACCAGCCCTTCCGCATACTTCCGTGCCTCGCGGTCGGTTGCCACATAATCTTCGTAGGTCGGTTTGCCGACGAAGGCGATGGCGTGCATTGTCCGTTCGATGGTTGCGGCAATGTCAAGGAAGCCGATGCGCTCCTTCAGAAAGGCGGCCACGGCCACCTCGTTGGCGGCGTTCATAATGGCGGGCATATTTCCGCCCTTGCCCAGAGCCTCGTAGGCCAGCGCCAGGCAGCGGAACTTCTCCAAATCGGGTGCCTCGAACGTCAGCGGTTGCTGATTTTTAAAATCGATGCGGCCGAAATCCGATGGCCAGCGGTCGGGATAACTCAAGGCGTACTGAATGGGCAGACGCATATCGGGCAGGCCCATTTGCGCCTTCACGCTGCCGTCGATGAACTGCACCATACTGTGGATGATTGACTGCGGGTGCACCGTCACCTCAATCTTCTCGTACGGAATGCCGAAAAGCCAGTGAGCCTCAATCACTTCAAGACCTTTGTTCATCATTGTGGCCGAGTCGATAGTGATTTTCGCGCCCATATTCCAGTTGGGGTGCTTAAGCGCCTGTTGCGGCGTTGCTGTGCGTAACTCATCGATGCTTTTTGTGCGGAACGGTCCGCCCGAAGCGGTGATTATCAGTTTCTCGACGTCGGGTTCGCCCACAAGGCATTGGAAAATGGCCGAATGTTCCGAATCAACTGGCGTTACGCTCACCTTGTGCTTTGCCACCAGTTTGGTAATCAGCTCGCCGGCAACAACCAGCGTCTCCTTGTTTGCAAGGGCGATGTTCTTTCCCGCCTCAATGGCCTTTATTGTCGATGACAGACCGGCGTAGCCCACCATAGCCGTAACCACGGTGTCGACGGTGCTCATCTGCACCACATCCTCAATGGCTTTGGCGCCTGTCCACACCTTGATGTCAAGGTCGGCCAAGGCCGATTTCACCTCGTCGTACTTCGATTCGTCGGCAATGACAACGGTGTTCGGCTGAAACTCACGCGCCTGCTCAATGAGCAGTTTGGCGTTGTGCCCGGCTGTCAGAACCTCAACCGTGAGTTTGTCGGTGTGGGCGCGTGCCACGTCGAGTGTCTGTGTGCCGATTGAGCCTGTCGAACCAAGAATTGCAATATGTTTAGTCATTATGTATCAGAAAATTATGTAGTCGGTTGGATTGAGCGGCGTGCCGTTCTGCCACAACTCAAAGTGCAGGTGTGGCCCGGTGGTGTACTCGCCCGTGTTGCCGATGATACCAAGCGGCTCGCCAGCCCTTACGTGGTCGCCTATCTTCTTGAGAAGGAACGAGTTGTGCTTATACTGCGACACAATATTGTTCCGGTGCTGAACCACAATCACATATCCCGCCTCAAGCGTCCATCCGGCCATAATCACCGTGCCGTCGAGCACCGACAGAATGGGGTCTTTGGCATCCGACACAATGTCGATGCCGTAGTGGCCTGTTTCGGGCGAGTGGGGGTTGGTGATGTCGCCCTTGAGCGGACAATAGAAGTGCATTTTCACTGTGTTCAACATTGTTGGCAGCACCGTCTCGTTCTCAACATAGCGCACGTTGAACTGGTCATCATCGACTTGCCGGTAGAGCGACGAATCGAGTTTGATAGGTGCTATCTTGTTGTCAACCTTCTTAATTGAATCACGGTCGATGAAGTGCGGCTTGGTGCTATTTCCGACAAGGATGCTGTGCAGATTTTCGAGATAGAGCTCGCCCTGCGTCATAGCCCTTTCAAGCGAATCGACTTTCAGAAAATTATCGACAAGCATCTGTTGCTCGTTAGCCGACGGGTAGCCGGGCACATATTGGCGCAGCGGCGTAAAATTAACCAGCACAACGCCGATGCCCACAAGCAGCAGCACCACAAGGCTGATGACAATAATCAGGCTGCGCAACGACAGCACCGCATACCATAACTCTTTGAGCGTGCGGTCGTTAAGAATCGCTATCCGGTAACGTTCCGATAATCGGTTTTTCTTTTTAGCCTTGTCCATAGCTGTTTATGCAAGGCGCAAATATAATGGTTTAAACTTTAAAACGGCTCACCGCTTGTACGACCATTTGCAAAGGATTTCACGCTCAGGGTCGAATATCACATTTTCGACCTTGAACCCGACGGGCACAACAAACTGCTGTGTGGGCTCGGTGTGATAAAGCCGAACATCTTTTTCGTTGTCACCGCCTGTCAGTCTGACGGTTACGTGCAACGGATAGAATTTCACCGACGGGTGGCTTGTGGTTTGTTTGATGGTGATGGTCACATTATCTGCGTCTTTCTGGTCGGACGTGATTTTGTAAATAGGATATCCTATGCCGTGAATCCAGCGGTTGAAGAAATCGGTGAGCGATGTGTCGGCGGCTGCTTCAAAGCATTGGCAGGCATCGTCGATGGTGGCAAAGCCATTGCCGAATTTTTCAAGAATGTTGCGGCAGCCTTTTTGGAATGCATCGGCACCAATTTCGCTTCGCAACATCAGAAGCGTCATGGCGCTTTTGCTGTAGGTTGTCGGTATGTCGAAGAGTACATGTGAATTGACGGTGTCGGCAGCGTAGATGGCTCTTTTTGAAGTGAGAGCGCTGTTGATGGTGTATTCTTTCCAGCCGATGGTTAAATCGGAATAGAATTTCTCAATCATAAGCAGCTCAGCGAATGATGCAAACGATTCGTGTAACCACAAATTGCGCCAGCCTTTGCAGGTCACGTAGTTGCCAAACCACTGGTGAGCCAGCTCGTGGGCCATGGTGCCAATGTCGCCTTGCGATAAGACGGATATTGTCTGCGACTCAAAGCTTCCGATGCCTTTGATATAAACCTGGCCGTACTTCTCATCGGCATATGGGTACGGACACCAGTAATCGCTGAAAAAGTTCAAGAAGTTGGCAATGTATCTTGAGTTTTTCATGTCGTAACTCATCGACCGATAATAATAGTCAATAACACCAACTCTGTCGCCGTTTGCCATCACAGCCGCCCCCTCGGTGGTATCGTATTGTCCTACCGCCATGCCAACCGTGTAGTAGTTGATGGGGTGGCGAACCTGATAGTGGGCCGTGTGCTGGTCGCCTGCTTCAATGTAGTCTATCAATAAGCCGTTGGCAGCCACTTTGTAGGCGGCCGGACAGGTGATATAGATGTCCATCGAGTCGATTTTGTCCAAAAGGTTTTGGCGGCACGGCCACCAGTCGCGGGCTCCGTATGGTTCCGACAATGTCCAGGCAATTTTGTCGGTCTTGTCGAACCCAATCGAGCCGAAGCAGGTTGCAACGGGTTTGCCGGAATATTCAATCTCTACCGAGTCAACAATACCAGCCATAATGCTGTCGGGCAGTGTTATCACAAGTTTGTTTGCCTTGTGTTTGAATGTCACTGCGGCATTGTGATACATCACCTTATCCACATGCAAATGGCTTGAAAGGTCGAAATCGATAGAATTGATCGGGGCTGCGGTTGATTTGAAGTTGAACATCACTTTTCCGGAGATGTACACTTTGTCGGGCGAGAATGACCATTGGGCGCGGCAATAGGTCAAGTCGATGCCGGAACCCGCCATCAGGTTTCCTATGCTTGCCAATGTTATCAGTATGGTCAGTAGGTATCTCATTTCTTGTCGGTGCTACAGTTTGATGTTAGTTCATACCAAAACGCGGTTCAAGTATTTGTTCAGGCGATTCTTATATTTCGTCAGAACCACCGACTCTTTCATTATCTTGTCTAATTCAAGCTCGTTATCACTATCGGTGCTGTTCTGCAGCTCTTTCATTGTCTTCTGCAACTTGTTGAGCGACTGCTGCACAATCACGGCTTTATAGCCGTATATAACGTTGTCAATTACTTCTTTCAAGTCGCGGTCCTCAGGTGCGATATATGGATTGTGTCTTTTCCAAAAATCATCGCTGACTTCGTTTTTCGGCACAAGCAGGTCGACGGCGAATTTGCTCATTTCTGAGTCGGTGCTCAGTGTGAACGTTGTCAGGCCTGGTTTTTGTCCTTTGCCGCAGACGCTGGTGTAAAGTTTGAGCATCCGCTGGCAGATGGGCGTTTGAAATTCTATGTCGCTGTCTGTGAGTTCTTTCTCAATGTATTGCTCAACCGTGACATCGACCGATGGCTCATCGTCTTTGGCAAGAGTGAAAAGCACGTCGTTGCCGTAGTTGATAAGGATTGAGAGCAGTTCCGACTCGTACTCGCGGCAGCGGTTGCTCGCCGACATGCTTTTGTCGGTAATCAATTGCGCGGGCTGTGCTTTTTGCAGTTCACGCTGTGCGGCGTCGTACCACTGCTCGCGTTTTTTGCTCAGACGTTTGTTTATCTCGATGTGAAGAAGTCGCTCGTCGATGCCCATCAGTTCGGCGCACTCTTTTGCGTAGAGTTCGCGTTTGATGCTGTCGGGTACAACAGCGATTGATGTCACAATGTCGCCAATCAGGTTCGATTTCTTGACGGGGTCGTTGCCGGCGTCGTTGAGTAGCAGACGGGTTTTGAAGAGAAGGAAGTCGGTCTCGTTTTTGGCAATGAAATCTTCAAGTTCTGATGCGCTATGATTGCGGGCGAACGAGTCGGGGTCTTCGCCGTCAGGCAGAAGCAGCACCTTCACGTTCATCTCTTCGGCCAGAATCATGTCGATTCCGCGCAAAGCAGCATGAATGCCGGCTGCGTCGCCGTCGTAGAGCACTGTGATGTTGGTTGTGAACTTACGGATGAGTCTTATCTGCTCGATGGTGAGCGCGGTTCCGTTGCTGGCCACCACATTCGTGATGCCGCTTTGGTGCATGCTCAGCACATCGGTGTAGCCCTCAACCAGAAAGCACTTGTCGTTGCGCACGATGGTTGATTTGGCTTGAAAGATGCCGTAGAGCGAGCGGCTCTTGTCGTAAATCTCCGACTGCGGCGAATTCATGTATTTGACGTTCACCCCTTTGGTGCGGGCGTCGAGCACGCGACCGCCAAATCCGATGACTTTTCCCGTCAGACTGTGGATTGGGAACATCACGCGGTTGCTGAAGCGGTCGAAAATGTAGCCGTCGTCGTGCTGAATCGACAGACCGGTGCTCACCAGATACTTCTGCTTGTAACCGCTGTTGAGCGCAAACTCGGTGAAAGCCTTGCGCTCCGACAGACTGTAACCCAGTTCGTAAGTTTTGATGGTTTCCTCGTTGAAGCCGCGCTCTTTGAAGTATTTATAACCGATAGCACGCCCCTCGTCAGTTTCGGTCATGTTGCGGGTGAAGGTGTTTTTGGCGAACTCGTTCAGCACAAGCATGCTCTCGCGGTCGTTTTGCGCTTCCTGCTCCTCGGGTGTGAACTCTTTCTCCTTTATTTCGATGTGGTACTTGTTGGCCAGATATTTCAGTGCCTCGGTGTACGACATCTGTTCGTGCTCCATCACAAAGTTGACGCTGTTGCCGCCCTTTCCGCAGCCAAAGCACTTGTAGATGTTTTTGGTTGGCGAAACGTAGAACGACGGCGTTTTTTCGTTGTGGAACGGACAACAGCCGATATAGTTTGTGCCGCGCTTTTTCAGGCTCACAAAGTCAGAAGCCACCTCAAGAATGTTGGCGGTTTCAAAAATCTTGTCCACTGTTTCCCGTTCTATCATTCTGAATGTCAGAAAGATTATGGTTGTTATATTGGTCGTCGGCAAAGTGCCGAAAAACTTTTAAAGGTAAGAAAAAACAAAAACCAATTGCAATCGGCTTAGAGTTTTTTTGTGCAACCGATTGTGCGGGATGGACAAAACTATCAGTCAATGAAAAGTTTCCGAAACGTATTTATTTCTTGTAAAAATTCTTCACAAACCGTGCGAACTCGCCTTGGCGGAAGATGATGCGGCGGACAAAGCATTCGCAGAATCCGCAGCCGTAGCCGCCTAACTGCACGTAGGCCGCCGGAACGGCCAGCAGAGCCACTTTCAACTCTTTGGTGGCAATGAGCGCGTCAATGAAAAATGCCAATGCGGGCAGTGGCAGCAGGCACCAGAACGGCCACCACAGAAATCCTAAAACAATGAGCCCGATGTTGCCCAAAAAGAACGCTGCGGGTAGTGCGTGAACTAGTTTCATTGTGCCGGGGTGGCGTTTGGCAAGGTTGATGCGCGCAATGCCCGAATTGTAAACCTGCTTGAAGAACGCCTTGAACGTGGTGCGGCGCTTGTGATAGACAAACGCGTCAGCGATGAGCCCCGCCTTGCAGCCGTGCTCAATGAGCCGCATACTGAAATCGACGTCCTCGCCAAAGCGCATATCGCCGAATCCGCCCACGCGCGCAAACTCGCCGCGGCTGATGCCCATATTGAAGCTGCGCGGATAGAACTTGTCCATTTTCTCTTTCTTGCCGCGGATGCCGCCGGTGGTGAGCACCGATGTCATTGAGTGGCTGATGGCCTTCTGTATGGGCGTGAACGACGGATGCGACGCGTCGGGGCCGCCGAAGCACTGCAGGCCGCGCTCGTCCACCGCTTTGTCAACGGCGTCGAGATAGCCGTCGGGCACAATCACGTCCGAATCCAGAAAAATCAGATAATCGCCCGCAGCGTGTGCCGCACCATTGTTGCGCGCCGCGCTTGGACCGCCGTTCGGCTGTTCCAGATAGTTTACAGGCATCCTTTCGGAATATTTTTCGACAATGTGCCGGCAAGTGTCGGTTGAGCCGTCCTCGACAATGGTCACATCGAAATCGGTGAAACGCTGCGCTGTGAGCGACTGCAGCAGTTCGTCAATCTCGTCGGGGCGGTTGTAGACAGGCACTATGAATGAGTATTTGGGCATTCTCTTTAAAGTTTAGTGGTTAGAGTTTAGGGTTTAGTTCTTCTAAACAGCGAAGCCCCCGATAGCTATCGGGATCAACCTTTAAATAATCCAGTTTCCCAATTGGTCGTCCATTTGGCCTTTCACGTAGACGTTGCTCTTGTTGAACACCGTGGAGTAGGGCTCAACGCCGCTTGTGAGCCACACGTTACCGCCGATGACCGAGTCGTGGCCGATGGTGGTCCTGCCGCCCAGAATGGTGGCGCCGGCGTAGATGGTCACGTTGTCCTCGATTGTCGGGTGGCGCTTTACGCCCGCTTCGGCCTTGTCCACGCTCAAGGCGCCCAGAGTCACGCCCTGATAGATTTTCACATTGTTGCCGATAACGGTTGTCTCGCCAACCACAATGCCCGTGCCGTGGTCGATGCAGAACGAGTGGCCGATGGTGGCGGCAGGGTGTATGTCGATGCCCGTTTTGCCGTGTGCGTACTCGGTGAAGAGTCGCGGCACGATGGGAATGTTCTGCTCATAGAGTTGATGCGCCAAACGGTAGGCCACAATGGCGTAGAATCCAGGATAGGTCACCATCACTTCCTCAATCGATTCGGCCGCAGGGTCGCCGTTATAGATAGCCGTAGCGTCCTCAATCATACGCAGATAGAGCAGCTCGAGCGAGTTCGAGAAGGTTTCAATCTCGTCTTGAATCTGTTCGTCGGTGAGCGACAGCTGCGAGAGAACCTCTTCCATCAGGTGGCGCATATCGTAGTAGCGCGCCTCGGTCGATTGGTCATCGTCGCAAAGAATTGGAAACAGCAGATTGATGGTTTTTGTCAGCAGCTGATGGCTGAGCGACTGTGCCGGA
>JAFYYA010000141.1 GCA_017557785.1 Salinivirgaceae bacterium
ACGGCGGAACCATTGCCGCCGAACAGCGCGTGATGGAGACGGTTTTTGCCAATTGGGACGCGCTGAAAATGACTGGCGGCTGCATTTTCGCCGACGGGCGGATGGTGGCTTTTACCTACGGAACAGCCGTCACCACCGACACTTTCGATGTCTGTGTTGAGAAAGCCGACCGCCATATTGAGGGCGCATTTTCCATTATCAATCAGCAATTTGCCGAGCATTTGCCCGAACAGTTCGTTTATCTGAATCGCGAGGAGGATATGGGAATCGAGGGCCTTCGCAAGTCAAAATCGTCGTACCACCCCGAGATATTGCTGACTTACAACAAAATAATCGTCAGAAAATCTTACGTTTTAGAACGGATGACCCCCGCCGATGCACCTTTGACAATCGATTGGATGGTGCGGCAATACGGTTTCAGCCGCACCGATGTTGAGCAATGGGTGCGCACTCTGCATTTCAACTGGCCATTGAGTGTCAAGGCGATAGATGCCGATGGGCAGGTTGTTGGTCTGCTGAATATGAGCGACTACCGCATTCAGGACGAGGTGCCGCAGATTGCCACCGATGCCCCTGACCTGCTCACCACCTTGAACGCCCGCCGTTATACGGCCGTTTTCTCGTTCATTGTTGCCGAGCAATATCGCGGTACACGCCTGAACTACAATATGTTACTGTCGATTTTGCCCGAACTGAAAGCCCGCTACGATTTTCTTTTCATTCCCGTGCTTCACTGCCTGAAAACCCACCAATACTGGCAACGCTGGGGCGCCACCGAGTTTTACCACGACGCCGAATGCGTCTGTTACAAACTGGAATTGAAGAACGGCGGAACAGATTGAATTTCAACTGCGGGAAAGACGAAAAATCAGCCACTTGACGTTTTTTTTGGCTCTAACCAAACGAATCCGAACTAAACCCCAAAACAGTTTTGGATTCAATTTGGATAAGTTTGGTTAGCGATAAAACAGCAACCTTTAGGTTGCAAATTCCGTGCGTTTAGTGTGTTCCGTGGTAATAATAAATCTGTGTATTCTGTGTCGTCCGTGCGAAAAATCCGCTTTTCCCAAATTCGGGTAATTCTTCCCCAAATTCAGATACCACAATCGCCACGAAATCGTCTTATCTTTGTATCAGTAAAAATTCAAAACGTATTTGAAATGAAGAATTTAGTATTAACCGCTGCGTGTATTGCCGTACTAATGGGCTGCTCGCAACAAAAAACCGACAAGACAATGAACACACAAGAATTGCAACTCACACAAGAATGGGACAAGGTTTTCGCGCAAAGCGACAAGGTAAACCATAGCAAAATCACTTTCCACAACCGATACGGCATTACGCTGGCAGCCGATTTGTATGTGCCGAAAAACGCCACAAAACCAATGCCCGCCATTGCTGTGAGCGGTCCGTTTGGCGCGGTGAAAGAGCAAACTTCGGGCCTTTATGCACAAACAATGGCCGAACAAGGATTTCTGACCATTGCCTTCGACCCGTCGTTCACTGGTGAGAGTGGTGGCGAACCGCGCCGTATGGCTTCGCCCGACATTAACACCGAAGATTTTCTGGCGGCAGTCGATTACCTGTCGAATCGCGAAGATGTTGACGCAGAGCGAATTGGAATAATCGGCATTTGCGGTTGGGGCGGAATGGCCGTGAATGCCGCCGCTATCGACCCGCGCATTCGGGCAACCGTAACTTCAACAATGTACGATATGAGCAAAGTGAGTGTTGAAGGCTATTTCGGCAGCGAAAACACCCCTGAACAACGTATGGAGAAACGTCGCGCAATCAGTGCCCAACGCACCGAAGACTATCGCACAGGCAGTTACAAGCGTGCA
>JAFYYA010000012.1 GCA_017557785.1 Salinivirgaceae bacterium
CGAGAACTGCGACGATTTGACGCCCACATAGTCGATGTCGGCGAACGTCTTGCCGTAAGGCTCAACCTCCTTGCCCAGCATTATCTCCGTGGCCATTCCGATGAAGTTGAATTTGGTGATTTTCGACACAAACGGGAAACTCCGCGACGCGCGCAGGTTGCACTCAATCACGCGCAAAGCGTTGTCTTTGGCCAGAAATTGGATATTGAACGGGCCCGAGATGTTCAGAGCCTGTGCTATCTGTTTCGAAATCTTTTTGATACGACGGATTGTCTCGTAGTAGAGTTTCTGCGCGGGGAACACCACCGTGGCGTCGCCCGAGTGGACGCCCGCATACTCGATGTGCTCGCTGATGGCGTAGCATTTGATGACGCCGTTCTGCGCAACTGCGTCAATTTCAACCTCTTTGGCGCGCTGCAGGAACTCCGTCACCACCACAGGGTGCTCGTGGCTCACAACAGCCGCGTTGCGCAGGGCGTTCTCAAGTTCGTCGCGGCTCTCAACAACACGCATTGCCGCACCCGACAGCACATACGACGGACGGATGAGCACAGGCAGGCCCACCTCGTCAACAAAGCCATAGATGTCGTCGATGGTGTGCAACTCTTTCCAGCGCGGTTGGTCGATGCCGAGCGAGTCGCACATTGCCGAGAACTTCTGACGGTCTTCGGCCATATCAATCGATTTTGCCGACGTTCCAAGAATATTAACACCCTGACCGTCAAGCAGCAACGCAAGGTTGTTCGGAATCTGTCCGCCAGTCGATACAATCACGCCTTTGGGCTGTTCCAACTCGCAGATGTCGAGCACGCGCTCCAGCGTCAGTTCGTCGAAGAACAGGCGGTCGCAGATGTCGTAGTCGGTGCTGACGGTTTCGGGATTGTAGTTTATCATTATGGCGCGGTAGCCCATTTGCTGAATCTTCTTGACAGCCGCCACACCGCACCAGTCGAACTCAACCGACGAGCCGATGCGATAGGCACCCGAGCCCAGCACCACCACCGATTTGCCGTCGCGCTCAAATGTAACGTCGTTCTCCGAGCCGTTGTAGGTCAGATAAAGGTAGTTGGTCTGCGCAGGATATTCGCCCGCGAGTGTATCTATTTGTTTAACAACAGGATGAATATCCAGTTGCTGACGGTATTTACGAACCACAATGGCCTTCTCGTGCGGGTCTATCGCACTGTCTTTCAATACAATTTTGCCAATCTGATAGTCGCTGTAGCCCATTTGTTTGGCCTCAACCATAAGTTCGCGACTTATCTCGTTGACGCTGTTGCATTTAACCAGTTCGAGTTTCAATCGGTGGATGTTCTCCAGACGTGACAGGAACCACTTGTCGATTTTAGTCATATCGTGCAGACGGTCAACCGAATAGCCACGGTCGAAGGCAATCTCGATGGCGGCCACGCGCTTGTCGGTCGGGTTGTTCAGTTCAAAATCAAGGTCAGGAATGCTGATGGTGTTGCCCACAAAGCCGTGCATTCCCTGTCCCACCATACGCAGGCCCTTCTGAATGGCCTCCTCAAAGGTGCGGCCAATCGACATAACCTCGCCCACCGACTTCATTGACGAGCCGATGAGTTTGCTCACGCCCTCGAACTTGCCAAGGTCCCAGCGCGGAATCTTGCAGACAACATAGTCGAGCGCAGGCTCGAAGCAGGCCGAAGTGACTTTGGTGACGGCGTTCGGAATCTCGTCAAGACCGTAGCCCAGGCCGAGTTTTGCAGCCACAGCAGCCAGCGGATAGCCCGTGGCCTTCGACGCCAAAGCCGACGAGCGGCTCAAGCGGGCGTTCACCTCAATCACGCGGTAGTCGTCAGAGTTGGGGTCGAACGCGTACTGCACGTTGCACTCGCCCACAATGCCCACGTGGCGCACAATTTTTATGGCGATGCTGCGAAGTTTGTGATATTCGTGGTCGCTCAACGTCTGCGACGGGGCCACAACCACGCTCTCGCCCGTGTGGATTCCCAGCGGGTCGAAGTTCTCCATATTGCAGACCGTGATGCAGTTGTCGTAACTGTCGCGAACAACCTCATATTCAATTTCTTTCCATCCTTTCAGCGATTCCTCGATAAGAATCTGCGGCGAATAAGAGAAAGCCGTCTGCGCCAAGCGCTCCAACTCCTCGTCGTTCGAGCAGAAACCCGAGCCAAGACCGCCCAGAGTGTAAGCCGCGCGGACAATCACAGGATAGCCAATCTCACGCACAACGCTCATTGCCTCGTCCAACGAGTTAACAGCCACACTGTGAGCCGTTTTCACGTCAATCGAGCGCATCATTTCGGCAAAAAGTTCGCGGTCTTCGGTGTTGATTATCGCCTGAACAGGCGTGCCAAGAACTTTGACATTATATTTCTCCAAAACACCTGATTTATAGAGCGCTACACCGCAGTTGAGCGCCGTCTGTCCGCCAAAGGCGAGCATTATGGCGTCAGGGTGCTCCTTCTGAATCACCTTCTCCACAAATTCGGGTGTAACAGGCAGATAGTAAATCAAATCGGCAATGCCCTCCGATGTCTGCACGGTGGCAATGTTCGGGTTGATAAGGATTGTGAACTTGCCCTCCTCGCGCAGCGCCTTCAACGCCTGCGAACCTGAATAGTCGAACTCGCCCGACTCGCCAATCTTCAGCGCGCCCGAGCCCAACACCAATATTCTCTCACATTTTTCCATAATCCTATCTGTTTCTGTATTTTACCATATTGTTGAAAAATTCGGCAAAGAGCGACTCCGTGTCCACAGGTCCGCTCGACGCTTCGGGGTGGAACTGCGTTGAGAAGAACGGCTTCTCGCGGTGGCGGATGCCCTCGTTGGTGCCGTCGTTCAGGTTGACGAACATTGTCTGCCAGTCGGCGGGGATTGTCTTGTCGTCGATGGCGAAACCGTGGTTCTGCGACGTGATGAAGCAGCGGTGCGTGCCAGGAATCCTGACAGGCTGATTGTGACTGCGGTGGCCGTATTTCAGTTTGTAGGTCGATGCGCCAGCGGCAATCGCAAGCAACTGATTTCCAAGGCATATACCCATTATCGGGCGGTCTTGCTGCAGAGCCTTGCGGATATGCTCAATGGTTGCCGTGCATTTGGCGGGGTCGCCAGGACCGTTCGATATGAAAAGTCCGTCGTACTCGTCGGCCGTGAAATCGTAATCCCACGGCACGCGCACCACCGTGACGTCGTGCTTCAGCAGGCAGCGCAGAATGTTGTTTTTCATTCCGCAATCAACCAGCAGAACCTTGTATCGTCCTGTGCCATAAGTCGATATTGTCTTTGTCGATACTTGAGCCACAAGGTTGTCGGCGTTGGGGTCGTAGAAGGGCACGTCGTTGCCGTCGAATACAATCTTGCCCAGCATTGAGCCTTGCTCACGCAGTTTTTTGGTGAGTTCGCGCGTATCGATACCGAAAATGCCAGGCACGTCCCACTCCTTGAGCCAATCGCCAAGGCTGCGCTTTGAATCCCAGTGGCTGTAATGTTCTGAATAGTTGGAAATTACAAGAGCCGAACACTGTATTCTGTCCGACTCGAAAAACCGCGACACACCGTCCTTCAACTCGTCGCCAGGCACACCATAGTTGCCAATCATAGGGTAGGTCGGAATCAGAATCTGCCCCTTGTACGACGGGTCGCTCAAACTTTCGGGGTAGCCAGTCATAGCCGTATAGAAGACCATTTCGCCCGCCACCGACCGCTCACTGCCGAACGAATAGCCCTCATATTCAGAGCCGTCGGCAAGTTTTAGTATCGCTTTTTTCATATCAATTTTGTTTTTGAATTCCGATGCAAAATAAGATTGCAATTGCGGATTTTATGGTACGAGAATTTTGTATTTATCG
>JAFYYA010000142.1 GCA_017557785.1 Salinivirgaceae bacterium
CGGCGTTTAATCTCTTCGTTAAAATCCATATCTTTCTGATTTATAATACTTGCAACTTGTTACTCTTCTTCTTCGTCATCGCCGAGGCTGTCTTCGCAGTCGAGCTCATCGTCAATAAAATACTCGGCTTCGGCAATTAGCGTATCAATTTCAATTTGAGGCAGTTCGGGTTTGTCAATCCAATAGATTTGTTTTTCGTTCTCAAAATCGTCTTCGCTGCCTTCCAAAATGAAACGCGGTTTTTCGGTGTGAACAACGTAGATGTAGCCCAATCGCTGCTGGCTGTTTGTTGCAAGTAGAAATTTCGGTAGCATAGTTTGCACGTGTGTTCTATAAATTCAACGTTTTCAATATTTTTTCAGATGAGTTTTTAAAACTTTTCGGTGTTTTTGGTTTTCTCCCGGCATCTTGCTGTTTGTCAGTCGGTCACGATGCCCGCATCGCTCCCTTCTTCCGCGCAGCAATCTGCTCGATACAAAACTCAAAAACTCTCGAAATCAATTTATAGAACCCACCTGTTTTTAAGGCCGCAAATATAGCCGTTTTATTGTTGTCCGCTAAGATTTTAGAACGCAGAAAATGAGACAAAATATTTTTTTTGCAAATGCAAATAGAAGGTCTATCTTTGCACCGCTTTTAAGCACGGGGTATAGCACAGTCCGGTTAGTGTGCCTGCTTTGGGAGCAGGAGGTCGCAGGTTCGAATCCTGCTACCCCGACAAAAACAGAAGCCTGTCAATGATTTGACAGGCTTTTTTTGTGGAGCATAGCGGACTCGAACCGCCTACCTATTCGTTGCGAACGAATCGCTCTACCAGATGAGCTAATGCCCCTTTTCACTCGCAAACATACGGGTTTTAAGACAATTACGAACAGCGTTAGCCGAAAAAGTTTATGGCAAAAAAAAGCCGAAGCGAAAGCCCCGGCTCTTTTTATAATAGGTGTGAATTTTACAGCAAATCGCTTGCCAGTTCGGCCAGTGCGCTGCGCTCGCCTTTCACAAGGTTCATGTGAGCAAACAGGTTTTGGCCTTTCATCTTGTCGGTCAGATAGCTCAAGCCGTTCGATGTACTGTCGAGATATGGTGAGTCAATCTGCTGAATATCACCAGTAAATACAATCTTCACATTCTCGCCGGCACGTGTTACAATGGTCTTCACTTCGTGCGGCGTCAGGTTTTGCGCTTCGTCGATGATGAAGAATGCATTCGACAGGCTGCGGCCGCGAATATAGGCCAGCGGTGTGATTACCAGACGCTCGTCTTTCAGCATCTCGTCAATCTTGTGCACTTCCTTGCTGTTGGCGCCAAACTGATGCTTGATGACGCCAAGGTTGTCGAACAGCGGCATCATATACGGCCCGATTTTCTCTTTCACGTCGCCCGGAAGGAAACCTAAATCTTGGTTGGTAAGCGGAATGATTGGGCGCGCAACGAAAATCTGCTCGTAGGTGCCGGCCTGCTGCAGAGCGGCTGCCACGGCAAGCAGAGTCTTACCAGTTCCGGCTTTTCCGGTAAGCGAGATAAGGTTGATTTCGGGGCGCATCAGAGCGTCGAGAGCCAGAGCCTGCTCGGCGTTGCGCGGCTCAATGCCGTAGATTCTGCGCTTCTCAACAAGGTTGATGCGGCGCTCAAACGGGTCGTAGTGGGTGAGAGCGCTCTTGTTGTCGCCCTTCAGAATCAGGTACTCGTGAGCGAAAATCTCGCGGCTGAACTTGAACTCGTCAACGCTCACGCCGGCGCGGTCCTGATAAATTTTATTAATCAACTCGGGATTGACATTGTCGATTGTGTCTATTCCCTTGTAAATCACTTCAATATTCTGCACCTTGTCGGTGGTGTAGTCTTCGGCGGCAATGCCAAGCGATTTAGCCTTTACGCGCAGGTTGATGTCCTTCGACACTACAACAACCTTACGGTCGGGGTTGTCCTTGCGCACGCGTTCGGCGATAGCCAGAATGCGGTGGTCGGCGGTGGCTTCGGGGAACGACACCTTCATTGAGTCGGGATATTTCTGACCCAGAGCCAGATACAACTTTCCGTGGCCTTTGCCGATTGGAATGCCCTTTATGGGGTCGGCTTTGCCAATGAGTTCATCCAATTCGCGAGTGCACTCGCGGGCGTTGAAATTCAGCGTGTCGTTTCCCTTCTTGAACTTGTCGAGTTCTTCGAGAGCCACAATTGGAATTACAATGTCGTTGTCCTGAAAATTATAGATGCACTTGAAGTCGTGAAGCAAAACGTTCGTGTCTAACACAAAGATTTTGATGTTTGATTTAGCCATATGTGGTACGTTTTAGTGTTTGCTTAAAGTTACAATTGTTTTTTCAATTCCAAATCATTTTTGTTTAAAATCGTATCAACAGCATTGAAAACGACATTTTTTATGATAGAGTAGGTCGAAGGTGGTAATACTATCCTGTAAACCTTCCCAACTTTCTTTATCTTCGCGCACAAAATATTGGAATCGATGAATCGTAAGTTTCTGCTTGTTATATTGTTGATTGTTGCGTGTGGAATGGTGGTGGCGCAGACACCGCTCAACCGAACGTCGCAGCGCACCATAACACAGATTTCGCCATACTATTTCGGGCCGAACGCCTTTGCTGTGCCCGAAATGCTCGACGGACGTGTGCAGACTGAACTCAGAGCCGAAGTGGCAACCGATTACTTCCACGGGTTCCGCGGCGACCAGACCATCGATGCTTCATTTAAACTGAACATTCCGCTTTGGACCGACCGCGTCAATCTATCGGTTTGGATGCCTGCGATGGAATGGTATCGCAACACCGATGAAAGCCTTGCGGCAAGCCGTGTGCAGCCTGAGAATATCGAAGACGCCCGTAGCGGACATCTGGCTGGCGATGTGTATGTTAGCACCGATATGCAGATTCTTCGCGAAAGCGGCCTTCGTCCCGATGCAGTGCTGCGGGCGGCGCTCAAGACGGCATCGGGCTTTGAGTCGTTCAACGCGCGCTACTACGACAGCCCGGGTTATTTCTTCGACCTTTCGGTTGGCAAATCGGTGGCCCTGGGGCATAACGAGCGATGGGCGCATCGTTTGCGTGTGGCGCTCTCGGGCGGATTTCTCTGTTGGCAAACCGACCTTGGCCGGCAAAACGACGCCACACAATGGGGCGTGATGGCAAAATGGGAAAACTCATTTTTTTCATTGTCAGGCAATTTGGCCGGATATGGCGGTTGGGAACATAATAACGATGGTGGCGAGCTCGCTCACGACCGTCCTGCAGTGCTGCGCTTCGACCTAATCGGCCACATTGGAAAAATCGATGCGGTTGCCGTTTACCAATATGGTCTTCGCGATTATCCTTATCATTGGGTGCGCGTTGGTTTGGCCTACCGGCTCGATATTTTATCAGTCATAAAACAATAATTTGATGATAATCAGAAAAATATTTTGCTGTTTGATAGCTGTTGGCGTCGTCACTATATCTTCGGCACAGATTGCGGAAGATTCGGTGAAAGCCGATTTCTTCCGCGACTTCTACCATCAGGGCCACCTTGCCCATTGGCTCGATGCGTTGTCGGACCACACTGTTTATCAAGGGCTTCATGTGGGACAATGGGACGAGTCGGGGCAGCTGATGTTTTCTGTCGATGGTAATTCATTCAAGTGGAATCGCATATATATCAATGGTTTCCGTACCGATAACCGCTTCACGCCCGGCTCATCGGTTTACGTGCCGAATATGGAAAACTACAATCTGCGAATCAACAACCGCGGTTCCGTTCTCAACTTCGAGCTCGACACTGCCGCCCGCGATTATGCATCGGTTTCGTGGAACCACGGCAATTTGGGCGGAATATCGCGCGGCTCGGCCGAGATCATCCATCTTTTTCATGGCACCGGCACCGATGACGCCTTCGATCCGTCAACCATTCACAAACGCCAATATATTAAAAATCAAGGAACTGCCGACGCTGCATTTACTTTGGAAAGAGACGGATTAAGTTATCAGCAGCATATTTACACCAGTTTTGGACAACTAATGTTGCCAAATTATGACCATAACGGACTTCTCCCTGACAAACCGCTCTACAGCGCCAATCATTATAAAATCCAACTCAACGGACAGTTGCCGATAAAGGGTTGGTTCGACCGTGTCGGATACTTCATAAACTTTTCTGACAAAGACAATTATGGGGCTGAATTCTACTTTAACAGCGCCGAGCTGATGGAGCTATCAACCGCAAGCGCATCTCTTTATGCAAACCGCGGAAGTCTGACAACTGGCTTAACTTGGTCGTCTAATACCGTGCATCACAACAATATAGAGTTTGGTCGTAACATCATCGATCAGGACGGTGAGTCGCTCGAGCCGTGGATGGCCGATGGCCGCACTCGCGAACTGACATGGGCACTCACCTACAGCCGGCCGCTGCTGCCGTGGCTTACATTCAAAGCCGATGGTTTCAATTCACTCATCATCTTCAAACCCGAAAAAGAGACTTTTTGTAACAACGTTTTCTGCCAGCACATAGGACAAGAGCAACCCACGCCGCTCTACCGTTACGATTGGACAAGCCGCGCATTCGCAGCCGGACTCGTTGAGAACCGTATTGGCTTTGAAGCCAGACGGCAACTGACCGAAAAGACGAGCCTGTCGGGTGAGTTGGCGCTGACCATTGATGGAATGCTGATGGACGGCAAGTCGAAATTGTCGCCAAACGTGCAGGCAACGGTTATGCTGAGCAGTCGGCCGCGGAAGTGGCTCGAGTTGGGGTTGACGCTTGCTCACGATCGTGTGAGTTACAACATCGACGACATCCGTTTCATGAGCGACGATTACATGAATGCCGATGTCTATTTCAGCGGTTCCGAGCGACTTTTCACTACCACCGGCGGTCGTTATCACCATTATGCCGCACACCTTTGGCAGCCTGGATATTTCACTTTGAACATTCCCGTCAGGTTGGAATTCGGCCGTCATGAGTTTGTTTTTCTGCAGACTTACAAGAAGTTTCATCACACGTGGATGGCTCAGTTTACTGGTGGCACCGATGCCAATGGCTTCACCGATGCCGATGGCTACTATTTTCTGAATCCCGGCCAGCACGATTATGTTGTTGATTATCTGCCGAAAAGTTTAATGGATGGCAATGTGTTGCTTAACACGCCATTCTATGTATCACAGAACTCGCGCTACACCTATCGTGGCGAGCAGGTGTTGTTCAGTTTGTCGTGGCAGTCGATGATGGGTGCCGGACTCTCGGCATTGGGTAACGGTCCGGCTGCCAACAACGTTGACGTGCTCTCAGAGTCGACAGCCAATCCAAACACCTTCAGCACAATAGAAAATACTGATGGTAAATACCCTGGCGTTGGCCGCTTCGACCAGGACAAGGCTTACGTCTGCCGTATCTATCTGGCACACAATGTCAATCAGTATATTCAATATGGCATCACCGGTCGCTGGACCGATGGGCAGCCGTTTGTGTTTTTCAACACCGCCACCACCACCGACAGCAATGGCGATACACAGATGGCCATCCGTCCATACTGTACACGCGGCATCAATCCAACCGACGGCAATTTTGGCTGCCGCGAAAGCGCCTTGTTCAACGTCGACCTTCACGCCCGTTTTGTCGCGATGGTTTGGAACCATACGATGAGCCTTAACATTTTGTGTTACAACATTTACGATTTCGGGAATGTCTACACCGAAATGTGTTTCCCTGAAGGCTCGCGTGGCAAAGGGGCGCGCGGTGCCAATATGACGCTCACCATTCCGCGCGGAATTGTGGCCACACTGAAGGTGGATTTGTGATTTTTTTAAATTTTCAGTATCTGTTTTTATTTTAAAAAAAAGCACTATGTTTGCACCCGCTTAATCGGAATGGCGAGGTAGCTCAGCTGGTTAGAGCGCATGATTCATAATCATGAGGTCGCGGGATCATGCCCCGCTCTCGCTACAGAGAAAAGCAGTCGGACAAACCGGCTGCTTTTTTTTTTATGCGCCAATCGGTTTTTTACGATTATATTGCAGCGTTTATTTTCAAGAAAATGAATTTGGCCTTAATCATTATTTCGGCTTATGCACTGCTGGCGACTGTGGCCATTGTGCTTATAGTGAAGATGGCGTCGTCGCGGGCAATCACAATGTTCGATTATAACAATGTCATCCAGAAACGGACCAGCACGCTGTATTTCGATGTCGACGGTTTTCTGCTTTCGGACAAGGACTCGTCGAACAGCGGGCACGTTTTGAGCAGTTTGCGCACGGGCGACAACATAAGCAGTTTCACGCAGAACCCCGATTTGGCCACCTATCTGCAGATGTGTGCCCGTCACCGCGGAAATTTCACTTACAAATTTGAAGAGACGGTTGATGGGAATGTTGTAAAGCGTATCGATTTGGTTTTCTCGCCATTCGTAAGTCACGGCGAGTTGCGTGGTGTGAGTGTTACATCGCAGACGATGTACTCGAAAAACCGCGAGGCCGAACTGCTTGACAAGGCACGCGATCTGGCCAATAAAAACGCTGAGGCTCAGCGGCAGATTGAAAGGCTCGACATTGAGCGCGTCAGTCTGGAATCGGCTTTTAAAAAATCGAGTAAGCACCACATTCAGTTGCAGAAGGCGATGTATCGGATTGAGATGCAAAAGCAGGAACTTGAGCAGGCTCTCGACATCATCAACAAGCAAAAGGACGAACTTGAGCGCGTGAATGCCGAAATCAGCCGAAGCAACAAGATGAAGGAAGTGTTCCTGGCCAACACCAGCCACGAAATCCGTACGCCGCTCAATGCCATCATCGGGTTCACGAATCTGTTGCTTAAAATGAATCCTAACGAGCAGCAACTCAGGTATTTGGAAAACATCAAGACATCGGGACGCAACCTGCTCTACATCATAAACGACATACTCGATTTGTCGAAGATTGAATCGGGTAAGATGGAACTTGAAAGCACTGATTTCGATTTGCGCGATTTGGTGCACAAATGCTCTGATGCTCTGAGCGTTGGTCGCGAAGGCAAGAAAGTCACAATCAATATCGACATTGCCGATGCGGTGCCGGCTGTGGTTGTCGGCGACCCGTACCGCACCAACCAAATTCTCACAAATCTGATTAACAACTCGGTGAAATTCACGGGTGACGATTGCATTATCGGTTTGAAGATAAACCTGTTGGACGCGGATGATGACAAAATCAACATTGGGTTCGAAGTGAGCGACAACGGCATCGGCATTCCAAAGGAACGCCAGTCGGAAATTTTCAAAAGTTTCACGCAAGCCAATGTCGACACCACACGCAAATACGGCGGAACGGGGCTCGGGCTGTCAATCACACGACAGTTGGTTGAGATGCATGGGGGCAGCATTTCGGTTGAGAGCGAGCCGAACTGCGGTTCCACTTTCAGGTTCAATCTGATTATGAAGAAATCGAACAACAGCGCAGTTGTCAAATCGTCCGTCGATAAAATGCAGGCGCCATTGCAGAAACTGAGTCTGCTGCTTGTCGAAGACAATGAGATTAACCAGCAGTTGGCCATCGACACTCTCAAGGCATGGAACCCGAACATTGAGATTGAAGTTGCCGGCAATGGTCAGATTGCCGTTGAGAAGGTGCAGAAAGCGCAATACGATGTGGTGCTGATGGATGTGCAGATGCCTGTTATGGACGGAAACGCCGCCGCCCGCGCCATCAGAAGTTTGGAAAAACCTTGTTGCGATGTGCCGATAATTGCAATGACCGCGCACGCCTTTGCCGAAGAGCGTGAGCGTTGCCTGGCCAGCGGTATGAACGATTACGTGATGAAGCCGTTCGATCCTGACGATCTGTGCGCCAAAATCTGCAAGTACGCCGGACTCGACCGCCAGTCGCCGGTCCATCATCAAACGGTCGCCAGTGACGCCGACGGGCAGCAGGGATTCAACATCCGGCTTCTGGCCGACGCCTGTGCAGGCGACATCAGTGAACTGCAGCAGGTGGTTGACGTTTACTCTACATCGGTGACCGCAGATATCAATGAATTGATGACTGCCTACATCGCTGGTGATAAAGAGAAGATTCGGATGAAACATCATTCCCTGCAGACGGCTTTCGGCTATCTGGGAATACCTTCGGCAACCGAGAAACTCGATTCCGCACGGCTGTCCAGCGGTGGCACCGAAGCAGCCGAACTGGTGAAACAGATTGCCGCCCTATGGCAGCAGACACTGCCGCTCATCAAAGATTATGTGGCCGGGCTTGAAGGCAAGGCTTGAATCAGCCGAAAATGCGCTGCACAAATCGTGGCCAACAAGGAAACACCAGTACTGAAAGCGTCATTCCAGTAAGGTCGCAGAAGAAATCGAACACATCGCCGCTGCGCATATAAACAAAATAGTGCTGCACCACTTCGGTGAGCGCGGCGTAGGCCACCCCCGCAACCAGAAATATATAATATGTGCGAAACTCAATGGTTTTCTGCGTGTAGAGCGATTTTATCAGGAATGCCAGCACAAAAAACATCACAAAATGCACAATCTTGTCCATATAAGGAATTAGCCATAATGGAATGATTGTGTTGATTTTCAAATTGTTGATGCGGTCGCCCGATGAAAAGCACAAATATGCTATCACGACCACCCAAACGGCTAGTTTAATGTATGACTGTATGTCGCGTGCGGTAAGTTTCTGGTTCATAATTCGGTGATTTTCAGTATTCCTTCGTCCGTTTCGGCCAATTGGTTGTTGTCGAGCAGCCAGCGTGCCACCCGGCCGATTTTTCCAGGTTCCTTGCCAATCTTGTCGGGCAGGTCGCTGATGGTTGTCGGGCAAGTCGCTATCTGATGGTCAATCAGGCTTTTGATCGACTGGAACTCGTATTCCGTCAAATTGGTTTCGTGGCGGCTTGTGCACACATCGCAAGTGCCGCACATTGGCACGTCGGTCATGCCGAAATAGTGCAGCAACTGCTGAACGCGGCATTCATGCTCAGTAGCATAGCGGATAACGGCGTCTATCTTTTCAACGTAAAGTTCTTTGCGGTTCAGATAGCGGTCGGGGCCGAAATAGAGCGCTTTCAATGGCAGCCGCTCTTCGGGATAGTAAATCTGCGGCAGCGATTTTTGCGGAATGTAACTGATAATCTTGTCGCGGGCTAGTTTCAGCAGAAATTCGTAGATCACCTGTCGCGGACAGTTCAGGCTTCTGGCAATGAGCGCTTCGTCAATAGGGCGGTACTCAGAAAACACGCCGCTTGTGGTGCGCAGAATGAATTTTATAATGTCGTCGTCGCGTTGGCCGGCGGTTTTGTATTTGTAAAGGTCGTCGCGTCCGACAATGAACATCAGCCTTGCCGGGTTGTTCACGTCTTCGCTGTAGTCGATGTAGCCGCACTGCTGCAGTATTTTCAGGCTGTTGTGCACCACAGCCTTGCTTTGTTTGTAGGTCGATACAAACAGCGACATGTCGAAGTCGAAACCGAGTCCCTTGCCGCCGCCAATCGGCACTTGGCAGTAGTTGGCCACACACTCATAGATGTTTTTGATGGTCTCGATGGGTGGAAAGGTCTGTGCGGTGCGCTGCTGCAATGTCATCTTGTCCGATTTGTTGTAGAGCATGATGGCAAAGGCCTGTTTCTCATCGCGTCCGGCGCGTCCGGCTTCCTGGAAATAGGCTTCGAGAGTGTCGGGAAGGTCGATGTGAATCACAAATCTGACATCGGGCTTGTCGATGCCCATTCCGAAAGCGTTGGTGGCGACAATCACGCGTGTGGCGCCACTCTTCCAGGCGGTCTGTTTCTCATCGCGCACTTCGGTTGTCAGTCCGGCATGATAGAAATCGGCGCTGATGCCGTTCTGCTGCAGAAAATCCGATATCTCTTTGGTTTTTGAACGACTGCGCACATACACAATCCCCGTGCCTTGAATGTGGCCGATGATACGAAGCATGTGGCGCAGTTTGTCGTCGACTTCACGCACAAGGTAGATTAGGTTTTTGCGCTCGAAACTTTTGCGGAAAACATTTTTCTTCTTGAATTCCAGCCGTTCCTGAATGTCGTCGACCACTTGCGGTGTGGCAGTGGCAGTGACGGCCAGCACCGGCACGCCGGGCAGCAGGGCGCGGATTTTGGCAATCTCAAGATACGACGGACGGAAATCGTAGCCCCATTGCGATATGCAGTGCGACTCATCGACGGCCAGCAAGTTGACATTCATCTGTTTGACTTTAGCCAGAAACATCTCAGAGCCAAGCCGTTCGGGCGAGCAGTAGAGAAATTTTGTGTCAGGGTCGTTGATGCTGTTGTCGAGCGCAAGCCCCACTTCGTGCTGCGTCATGCCGGTGTAGATGGCATAGGCCTTGATGCCACGCGTGCGCAGGTTCTCAACCTGGTCCTTCATCAAAGCAATGAGTGGGGTGATGACAAGGCAGATACCAGGTTTGGCCATTGCCGGCACTTGGAAAGTGATGGATTTTCCGCCACCAGTTGGCATCAGGGCAAGTGTGTCGTAACCATTTGCCACAGAAGTGATTATCTCTTCCTGCAACGGACGGAACGAGTCGTAACCCCAATATTTTTTCAGTATCTCGGTGAACTGGTTTGCCATAGTTTGACAAAGATAGGCGTTGTTTGGAACACAAACGCAAACAAAAAGCGGAAACAAATTAACAATGGGTAAAATGATGGCTTGAATATTAACACGCCGATTAATAGCATAGCCCCTAACTTTCTAAACTTATCCACCGAAAACTTATAAATATCGACTACATTTGCACAGGAAACAAACCGTTCCGATGATAAACGAACAGCAATTCGAGTTTTTCTTTCGTGGCAATTTCGCTACCATGTGCAATTTCGCCTATTCGATTGTGAAGGACAGCGATCAGGCGCATGACATTGTGCAGCAGGCGTTTGTCAACATTTGGGAACGGCGCGACGAGATTGATGAAAATGTGAACCTGCCGTCGTACCTGCGACGGGCCATCGTCAACGTATCTATCAACCACATTCAAAAGCAGAAACGCATCCAGATTGAAGGTGAGTACACCCAAGTTCAACTCGACAGCGCGGCAACTGTCGACAGTGGCGATTATCTGCAAGGCGAAGTTGAAGAAGCCGTGAAACGCGCCGTGGCCGAATTGCCCGAAAAAAGCCAGTTGGTGTTCTCATTAAGCCGGTTTCAGGGGATGAGTAACAAAGAAATTGCCGATAACCTGAATATTTCGGTCAAGGCTGTTGAAAAACATATCGGTAAGTCAATCAAGGAATTAAGAGTAAAATTACAGCCTTATCTAAAAATTTTTGGAATTTTTTTGATAACCAAGGTAGGGTTAATGCTCACTAAATTGTTCTTATAGAGTAACGCGAAAAACTATGCAAGACGCAATTTCGGAAATATTGGCAAAAAAACTTACGGAAAGTCAACTGACTGTCGCTGAGCAGCAGCAACTTGACGCGTGGTTGCAAGATCCCGCCAATGCAGGCGAGTATGCCGAAGTTGTGCGCTTGTGGGATGCCGCCGGCAAAGTCAGCTACGAAATGAAAGTTGATGTCGATGCCGAGTGGGAACAGTTCAAGCAGCTAACGCAGCCCCGCATTGTCCGCCATCGTTTCGCGTGGGTGGCTGCAATGGCCGCGTCGGTAGCTCTGTTGATCGGCATTTTTACATTCAGAAACTCTACTCAAACCGATATCTTTAAATATGTGTCAGCCAATGCGACTGAAATGGTTGTATTGCCCGACAGTTCTGTTGTATGGCTAAACAAAAACAGCCAAATTGCCTACAAGTACAACGATTTGACTAAAACGCGTACCGTTGCACTCATTGGCGAAGCAATGTTCAATGTGCGTCACACAGGCGACGATTTTGTTGTGAAAACCCCGCAGCACGTCTTCACCAAGGTGCTTGGCACATCATTCAACCTGAAAGCACCGGCCAAAGCGAAGAATGTTGATTTGTCGGTTGTTGAAGGCAAAGTGGCGTTTGGCAGCCGTAAAAACAACACCGTGGTGACCAAAGGTCAGTCAGCATCGTTCGACTGCCGCAGCAACACTGTCACCCCGTCCGACACTCTCGACAACAATGCCATTGCATGGCACACGGGTGTCTTCAACTACAATAACAAGCCACTTTCGCAAATCTCGGCACAGTTGGGTACATATCTAGGCACAAAAATCACTCTGCCTGCTGACTCACGCAACGTGAACTACACTGGCTATTTCGACCATCCAACGCCCGAATCAGTTGCCGAAATCATTGCAACCGCAATGAATTGGGACTATAAGGTGACCGACTCTGAGATTGTCTTCAGTGAGCGGAAATAAAATCCTGTTTTTTTATCGCAGATATCATTAAGTCTTAAATCCGCTTGCGGATTTTTTGTGTGTGCTATCAGTGCACTAATATGTGTGAATCCGTTCAATCTGCTGTTTCCGCATTCAGGTATCAACAAAAAAAGGCGGAACCCAAGTTCCGCCTTTTCCGTTATATGCAAACCGCTGATTAAGCGTACATTGCAACAATTGCTTCGTAAAGTTCTTGTTGACCTGAAGTCTGTTTTGGCTCGTTAACCTTCTTGCCGTACTCGTAAGCCTCTTCAAGAGTCATCTTGCCTTCCTCAAACTTCTTGCCTTCGCCCTTGTCGAACGATGCGTAGCGAGCAGCCAGCATCTTCTTGTACGGGCTCTCCTCGAGCAATTTGGCTGCGTTCTCAAGTGCGCGGGCCATTGCGTCCATACCGCTGATGTGTGCCAAGAAGATGTCTTCAAGGTCAGTTGAGTTGCGGCGAGTTTTTGCGTCGAAGTTGGTACCACCTGTGCCAAGACCACCGTTGCGGATAATCTGCATCCAAGCCTGAACCAATTCGTATTGGTCAATCGGGAACTGGTCAGTATCCCAGCCGTTCTGCATATCACCACGGTTAGCGTCGATTGAGCCGAGCATACCAGCGTCAACAGCGCAAGCCAATTCGTGCTCGAAGGTGTGGCCAGCCAAAGTAGCGTGGTTAACCTCGATGTTAACTTTGAAGTCCTTGTCAAGACCGTGAGCCTTCAGGAAGCCGATAACAGTCTCGGTGTCAACATCATATTGATGTTTTGATGGCTCCATTGGTTTCGGCTCAATCAGGAATGTGCCCTTGAAGCCTTTTTTGCGAGCATAGTCGCGAGCCATAGTCAACATAGTTGCCATATGCTCTTTCTCACGTTTCTGGTCAGTGTTCAGAAGGCTCATATAACCCTCGCGGCCGCCCCAGAACACGTAGTTCTCAGCGCCAAGTTCGATACCTGCGTCGATAGCGTTCTTAATCTGAACGATAGCGCGGGCAACAACGTCGAAATCCGGGTTTGTAGAAGCACCGTTCATATAGCGTTTGTTGCCGAATACGTTAGCAGTCGACCACAGAAGTTTCTTGCCGGTCTTTGCCATTTTCTCTTTCAGGTAAGCAACAATGGC
>JAFYYA010000143.1 GCA_017557785.1 Salinivirgaceae bacterium
ATGGCGCGCGACGAGTTGACAATCAGTCCACACTGCGAGTTCATTCCGTAGCGGCAGACCTCCTCGAGCGAGCCGCCCTGCGCCCCAATGCCAGGCACAAGCAAAAAATGGTCGGGGGCGATGCGGCGGATATCCTCGAACAGTTGTCCTTGAGTGGCGCCGACAACATACATCATTTGGTCGGCAGTGGCCCACGTCTGGCTTGTGCGCAGCACCTTCTCAAACAAGCGCTCACCGTTGGCGTCGGCTGTGAGTTGGAAGTCGTGCGAGCCCTTGTTGCTTGTGAGCGCAAGCAGAATCACCCATTTGCCTTCGTAAGTCAGGAACGGACTCACGCTGTCCTCGCCCATATACGGCGCAACGGTTACCGAATCGATGTCCAACTCCTCAAAAAACGAGCGTGCGTACATTGCGCTTGTGTTGCCAATGTCGCCACGTTTGGCGTCGGCTATGATGAACTGTTCGGGATAGTTCTGTTTCAGATATTTTATTGTCTTTTCGAATGATATCCAGCCTTTTACGCCCATACTCTCGTAGAAGGCCAGATTCGGTTTATAGGCGATGCAGTAGTCGGCCGTGGCGTCGATAATTGCCTTGTTGAAGGCGAAAATCGGGTCCTCGTCGTTCAGCAAATGAGCAGGCACTTTCTTAATGTCGGTATCGAGACCAACGCAAAGGAAAGTTTGCTTGCGCTTTATGTTTTCGAAAAGATCGGTGCGTGTCATAATTGCTTTGTTTAATTATTTAAGCATTGTCTGTGTTTTCAAAATTTGGCATAAATCTTCTTGGATCTTCTTTTTCCTGACGTCGTTTTAAACGTTCTTCTTCAGTTTCAACCTGAACTGATGGTTCCTTTTTATCAGTCGGCGTGTTTTCTTGTTTTATGTTAGAAGAACCACTTTTTCTCTTTATAAAATAATAACAAAATCCTGCACAGATTACTAATGCGCAAATAATGGCGGCAGTTATTGACTTTGTGGCCAATAATATAACTCCTAAAATAGAGTATATTATGCCCCAATATTGCATTTCAATCCAAAAGAAAGTGTGTATTCTTTTTACGTTGATTTCTTTGCCCGTTGATTTTTCAATAAAAATTTTAGGATCTTCATTGTTCCATAAGTTTCCCAAAGACCAGCAAACAGCGGCAGAAGCAAAAAATGAAAAAACAACAGCGTAAAAATCGTATTCTTTAGGAAAGATAGATAATCCTATTACCCCAAATAATATCAAGGATAATGCACATATAATTCCTCTTCCTGACCAAATTATCATAATCGTAGATATTAAATTTTACAAATCGGCTTCTTTCAGTCGTTCGGCATTTTCAGCCACAATCAGGTGGTCGATGCAGTCCTGAATGTCGCCGTTCACAAAGGCATCGAGATTGTAGATTGTGTAGTTGATGCGGTGGTCGGTGATTCGGCCCTGCGGATAGTTGTAGGTGCGAATCTTGGCCGAACGGTCGCCGGTTGAGACCATTGTCTTGCGGCGCGAAGCAATGTCGTCGATATATTTCTGATGCTCCTTGTCGTAGATGAAGGTACGCAGACGGCTCAACGCGCGTTCCTTGTTCTTTGGCTGGTCGCGGGTTTCGGTACACTCAATCAGTATCTCGTCAACCACACCGGTAATGGGGTTTTTCCAATTGTAGCGCAACCGCACACCCGACTCCACCTTGTTCACGTTCTGGCCGCCGGCGCCGCTCGAGCGGAAAGTATCCCACTTGATTTCGCCCTCATTAATCTGAACGTCGAACTCATCGGCTTCGGGCAGCACAGCCACCGTGGCTGCCGATGTGTGGACACGTCCCTGCGTCTCGGTAACGGGCACACGCTGCACGCGGTGCACACCCGACTCGTACTTCAGCGTTCCATAGACTCCGGTGCCTGTTACGCGGGCCACAATCTCCTTGTAGCCGCCGCTGGCACCCTCGCTGCAACTCGAAACCTCGAGTTTCCACCCTTTCGACTCGCAGTATTTTGTGTACATACGGAAAAGGTCGCCGGCAAAGAGAGCAGCCTCGTCGCCGCCCGTGCCACCACGAATCTCAAGAATGGCGTTTTTCTCGTCCTCCGGGTCCGAAGGCAGCAGAAGAAGTTTGATTTCCTCCTCCATTGGCGCCACTTTCGGCTCGCTCTCGTCGAGTTCCATTTTGGCCATTTCGCGCATCTCATCGTCCTTTTCGGTGTTCAGGATGTGCCGTGCTTCCTCGATGTTGGAAATCAGCGTTTTGTATGTCTTGTAAACCTCCACAATCGGTTCAAGGTGCTTGTACTCCTTGTTGAGTTTCACAAAGCGTTTCACATCGGCAATAACTTCAGGGTCAGTTATTTGCTGCGATGTCTCCTCAAACCGGATTTTAATTGCTTCAAGTTTCTCGAGTAGTGTGTTTTCTGTTGCCATAATCATTTATCGATTAATTGATTGACTGATTGACGGAATTCCTACAATCAAATCTTCTGCAAAGAAACAGAATCATTTTCAATTCACAAACTATATGAACGCAGATGACGCAGATTTAACGGATTTGCGCGGATTATTCTCGCACAGATTACACAAGACTACACTGATTCACACAGGTTTTTCTAACCGATTTGAGCCGATTTTATCCGATATTAAACGCGAAAGTCTACCTATTTCTTAAATATTGCTTTTGCTCCGCTTTCAAACCAATCAATAAAAGGAACTCCACGTAAATTACGTTTTGTTTTATCTATTTCATACTCAAGGTTTTGTATCCTTTCATTTGTTTTATCAAGCCACTTTTTATAAAAATTGCAATTGTATCCTTCAAATAAATCTTGCCTATAAAAACTCAGTTCGCTATGCAAAAAAACTTCATCGTTAAATAATCGTTTTATATCCGTTGAAGAGTTTAACAAACTACCAACTATATGTGGAATTGGATATTGTAATTTTTCCCCACCAATCGCAGTACACCGACCACCCGCAGTAAATGCATCTCTCGCATTATACACAACAATAGAATGTTCCGTACAAAGCCAAAGAGCAACATTTGCAAATTCACTATTTAACACTTCAGGAAACAAGACAAACATTTTGGCTTTTAAAATATCGCTCTTTGCGTCTTGCCATAAACGAACATTCATTTGTGACGTTATGGTTTCGCCAGTTCCCAACCACCACGGCATCTCTTTTTTATTGTCTTTTATCGCCTTATCCCTATAATACTTTCTGACTTGTTCGATTGAATTTGAAGCCGTTCGTAAATCTTCATACGTCGTATGCATTTTTGAAAAAATCGTTTCTGACTTTTTCAAATTCATATCAATCAAATATCGTGGTGAATGGGTAACTGCAATGTCATACAAACAATCTTCATACGGGCGGCATTTAAACTCTGCAGGTGAACCTCCCAATTTGCCAAAAAGCATATAAATGCACTTGACATAATCATTTCTTGTCGATTCAACAATACTACTTCCAGTAGACGTCCAATGATTTGACTGAGTAGATTTTACCTCTACTCCAAACACTCGTTTAGATAACAAAATATCAGGAAAATATTGTTTGGATACTAATTCAATGTCATTGGGGTCAAACTCGGTTTTTGGCGCAACAGTTTTCATAATGCGAACCGCTTCTTTCTCTAAATCTGTCGGGGTGCAGTCTTTATATAAAGAAGAATCTTTTCTTGCACTAGAATTCATCTCATTCTCAACATCGCTCATAAAAGCGGCAAAAGCCTGTGTTCTTCTGTCAGCACCGTCGTTTTCAATTGTGATAATATTTCCCATATCAACCAAAATAAAGTGGCCAAACTTGCTGTAAGCGATGCGCTATATTGTATGCCAAAACAGGCGGCACGGCGTTGCCGATAATTTTGTAAGCACCCGAAGGACTGACGGCGAATTTCTTTTTGTCGTAAGAATTAGAAAACACAAACTCGTAATCGGGCGGAAATGTCTGTATCATAGCGCACTCGCGCGGTGACAACCGGCGCTCCGGCATTCCTGCTTTCAATTCATCGGTATACTTGCCTCCGTGCTCGGCTGATAATCTGCGATATTCTATGTTTCCGTGGTGTTCGGAACGGATTGTAGGGCCTATGTCATCAAGGTTCACTTCGTTTTGCCCTTGGCAATGTGAACCCATATATTTGGCTTGTGAGTAGTATTTTTGAGAATCGTCATTTGAAGCCGAAGGCTCATCCAATGCTGCAAAAACATTTCTAACTGTTTGAAATTGAGCCAAACATTTGTCTTTTATATGATAATTGTGCGTCGGCTTCGGATACGGATTGTATTTTTCGGGAATACTTTCTTTCTCAAGATTTTTTAACGCCACAGGCTTTAACAAATCCTTGCGGATGCCAATAAATATCACTCTCTCTCGCGATTGCGGCACGCCATAATCGGCTGCGTGCAACACTTGTGGCGGCAATACAATATAATCGTTACCTGCTGCCGATGAGAAATCCTTTTGGATAATATCTTTGACGTTGCCTAAATTAGTAAGTCCCTTAACATTCTCAGCGATAAATATTTTCGGACGGGTAATATCAATTACTTCTTTCATCCAAAAATACAATTTACCGCGTGTTTCCTCTGTCGCTATCTCGCTTGTAATGTAATTTCCGTTGTGGTCTTTGTGTGATTCAAAGCCCCTTCTTTTTCCTGCCACGCTGAAATCTTGACAAGGGAAACCACCTGTCACTACATCAATATCTTTTGGAAAAACATCTTTGGTGTCCCTATGCATTTTCACCAAATCAACCACGCTTTCTGTACGATATATACCATCGTTGTCGTTTGATTTAGAAAAATAATGCACCCACGCAGCCCTTGCGTCCGGTAAAATATCATTTGCAAATACTGTTTGAAATATTGTGGGGGTCAGTCTTACAAAATCGTTGTCTAAATACTCCGATATAAAATCGGGGCACATTTTTTCGTTCACGCTGCCCTTATGAGTAATAAAACCGCCTTCAAAGCCCAAATCCATTCCACCGCATCCAGAGAAAAGCGATAATACACGTAACCTTTTGCCTTCTTTAAGTTTAATATCCTTGCTGAAAGGATATGATAATTGCGGCTCCTCAACATTGTTTTTTGATTCGTCTACCATTTTCTTGCACTAATGTTTGGGCGCTTACTTATCTGTATTCAGGTGTAAACGGGCAATCCAAAACGGCAAAAAAATGCGGACTTAAACATTATCCACATCCTAAGGCCGTGAGAATCGCCCGTCGTAATAGATAAGTCAAGCCCGCGCATTAGCGCAGGCATTTTCTTGACTTTCAGTTACGACATTCTAAAGTTTCTCACGTTTTAGGACAGTCTGAACAATCGAAGCAAACGCTTGATTAATAATATGTTATTCTATTTTTTTACTTTCTGTTTCTTACAATTCTTTTTATTAGTTATATCTTTGCATAAAACATTATCAATCAGCAACAATTCTCAAAACTCCGGCACTGGTTCGTTATAGAGTTTTTGAAAAACCTCACGAGCGGGAACACGGACAATCTCGCCGTTCTTTCCAGCCTGAATCACAATCTGATTCAGCATAGCCTTCTTTTTAAGCGTCTCGTATTCAGCCTTTTCAAGGGCTTTCGTAATTAAGTCGTTATCCACTTCGTTTATAATTTCTTTTCTACCTTCAATTAATCTATCAGTCTATCAATCAGTTAGTAAGTAAACTCGCCAAATTCGCTCTTGATTGTCAGCCAGGTATGGTCCGAAGGCTCAATGCGGCCGATAATCTGCGCATCGATACCGAACGACTTCGATATTTCGATAACCTTTTGTGCGTCAGCCTTGTCGAGATAGACTTCCAAGCGGTGCCCCATATTGAATACCTTGTACATCTCGCGCCAGTCGGTGCCGCTTTGCTCTTTGATTGTGCGGAACAGCGGCGGAACGGGGAACAGGTTGTCTTTCACAACGTGAACGCCTTCGACAAAATGCAGCACTTTGGTCTGCGCGCCGCCAGAGCAGTGCACCATACCGTGGATGCGCGGACGAAGTTCGTCCAAAAGGCGCTTTACAACGGGCGCATAGGTGCGTGTGGGCGACAG
>JAFYYA010000144.1 GCA_017557785.1 Salinivirgaceae bacterium
GACAATCTCTTTAATGCCGTCAACAGCCTGTTTTGCAAAAGGTTTCTCTGTTGCTACTAATATTGTCTTCATTTCTTACTTTTTAACTTGTTTTTCAAATTCTGCCATACAGTTCACAAGAGCTTGGCAGTCCTCGATGGTGCAGGCGTTGTAGCACGATGCGCGGAAACCGCCAACCGAGCGGTGACCCTTGATGCCTACAATGTTGCACTTCTTTGCGAAATCCATAAACTCGTCCTGATATTGCTCGTTGCCCGGAGTCCAGACAAACGGAATGTTCATACGCGAACGTGAATCCTTCTGAACTGGCGATGTGAACAGCGAGTTGCGCTCGATTTCAGCGTAAACGATGTTAGCGCGCTCGATGGCGAGTTTTTCCATAGCCTCAAGTCCACCAACCGATTTAATCCATTTCAGAGTCTCGCGGATGGCGAAGATGTTGATGCACGGCGGTGTGTTGTACATTGAGCCGTTCTTCATATGGATGTCGTAGCGGAGCATCGAAGGAATGGCGCGGTCAGTTACAACGCGGTCGAGCATATCGTCGCGGATGATGACAACTGTACAACCTGCAGGTCCAACGTTCTTTTGTGCGCCGGCGTAGATGACAGCGTATTTGCTAACGTCAACTGGACGGCTCAAGATGTCAGATGACATATCGGCGAACAATGGAACAGGAGAGTCGATGTCAGTCAGAATCTCTGTACCACGAATGGTGTTGTTAGTTGTGATGTGCAAGTAATCAACATCAGTCGGGATGGTGTATGAGCCCGGTTTCGGGTAGTAAGTATGGTTTGCAGCCTCTGACGATGCGATAATCTCAACATCACCGAAGAGTTTTGCTTCTTTTATAGCTTTGGATGACCAGGTGCCGGTGTCAACGTATGCTGCCTTTTTCTTCAAGAAGTTGAACGGAAGCATAGCGAATTGGGTACTTGCGCCACCGCCAAGGAACAGCACGTGATAGTTTGCGGGGATGTTCATCACCTCGTGGAACAAGGCGTCGGCCTCGTCAATCACTGCCTGGAAATCTTTTGAACGGTGCGACACTTCCAAAATCGATTGTCCGCAGTTATCGAGCTCGATAACGGCTTTGGCTGTGTTCTGCAAAGTTTGGTCGGACAACTTACACGGTCCTGCATTAAATATGTGTTTCCTCATAACAAATGAATTAAATGCTGTTTTTTTAAAAACGAGCGCAAATGTAGGTATTTTATTCGAGTGTTATCGGCAACAAATCTTTTTAGGTATAACACGTATCTGGCTCCACCTCGCTCCCACTGCGCTGTGGCGTGGGTTTCAAATTGTTATTAACAACCCGTTCAAAAAATATTGCGCTTTTTGATGATGTTTAAAGTTTAGTTTCTATTTTTGGGAAAATTAAAAATGATATGAACGACTTGACAATAACACCAAGCAAACAAAACCCTGATTTGCGTTTCAGCATCTCAGGCGATTTGACAATAGCCGGACAATCGCTTCCTGAGAACGCCACATTACTTTATGGTTCGGTGCTTGAATGGATTGAAGAATACTCAAAGAATCCTGCACCTAAAACGACTTTGGTGTTCAAGATGCGCTATTACAACACTGCTTCGTCGAAGATGTTTTTCAACATCATCAAACGTATGAACCAGTTGTCGAAAACCGGGGCTAATGTCGAGATTCACTGGTATTATCAGCAGGACGATGAGGATATGCTCGACCAGGGCGAGTATTTCCGTGATTTGGTTGACCTGCCGTTCAAATTCTTCCCGTTGGAGAATTAGACTAAATAATATATAAAAGAAAAAGCACCTCGTGTGAGGTGCTTTTTTCATATGTACAACAACCAATTACAGTTGTTCCTTCACTTCTATCAGCATCTGTTTTATCGACTCAAGTGAGCGCAGCACCTCAATATTATTAATGGTGTCCTCCTTGTTCTCCTTCAGCTTCTTCTTGGCACCGTCAAGTGTCATCTTTCTCTCTTTCACCAAATTATAGATGATATAGAAGTTCTCCACATCCTTTTTGGTGAACAATCGGTTGCCCTTTTTGTTGCGCTGTGGCTTGATGATGTCGAACTCGCGCTCCCAATAGCGTATCAGCGATGTGTTGACGCCGAACATTTCGGCCACCTCTCCTATGCTGTAAAACAGCTTCTCAATTTTTTGTTCTTTGTACGGCATAATCGAAACGTATAAATTGTTAAAATGCTGAACATTAATCAAAACTCATTGTTGTCAGGCTCGATGCCTTTATCATATTCTGGTACTGCTCAGGCGACAAATCGGCGTAATAGTAATTAACCGGATTCTCGGTCTTGTTGCGTTTGTGCACCTCGTAATGCAGATGTGGCGCCGTTGAGCGGCCTGTGCTACCCACCTCGCCTATTACCTCACCGCGCTTTACACGCTGGCCCGTACGCACTTTTGTCTTTCCAAGATGCTCGTAAACAGTCTTATAGCCGTATCCGTGCTCTATCACGATAACTCTGCCTCGGGTTGTCGGGTGATTTTCAATACTCGCCACTCTCCCATTTCCAGTCGCATATACGCTGGTGCCGGCCGGAGCCGCAATATCGATTCCAGTATGCATCTTCAACGTTTGGTAAATAGGATGAATGCGATAGCCGTAACCTGAAGCCACACGCGCAATGCTGTTGGTGTTATCGACAGGAAAAGCCGACGGAACAGCGGCAAGGAACTTGGTTCTTTTCTGCGACTCATTTAGAACATTGTTGTATATATCTGATTCTGAGTTAACCCGCATAAAGACACTGTCGAGTTTATGCGATGCCATAGCAATTAGCTCAGTATTGGAATACTGCTCCAAATCGTTATAAGACAATATTTTGTCTTTGGGCTCAGAATTCGGCTCAATACCGAAAATCATACGATAGATGTTGTCGTCGTTTTGCTGAATGTCGTTTATGCTTCGCTCCAAGCCCTCCACTTTGTTGTTAAGCAGCTCATACTGGAACACAAGCTGTTTGTTCTCGCGCTTCTGGATTTTCTCGCCCGATGTCTCAAAAATTAGCGACAAGCCGTATAGCATCAAGACCGCGATAACAAGCACCACAACGGTTCGGCGCAGAAAACGGAAGATTTTCTGACCCGCCGACAAGGTTATCTTGTCGTAACTCAGCTTGTCTGAATCGAAGCTAAACCTAACTTTCGACATTATTTTTTCAGAAACTTGATTTTCAAAACACAAAACTAATGAAAAAAGAAATAAGTTTGCAACTCTGTATAAAATGAAACAATTATACATATAATAATATGAATTCTAAAGAGATACGTAATCAGTTCAAAGAGTTTTTCGCATCGAAGCAGCACCAGATTGTGAGCAGTGCGCCGATGGTTATCAAAGACGACCCGACGCTGATGTTCACCAATGCGGGTATGAACCAGTTCAAGGATATTTTCCTTGGCATATCGCCGCGCAAGTGGCCGCGTGTGGCCAACAGTCAGAAATGTCTGCGCGTGTCGGGCAAGCACAACGACCTTGAAGAGGTTGGACACGACACCTATCACCACACAATGTTCGAAATGCTCGGCAACTGGTCGTTTGGCGACTATTTCAAGCCTGAAGCCATTGCCTGGGCTTGGGAGTTGCTCACCGAAGTTTATAAACTGCCGAAAGACCGCCTTTATGCCACAGTGTTTGAAGGCGATGCGTCGGAGAATCTGGCTCTTGACACCGAAGCTGAGGAAATCTGGCTTAAGTATCTGCCGAAAGACCGCGTAATCCACGGCAACAAGCACGACAATTTCTGGGAGATGGGCGCCACTGGTCCGTGCGGTCCTTGCTCTGAAATCCATATCGACTTGCGCGATGACGCCGAGCGCGCCAAAGTGCCAGGCCGCGACCTTGTAAACCAGAGCAATCCGCTGGTTATCGAAATCTGGAACCTTGTGTTTATGCAGTATAACCGCAAGGCAGACGGCTCGCTTGAGCTTCTGCCGCACAAGCACGTCGATACTGGTATGGGCTTTGAGCGCTTGTGTATGGCTCTGCAAGGCAAGAAATCGAACTACGACACCGATGTTTTCCAACCGATAATCAAGGAGATAGGCCGCATTTGCGACTGCGAGTACGGCAAAGACGAAAAGGTTGATGTGGCAATGCGCGTTGTGGCTGACCACGTGCGCACAATCGCCTTCTCGGTGACCGACGGTCAGCTTCCGTCGAACGCAAAGGCTGGATACGTTATCCGCCGAATCCTTCGCCGCGCCGTCCGCTACGGATACACCTTCCTTGGTCAGCGTAAATCGTTTATGTATAAGCTGTTGCCCGTTTTGGTTGACACAATGGGCGAGGCTTATCCCGAACTGAAAGCGCAACAGGCTTTGGTTGAAAAAGTTATGAAGGAGGAGGAAGACGCATTCCTTCGCACCCTTGAGACAGGTATCCGTCTGTTGGACAAGATTATGGCCGACACAAAGGCCGCTGGCAAAAAGGAGATTACAGGCGTCGAGGCGTTCACGCTCTACGACACCTACGGATTCCCGCTCGACCTTACCGAACTGATTTTGCGCGAGAACGATTTGACTGTCAATCAAGCCGATTTCGATGTCGAAATGCAGAAACAGAAGGAACGCGCCCGCAACGCCGCAGCCGTTGAGACTGGCGACTGGGTTTATCTGCAGGAGGGCGAGTCGGAGTTTGTCGGCTACGACTTGACAGAGGCTGATGTCGAGATTCTGCGCTACCGCAAGGTTAAACAGAAGAATCAGGAACTTTATCAGATTGTGCTCAACCGCACGCCGTTCTACGCCGAAATGGGCGGTCAGATTGGCGACACGGGCTACATTGAGGCCGATGGTGAGCGCATTGCAATTATCGATACAAAAAAGGAGAATAAGTTGAGCGTGCATTTGGCAAAATCGCTGCCGAAAGACCCAACGACCACTTTCCGCGCGGTTGTCGATGTTGAACGTCGTCAGCAAACGGCAAACAACCACACGGCTACACACTTGCTGCATTACGCTCTGCGTCAGGTGCTTGGCACTCACGTTGAGCAGAAGGGCTCAATGGTGTCACCCGATTGCCTGCGCTTCGACTTCTCTCATTTCCAGAAGGTTACCGACGAGGAGATTCGCAAGGCAGAGCACATTGCCAACAAACTTGTTCGTCAGAATCTGCAGCTCGAGGAGAACCGCAATATGCCTATCGAAGAGGCCAAATCGCTTGGCGCGATGGCTCTGTTTGGTGAGAAATACGGCGACACGGTGCGTGTTATCAAATACGGCCCGTCGATTGAGTTGTGCGGTGGTACTCACGTTCACTCAACTGGTGAGATTGGTTTGATTAAGATTGTGTCGGAGAGTTCGGTTGCCGCTGGCGTTCGCCGTATCGAGGCTGTGACCGCCGAAAAAGCTGAAAATATGTTCGATGCGCAGCAGGATGTTCTTCGCTCACTGAAGGAGATGTTCAACAACGTGCCCAATCTAGCGCAGACCATTAAAAAGACCGTTGACGAGAATGCCGAACTGAAGCGCGACATTGAGAAGTTTATGCAGGAGAAAATCCAAAAGATAAAGGCCGATGTTCTGTCAAATGCCGAAACCAAGGGCGATGTGAAGTTGTTCCGTGTGCCTGTCGGCATTGAGATGAGCCCTGACGCACTGAAGGATTTGGCATTCAGAATCCGTGGCGAGGTGAAGGACAAGTTCCTGTTTGTAGCAGGCGCCAAATACGATGGCAAACCGTCGCTGACCATTGCAATGAGCGACGCTCTGGTTGCCACTGGCCTGAACGCTTCGCAGATGATTCGCGAGGCTGCCAAAGAGATTCAAGGTGGTGGCGGCGGCCAACCGTTCTTTGCTTCGGCAGGCGGCAAAAACGCCGATGGTCTTGACAAGGCGGTGAATGTGATTGTTGGAATGATTTAAAATACATTCATTGCAAATCAATATATCAAGAGGCGGCCAACGTGGTCGCCTCTTCGTATTTTAGCCCACAAAAAAAGCGAAGCCATATCCGACTTCGCTCTTTTCATTATCAAAATCAATCCTTGTTATCGGTCTTGCAGTGCCACATAGTGATATTCGTTTTGAATCACGTTCTTGTAGGCCGGACGGATGATGCGGCGCGACGCAAAGGTCATCTCCTCGAGACGGTGAGCCGCCCAACCCGACATACGGGCGATGGCGAACATTGGTGTGAACAGTTCGCGCGGAATATCGATGGCCTCGTAAACAAATCCGCTGAAGAAATCGACATTGGCGCAAACCGGCTTCACATTGCCGTTTTTGTATTCGGCAAGAGCCTTGGGCGCAAGTTCCTCAATGTTCAGGTACAATTGAAGTTCAGCGTCGAGTCCTTTCTCTTTGGCCAGTTCGATGGCTTTGGTCTTGAGCAGTTGCGCACGCGGGTCCGACAGAGTGTAAACGGCGTGTCCGATGCCGTAAATCTTGCCAGAGCGGTCGTATGCCTCCTTGCGAAGAATCTTCATTAGGTACGATTTAATCTCCTCCTTGTCGTTCCAGTTCTTCACGTTCTTCTTGATGTTGGTCATCATTTCGAGAACCTGAAGGTTTGCACCGCCGTGCAGACGGCCTTTCAGCGAGCCGATTGCTGCGGCTGTTGCCGAATAAGTGTCGGTCATTGCCGACGACACAAGGCGCATTGTGAACGTTGAGTTGTTACCACCGCCGTGCTCTGCGTGCAGAATCATCATAAGGTCGAGAATTTCGGCCTCGAGCGGTGTGTATTTGTTGCCTTTGAGAAGATATAGGAAGTTCTCGGCCGCCGACAGATTGGCCTGCGGGTGTCTGATTACCAGTGATTTGCGATAGAATGCGTGACGCATTCCCTGATACGAGTAAGCAACAATAATCGGCAATTTAGCAATTAGGTTGAGCGACTGTTTCACAAGGCTCGGCAGCGAATAATCCTCGGCTGTGTCATCCAACGTGTAGAGAATCAGCACCGAACGCGACAGCATATTCATCAGGTCGCGGCCACGCAACGACAGAATCATATTGACAAACGAATCGTCAAGGTCGCGCTTGCTTGCCAGATGGGTTGTCATTTCGGCCAATTGCAGCGGTGTCGGCAGCTTGCCAGTGAGCAGCAAGAATGTTGTCTCCTCAAAGCCGTGGCGGTTCTCTTTCTGAAAGCCCCTAACCAGCTCACGGATTGGGAATCCGCGGTAGCGAAGGTCGCCCTCGGTGGGAATCAGAGTGTCGCCCTCACGGCGATAACCTACAACGTCGCCAATGTTGGTCAAGCCAACCAGCACACCCGAACCGTCGGAATTGCGCAGGCCACGCTTAACGTTGTACTTGTCGAACAAATCCTTGTCAATCTGGCACGATTGGTTTACTAATCTTGAAACGTCAGATATGAAATTCTCCATTACTTTTTCTTGTTTAATCGTTTAAAAGTTGAGATGTTGAGTCGCTTCGCTGTTTAGAAGGTTGAGTTTAGTTTAACAGGTTTAATCGCTTCGCTGTTTAACAGATTTAATCGAAAACTCTACACTCTAAACACTTACCTCTCAACTCTCTACAAATTCTTTATCAATGCGTCAGCAAACTCCGATGTCGAGAGTTTGGTTGCGCCTTCCATCATACGGTGAAGGTCGTATGTTACGGTCTTCTGCGAGATGGTCTTGCTCATAGCCTTGCGGATGCCGTCGGCGGCCTCGGTCCAGCCCATATAATCGAGCATCATTGCGCCCGAAAGCAGCAGTGAGCCAGGGTTCGACACGTTCTTGCCCGTATATTTCGGTGCTGTTCCGTGTGTAGCCTCGAAAATAGCGAAACCGCTCTGATAGTTGATGTTGGCGCCAGGTGCAATGCCGATACCGCCCACGCACGCTGCCAGAGCGTCAGAAATGTAATCGCCGTTAAGGTTCAGTGTGGCGATGACCGAATACTCGGCGGGACGAGTCAGAATCTGTTGCAAGAATGCGTCTGCAATGCAGTCTTTTATGATGATGCGGCCCGATTTAGCAGCTGCGTCCATTTCGGCGTTAGCGGCCTCTTCGCCAATCTCTTTCTTGCGTTTCTCCCATTGGTTCCAGGTGTAAACCTTGTCGGCGAACTCGCGCTCGGCCAGTTCGTAGCCCCAAATCTTGAACGCGCCCTCGGTGAACTTCATAATGTTGCCCTTGTGGACGAAAGTAACCGACGGCTTCTTGTGGTCGATGGCGTACTGAATGGCAGCACGAACAAGGCGCTCTGTGCCTTCTTGACTTACAGGCTTGATGCCGATGCTCGACGATTCGGGGAAGCGGATTTTCTTCACGCCCATTTCTTCAATCAGGAACTTCTTGATTTTCAAGTTCTCGGGGGTGCCGTTCATATATTCGATACCTGCGTAGATATCTTCGGTGTTCTCGCGGAAGATGCACATATCAACAAGTTCGGGGCGCTTTACAGGCGACGGTGTGCCCTCGTAATACTGCACGGGGCGCAGGCATACGTAAAGGTCGAGAGTCTGACGCAGAGCCACGTTGAGCGAGCGGATGCCGCCGCCAATCGGGGTTGTGAGCGGGCCTTTGATGCCCACCAGATACTCGCGGAAAGCGTCGAGAGTCTCGTCGGGAAGCCAGCTGCCAGTGGCGTTGAAGGCTTTCTCGCCCGCCAGAACCTCTTTCCACTCAATTTTGCGTTTGCCGCCGTAGTATTTGGCCACAGCCGCGTCCATTACTTTTTGCGATGCAGGCCAGATGTCGCGGCCAATTCCGTCACCCTCAATGAAAGGGATTACGGGGTTGTTCGGCACATTAAGTTTGCCGTTGCTGATTGTGATTTTTTCTGCCATAATATTCAATTTATTTTGATTGTTTACGAATTTGATTCAATGCGCCGCCCAACTTGA
>JAFYYA010000145.1 GCA_017557785.1 Salinivirgaceae bacterium
ACGAGATGCTCGACACCGCCTGGGAATTGTTTGGAAAATACTTTACAAAAGCCGAAACTGGTCTGAAAGACAAACTGATAGAGAAGTATTGGAAAGAAAACAAGTAAGCAATGGCCATTAAATTCCAATATAACAAGACGTCGCTCACCGAACTCAACAAGCAGTTGAAAGTCCGCACGCGCGCCCTGCCCACGCTCAAAAGCAAGGAGAGTGCGTTGCGTATGGAGGTGAAACGGGCCAAACAGCGGTCTGACAACCTTGCGCAACAACTTGAAAATGAGTTCCGTTCGTACGACTATATGGCGCAACTCTGGAGCGAGTTTGATGCGGGGCTGATTTCGGTTGCCGACGTCCGGCTCAAGACCGTCAAGATTGCCGGAGTGGCCACGCCCGCGCTCGAGGAGGTAATCTTCGATGTGAAGGATATTAATCTGTTTGTCAAGCCGATGTGGTATGCCGACGGAGTACGGATTTTGAAAAATCTGGCGCAGATTGGCATTGAGTCGGAGATTTACACGGAGGTCAGCCGCATTCTGGACTACAACCGCAAAAAGACGACACAGAAGGTGAATCTGTACGAGAAGGTGCAGATTCCGGGCTACAACGAGGCCATACGCAAGATAAAACGCTATATGGAGGACGAGGAGAACTTGTCGAAAGCGTCGCAGAAAATAGTGAAAAACAAGCATTTGGCAGAGGAGGAAGCAGCGGTATGATTACAGAAATGACAAAATACAACTTTGTGCTTTTGAGCGGTGATGCCGACGCTTTTCTGCGGACATTGCAAGGTGTTGGCATTGTGGATATTACGCGCTCGCAACTGCCCGTCGACGAGGAGTCGGAGGCTGCGTCGGCGCTAGCCGCGAAACTGCACCGTGCCATTGGCATTCTGAACACCGTGCCGGAGGCCGCACCGCTCAACCGCAAGCCCGACGACGCTGCCGAAGCCGTTATCAGCCTGTCGGCCGAACGCGACGCTCTGCAGCAGCAACTTGCGGAGCAGTTGGCTGGTGTTGATGAACTTAAGCCTTGGGGCGATTACAAACTCGAAGATATTGCTAAACTTGAGGCCAACGGCCTAAAAATGCGCTTCTACAAGGTGCGGAAAGCCGATTTTCAGGAATCGTGGAGCACCGATTACGCCTTGAGCGAGGTCTCGACTGACGACACATATATCTATTTTGTAACGGTTTCAGACTCTGACGATTACAACTTCCCCGTCAAGGAGTTGCCGCGTCCGCGCCGCACATATGCCGATGCGCAGGCCGAAATTGACGCTCTGCGTGGCCGCATTGCCGACTGCGACAGCCAAATGGCTGGTTTGAAGAGTCTTACCGATGAGTTGCAGCGCCAACTCGACAGCACCCGAATAGCACTCGACCGTTGTCTGGCAAACGCTTCGGCAGAACGGACTGCGGAGAATTATCTGACTGTTTTTGAAGGCTTTGTGCCGAAAGAGAATGAGCCGCAACTGCAACCCGTTCTCGACGCGGCCAATGTCTATTACATTGCCGAAGGCGCAAAAGATGCCGACAATCCGCCTATTAAACTGAAAAACAATAGGTTCGTGTCGATGTTCGAATTGCTGACCGATATGTACGGCCGTCCGCGCTACTCGGAATTCGACCCAACTGTCTGGATATCAATCTTCTTTATGCTGTTCTTCGCCTTCTGTATGGGTGATGCCGGTTACGGATTGATACTCATTGCTATAGGCTTCGCTTTGAAGTCGAAAATGCCGAAGATTTCGCCGCTTGTGGTAACGCTCGGCGTGGCCACTACGGTTATCGGATTGCTGTTCCACACCTTCTTCTCAACCGATATGCTGGGCTGGAACTGCCTGCCGGAAGGCGTCAAGCGGCTGATGCTGCCGTCGCAAATTGCCAGTTATGACGGCACTATGATAATGGCCATTGCTGTTGGCGTGGTGCACCTTTGCCTGGCAATGATTATTAAAACGTGGCAGGCCACCAAGCACAGCGGCCTGAACTCGCTCGGCACCTGGGGCTGGACGCTGCTCATTGTGGGCGGCGTGGTGGTTGGCGGAATGGCGCTTGCGGGCGCAATCGACGCTGCCGTTACAAAGGTGATAATCATTGTGTTGGGTGTGGTTTCGGCGTTGGGAATCTTCTTCCTGAACGACCTTCACCGCAATCCGCTGGCAAACTTCGGCGTTGGCCTGTGGAACACCTACAACACCGCCACAGGCTTGCTCGGCGACGTGTTGAGTTACCTTCGCCTTTACGCTCTCGGCCTTGCTGGCGCGAAACTTGGCGAAGCGTTCAATGCCATTGGCACTCAAGCACTTGGCGATGGCGGCGCAGGATGGATTTTCTTCATTCTGATTGTGATTGTCGGCCACACGCTGAACCTTGCAATGTGCGTTTTGGGAGCGTTTGTGCACCCGTTGCGATTGAATTTCCTTGAGTTTTTCAAAAATTCCGGCTACGAGGGTACCGGACGTCGTTATAATCCTTTGACAGAGAATGTTAACAATTAAATATTACTGATTATGGTAGAAACAATTTTAGGTTATCTGGGCTTGGGCTTGGTATTGGCTTTGGCCGGAATCGGAAGTGCAATCGGAACATCGACGGCAGGAAATGCTGCCGAGGGCGGATTGAAAAAGCGTCCCGAGGCATCGGGCAATTTTATGGTGCTGTCGGCACTGCCGGCAACGCAGGGCATCTACGGCTTTGTGGCCTTCTTTATGATGCTCGGCAAGTTGCAAGCCGACGCGTCGCAGGGGCTGCTGATTTTTGGCATCGGCCTGTGCGTTGGTGCTGTCTGCTTGATTTCAGCAATCCGTCAGGGCCAGGTCTGCGCCAACGGCATTGTGGGCGTCAGCCAGGGCCACGATGTGTTCACCAACACGCTGATTTACGCCGCCCTGCCTGAATTCTACGCAATTCTGGGCCTTGTTGGCGCGCTGATGATTTGATTTGTAACTAAACAAATCCGCTTAAATCCGTTGCAGCCTACGGCTGTGACGGATTTTTTGTTGGATATTTATTCTATCTGATACTCACCCACCACCGGCCGGTGGTCGGAAAAATCAACTTGCGGCACACGGCAACTGACGCATTTCAAGGGGCCGTTGTAAAGAATATAATCGATGCGGATGCCCGGAAAGAAACGGCGGTAAGTGTTGCGCCATCCCGTCGTCATCACCCGCTGCGAATCGTGCAACCCGCGACTCACAAGGCGATAAACATACGATGACTGAGTGTCGTTGAAATCGCCACACACCACAACCGGATAAGGCGACTCGCCAATGAGCCGTTCAAGCGTGGCGGCCTGCTTCACGCGCCACTCGTAGGCCTTCCGCATACGGCGGTAGACGCTAAGCAAGCCTTCACGGTTCTCGCCTTGCTTTGTTTTGTCGTAAACATCTGAATTCAAAGAATTTACCTTTGCAATAAAATCGTATTCCGATGCCGAGAATTTGTACGACTGCAGATGGCAGTTGAACACTCGCAGAGTGTCGGCGCCAACGGCTATATCGGTGTAAATGATAATGTTATCAGTCTCGCCATCAGACGGCACACTGTTGCACCCCACAATCGGATAGTTGCTGTAGGTGGCCAGCCCATCGCGAAGGTCGCCGTAGGCATACGGACTTTTACGGATTTGCAAATGGCTGTATTTGAACGAGTTCTTCAGTTGCTGGTGAACCGGCAAATCTTTATCGCCATTGCTGTATTCCTGAAAACAGGCAATGTCGAGATTCTCGCAACCGATGAATTCGGTCATCTCTTTCATCATCTTCACGTGATTGGGCCGCGCATGAAGGCCGAAATTGTGGGCGTTGTACGACAGAATCCTGATTTGCCGTCCGTTTGGCGCAGCGCCGCCGCTTCCCGAAGAGAAATCGAAATAGCGATGCGCAAACAAGGCCACCGCAGCCAGTGGCAGCAGGAAAAGCCATTTGCGGCAGACCGCCCACCATATCGCGAAAGCAATGTTGATGAGCATGAACACCGGAAAAAACAACCCGACGAGCGCAATGGCTGTGTGCTCCGCAGGATTTAGCCAACGGGCAATACCTGAAACAAACAACAATGCCACAAACACAATGTTGACAAGCAAAATGATATGTTTCAGAAGTTTACGCAGCATTTTATCGTGGTTTTCTGTTGGGTGCAAGTTAGCAAATTGCGGCCGCATGGCAAAAAAAATCGCACACGCAGTTGCCAGCATGTGCGATTTGTTAAAATTCAATTCAAAAGGATTACTATTTCGCAATCAGCAGCGAGTAGTCCTTTTTGCCCTTCTGCACAAGCAGATACTTGCCGTTGAGCAGTGCGGCATCGTTCAGAACCAAATCGGGCGCCGTAACCTTCTCTTTGTTGATGGAAACGCCGCCGCCCTGAATGTTGCGGCGCAGGTCGCCTTTCGACGGGAAAACCTGTGCTTTCTCAGCCAGAAGGTCAAGAATTCCGATTCCGGCAGCCAGTTCCGACTTGCTGATTTCGAATGTCTTAACGCCGGCAAACACTTCAAGGAACGTGCGTTCGTCAAGTTTCAACAGGCTCTCTTTGGTTGATTTGCCAAACAGGATGTTCGACGCCTCAACGGCCATGTTGTAGTCTTCCTCCGAGTGAACCATAATGGTAACTTCCTTAGCCAGACGCTTTTGCAGCGGACGAAGACCCGGATCTTTGGCTTGCTCGGCAATCAAACTCTCAACTTCTTCTTTTGAGAGAGTGGTGAAAATCTTGATGTATTTCTCGGCATCGGCATCCGACGTGTTAATCCAGAACTGGTAGAACTGGTACGGCGAAGTGCGCACGGGGTCGAGCCAGACGTTGCCGCTCTCGGTCTTGCCGAATTTGCCGCCGTCGGCTTTGGTCACGAGCGGGCAGGTGAGCGCGAAGCACTCGTTGCCGTTAGTGCGGCGGATGAGCTCAGAACCAGTGGTGATGTTGCCCCATTGGTCGGCACCGCCAAGCTGTAACTTGCAGTTTTTGTGCTCATTCAGATAGAGAAAATCGTAACCTTGAAGCAGCTGATAGGTGAACTCGGTAAACGACAAACCGTCGCGGGCCTCGCCGTTCAGGCGCTTCTGCACCGAGTCTTTGGCCATCATATAGTTGACGGTGATGTGCTTGCCAACCTCGCGAGCAAAGTCGAGGAACGTGAAATCCTTCATCCAGTCGTAGTTGTTCACCAGCTCGGCACGGTTGGGCGCATCGCTGTCAAAATCAAGGAATTTCGACAACTGCTTTTTGATGCAGGCCACGTTGTGTCGCAGAGTCTCCTCATCGAGCAGGTTGCGCTCCTGGCTCTTGCCCGATGGGTCGCCAATCATGCCCGTTGCTCCGCCAATCAAGGCCAGCGGCTTGTGACCGCAGCGTTGGAAGTGGCGCAGCATCATCACTCCGCAAAGGTGGCCAATGTGCAGAGAGTCGGCCGTGGGGTCGATTCCTAAATATGCTGTAACTTGTTCTTTTGCAAGTAATTCTTCTGTTCCGGGCATCATCTGGTGAATCATGCCCCTCCATGTCAATTCTTCTATAAAATTCATTGTTTTAATTATTATGATATTCTTGTTTTACAATATTTTAGTACCCTCGGGCAGAACATCGCCCACGTTCGACGGGATATGGTCATCAAGTTTGAAATTAAGCTGCTCGAACACGAACGGTGCAATCGGCGTAATCTTGTTGAACAAGACGCTCTCCTGCTTCATCTCATCGCTGAAAAGTGACGATGACGGACCAAACGAGTTGAGCGCCGACACAATAGCGCTGATAATGAATGCACTGCGCAGAACACTGAAGACCACACCTAAAATCTTATCGGCCCAGCCAAGTGCAATGGCCTTGACAAGGCTGCCAATGGTGCGGCCAAGCAAATGAACGCCCACGACAACAATCAGAAACGTAATGACAAACGAAGCCACCGTAACATATTGTCCGTCGAAGTTGAAATGTGCTTGCAGAAAACCACCCGTGATGTACGAAAACTTCATTGTGAGCCACGCACCGAGCAGGATTGCCACAAGCGAAGTGAGCATTGTTATCAATCCCTTGAAAAAGCCCGTTACGGCTGCCACTCCGAGCAGAATCAGAACCACGATGTCGAAAATGTTGGCCGGCATTTTGTCGCTTTATCTTGTTTTTCTTTTATTGTATTCTTCATCCGGGCTGAAGAGCCAAACGTCATCTTTATAACTGGTTGAGAAGTTGCCATTTTGTCCGCAAAGCAGGAATCCATAACGGCCGAAAGTGAAGCAAGTAGCCGAATAACGGCTAGGACCTTCAAAATCTCCAATCATCTGCCAACGGCCGAGTCCATCACCGGGAGTATAGCGCCACGTGTCGCGAAGTACTTCTCCAGTAAACTTCACACCACAAGTTACATAACCGTCGTTGCCTATGCTGAATGCCGAAGCGTTGTAGCGATAAAGGATATCGATATTATAGTCATTCACAATGTTTTGGCTGATCACCGAGAATTCATTGGTTGTTGCATCGTAGCACTCAAACGAAGCCACGCGATAATTGTTGGCACGTCCGCCGATGATGTAAGCTTTGTCGTCGATAACAAACACGCAAGCTCCCTGTCGTTTGGCTGTAATCCCGTCCGACTCAATTTTAGTCCACCGAGAACCTTCTGACTTCTTGGGGTCGAACTTGTAATAACTGCCTGACGTACCGTTCATTTCGGTTATACCGGCACCTACAATTCCAATACCACCAATAGCAAAACCTATACCCTCGTAGAATCCACCATTGGGGAAGGTATCGGCAGCAAGTTTAGTCCATTGAGACCCCTCAGCTTTTTCGGGATCAAATTCGAATATGTCGCTGTAGCACTCGTTATCAATTCCAACTCCGCCACAATAGTAACCTTTACCATCGATTTCAAATGCCACACCGGCTCGACGCGGCGGTCCGGGAAGAGTGTCGCACTCACGCCATGAATAGTCTTTCATATCGAACGCCCATGTTGTATTGAAATAGGTAGGTACGAAATAAAAACCATAGCCACCAACCACATAAGCCGTGTTCCCGATTGTAAAGACGGCAGCGTCAGCACATCCTTTTCCATTGAAAGTCGAAATCGAACGCCAATTGCCGTAGTATTCTTCTTCGCAACCGCACAACACGGCTGTGAGTAAGGCTATTAGCATCAATTTGTGCAGCAGTTTGCTCATTTTTAGGTGTTTTCTTGTTAAACTAAAAAGGGAAACCATAGATTTCCCTTTTTATATTTTTCAATTCGGGATTTTAACGGTCAGGACGATCTTCATAATCTTCGTTAGGATGGAATTCCCATAAATCATCGTATTGCTGGTCTTTTCCTGTTCCAATCATGCCAGTGCCTACATATCCCACACCATACGATGTTGCAAATCCCTGACAAGCGTAGCGTGGAGAGCCTTCGAACGAGCAGACTTCTGTCCATATACCCATATTGTCGCGGCCTGTGTAGGGAATGTACTCCCATACATCTGATTTGGCACCGCCATATAAGCCACAGCACAAATAGCCTCTGCCGTTGATTGAGAATGCAGCAGCCTGCTGACGGTAAACTTTAGTGTATTCGCTATTGCGATAATCGTCAGCAAAATCCTGAGTGATATAGAACCAGCGGTAGTCTCCAGCGTCGACACTTGGGTCGAAACGCTCAAAGGCATGGGCTTCCTTGCCGTTAGTCAGACCACCCACAATGTAGGCGCGGTCGTCAATTACAAACACACTGCCAAAGCAACGTTTAGCAGGATTGATGTGCTCAACTTTCTGCCATTTTTCACCTGCCGGTTTATCGGGATTGTATGAATAATAGGTGTTGGCATAGCCTTGGTTTTTAGTCTGGCCTGCACCAACATATCCCACTCCTTTTATGCTGAATCCAACCATGCCGTAAATAGGCTCACCCGGCAAAGAGTCAGTTATAGTCCATTTTCCAATCAATTCCTTGGTTGTTCCAGTAGTTGAGCCTGTCTCGGTTGTCGTGCCTTCAGGATCGAACTCATAAAAGTCTTTGAACAACTCAGCCGACTTGCCCATACCGGTTCCGTAGTAACCTTTGGTTTTGCCATCAGCACCAGTTGCGGCAAATGCCACACCATAATAACGGCCCTTTTCGGCAGGAACGGTAGCACATTGTGACCATGAATTATATTTTGGGTCAAACTGCCATGTGTCAAGGAAATAGGCTTCGCTCTTTATGTAACCGCGGCCGCCAACAAAATAAGCCTTGTCGTCGATAACGAAACAAGATGCTCCGCCACGTCCGTTTGAATTCAAATACGACGGACCACGCCAGTTACCAACTAAGTCATCGCGATACTCACAGTTGTAGAATGTGAATGACACGCACAATGCGAGCATTATTGAACTGATTGTTTTTCTCATTTATGTTTGTTTAAAATTTCAAAAAATACAGGCTCAGAGAACCTTAAAAAAAGCGTGCGAATATAGTAATTTATTGTTTCGGGGGACATTTTTATTTTTTAGCATGTCATTGCATCATAATCCGTCACTGTTTGCAGGCCCTGATGTCTCACCGACAGTATCATAAGTAGCAGGTTTTGCTGTTCGTTTGCGTCGGAACCAGCGGCGCCAGAGCTCACCGAAATCGTTGAAATCTTCGGTGTAGAACACACCCAAGCCACGGGTGTATGGTGAATCGTCGTAGATAAGGTCGTCACTGGCTTTTTGGAAGGCTTTAAGCCGAACATTGCCTTTCTTGTTGAGTTTCAGCTCGACTGAGAAGTCGGTGGTGTACTGAGTGCTGTTATCGGCTGATTTGTCTTGGTTGTTTACGTCGAAGTTGCTGCTTACCGTTATACGGTCGTCCCATAGCGATGTTGACAGAGCCAGCTCATACTCTTCAGAGCTGATTTCAGTCTCAGGGCGATAGGCCACGCCAAGGTCGAAACTTGTGCTCACCTGGCTGATCCACTTGCTCAACTGGTTCGAAAGCAGCTCGCTGGCCGTGCTGGCGCCAAGGTTGGCCGCCGTCGTACCGGCAGAGTTATCGGAAACGGTTGTCAGCGGATAGAACTTATTGAGCAGCAACAGATAAATAACCTGCTGGTTAAGGTCGTCTTCGGGCAGACTGTTCAGCTGCTCAATCTCTTCAACATTTGTGGTGTTTGCCGGCACATCGATTGAAAAACCAATATTAGGCGACACAAGTTTGTTGGTCATAAGCAGATGGCAGTTCACAGGTACTCGTTTCTCGCGGTCTTCTTCGTTGAGAGTGAGCGAGTAAACAGACACTTTCCGCAGCTTATATGCAGCATCGATGTTGATGGTTGCACCTAGCGGATCGCCCGTCCATGTCAGGTAACTGCCACTTTGAAGATCAAGTTTTTTACTGATGACGTTCTGCAAAGTGAATGTGAAGTTTCCGCTACTGATCAGATAAGTGCCGTAGATTGAGAATTTGTCGTCGATAAGGCGGATGCTCAGGTCGGCCGAACCATGTGCGCGCAAAGCATCGCCGATGGTGGGGTCAAACACAATCTGCACTTCAGCATCGGGGGTCACTTTAAGGTCGAGATTCAGATTGAGCACCGAGCGCGGGGCTTCAATCGTCACTTCGCGCCGCGACTTCCGTACATCGTTGATGTTCTTCACGTTCTTTGTCGACACGAACGTTATGAAATCATTCTCTGTCAAGTCGTTGCGGCCTTCCATCGTTATGTAGAACATACTTTTGGGCATTGTGGTGGCGCTGATGTCAATATCCACCGTTTTGCGGTTCGAGCCTGTGATGTCGACAATGCCGCTGGCGTAAGTTTTTCCGTACCATAGCGGTGAGTCGGTGGCGCGGGTGTTAAGAGCTATCACATTATCGCAGTTGATTTTCAAATCGAGATTGAACTCTTTGAAGTTGCGGTGCCAAATGCTGCCATTGAGCCGTGCCGTGCCATTCTCGCCGTCGCTTCCAAGAATATTGTTGAACAGAATCCGGTTTTCCGAGAACTCGAGAGTGTCATTCACAATATAGGTGGCTTTAGTGGGGCGAACGGTGAGTTGAGCGTTCTCGAGCCCAAGTTTCCCGTACCATTTTGGCGAGTTGAGCCTGCCTTCGAGATGCATTTTGCCGCTGAAGGTGCCGGCAAGTTCCGAGAACACACCCGACAGGAACAATTTCAGGAACTGCACGTCCTGATGCGTAGCTTCGGCGTCAAGATCCATATAGAATGCCGACGGATCGATGTAGCCGCCGAATGTTGTCTTTGAGCCACCGGCATCAGACAGCGCGCCGCCCACAAGCAGCCGCCGCTGTTCCATATCCCAAGCCGCGTCAGCATTGATATTGCCGAACCGTTGCCCGTCGATGGCAAAATTGCCGATTGACAAATCGCCGTCGATGCGCTTCTCGCCTTTCAGGTCCTTCATTGTCGACTGGCACGACAGCGTTCCGGCAAAACGCGTTTTGAGAGCGAAAATGTCTGAAAGGAATTCGAGTTTTACATTGTTGATGTCGACAGTCAGACTGTCGTCAGGGTAGTCCGACAGCACGCCGTCGGCATACAGGCGGCTTGTGTTGTTGTCGATTTCGATGTGCTCAATAATCACCGCCGTGTCGTGCAGCGTGATTGCCGCCGGCCTGATTGTGGCAGTGTCGTCGAGAATGCAAATCCACGACGGTCTGATGCCCACACGCAGCCGCTCACCGTTGCCGCCAAAAGCCAACTCAACGTTCACATCGCCGCTGTTGTTGCCCTTGCTGAGCAGGTTATTCCAATTGATGTTCAGGTCCGAAACGCTGCTTGCCAACTGCCATGTCGCCCTGATGTTCTTCATCGACTCGTAATCAGAAAAATAGAGAGCGTCCGAAGTGAGTCCGGCAATCATCCGGTTGCCCTTGTTGTGCATCTCAAGGCCGATATTTTCAACTTCGATACTGCGTACAGCGATGTTGTCGGAATTGAAATTTAGTTTGAAGGCGGCTGTGCTGTCGTCGAACTCGGCCGTCACCCGTGTGCCCGACGCAATGCTGAGCCACGGCGCGTACATGGCTGTCAGCGGGTATGGATAGTCAACCACCACATCGAGCCCGACACTGTTGTGCGCTTCCGTCGGCTCGTAAGACTCATCGGTCAGGAAACTGTTGGCAAACCGCCCGATGCTTTTTGGTATCTGCATCAGGCTGAAATCGCCGCAGGCTGTGGCTCGCACAAATTCTGAATTCAGCGTCACCACGCGGCCGCTGTCGCTGTTGGTGGCGGCAATCAGCACGGTATCGGTGGCCAAATATGTCGAGTCGCGGAAATAGTACAAATCGGTTATCTCAATGGTTCCTTCGGCCTGGTCAACACCCGGTCCGCGGAAGTCGGCATTCATGTTGAACGAAAGGTTCGCCAACGAGTCGGAAACCAACCCAAGAGCCGACAGATTGGCATAATAGACGCACGAACGGAAATTGTAGGTCTGGCTGTCGCCGACATTGACAAGACCGTCGAAATCGAAGCGCAGATTGGGGTCGAACGAGCTCAGATTGCCGCTGAACATCTTGTTGGCAAACCGTCCGTTGATGGTTATTGAGTCAATATCGACATTCGAATATCTGATATCGTTCACCATTCCGTTCACGTTGATGTTGGTGGCGCTTCCGCCGATGAAGCCGTTCACCTGCAAGTCGGTGCGCAGCGTGGCGTGGTTGCCAATGTAACTGTCGAGAGCCACTGGCGTTGATGCTAGATGCCCGCTGACGCTGAAGGCATCGGCCGCTTCTTTTTCTGCCATCACCTGAAGGCTGGTGCTGCCAATGCCGGTGCTGAGCCGTCCCGATGCTTCGATGCTTCTCAGCGTGCCTTCGGCCTGACCGTCGAACCCTATCGAGCCAAGCGGCCCGATGCTGCTCGCAAGTTTTGCGGTATCAGTTTTGGCATAAGCGCAGAGCAGATTGGTCAGTTCGCGGCTGGTGGTCTGCAACCTACTGACTGTCAACTTATAGGCAATACTATCGAAATTATTGATGTTTCTCAACGTAAAGTCAGCGTTCAGAACCGAACTGTCGCCGAACATCATCTGCATCTGCCGCCCCCTTAGTTTGTCGGCTGCTCCGCCGAAACGGCCCTTCAGCGTGACGCACTGGTTGTTGCCTTCAAAAATCGGGACAAACTGAGCAAAATCGGTAGGACAAAGACGAATGTTGTCGATGGCGGCCGTGTACCGGAATCCGCCACTGGTGTACAACTCAAGGTTGCTGATGGCGGCGCTTGAGTTTTGCGACTTGAATTTCAGATTGCTGACGGCAATGTTGCCGCTGCCCATCGCAAAATCGAGTTCAAGATTTCCAATCTCAGCCACGCCGTTGTAGCCGGTGCTCAGCGACTCGAGCCGCGCCGACAGCGAGTCGCCGTTCATTGCAAAATCGCTGATATCAATGCTGATATCGTTGAAACGATGAATCTTGCCGTTATCGTTGAAAACCACGCAGGTCTGCACAAGAGTGAAATCATCGACATCGATACGCAGACGGCTTTTGGCAGTGTCGGATTTGCTGAAGGCATCAGTAAGGAAACTGAAGTTGAAAACGCTGTCGGTACGCTCAATATTGGCTTTGGCGGCGCGCACGTAGGCCCGCTGGATGCCGATGCGCCCTTCGTCGGTGTTGACCGTGCTCAAGTAGCCTGAAAGTTGCGGCACATAAAGCAGCGTGTCGCCGTTGGGGCAGCGAATCAGCACGTCCTGCAAAGTGAGTCCCTGGCGGATATAGTAGCGTGCCTTCTTCACCGACACGTCGGCGCCGAGCGTGCGGCTCAGCACTGCGGTAATCTGGTTGGCAAGCATGGTCTGTATCAGCGGCGAGCGCAGAGTTGACCACACAACCAACACTATCCCGACCACAATCAGGACAAAAACCGACAATATTTTTATGGCTTTTTTAATACTTTTGCGCGTTTATTATAAGTGCCCCAAAAATATTCTTTTTGCAGACACTTGAATTCAAATATTTATGAGCATCACAATTTTAGGTATAGAATCGTCATGCGACGACACTTCTGCCGCAATTATCCGCGACGGTGTCATCATGTCAAACGTGATTTCGAGCCAAAAAGTACATGAACAATACGGCGGTGTGGTGCCTGAACTGGCGTCACGTGCACATCAGCAGAACATCATTCCAACCATCGACGCGGCAATCAAAAATGCGGGCATCGGTCTCGACGAGATTTCGGCCGTGGCCTTCACACGCGGACCGGGCTTGCTGGGCTCGCTGCTTGTGGGCACATCGTTTGCAAAGGGTTTTGCGCTTGCGCGAAAACTGCCACTCATCGAGGTGAACCACCTGCAGGGGCACGTGTTGGCGCTGTTTGTGAAGCAGTCGCCCGACGACAACAACCAACCCGAGTTCCCGTTCATCTGCCTGCTGGTGTCGGGCGGCAACTCGCAGCTTGTGGTTGTGCGCAGTCCGCTTGATATGGAAGTGGTGGGCACCACCATCGATGACGCTGCCGGCGAGGCTTTCGACAAGTGCGGCAAAGTGATGGAACTGCCCTATCCGAGCGGCCCCATCATCGACAAACTGGCCAAAGAGGGCAACCCCAAGGCCATCAGTTTTGCAAAACCGAGCATCGAGGGTTACAACTACAGTTTCAGCGGCTTGAAAACAAGCTTTTTGTATCATATCCGCGATGAGATAAAAACCAACCCGAACTACGTGAAGGAAAATCTGCCCGACCTGTGCGCGTCGCTGCAGAACACCATCATCGAGATTCTGCTGAACAAACTGAAAAAGTTGGTTAAGGCGACTGGTATCAAGCAAGTGGGTGTGGCTGGCGGTGTTTCAGCCAATTCGGGGCTGCGTCAGGCGCTGCTCGACTACGGC
>JAFYYA010000013.1 GCA_017557785.1 Salinivirgaceae bacterium
GTTGCTTGTCGCTGCCAAAGAAATCGACCTTAATTCCGCGAATGCCAATGCTTTGCATCCATTTCATTTCGGTGCGGCGGGTGATTATGTTGTCCATAATTCCACGTGGCGATTGCGGCGCGTCGTTCCAGTAGCCGTTCGAGTTGTACCACAGGTAGATACCTACGTTTTTCTGCTTTCCGTAGTCGGCCAGTTCCTTGATTTTGTCGCGGCCGATTTGAGTGTCCCAAAGGGCGTCAATCAGCACCGACTCAAAGCCCATTGCGGCCGAGAAATCGATATATTTCTTCTGCACATCGTAGTTGGTGTTGCCGTCCATACCGATAATCCACGACCACGAGCCGCGTCCGTATTGGTATTCCTGCGACGCCTCGTAGAGCGGCTTCACGTAGTCGAAAGCCACTGTTGTCTCAACAATCGGGGCCAGAGTTTTGCCTAAAGTGATTGTGCGCCAAGGTGTTGACGACGGTAATGTAAGTCCAGGTGTTGACGAGCCAAGTCCGTTCATCTCGCCTTCTTGCGGAAGACCGATAGTGTACAAGCCGCCGTTGCCGCCCATTAGTCGGCCGCCAAAGTAGCGCCCGTTCACACCAGTTTCCGAAATCAGAATCCAGCCCTTGTCGGCATTCTTGAACAAGCACGGGAAAGTGTAGCCTTGTCCCCAGCCGTTCTTTCCAAGTGCGTCGTCCACAGTGTAATGCGTCTCGTACGACGGTGTGGTGCGCGCAAAACCGCCCATCGGGGTGGCCTGCGGGCAAAGGAACGTTGTGGTGCCTTCGGGCAAACGGAATCCCGACGCCTCTTGTTTTACAACGCAACAGAACGTAGGACGCTGTGCCATAAGATTATAGCGGAACACCACATCGCGATTCGACACGTAAAACTCAACGCTGTAAACGTTTTTGCCGTCTTTGGCGAAGGTGAAAATGCCGCCGTTGGCCTCAACATCTATCTTGCTCTGCTTCGAGTTTTTGAGCGTGTAACTGTCGGTGTATTTCAAACCTTCCTTGCTGTCAGTCAGCGACATACCATTGGTGTAATCGCCAAGGTCGAGAACCAGGCCAAGCGGTGACTGCTCAAGAAACACCTCGCCGCCGTATTTCACCGAGTACGAAGGTTTCCCGTCTGAATCACTGACGGTTACAACTATCTGCCCGTCGGGGCTTGCAATTTGTTTTTCGGTTGCCCAGGCACTGCCCACACAGCAAGGCAGAAGCAGGCTCAATAGAAACTTTCTCATCATTTTAAGTTGATTATACGTTATACATTGTGTTTTGCGAAATTCATCTACACAAATATAATCAAATTTTTAAGTAAAAAAGTATTTTATACTTTTATTATTGGTTTTCCTCATCAACACAAAAAAAAGAGCCTTGCGGCTCTCTTTTAAACGTCTGTGTTATAATTGTTTATTCTGCGGCTTTTTCACCACCAAACAGATTCTTTGTGATTTGCTTTCCAGCAGGTGTCGCCTTGTCTGCATCTGACAGGCGTTTGTAGATTTCAGTCATTCTCGGGTAGTTTGCCAATCGGTGCCTTCGTCGTTGATAATGTCCGTGGCATCGGCAAATGCTTCAAGCCAATATTCATCAACAGGCAACGTTTCCATTGCAGTCCAACACGCCTCGTTATATTTTGCTTGCGCCTCGTTATATTTTTCAATTAGTTCGGGGCCACCATTGTCTATCGCTTCCGAACGAAGTCTCTCATATTCAATCTTAATGTCTTTGGTTGCATCGTTAAACTTGTTGCTGAACTGTTGACGGGGATTCTCACTTTCTATGGTCCAGTTTTCAGCAAAAATGCCTGAACCAGTGACTGTTGTACTGCAGCCAATCTTAACATATATATCACGGTCGTTTCTCAAAGAGCCGTTTCCGTTTTTTGAACAGACTCCATACATCGCGCCTGCGGGAATTGTGTCACAAGTGTATGTGTAACAGAAATTTCCATTGGATTCGGCTTTTTCGAAAACAGTCTCACCTTCATCTTCTTCCCATTTTAGAATCTCAATAATCGTTCCTTCGGGAAGGTCGGTAAGGTTGAAGGTGATTGTTGTTTCGGCTTTTTGGCAAGCCGTCA
>JAFYYA010000146.1 GCA_017557785.1 Salinivirgaceae bacterium
CAAAAATCAAAAATGCTACTATCCGCTGAAAATCTGACCATTGGCTATTCCGCACAGCACCCTGTGGCGGCCAACCTGTCGCTGACTCTTGCCAAAGGGCAGTTGACCAGCCTATTGGGACCGAACGGGGTGGGCAAATCCACGCTTTTGCGCACGCTTGCCAATTTGCAGCGGCCGCTGTCGGGCAGTATCAGCGTTGATGGCACCAGCATTGCCAGCCTGACGGCGCAGGAACTCTCGTGCACCATTGCCCTTGTGCTAACCGACAGAGTATCAGCCGGCGGACTGACGGTTTTTGAACTTGTGTCGCTTGGCCGCCAGCCTTACACGGGTTTCTTCGGCCGACTGTCTGCCGCCGATAAAGAACTTGTAATCAAGGCGATGATCGATGTTGGCATTGCCGCAAAAGCCGATTGCCACGTGTCGGAACTGTCGGACGGCGAGCGCCAGAAAGTGATGATTGCCAAAGCATTGGCACAACAAACACCAATAATTATCCTTGATGAGCCAACCGCCTTTCTCGATGCCGCCGCGCGCGTTGAAGTGCTGCTGCTGCTTCACCGTCTGGCCGGCGAGTCGCAAAAGGCAATCCTGCTTTCAACCCACGATATTGATGTGGCCGTGCAACTATCTGACAATCTGTGGCTAATGAATGCCGATGGCGTGCAGAGCGGCTCGGTTACCGAAATAATCGAAAAAGGCTCTCTCGATAATCTTTTCGAAAACAACTATCTCCGATTTGACAAAGAAACGGGTAGGTGGGTGATGATGTTTTGAGAAATTGTATTTGGATTAAAAAACGAGAAGTGATGGAATACGTTTTTTTCCAAAATATGAATCCTAAGAAAAGAAGATGTTTTGTCCATAAACAACAAAACCCGACTCTGTTCGAATCAGGCGATGAGTAACAACTTTCAGAATGTCAGCGCAAAAGCGCAAATAAAAAACACCTGAACGATGCTTTTTATTTAGCGTTGCGCGATTTGCTCTGTTGGTTGTGCGTTTTGCGAGTATGCCGGGCAATTGCCTTTCGACGATGCGCAAGCTGACAAAACGGCTATTGCAGCCACAGCAACCATAATTACTGCATATTTTTTCATCTTTGTTATGTTTAGTTTCAGACGTTGTAAAAGTAGTCTTTTTTGTTACAAATGACACTGACGGCAGATATTTTTAATGCGATTTTTCAAAAAAATAGCCGCCAGTGTCCGTTACATTACTAATTAATTCACACAGTTGCCTTTGCGGCGATGTGCAGAATCGTTTCAACATCGGCGGTGGTGAGTTTCACAAAACCACCTGTTGTGCCGTTGATGTCCATCTTCTTGGCTAACAATGGAATATCCGACTCTTTCGCACCGAGTTGCTCAAAGTTGATTGGCATTCCGATTGACGAAAGGAACCGACGGAAGCAGCGAATGCCCGCGAGTGCGGTGTTTTCGGGATGCTCAAAATCCATCTGGCAGCCCCAAACTCGGGTGGCGACCTGTGCGAACCGCATGACATTGTGATTCATTGTGAATTCCATCCACGAAGGCATAACCACGGCCAGGCCAGCGCCGTGAGCCACATCGTACAGACCCGACAGTTCGTGCTCAATGCAGTGGCTGTTCCAGTCCTGGCTGCGGCCGACGCCAACAATGTCATTGTGCGCAACCGTTCCTGCCCACATAATATTGGCGCGGGCTTCGTAGTTGTTCGGGTCGGCAATCACGCGCGGCGTTTCCTTGACCATTGTCAGCAGGATGGCTTCGCAAAGACGGTCAGTAACTTCAACTTCTTCAGTATTAGTGAAATAGCGCTCAAAAACGTGCGCCATAATGTCGGTAGCACCGCAAGCCGTCTGATAGGCTGGCAGAGTGCAGGTGAGTTCGGGATTCAGGATTGAGAATCGCGGACGGATAAGGTCAGAGCAAGCGTCGCGCTTGAGCAGACCTTCTTCGCGGGTGATGACCGATGCACCCGAGCCTTCGCTTCCTGCTGCGGCAATAGTCAACACGGTGCCCACGGGCAGAGCCTTCTTAATCTCAAGCCCAGTACCGTAAAGGTCCCAAAAATCGCCGTCGTAGCAGACGCCGGCAGCAATGGCTTTCGAACTGTCGATGCACGAGCCGCCGCCCACCGACAAGATGAAATCGACATTTTCGGCCTTTGCCAGTGCAATGCCTTCGCGCACTTTGGTGTCGCGTGGATTGGGTTTAACGCCGCCCAATTCAACAAAAGCGATGCCTTCAGCGGCCAGCGATTTTTTGACGCGCTCAAGCAGACCAGTTCTAACAACCGAGCCTGAACCATAGTGAATCAGCACTTTAGTGCCTCCGTGTTTGCGGACGTATTTGCCCGCTTCGTTTTCGGTGCCCTTGCCAAACACAAATTCGGTTGGGCTGTAAAATTGGAAATTGTCCATAAAAAAGTGTGGTATAAAGTTGTGAATTATAATGAATTATCCTTTCAACAGCGACTTGGCGTTCTCGCGTGCTTCGGTAGTAATACCCTTGCCGCTCAACATCCGAGCAATTTCGTCAACTCGCTCTGCATCAGTCAGTTTATCGACAATGGTGTGAGTGGTGCCGCCTTCGTCGTTTTTCGATACGCGATACTGCACCGAACCTTTGGCGGCAATTTGCGGCAAGTGCGTAATGGTTATCACCTGCATCTGTTTGGCCATCAGCGACATAAGTTCGCCCATCTTGTGCGCGATGTCGCCCGAAACACCAGTGTCAATCTCATCGAAAATAACGGTTGGCAAGGCAACCGACTTTGATAATATTGCCTTGATACTCAACATCAAACGGCTGATTTCGCCGCCCGATGCGATTTTCGAAATGTTCTGCAATTCGTGGTTGCGGTTGGCTGTGAACATAAAATTCGCGCTATCGCGGCCAGTTGGCGTGAGCGAACCAGTGTCGGTCAGGGTTATCTGCAGTTGAGCGTTTGGCATTCCGAGCCCCGTCAGGTGGCTGCAAATCTGCTTTGCAAGCGCATCGATTACGCTGTGGCGGCTGTCAGATAGTTTTGCGGCCAGCGTTGTTGCGCGTTCGGTTGCTTCGGCGAGTTGCTTTTGCAGTTGCTCAATCGCGGCGTCGTAATTGTCAGATTTATTGAGTTTTGCTTCCAAATCGTCTCTGATTGCAATGAGTTCAGCCACATCTTTTGCTTGATGCTTCTGCATAAGGCCGTAGAGTTTGTCGAGTTTCGAGCGCAACTCTTCGAGTCGTTCGGGCTGATTCTCAAGCCGTTGCACATCATTTTCCATCTCTTGCGCCAGGTCTTTAATCTCAATTATCACTGGCTCAAGCCGTTGCAAATACTCTTCCGATTTTTGGAAATAGCGCTGCGTTTGCTGAACGGCTTGTCGGGCTTGCGACAGGCCTGAAATGACGTTTTGCTCGCCGTCTTGCAGCGCATAGAGTGCTGCGCTCAAATTCTGCTGAATATCAACCACATTTGATAGCGTTTGGAATTCGTTTTCCATTGCTTCCTGGTCGATATCGTCGAGTTTGAATTCGGTTAACTGATTGTATTGAAATTGATTATAATCGTAATCGGCCGACATCTGGCGAGCATTTTCCTTCAGTTCGGCAAGTTCGGCCTGCAAACGCTTGTAATCCGCGAAAGCGGCCGAGTATTGTTTCTGTAAATCAGCGTTTTGCGCAGCAGCATCAACCACACGCAACTGAAACTGATTGTTGTTCAGTTCAAGATTTTCGTGCTGCGAGTGAATGTCAATCAGATGGCGGCCTAAATCCTTGAGTGCGTTCAAGTTGACTGGCGTATCGTTGACAAACGCACGCGATTTGCCATTGGTAAGCAGTTCACGGCGGATTATCGTTTCGTCCTGATAATCAAGGTCGAGTTCATCAAAAATCTTTTCAAGGTGATACGGCTTGACATTGAATGTTGCTTCAACCACGCATTTCTGCCCCGCATTGCCGATGGCCGTGGTGTCAGCACGGTTGCCCAGAGCCAGCATCAGCGCACCAAGCAGAATCGACTTTCCCGCACCAGTTTCACCCGTGAGCGTCGAGAAGCCGTCGGTGAAATCCACCATCAACTCATCGATGAGCGCGTAGTTTTGTATGTATAGATGATGTAACATGCTCAGTCCTAGTTGCTTATCTCTGACGCAACAATCCAAATGATGCCGCCTGTGAGTACGCCGAGTGCCCCATCGCGCATCCGCTTTTGACTGATAGCAGCCTGTGCACCAAAAATATAGTATTCATCGTCAGGCATATCCGGGTACTTCGCTTTCAGTTTTTCGACCGATTTGGTGGTGTTGCCAACCACAAAAACGTAGCCGAACGGCACCAGCATTCCGATTGGGATATTGGCATTGTTGCTGCCAATTTTGAAATTCAAAGTTGGAATAGCGATTCCTGCTGCTGTGGCTGCCACGCCGCCGGCAAAAAAGCCCCAACTGAATCCGTTGCTAAAATCAGCCTTACCTTGCAGAAAACGGCGCATCTGGGCAACGTTGGGCTCTTCGGCAGCGGTGTCGGGCACATATAGCACTTGCTCGCCCGAAGTTGTTGATACAGAGAATACTCTGCTGGCGCGTTTGCTTTTCGATTTGCCTGCCAATGTTTGGTATGTTACTATGGTGTCGCCATTTTTTGATACGTCTATCTTGCTATTATTCACAATAATACGTTTACCTTTCATAAGCATTATTGTGTCTTGCGCATTGGCAATATGGAATGCTAAAAAGCAGACTATCAGCAATATGTATTTTTTGAATTTCATATATTCTTGTGTTTTTCCGTTTCAAATCTACAATTAAATTTCTGGTACTTACACAAATTTGCCGATAATTGGGAAAAAAATCATCGTCATACCTATTATTTATATAGTGTGGATGTTAATCTCACTTATCAATTTTCAGCAGACAACTGTCGCCATAACTCAGGAAGCGGAAATCGTGAGCAAGCGCATAGTCGTAAACGCGATGCCAATTGTCGCCGATGAGTGCCGATACCAACAGAAGCAGAGTGCTCTGCGGTTGATGGAAATTGGTAATCAGATGATTGACAACCTTATACTGATAGCCTGGTGCAATCATTATGCAAGTGCTGGCCGTAAGTTCTTGGTGTCCAGACTGATGAAGCAAATCGAGCAATGCTGCAAATGCATCGGGAACCGAGACTGTGTCGGGCAGCGAGTAGGCTTCCCATTGGCCCAAATCGAGTGGATTTTCGAGCCCAAGTTTGGCTTTCACGCCGAGCCAGTACATACTCTCGAGCGTGCGCACGGTTGTGGTGCCCACAGCTACCACCTTTTTCTTATTGTCGCACAGGGGTTTAAGAATCTCGTCCGACAGCACAAAATGCTCAATGTGCATTGGGTGCTCACCAATGGTTTCGGTCTGCACAGGTTTGAACGTTCCTGCGCCAACGTGCAACGTAACATTCAGGTGCTCAATACCTTTCGCTTGAAGCGAATCGAAAACTGCTTGCGTGAAGTGCAGTCCAGCCGTTGGTGCCGCTACCGAGCCTTTTTCCACTGAGTAGATAGTCTGATAGCGCACATCGTCGATGGCTTCCGATTTTCGGTTCAAGTAAGGCGGAATGGGAATCTGCCCTGCCCAATCAACAATCTCGCCAAAAGCTATATTCGGGTTATCCCACTCAAAACGAATTAGTTGTGCATCGCGGTCGGTGCCGACACGGGTAATGCTCAAAGTGGTTGATTTTTCGCCATTACCGATTTGTTTTGTCAGCGGCCCGCTTTTCCATTTTTTGCTGTTGCCCACGTAGCAAAGCCATACGCAACTACCTGTCTGACTGAACATTGTGCTATATTCGGCGGGCTCGTGCGGCTCAAGGCAGAAAACTTCAACTCTTGCGCCCGAGTCCTTGAAAAATTCCATCCGCGCACGGATAACCTTTGTGTTGTTGGTCACAATCACCGAATCAGCATCGAGATGAGCTGCCAGATTGCGAAACACGTCTTCTGAAATACCGTCGTTGTTGTAAACCAGCAATTTAGACTGGTCGCGCTCGGCCAAAGGGTATTTTGCAATGCGCTCGTCGGGAAGCGGATAATTGAAATCGGCAATCGATAAGTCGGATGGAACAATCATTATATCAGTAAGTTATAAAACGAATCGTGCGGTGGATTATCGGTGACGATTCTCTGCAAAAATAACTAACTTCGCACACTTTTTAAAAATTGAATGCGATGAACGTAAAAGTTGGCGACAAAGTCAGATTTTTGAACGATATAGGCGGTGGAACCGTTGTAAAAATAATTGACCGACAGAGTGTTATGGTACTTAACGATGACGATTTTGAAGTGCCGACACCTGTTAGCGAATTGGTTGTGATTGAGTCGGCTGCCGACAGCCGCCTGCGTGGCTCATCGGCTGAAAACAAGAGTGAAAAACCTAAATCACAATCGGTTACAACATCCGCTGATGAACAGGAAGAACCCGAATCGGCATCCATATCGCTCACTGAAATTTTCTATCCGCCCGTTGCCATCGATAAAGAAAATAGCGACTATCTACGTGAATATCTGGCATTTGTGCCAAAAGCGAATCAGCAAGGCTTCGATATCTACCTAATCAACGACAGCAACTACAACGTGCTCTACAGCATTGTGGCCACCGACGCCGACGAGCAGAGCGAATCGGAAGCCGTGGGCGTGCTCGAAGCCAACACCAAGGTGCAGTTTTCGACGCTGGCGATGAGCAACGTGAACCTGATTCCTGCCTACACATTTCATCTAACTTTCTATAGGAAAGGCAGTTTCAAAATCAAAGAGCCGCTTTCGCGAACCATCGAACTGAACCCTGTGAAGTTCTACAAAGAAGCGTCGTTTGTGAAAAATGAGTTTTTCAGCAAAAACGCGATGATGATTGCGCTGATTGACGAGCACGCCGCCGCCGACTCAATTGAAAATATGACCGAAAAGGATTTCAAGAAGGTGATGGCCGAGAAACTGAAAGGCGAGAAGACTGAACATAAGGAATTTAAGTCGGGCAAGGCCATTCAATCGCAGATTGTTGAAGTTGACCTGCACATTCACGAACTACTGGATGATTTCCGCGGCTTGAGTAATAGCGAAATGCTTGAAATTCAAATGCGTAAATTCCGCGAAGAACTCGACAACGCAATGCGCAAGGGCATTAAAAAGATTGTCTTCATCCACGGTGTTGGTGCGGGCGTTTTGAAACTCGAAATCCGCAAGGAACTCGACCGAATGAAGAAAAAACTTGATTATCAAGATGCTTCGTTCAAAGAGTACGGCTACGGGGCAACGCTGGTGAGAATATTTTAGAAAACCATCAAATAAGGGGCCAGGTTCCTAACTAAAAAGGGGCATCAAACACTGATGCCCCTTTTCATTTTATCAATAGTCAACTACTGATGTGCTTCGCGCAATAGGTCGTTAACCGTTTTAACAGGATTGAACGTGCTGGCCGGAACTTCCACAAACAGAGTAATCCAGTCGCTCATTGCGCCGTTCCAAAGACCTGGTAACTCAAGCGCACGCACGGTTTTACCTTCGATGCTCTTGCTGCTGATGAAGCCCGTCTGAGCATCAACAAACATCGGTAAATCGAACTTATTCCCTTTATAATCAACGGTTGAGCAAACCAAATCAACAGGATTGAAGTGAGTTGCCTGTGCCATTATATCCTTTTTGTTATCAGGAATTTGAGTGCTTTCAAGAATCTGCAGTTGTATTGATCCGTCGGCACCTTTCACCCAGTACGGACCACCGCCAGGCTCGCCTTCGTTCACCACCATACCGCAGACGCGGATTGGGCGGTTCAGTTTGTTGCGCAGGAAATCGAGTTTCTGATTGTCGGAATAGAGCGGGAACTCGGCTGGCGGAAGAATTGCCAACTTCGTCTTTATAAATGCTTCAACTTCAATCATTAATGCTTCGGTCGGATTCTCATCGAGTTTGTGCAGATACTCGAATACTTTGGCTTGATTCGAGAGCAGCATGCCCGCTATTGCCTTCTTATACAGTAAGGTATCGGCGTTTTTGCTGTCCTGCATCACATTGTCGATGTTCTTGATGAAGATGATGTCGGCATCAATCTGGTTCAGATTGGCGATGAGTGCGCCGTGTCCGCCCGGACGGAAAACCAAACCGCCATCCGGTGCGTGAACAGGCTTGTTATTCTCGTCAACTGCAACAGTGTCAGTTTCAGGTTTTTGTGTGCTGAACGACACCTTGTAACGGCAGTTGTATTTTTTGCTGTAGAGTGGTAACGTTTCTTCCAACTTCTTTTCAAACAGTTCTTTATGCGATTCGGACACGGTGAAATGCAAGTTGGCCACGCCATTTTCGGCAGCGTAGGCAGCGCCTTCTTTCAGGTGCTCTTCGAACGGTGTGATGCAGCCGTCGGCAGTCTTGTGGAATTTCAACAAACCCTTCGGCAACTTGCCGTAGTTCAAACCTTTATCGGTCAGGATGGCACTTAGTAAAGTGCCAATTTGTTTGTTTTTCAACAACTCTTCGGCGCTGGTGCCTTGTTTCTTCAAAACTGCTTGCAAATCGTCGTAGAAAGCGAACTTTGTGATGTTGTTGCACAAATCGGCTATCGCTTTGTCGCTCATTGCTTTATCATAATCCTGCGGTCCCTTGTACGAGTCCATCACTTCGAACAGTTTCTTGAACATCCGCGATGCAGCGCCTGATGCTGGTACGAATTTCATCTTCCGTGCTTTCGATGACTCAAACAATTTCACGTACTCAAGCAAACGTGCTTCCGACAAGCATTTGATGCCGTTTTTTGCGGTTGCTGCTGCTACTATGTCCAGTGGATTGAATCCTTTTGCAAATCGTCTGATTTGCTCTTCTACATCCCTTGGCTCAAGATTGTGAGCCTTGATTGATGCCAGTTCTTGTTGGTTATACATGGTATTAGTGTTTTATGTGTTCATGCAAATCGCATATACCAAAGTTAGTAATCTGCATGGGAAAAGCAAGCGGAAAAGCACCTTTCTGCAAAGTTTTTGGCTTGCGCCGATACGTTTTTCACTTATGGTGATTGTAAATCTACAATTTAACTCGGCGATTTTTTTTGGTTGTTCTCATGATATCAATTGTTGGTCCGGATGCAATTCGAAATCGACTTGTATATATAATAGGTGTTGACAAAAAAAACTTGTTCGGCCTATTGCATTTTTGATTTAATGTGCTTACTTTTAAGGACTAATCATTAAAATCAATCATTATGGAAGCAAAAAAGAATCCCCAAGCAGACTTAAGACGATTCGCAGGATTGTTCTTTGAGATCGGACTCGTAGTAGCGTTTTGCGCTGTACTGGGTGCATTCAGTTACACAGTCCAAGAGAAAAAACTTGCCGACTTTGGCAGTCTGGCCGATGTGATTGACGACATGGATTTGATTCCAATCACTCGACCGACAACGGTTACACCGCCACCGCCGGCTGCACCTAAGGTTGCTGAAATAATCAACATTGTTGAAGATGAAGCAGACCTTGACGATGAACTCGAAATTGAAGATGTTGATGCCGATCAGGATACGAAAATCGTTCTGATTGACAGACAGGAAGATGCTGAAGTGGAAGATGATGACTTGCCATTCCCCATGGCCGAGGTAATGCCACAATTCCCTGGCGGAGATGCCGCATTGCAAAAATACCTTGCATCGCATATACAATATCCCGAGATCGCTCGCGAGAACGGACTTCAGGGTAAAGTTTATGTACGCTTTGTAATCAACAGACGAGGTGAAGTAGAAGATGTCAGCATCGCACGCGGAGTTGATGCGGCTCTCGACAAAGAGGCTATGCGAGTAGTGCAGAGCCTTCCAAAATGGAGTCCGGGAATGCAGCACGGCAAGGCTGTCAGAGTGCTGTACACGGTGCCAATCAATTTCAAGTTGAATTAAACTTAAAAATGCCGGTCACGAGCCGGCATTTCTTTTGCGCGGTCGATTGCTGACTAGGCAAAAAAGTTTTTCAATTTTTTGTCATATTATAATAAAAGTTCTACTTTTAGCGGCTGAAAAAACTTATACTAATAATAAACACTATGGAACTTAAAAAGAATCCAAAAGCCGATTTGCGGCGATATAGCGGATTATTCCTGGAAGTGGGATTTGTAGTGGCTTTGGGCGTTGTTTTAGGCGCTTTCAGTTACACTGTTCACGAGAAGAATACCGCTGGTTTTGGCGAACTTGAAGATGTGGATTTCGAAGACGAAATCATCCCAATTACGCGTCAACAGGAAATTACACCGCCGCCACCGCCGGAGGTTCCGAAGATTGCAGAGGTAATCAACATCGTTGAGGACGACGTTGAGATTGACGACGAACTTGACATTGCCGACGTTGAGGCCGACCAAGACACCGAGGTGGCAATTGTTGAAATGACGGAAGAAGAGGAAGTAGAAGAGGAGGAAGTGTTCTACATTGTTGAGAACATGCCCGAATTCCCTGGTGGCGATGTCGCTCTGCGTACCTACATTGCTCAAAATGTGAAGTACCCTGAAATTGCAAAGGAAAACGGACTTTCAGGAAAGGTTTTCGTTCAGTTTGTGATCAATCAGAAAGGCGAGGTTCAGGATGTGAAGATTGCCCGTGGCGTTGACCCGGCTCTTGACAAAGAAGCTATCCGTGTGGTGCAAGGTCTTCCGAAATGGAAACCTGGTTCGCAGCGTGGAAAACCAGTTCGCGTGTCATACACAGTGCCAATCAACTTCCAGTTGAACTAGAATTTACAGGATAAGAATGCCGACAAAGTTTGCCGGCATTCTTTTTTCATTATAACGCGCAGCCCGATGTGACGGCTGCTTTTATCAGTTTATAGAGTTTATCTTATCATCAAATAATTAATAATATGTCGAAAAAACGTGTTTACACATTCGGCAACAAGAAAGCCGAAGGAAAAGCAGACATGCGTAACCTGCTGGGTGGCAAGGGTGCCAACCTGGCGGAGATGTGTCTTTTGGGACTGCCAGTGCCCGCAGGTTTCACCATCACAACTGAGGTCTGCACTGAGTATTACGAGAATAACTGCGAACTTCCGGCCGAACTTGAGGCTGATGTTTGGAAAGCAATGGCCGAAACTGAGGCCATTATGGGCAAGAAATACGGCGACCCTGAAAACGCACTTCTGGTTTCGTGCCGCTCTGGTGCCCGCGCTTCAATGCCAGGTATGATGGACACCGTGCTCAACATTGGTGTCTGCTCTGCAACCATCCCCGGACTTATCAAGAAAACAGGCAACGAGCGCTTTGTTTGGGACTCGTACCGCCGCCTGATTATGATGTATGCCGACGTTGTTATGGAGAAGGCTGAAGGCTTGGACTTCAACATCCGCAAACAACTCGACGATATGCTCGACGACTACAAGAAACAGAAAGGTTACGCTTCAGATACTGACCTTAGCGCCAACGATTTGAAATTCCTGGCCGACGAGTTCAAGAAGAAAATCAAAGTTGTTTTGGGCAAAGAATTCCCAGATGACGCTAAAGAGCAATTGATGGGCGGTATCAAAGCCGTGTTCAAGAGCTGGAACGGTAAGAAAGCCGTTTCGTACCGCCGCATCGAGGGTATTCCTGATGATTGGGGTACTGCCGTTAACGTTCAGTCAATGGTATTCGGCAATATGGGCGACACTTCGGCAACCGGCGTTGCATTCACCCGTAACCCCGCCACTGGCGAGAACCAGTTCTACGGTGAGTGGCTTATCAACGCTCAAGGCGAGGACGTTGTTGCAGGTATCCGCACACCGAACCCGCTTAACGACGAGACCAAGAACGAGCAGAACCAGCATCTGAAAAGTATGCAGGAGGCTATGCCTGGAACATATAAGGAGTTGGTTGAAATCCGCGAGATTCTTGAGAAATCGTTCCACGATATGCTCGACATCGAGTTCACCATTCAGGAAGGCAAGCTGTTTATGCTGCAATGCCGCGTCGGAAAACGTACTGGTACCGCCGCTCTGAATATGGCAATGGATATGCTTCACGAGAAGTTGATTGACGAGAAGACAGCCGTTCTGCGTGTTGACCCGTCACAACTCGACGAGCTGCTTCACCCGATTCTTAACCCATCGGAAGAGAAACGTGTTAAGCCTATCGTTAAAGGTCTGCCTGCAGGTCCTGGCGCTGCTGTTGGTAAAGTTGTCTTCACTGCTGAGGATGCTGTTGCTTGGCACAAGAAGGGCGAGAAAGTTATTCTTGTCCGTGAGGAGACCAACCCTGAGGATGTTGAGGGTATGCGTGCTGCCGATGGTGTTCTCACCGCTCGTGGTGGTATGACATCGCACGCCGCTTTGGTTGCCCGTGGCTGGGGTAAATGCTGCATCGTTGGTGCAGGTGCTCTGCACGTTGATGTGGTTAACAAGACTGCAAAAATCATCGGTACAGATATCGAATTCAAAGAGGGCGCAACTCTCACATTGAACGGAACCAAGGGCAATGCCTATATGGGTGAGCTGAAACTGATGGACGCTTCGGAGAATCCGCGTTTCCAAGAGTTTATGGGTTTGGTTGACAAAAACCGCAAGATGGGTGTTCGCACCAACGCCGACAACCCGGACGACGCTCGCATTGCACGCGAGTTTGGCGCAGAGGGTATTGGTCTGTTCCGCACCGAGCATATGTTCTACGGCAAGAACTCTGAAGAGCCGTTGTTCCTGCTTCGCAAGATGATTTTGAGCGCCGACGCTGAAGAGCGCCGCAAGGCTCTCGACGAGCTCTTCCCATTCATGAAGAAGGATATGAAGGCCACTCTGTTGGCTATGGACGGTCTGTCAGTTACCTTCCGTCTGCTCGACCCACCGTTGCACGAGTTTGTTCCGCAAGGTGCCGAGAAACAAGCCGAATTGGCTGCCGCTCTTGGCATTTCAGCTGCTGCTGTTGCAAAACGTGGCGAGGCTCTGCACGAGTCGAACCCGATGATGGGACACCGTGGTGTTCGTCTGGGCGTTACTTATCCTGAAATTTCTGAAACTCAGATACGTGCAATCTTTGAGTCGGCTGCCGAACTTATCAAAGACGGCAAAGACCCGCACGCCGAGATTATGGTTCCTGTAACCTGCGATATGAGCGAGTTGGAATATACCCGCAAGATTGTCGACAAGGTTTACGCCGAAGTTTGCGCAAAATTCGGCTTGAAGGAAATCGGCTTCAAGTTCGGTACAATGATTGAGATCCCGCGTGCCGCTCTGCTGGCCGACCGTATGGCAAAATATGCCGAGTTCTTCTCATTCGGTACCAACGACTTGACCCAGATGACCTTCGGCTTCAGCCGCGACGACATCGGTGCCTTTATGTCAGCTTACATCGACAAGAAGATGCTGCCAGCCGACCCATTCCAGACTATCGACCAGGACGGCGTTGGCCAACTGATTGCTTCGGCAACCAAACACGGTCGCTCAACACGCAAAGACCTGAAAGTGGGTATCTGCGGTGAGCAAGGTGGTGATCCTGCATCAGTTGAGTTCTGCTACAAATCTGGCTTGAACTACGTGAGCTGCTCGCCGTTCCGTGTTCCAATCGCACGTTTGGCTGCCGCTCAGGCAACAATCCGCAACAGCAAATAATCTTAACGATTTGCAATATGAGAAAGCCCGACTCATAGTCGGGCTTTTTTGTTTTGGTGCATTTTTACGAACCGCAAGAAATGCCCGAAATGATTGAGTTTTCTAATAAAAAATCGTTGTATATTTGTGAGTAATAATTAATTATCGCTTACAGGTTTTACATAATACGGATTATAGGACTTTAAGAACTGTACGCAACGAAAACGAACAACTATGAAAACTAATCTGTAGAGGTTAAAGATTTGTGAGGATATGTATAATAGATATTTAGTGCAAAGAAAGGGATTACTACAAAGGCATACACTCCCAATACGCCACGTGTAACTGCTAGTTCAATTAGACCTATTGAGTATAAACCAAACGCAATTATCATTATTACAGATAGACAATAATACGTTTTACGTTTTAATAGACAAAAAGCAGCCCATAACAATAATGGACTTGGTATCGCTATTATCCATGCAATTATTGTTAAGAAGGCTACGAAAACATTATCTTCATTAGCACCTAGCCATAGAATATGAGCCAAAATAGTAATGCTTATCACGCTAAATAGTATGTCAATATAAGCGAGAACTCTTTTCATATTAACCAGAAATTATTATCACAAAAGTAATAAATTGCCATGCGGTTTTACATAATGCAAATTATAGGACCTTAAAACCCTATAAATCAAAAAAGGAAAGCGTTCACCACTTTCCTTTTTTTTGTCTAATCAGCCGCGCCAATTACCAGCACTTGGTGCTTTGGAACGACGATGCGGGAAGGCCCGCGCCGTTGTAGAGCGTGGCTTGGTCAACGCAGTCATTCCAAAGGTAGCGCACCGATGCGGGGGCGGCAACCTTGTCGGATGTAACCTTCACCTTTCCGTCTTCGATTACCGCTGTGGCGGGATAGTATTTGCCGTCTTTGCCAGCAATCTCAAAATCTTTGAGTTCGCCGCCTTTGGCGTTCAGACCTTCACCGTAATCGAAACTCAGGTAGATGGCTTTCCCATTGATTTCCTGACTCTTGAACAGCGGGCCGCTGCAAACAACGTCTTTGCCGTAGATGTTCTTAAACGCCCACAGCGCAAGGCGGTTGCCCACTTCAACCTTGTTGGCGGGGTGAATATTCTTGTTGTTGCCGATGTCGATGGTCGAAGCCATTCCCGAGTTGGCCACCGACAGCGATACGCGCTGAGCCTCGCGAATTTCCTCAGAATGTCCGTTGGTGCCGTAGTCGTAGGGTGCAATCTGCACGTAGTAGAACGGGAAATCGCCCTGAGCCCACCTTTCGCGCCAAGCCTTAATCATTAGCGGGAACGTGCGGGTGTATTCCTCGGCGTGCCCCACGTTGGCCTCGCCCTGATACCAGATGGCACCAGCCATTGCATAGCCTGCAAACGGCGCCACCATTGCGTTGTAAAGGCAGGTCGGCGTCATTTCGCTCAAATCGATGGGGCTAATCGGGCGTTGGAAAAATTCCATTGACTGTATGTCGAATTTGTAGAGTTTACCTTTCGACAGTTCGGCCACGGGCAGATATTTCCAACTTCCCGCAAGCGACACGGCGGCTTTTTCGTTATCCTTCACGTAGCACTTCATTTTCGCGGGGTTGCCGTAGAGTCCGCCGCCGCCCATATTGTCGGTAACGCGGACGGCAATAACAGCCTTGCCAGCCTTAACCTTCTCGGCGGGAACGGTGTAAACGCGGTCGGCCTGATAGTTGTTGGTGCGGCCGATGGGTTCGCCGTTGAAGAAAGTCTCGTCGCCGTCGTCAATCGCGCCAAGCGATACCACGAGTTCCTTGCCAGCCATTGCGGCGCTGATTTTTATGGTTTTACGGAACCACACAATGCCGTCGAAAGCGCGCACCTCGTTGTTGTTTTCCCAAAGAGTGGGGACGTTCATTGAGTGCCATTTGCTGTCGTCGAAATCGGGTTTTGCCAGGTCGCCGTCGCCAAGGTCGGGACGGGGGAATGTCGGCACCGACTGCTTCTGCGCAAGCCAACTGTTGCGTTTCTCGATGATTGGCGAACTTGCCTCAATGTTTTTTGCAATCTGACTGTATTCGGGCACGTTTTTGATATATTCTTGCGGAATCCAACTCTCGACAGGCGTTCCGCCCCACGACGAGTTGATGATGCCCACAGGCACACCAAGTTCGGCATTGAGTTTTTTGGCAAAATAGTAGCACGTTGCGCCAAACTGCGGTGTGTTTTTCGGCGAAGCGGCCTTCCACTCGCCACCCGCCACGTTTTCCTCTTTAAAACTTGTGTTGCGTTCAGCCATAAAGATGCGGATGTCGTTGTTGGTGCTGTTGGCAATATCTTCAGGGCCGTTCAGAATGGTGCCGTAAGGGAAACCGCTCATAGGCATTTCCATATTGCTCTGCCCCGATGCGAACCACACCTCGCCAATCAGCACATTGTTGATGTAGATGGTGTTCTTGCCGTTGATAATCAGCGCGTAAGGTCCGCCAAACGATGGCGTCGCCACATTCGCCTTCCAAGTTCCGTCGGCTGCAGCTTCGGCAGTGACGGTTTTGTTGTCCCACGTGTTCGACACTGTGATTTTCTCGCCAGGCTCGGCAAATCCCCACACAGGGACCGAAGTTTTTTGCTGCAAAACCATTCCGTCGGTAAATAGCGGCGGCATTTTGACGTCGGCAGTGGCGCAGGCAGCAAACGCAGCCACAGCCGTCAGTGTAAGAATCGCCTTTTTCATTGTGATGATGTTTTTAATCTGATGCAAGATATAAATTTTCGTATATGCGGAATAGCTTCCTTTTTAAATCGTTTTGGCGAAGATTTCGATACGTGAAACTATGCAAATCGACAATAGCAATTCCGGTTTGCAGATTCGGTTTAGTTGCCTAAATTTGGGCAAAATAACCGCAATGAGTGATATTAAAAATCTGACAATCAAAGAGTGGAATGTCGATGACCGGCCGCGTGAGAAGATGCTGGCAAAGGGCATCTCGGCCTTGAGTGATGCCGAACTGCTTGCCATTCTGATCTCGACCGGCACCAGGAGCCAATCGGCGCTTGACCTTGCGCGTGCAGTGTTGCAGTCGGCAGGCAACAATCTGAACCTGTTGGGTAAATTCACAGTTGCCGACTTGCTGAAGACAAACGGCATTGGCAAGGCAAAGGCCGTAACCATTATGGCTGCTCTCGAACTTGGGCGCCGCCGGCAGGGAATTGACCGTGAGCAAGTAGAAATAAAATCGAGCAGCGATGCCTTCAGTGTAATGCACCCGTTGATTGGCGACTTGCCGCATGAGGAGTTTTGGGTGCTGTTTCTGAATACAGGTAACCGCTTGATCGACAAAGCATGCGTGGGACGCGGCGGAATAAACTCAACATCGGTTGATGTGCGGATAATAATGAAAATGGCTGTCGAGAAACTGGCAACATCAATTCTGCTGGTTCACAACCATCCGTCGGGATCATTGACGCCAAGCGCTGAGGACAAACGTCTAACTCAAAAGGTGATTGAAGCCGGCAAACTGCTGGACATAAGGGTGCTTGACCATGTGGTGATTACCGACAAGCAGTTTTTCAGTTTTGCCGACCAGGCAATGCTATAGCAAATTATTACTTGCGTACGATAATATATTTAGTGACCCTGCTGACCGTTTTTGTCTCTTCATTAATAGCATTGTAAATGACAAGGTAACTATTGTAGTCGCCGAGCGTCAGTGTTGCGGATTTTTCAACACTAGCGGTATCGGGAAATTCGTCGCATAAATCCTGAATGGCTTCACCATAGAACCAAACGGTGTCTTTATTCAAACTTGGCTGCACGCGATACTCTTTAATACATATTCCTTTGTCCAATACGAAATCGGCTGTGAATTTTATGCCGGCGTCAACGGTATCGGGGATGTCGGCACTCACAATGGGCACATTGACTTCAGTTGGGCACCATGCACCTTTTTTGCAGGCTACAACAGCAGCAACCATGGCCACAAATGTTGTAAATATCAATAATCGTTTCATAACCATATTTACAATGTTAGATGATGTACTTTTTCGAATTTCAAATCGGCATCGGTGCGGGCAGGTTTTTCTTCGGCCTTGTAACCAATGGCGACAACAGCTAAAACTTCATGCTCAGGTTTGAGATTTAGCAATTTGCGCAGATTTTCGGTTGCCGGAACGCCATCTTCGGTTCCGCGTTGGCGCATCTGCACCCAGCAAGCCCCCAATCCTTGATTTTCGGCTTCAAGCATGATGAGTGTTGTAGCTATCGATGCGTCTTCGATCCAAACATCTGACTTCGATGTATCGGCAACCACAACAATGGCCAGCGGAGCGCTTGCTACCAGCGCCGCGCCATGGGCTTTGGCCTGCGATAATTTTGCAAGCATATCGGGCTCGTCGGCCACGATGAACTCACACGGATAGACCGATTTGCCTGATGGAGCCAGCAGTCCGGCTTTCAATATTGCTTCAACCTTTTGTCGCTCAACGGGTTGATCCGTAAATTTACGATGACTGCGGCGTTTGCGTATCAATTCTGAAAATTCCATAGTTCAATAATAGTCAGTTTCGTTATCGAATTTTGTGCCGCAAGTTATAAACTTCGGTTTAGAAAACCGACCTAAAACTTATCTTTGGCCACAATTAAAACGATAGAAAAATGAATAATTGGTACGAATGCAAAGTCAAATATCAAAAAGTTGACGAAGAAGGCCGTCAAAAGGCCGTTAGCGAGATTTATATGGTTGATGCCGTGTCGTTTACCGATGCTGAGAGCCGCATTACAAAAGAGTTGGAACAGTATGCCGGACTGGGTGAGTTCACAGTGGCTTCAATCAAAACCACAAATTATGCAGAAATCATACCCAACGAATCGGGCGACCGTTGGTTCAAGTGCAAGGCGGTTTTCATCTCGTTCGACGAGAAAACAAACAAGGAACGCCGCACGGCTTCGAGTATGCTGGTGCAGGCCACCGATGTGAAAGATGCTTACGATGTGCTGTCGAAAGCGCTGAGCACAAGCATCGCCGACTTCACCATTCCTGCTGTTCAAGAGTCGTCGATAATGGATATATTTGGTATTCTGCACGATTTCGACAAGGAACCGACTAAAGAGAATGCGGAAGAATAGAATTATTCCCGCATAATCCGATGACAGCATCTGTCGCTACTTTAAAATGAATGGCGGCAGGTGCTTTTTTTTCGGTCGTTTTTCGAATAAGAAAAATCCGTAAATGCGTGTATGCTAGAGCGACTGCGAGACTGATTGCGATAAATTTGCACAACTGATAGCCTGAAAATCGGGCTGAAGACGAACCTTAAAAACGAAAGAATTATGTGCGGAATAGTAGGATATGTAGGAGCGCAGCAGGCAGCACCGATTTTGATGGACAGCCTTTGCCGGCTAGAGTATAGGGGCTATGATTCGGCGGGCATTGCAGTCCGCGATGGCGACGGTCGCACGACGGTTGTCAAGGCTAAGGGACGGCTCAAGGTGCTGTCGGAAAAGATTGACGGCGGCCGGACATTGAAAGGCCGTATCGGCATTGGCCACACGCGTTGGGCCACTCACGGCGAACCGAACGAGGCCAACGCTCACCCGCACATTTCGGGCTCTGAGCCGGATGATTCGGCAGTTGTGGGTGTTCACAACGGCATTATCGAGAACTATGCCGAACTGAAGGAAAAACTTATAAAAGCCGGCTACATTTTCTATTCGGAAACCGATACCGAAGTTGCCGTCAAACTTGTCGATTACTACTATAAGAAATATCCGACGCCGTCGAAGGCTATCGCGAAAGCGATGATGCGTATCCGCGGCTCGTATGCTCTTGCAATCCTTTTCAGCGACCACCAAAATCAGATTTGGACGGCCCGTAAGGACAGCCCGATGATTATCGGCGTGACCAAAGGCGAGACTTTCATTGCGTCGGACGTGCCGGCAATCCTGAAATACACGCAGGACATTTACTACGTGGGCAACTGCGAGATGGCGTGTGTTGAGGCCGGCAAGGTCAGTTTCTTCAATATCGATGAGGAACAACTCGAAAAAGAAACCGTCCACATTACGTGGGATGCCAATGCTGCCGAACGCGGTGGTTTTGAGCATTTTATGATTAAAGAGATTCACGAGCAGCCGAAAGCCCTGCAGGACACGCTCAACTCGTTGCTGAAAGACGGCCGGCTCGACATTAGCAAAAGCGGTATCACGCCCGAAATCGCCCGCGGCATATCGGAAATCAGCATTGTGGCTTGCGGAAGCGCTTGGCACGTGGGGATGGCGGCCAAATATGTGATTGAGGACATTGCGCGAATCCCCGTCAGAGTCGATGTGGCGTCGGAGTTCCGCTACCATTGCCCCATTCTGCAGGACAACGCGTTGGTGATTGTCATTTCGCAGTCAGGTGAGACGGCCGACAGCCTTGCCGCTTTGCGCGAAGCCAAATCGCGCGGTATCCGCACGTTGGCCATTCTGAACGTTTTGGGCAGCAGCATTGCCCGTGAGGCCGACCACGTGCTCTACACCCTTGCCGGACCCGAGATCGCCGTTGCAACCACCAAGGCTTACAGCGCACAAATGCTTATCGGATACGTGCTTGCAGTTGAATTGGCGTTTGAGCGCGGCGTTATCGATGAGGAAAAATACAAATACTATATCGCTCAGTTGCAAACCCTTCCCGATAAGGCAGAAGGCCTGCTCGAAGACAAGGAGCGCATACAGTGGTTCGCTTCGAAATTCTCAACCGCCCACGACGCCTTTTTCATTGGCCGCGGAATCGACTACGCTGTGGCGCTCGAGGGCAGCCTGAAGATGAAGGAGGTTTCGTATGTGCACTCTGAAGCCTACGCCGCTGGCGAACTCAAGCACGGCACTATCAGCCTGATTGAGGACGGAACACTGCTTGTGGGCATTCTCACGCAGAACAGCCTGTACGAGAAGACGGTGTCGAATATGGTTGAGTGCAAGACTCGCGGCGCCTACCTGATGGCTGTGGCAACTGCCGGGCACTACGACATTGAGGATACCGCCGATTTCACCATTTACGTGCCGAATATCGATGAGCATTTTGCCGGTAGCCTGACTGTGATCCCGCTGCAACTGTTCGGTTACTACTCGTCAGTTTCGCGCGGCCTTGATGTCGACAAACCGCGAAATTTGGCCAAGAGTGTGACGGTGGAATGACATTGAAGGACTGAAGGATTGAAGGACTGAAATAAGTGCTGACAGCGGTCTGTTGTCTGAAGTCTGTTGTCCGTTGTCCGAAAAATCACCCTTTCGTCTTTTCCGTCAGCGATTTGAATCCTTCGCCAAGAATCTCGTTTGCTTCAATCACGGCCACAAAAGCGTTGGAGTCGATGCGGCTGATGTGCTCTTCAAGAATCAGCACTTCGCGGCGGTCAACAATGGTGTAAATCACCTTTTTAGGCGTGCCGCCGTACATTCCTTCGCCGTTCAGATAGGTGCCGCCGCGGCCCAAATCGTTCAGCAGCCGCTCGCGGATTTCTTCGTGATGGTCCGATATGATGAGCAGCATTTTCTCGTGCCCCGCGCCTTCAAGAATCATATCCACAACCTTGCCTGTAATGAAAATCACCAGCCACGAGTACAATGGTATCTTCCAGTCGCTGAACGCGATAAGTCCCAACAAAGCAATGGCGCTATCGACATAGATGAGCAGATGGCCGATGGGCAGGTGAGTGTATTTGGCAATAATGGCCGCAATAATGTCGGAGCCGCCCGATGTGGCCTTCGATTTGAACACAATGGCCAGTCCGATGCCGATGATGGTGGCGCCGAATACCGATGCCAGCAGCAGGTCGTCGGCAAGGCCGAGCGGGTCGTCTTCACCGATGAAGGCCGTGAGCGTATCCATAAACACTGCCGTGGAGATGAAGCCCAGCACCGTTTTGAAGCCGAAGCGTGGCCCCAGAATCTTCGTACCGATAATGGTCAGAATGGTGTCGAGGCAAGCCGACACAAGACCGATTGGCGTGCCGTCGGGGAACAAGTCGAACAGGCCTTTGGTGGAGTGGTGAATGACGATGGAGATGCCGTAAACACCGCCCGGCACAATCTTGTAGGGGTTGATGAACAGCACAAAACCCAGCGACAGCACAAACGTGCCCACCAGAATATAGACGACCGCCTTTGCCGCATCGCGCCACGTGCCGCCGCCAGTCAACTTGTTTAAATCCAATGCCATAGTTTTCAATGTCGGTTTTGTAGCAAAGATATATTTTTGTTTAATTGGGGATTTGTTTAACGCAAACCGAAAACTTAAACGTAAACAAATTGCACCCAAGAAAAAATGGAATTTTGTGATTTTTAGCCTTAAAAAGTCAGGAATTTTGTGATTTTTGGCCCTAAAAAAATAGGAATTTCGTGATTTTTAACTTATTTTTGTTTGGAATTTTGTGATAAATAATTGTTGAACAACGATGAGAAGAAAAGTTGATAGTTTTCTAATAGATTGGAAATCAAAAGAAAAACACCAACCACTGATAGTAAAAGGTGCACGACAGATTGGTAAAACCTATTCTGTAGAGAAATTCGCTAAAACATACAGCCATTTGGTGGAAGTGAATTTTGCGACAGAGCCGTATTACAAAACTATTTTCGACAATGGTTTTTCTGTCGATGAAATCATAAAGCAGTTGTCTGCCATCAATCCGAAATTCCAATTTGTGCCGCATAAAACATTGATTTTCTTTGATGAATTGCAAGCCTGCCCGAATTGTGCGACAAGTCTTAAACCTTTTGACATCGACGGACGGTTCGATGTTATATGTTCTGGCTCGCTGATGGGTATAAGTTACAGCGAGATAGAATCTAACAGCGTTGGTTATAAAGAAGAGTATGAGATGCATTCGCTTGATTTCGAAGAATTTCTGTGGGCGAAAGGATATACTGACGAGCAGATTGATGACCTTTACAGTTATATGCGCGATGTGAAGCCGTTGCCTGATGCCATTTTTGAAAAAATGTTCGGCAATTTCAAGGAATTTATGCTGACAGGCGGAATGCCGGCAGTGGTGAAACAGTTTGTAAAACAGGGCAATTTCTCGGGCATATTGAAAATTCAAAAGAAACTTTTGCTTGATTATGAAGAAGATATTACCAAATATGCTATCGGAATCGATAAAGCAAAAGTCAGAAATATCTATATGCATATTACCGTTTATCTGGCAAAAGACAACAAGAAATTTCAAATTTCGAAGGTGGCGAAAGGTGCTCGAAACCGAGAGTATGTCGGCACCGTCGATTGGCTTTGTGATGCGGGTATTGTCAACATTTGCTACTATTTAGACTCACTCGAATTGCCGCTGAAGGGCAATTACAACCCTACCAACTATAAGGTTTATTATCACGACACGGGGTTGCTGGTGGCTTCGATGGAAGATGAGGCGCAGATTGATTTGTTCCGAAACCGTAACTTCAACACTTACAAAGGCGCCATCTATGAGAATATTGTGGGTGAGATGCTTGTGAAATCTGGTTTTGGGCTGTATTGTTACAAGAACGAAAAATCGACAGTTGAGATGGATTTCTTTGTTCGCGATGCCGATACGCTGATTCCTGTTGAGGTTAAGGCAACCGACAACGCCACAAAATCGCTTGTCAAACTGATTAAGCAAAATGATAATATTAAGTATGGTATAAAACTGTGCTACAAGAATATAGGTTTTAACGGGCAGTTCTATACCTTCCCTTATTTCTTGACATTTCTGCTTAAACGGTTCATTGGGGAAAGGATTTATAAAGGTTGAAAAAATTGATGTTTTACGACTTTTTTATGCTCCGTGCCCAAAATATTTTTTCATTCACCATTTGTGTTTATGGTGTGACCAATCAGTAATTTCCTTATACTTGCATTGTCACATGACTGAAAAATGGAATTACTGACGCTTGCAATCCCGATGCTTTTGTGTGCTGCCGCCTTTGGCGCGTTGCGGTTTGCCAAACGTGTTGCGTTTGTAGGATATTGTTTTGCTGGTAATTATTATTTTATTGTAGATCAACAAAATACCCCCCCTGTTTTCTTTGTTGCATAAGGCTGAACCGCAACGGTTTTCACCAAATAAATTGCAATCACAAAGTCACACTGCCATAAGGCGGAGCGGCTTTTTTGTACTGAATTTTATGTTTAACTAAATACTTTTTTGATATGAGGAAATTTGCGACACTTTTTTTAGGCGTATTGCTTGCTGGGCAGACATTTACCGTTTCCGCGGGTGATATCCCGAATGCATGGGAAACAAAAACGGGTGAAATTTGGCGCCACGAGGAAACATCAGGTATAAACGAGTTGCTAAATCCCGAGAACGGGGTATATGGCATTCATACTTATGCTGAAGACCAAAATGCTTGGGATTCACAGTTCTACATTATTTTTGCTGATGAACCCATAAGATCAGGTACACCTATTTCTGTGCATTTTGAGTATCGGAAAGATGGAGAAGGAGATGTAAGTTTTAATGCATGTGGTTTCGCGGATCCGCATGTTTACGTGAATAATGATGGTTGGGGCACCCTCGAAGCTACCGATGAGTGGCTAGTTTACGAAGACGAATTCGAAACGAGTAACGATATCCGTGCATTCGGTGTATATGTGTCTCTCGCCCCCCATGTGGATGGTACGTTATTGTTCCGTAATATCCTTATCACAGTTGATGGCGTGGAGGCTGTTAAAACCATGGAGACTGATGCGGACTATGCTGAGTTTAGTGAGGACAATGGCGGAGGCAATGGAAACGAGAATGGCGATGATGACAACGACAACTACACTCTGTTGTATGAAACCAATGGTAGCGAAGCCACAGTAACGGGCATTGAGTTGACAGAAAATGTGACAAGCGTAACTATTCCGTCAACCGTAACTATCGAAGGTGTTGAATACACTGTTAATGCTATTGGTAATGAGGCATTCAGAGGTTGCCGTAATCTGACATCGATAACCATTCCCACCACGGTTACAAGCATCGGTGATGGGGCGTTCGACAACTGCAGGAATTTGACATCGGTAACCATTCCCAATTCTATCACAACCATTAGTGATTATATGTTTGCTGATTGTAGAAATCTGACTTCAGTAACAATTCCCAATTCGGTTACCAGAATAGGAGAAGATGCATTCTATTGCTGCCGCAACCTAACATCTATAACAATTCCAAATTCGGTTACCAGCATTGGTAGGGCAGCATTCATTGCTTGCTGGAGTCTGACCGAACTGAAAATTCCTAATTCGGTTACAGAGATAGGCCCTTATGCATTTGATCAATGTCTTGGTTTGACATACAATAAATTTGGCGGTGCTTTGTATTTGGGCAACGATGATAATCCATATTTATTTCTGGTAGATGCGGAATCAGAAGATGTAACTTCATGCGAAGTGCACTCTGACTGTAAATTCATTAATTTTCAGGCGTTCTTTTACCACCCAAATGTAACTACGGTAACCATTCCCGAATCGGTTACAAGAGTTGGAAATTGGGCATTCAGTAGTTGTAGTAAGCTGACTTACAATGAATATGACAACGGATTGTATTTGGGTAACAGCGATAATCCGTATTTATGTCTGATTAAAATGAAATCGAGAGATACAACGTCTTGTGAGATAAACAGCAACTGCAAGATTATTTGCTCTTTGGCCTTTAGCTGTGATAGCTTGAGCACGGTAACCATTCCTAATTCAGTAACAACCATTGAGACGGGAAATGGTGGTGCATTTTGCTCCGAACATGGAACTTTGTATTGCCAAGCGGATTCAATACCTGCAGGCTGGTATGATGGTTGGAGATATAATTGCATAGTGGCAAAATGGAGCTGCAAGGTTATAAATGCAGTTGTGGACAATTCTGAACATGGTGCGGCCGCGGTCACTGGCGATGTTGTTAAGTTGAGTGACGGTTCGTATTGGAGTCCGAAGGGTGCCGATGTGACGCTCACCGCAACGCCAAAAGCCGGCTATCATTTTGTGCGTTGGAGCAATGGCGATACTCATAATCCGTACACATTTTCTACCACCCAAGATTCTTCGCTAACGGCTATATTTGAAGCACACACAGTTGTTACCGATACTGCCGTTGCAGCTACCGAAACAGAAACTGGTCTTACCGAAGGCTCGCATTGCTCAGTATGCGGTGCAGTTATAGTCGCTCAAGAAGTTATTGCCGCATTAGGTGGTGGAAATGAAAACCAAGGCGGCAACAATGAAGGCGGAGAAAATCAAGGTGGCAACGAAAACCAAGGAGGTAATGAAGGTGGAAATGAAAACCAAGGCGGCAACGAGAACCAAGGTGGTGGTAACGAAAACCAAGGCGGCAACGAGAACACCAATCCCGGCACCGCGGTTACCGAATCAGCCGCCAATGCCATCAACATCTACGCCCAAGGCAAAACCATTGTGGTTGAGAACGCCACCGATGAAATCCGTGTTTACGATACCATGGGACACCTTATTTGTAGAGACGTGCCATGGCGCGTCTCTACCGAAATCCGCGTCAACACCGCCGGTGTATATATTGTAAAGACCGGTGGAACAGTGCAACGTGTGATGGTGAATTGATATTATTGTAAAATATTGAATATGTGGTAGAGACGTCATATTATGGCGTCTCTACGTGTTTTTATCCGGTCCAGGCGTCGCGTTATAACCCCTATCTTCTAAAAAATTATATCAAACAGTGTTACATTTGAAAAATTGAAGCGTCATTTATGGCGTAATTGAAAAGTGATTTTGGAATCGAACTACGTAGATATTAACAGTCAGTTGATTGACGAGTGCCGGAGTGGTAGCAGCAAGGCCCAGTTCGAGGTTTACAAACTGTATTACAAGGCGATGTACAACACCTGTCTGCGGTTTGTGCGCGACCCGATGGAGGCTGAGGATATCATGCAGGATGCGTTCCTGTCGGCTTTCCGCAACATCGACTCGTTCCGCGGCGAGGTGAGTTTCGGCTCGTGGCTGAAGCGCATTGTGGTGAACCGGTCGCTCGATGCGCTGCGGAAACGGAAACTCGACCTTGACCCGCTTGAAGAGGGGCGGACGGTTGTCGACACCGACTGCTACGATGGCGACGAGGTCGATTTCAAGGTGGGGCAGGTGAAGATGGCCATCGGCTCGCTGCCCGACAGTTACCGCACCCTGCTCACTCTGCACCTTATCGAGGGCTACGACCATGAGGAGATTGCCCAGATAACAGGGTTGAGCAATGCTGCCGTCCGCACCGGCTACTCGCGGGCGAGGAAAAAATTACAGGAACTTTTGGAAACGAAAAAATTTGAGATATGGATGAGTTGAAACATTTTATTGAACAGAACCGCAGTCAGTTCGACGATTGCGAGCCAATGGACGGACACTTCGACCGCTTCATGCAGAAACTCGAAGCCGACCAGCGCCACACCATCGGCCGCAGCCGCAGCCAACTGCTGCGCATAGCCGCCGTAGCCATCGTTGTGGTTGTGTTGGGCGCAACCGTGGCGGGAAATCTTGTCCACCACAGTGTCAGGCTGATAGAGACCGAAATGGCCAACGCCGACCGTGAGACACCGATGAAACTTGTCGAGCGCACAACACGCTATGTGAAGGCGAAGGTTGAACCTGAATACGAGCAGACGCAGAAATACTACATCGGATTGGTTGACAATCGGTTGGATAAAATCCGCACATCTGAAAACGTTGAAGAGGAACAGAAGGCAGAACTGCTCAAAGAGATGTCGGAAATGGACGAACTGTTTGCCAATCTGCAAAAGGAACTGAAGGCCAACCCCGACAATCCTGTGCTCATCGACGCCATGATTAATCACTATCAGACCAAAATTGAAGTGTTGAACCAAATAATTAATAATCTGAACAGTATCAAACAATTAAATACAAAACAAGATGAAAAAGTTGATTTATAGTTTGATGGCGGTCGTCTTGATTGCGGCATTGCCCGCCCAGGCCGCACGAAAAGAGTATAAGAAGGTCTTCCGATACGACTTCAGCATCGACCAGAACACGCTTCTCGAAATAGTGAACCGCAACGGCAACATTGTGATTGAGAACACTGACGACGACCGCGTGACCATTGAGGCCGTTGTCACAGGACGCGGCAGCAGCGATGACGAGGCTGAACGTACATGCCTGAAAATCACACCATCGGCAGTGATGACCGACAACAAGATTACGGTCGGTGCCGAAGTGCCCAGTTCGCTCAAATACGAGTATTTCGACTTGAGTTACACCATTGTGATGCCAGCCTACACCAACATCAACCTGTCGAACAAATACGGCAATGTGATGATTGACCGACTCAACGGCCGCACAAGCATCAAGGTTGGTTACGGCGAGTTGAAAATCAAAGAGTTGAACGATAAGACGGGTGGTTTCCCTGTGGTTGATTTGGCCTACTCGCGTGAGTCGGAGATTAACGAGATGAACATTGGCGGCGTCAATATGAACTATTCGGGCATCACCATCGACCGCGGTCAGGCAGTGGCCGTGTCGAGCAAATACTCGAAACTGACGGTGGGCGCGGCGGCATCAATAGCCATCGAGTCGGCCTACGACAACCTGAACATCGCCAACACTGACAAAATCGACATCTCGACCCGCTACTCGAAACTGCAGATTGGATACGTGGGCGTGATGGCCAACATCGGAATTGAGTATGGCAGTGTGGTTGTGAACAGCGTCGACAGGGAATTCAAGAACATCACCGTCAACGCCAAATACACTGACACTGACGTGGATTTGAAGGGCGTGCGCAACTATTCGTTCGACCTGAACACGAAGTACGGCAACATCACCACGCCAACTCACAATCTGCTGTCGCAAGAGATTGTGTCGCACGACAGCAGCAAGTCGGCCAAAGGACAGGCAGGAAATGTTGCCGAAGGCGGAAAAATCAGAATTTCAGCAAAATACGGCAGTATCAAGGTGCGGAACAGCAATTAGCGCTGCCGCCGCAACCTAAAACCGCCATCCAAAAATGCGACTGCGAACGGGCTTCCGTCAAGGGGGCTCATTCGCATTTTTTGTTTTTCGGGCTGTATGATTTGATTCCGATTCTTTTTCAAAATCCCCCAAAAATTCTACATTTACACCGCTGTTGCGAAACAGTTGCAACATAAAAGTCAGTCGGTATGGACAAAAATACATTGGAATTTGTAACATATTGCATTACAAAACTTTCCGCACGGCTCAAATTGCCGCAGAAAGAGATATACAGGCGACTGAAAACGTCAGGCATACTCTATGATTACATTGTCCCGTCGTACGATGTGCTGCATACATTCGGCTCGCGCTATCTGATGGATGACCTGACTGATTATATGCGAGAAAAAGGAGTGTTGAGCGTATGAGACTTTATCACTCATCGAATATTATTGTTGCTCAACCAGATACGCAGCACTCACGCGAATATCTCGATTTCGGGCGTGGATTCTATCTCACAACTCTCTATGAGCAGGCTGCGCGGTATGCACAACGTTTTAAAAGAAGAGGCCAACCAGCGTGGCTTAACTCATACGAACTAACTGATAATCTTGAACAATGGAATATCAAACGGTTTGACGCTTACGACAAGCCGTGGCTTGATTTTGTTTCAGGGTGTCGTTCGGGCGAAGATTCGAGCAACTATGATATGGTTGTGGGCGGAATTGCCAACGATAGGGTGATTCTTACGCTTGACAGATATTTCGAGGGCGAAATATCGCAAGATGAAGCATTGGGTTTGCTTCGTTTTGAGCGTCCGAACGTCCAATACTGCATTCGTTCGGAACGGATGTTGCAAGAGTGTCTTACCTACATTGAAAGCGAACAGTTATGAGTGAAGAGGGCCTGCAAGTTTTAAAAAGTGCCAAATGCGCACGGATTATCGCCAATATGAGTGAGATGTATGGTGTGTCGCTCGAAGATGCCACGGATATTTATTATGGTTCGGAAACCGCCAGTATGATAGATGAAGGTGTTGCCGACTTGCAATGCCGCAGCGACAAGTATTTGGCAGGCGAAGTGTGGCGCGAATATCAGGAAGAAAAGGAGTAACCTTTCACTTTTTCCCAACACTAAAATTCCCCCAAAAATCCTATAGTCATCCTAATATGTTAACCGCAGAAAAATTCCGTGTTTTTCGTGTGTTCCGTGGTTAACAATAAATCTGCGTTCCAAAAAGCGTTGTTTTTCGTGGTTAAACCCCAATAATTGCACCCGCAAGGTGCAATATTCTCTATAAATTGCACCTACAAAGTGCAAAATTTGTTAAAAACTGCACCCGTGAAGTGCAATTTTACTTATATTTGCAAAAAACAAGTGCTATGGATACGAACCTAATCACCTATATGCGGAATCAATTGGCAAGCGTGCCAGTTGATTTTCAGCGATATATGTACGAACGAATCAATTGGGGCGACCGCCTTTTTGGGTTGGTGGGGCCGCGCGGTGTGGGCAAGACAATTCTGTTTCTGCAATATATTAAGCAGAACTTCGGCCGCGAGCGGATTCTCTACATTTCGGCCGACAACACCTATTTTGCAACTCATTCGTTGGTCGAGACAGCCGATGAGTTCAGCCGCGAGGGCGGACAGCATTTGTTTATAGATGAGATACATAAATATCCCAATTGGTCGAGAGAACTGAAGCAGATTTACGACACTCATCCCGACTTGAAAATCGCCTTTACGGGCTCGTCGATACTCGACATTAACAAAGGCGAGGCCGACTTAAGCCGCCGTGCGCCAATGTATTATATGCAAGGGTTGTCGTTTCGTGAGTATCTTGCAATGTTTTATAAGATTACGGTTCCGAAATACGAATTGACCGACATTCTTGCAAACCGCGCCGAAATATCCGGAGAGCGCCACCCGCTGCCGATGTTCCGCGACTATCTGCAACGCGGCTACTATCCGTTTGCTGCAGACAGCCGGTTCGATGTGGAACTGAATCAGGTGGTAAATTTCACAATGGAGGTGGACATTCCGCAGTTTGCCAAAATGAACGTCGCAACAGGGCAGAAACTGAAAAAATTGCTTGCGATTGTTGCCGAAAGCACGCCATTCAAGCCGGTTATGGACAAGATATCGAAAATGATAAACGTGAGCCGCAACGACGTTGGCGACTATTTCTACTATATGGAGCGTGCCGGAATGATTGGCCAGTTGCGCGATGCGACAGGCGGAATAATTGGGTTGGGCAAGGTTGAGAAAATCTATTTGGATAACACCAATTTAGCATACGTTTTGGGCGGCAACGCAACAAACATCGGCAATGTCCGTGAGACGTTTTTCTTTAATCAGATGAGAGTCAACCATAAGGTTTTTGCATCAGAAGTTGCTGATTTCAAAATAGATAACTGCACGTTTGAAGTCGGTGGCAAGAGTAAGGGACTTCGGCAGATTGCCAATGTGAAAGACGGTTTTGTGGTGAAAGACGACATTGAATATGGTTCGGGCAATATTGTGCCGCTTTGGGCTTTTGGGTTAAACTACTGAGTCAACCGCCATCCAAAAATGCGACTGCGAACGGGCTTCCGTCAAGGGGGCTCATTCGCATTTTACCGCAATTGCTTTTATCTAATGTGTTAAATAATCCATAATCTAATGTGTTGAATTTAAAAAAATATATCTTTGACAAATCAATAATCCATAAATCTTAAAACTATGGTAAGTAATTCAAAAGTTTTGTCGTATTCCAAATTCATAATATTGATGACGGTAATGTTGATATTCTCTTGCAAAGAGAATGCCGAAATTTTTCAAGAAGATGAATCAACTGAAGATGTTGAAGAATTTGCGTTTTTTGATCCTGACAATCCGTTAAATGTTTCTTCCTGTGATGCGGAAGATGTAGCCTGTGTATTTATGCAAAGTGATAGGGGAGAAAACAACCAAAAGGCATCAAACATTTTATATAGCACACAAGAAATCACCGTTATCCCTGATGAAAATATGGAACCTGCCATGTACGTGATTAACCTTGATCCTGATGGTTTTTGTATAGTATCGGCCACCAAACAGATAGATCCAATACTTGCATATTGTGACGAAGGTACGTTTGATTTAGAAAATATATCGCCAGGATTAGTAACATGGTTATATGAGGAAATGGAAAAAATCCAATACGTTAGAAACGATACATCTTATGTCGCACCTGAAATGGTAGCAAGCGTATGGCATAAATATACAAGCATTAATGATAAGAGACGTTATGCGTCACCTAACAAAGTAATACAGCAAGTTGGTTTATCAAACGGCCCCCTATTAAAAACAAAATGGGGACAAGATTATCCCTACAATTATTACGCTCAAGAAGCTTGTCCTGAATTAAAAGTGACAAGATATTTGGGAAAATACCCTATAGGTTGCGTTGCGACGGCTACGGCCCAAGTATTAAAATACTACTCATATCCTGCTAATAAGTACAAATGGGAAAAAATGAAAGATACGTATAGTGTTCTCTCAATGATGGATGATGGTGCATATGATATGGCTAAAATGTTCATTGATATAGCGACTTGGCTAAAGATGAAATATGATTGTAAAGGTTCAGGGGCATATACATCAGATATCCCCAATATATTAAAAACAAAATTCAATTATGCTTCTGGTGGAACATATCAATATTTGTCAATTGAAGATGCCAAACCATTAGTTAGTAGTGAAATATTGGCAGGACGTCCTGTGATAATGGACGGTTATAATTACCATACTACTAAAACCACTGGGAAACTATGGTGGAAAAAAGTTAAAGATTTGTATGATGGGGGACATTGTTGGGTATGTGATGGTTACAAGCAACTCATATATACGACTGTTATAAGACTTGGAACAAATTCAACGGAGAAATATTCTGTTCAATATTTTTATCATATGAATTGGGGATGGGGTGGTGCCGGCATGGAAGAAAACTATGATAATAATGGTTGGTTTTCATTTAGTGACATTGAAATTGATGACCCTTATATAAGGGATGAAAAAGGTGAAAAGTTTAATTTCCAATACAAAAGAGGCTACTTAACAGGTATAAAAGCAAAATAATATGAAAAACACTATATTATTAATCGGTATCTGCTGCTTGCTTTTTTCTTGTCAAAAAGAAAATGAAGATAGAATAATAAGAGGTTATTTTCCAACACCTGTTGTAACGTTCTCAATATTGGATAAGGATGGTAACGACTTACTTAATCCTTATAATCCAAATAGTTATAAACATAACGATATAGCCTTGTATAAAGATTCTCTATGCACAATAAAAAGATGTGAAAATTATGACATTAGGTATTATACATTGGAAGATAACACTAAATGGTGTATAGAATTTTGGGCATACTGCGATTCAAAAAAAATCAGACCAGAGTTTAATGACACGATATGTTGCGCAACAAACTATCTCAAACTAAATGATACAACCATTGATACCGTTTATAGTGAATACATAATAAGCGGACAGCTAAAGGCCTTATGCACAATATTGTACAATGGAGATGATATTTTCCATACACGTGGATATGCAATAAAATAATACTATTTAGGATTTACATCAAGATTTGCCAACAGCAAAAAATGCGACTGCGAACGGGCTTCCGCCAAGGGGGCTCATTCGCATTTTTTGTTTTTCGGGCATTCGTCGGGGTGCTTTTTGCAAATTGCTGTCAATCTTAAAAATAACTTGTTATTAAAGTGTTAATTGCGACAAAATTCAGTTTGGTGCCGTAAAATATTAAGTAATAATTTAGTTGCACAAAATTCTATGCTATGCGAGAATCAGGCGATTTGTACGAGGATAAGGAAATGGCGTCGAACGTCAGGCGGTACGAGACTATGAAAAAGACAGGCGTGCCGCAGTATTTCGACGTTGATGAATATCTGATGATTGTCGATTACTACATGCAGCGCGATATGCAGAACAAGGCCGTTGAGGCTTGCGAGACCGCTCTGAAAGTTCACGGCAACGACCCCGAACTGCTGCTCAAACAGGCACAGATTCAGGTGCATCAGGGCAAGGTGAAGGCCGCCATCAAAGCCATTCTGCCACTCGAGCCGCTGCTGTCCGACCACTACGAGTTCTACCTGACCAAAGCGTCGGCTCTGCTTCAGTTGGGCAAGAGCGAGGAACTGTTCATCGAGAGTTTCCAGAAGGCGCTCGAATTGAGCACCGATGTGGACCCCGAAGAGCGCGAAGACATTTTTATGAGCATTGGTGAGATGCTCGAAGGCGGACAGTTCTTCAAACCCGCGCTGTCAATCTACAAGGTTGCCGCCCGCGAGTTCCCCGAAAACATCGATTTTCTATTTAAAATAGGTGTGTGCTACGAGAATCTCGACCGATTCGATGACAGCATCGCCGCCTACAATCGTGCCATCGACCTTGACCCGTTTTCAGAAAGCGCATGGTACAATTTGGGCATTGTTTACAACAGCATAGGCGAGTACGACAAGGCCATTGAGGCCTACAATTTTGCCACCGCCATCGACCCTACGTTCTACGACGCTGTGTTCAACAAGGGCAACACCTGCTGCAACGCGGGCTACTACGAGGAAGGGCTCAAGTGCTATCAGGATTATCTGAAGGCTTATCCCAACAGCGTTTCGGCGCAGTGCTATTTGGGCGAGTGCCTGTACCATCTCGACCGACTCGACGATGCAGAGCGCTGCTTCAACAGCATTGTGGGCATGTTCAGCGACAATGCCGACGCATGGTTTGGCAAGGCAATGATTTTCAGCACCCGTCGGGAGTTCGATTTAGCCATCGACGCGCTTGAGAAAGTGCTTCATGCCGACCCCGAGCACGATTCGGCATGGCATCAGTTGGGACGGATTTTGGCCCAAAACAACAATTTCGAGGGGGCGATTGAGGCCTACAAGAAATCGCTCGAACTCAACCGCTACGAGCCGATTGCGTGGGAAAATCTAGCGTTGGCCTATTCGGCTATCGACGATGACCAGACCGCCATCGACGTGCTCAACAAGGGTCTCGACTATATGCCCGACGACAGCATTCTGCTCTACGTGTTGGCCGCCATCTGCCTGCTGATTCACCGCACCGACGAGTGCTTGCGCCACTTCCGCAAGGCTTTCCGCCAGGACCCCGACCTTTGCGAGCATTTCATCAGCATTGTGCCCGAATCGGCCATCCCGACGGAAATAATGAAGATTATCAAGAATCAAAATAATGACAATCACTAATTTACGCGTATATGAACAACACTAAATTCCATCTGCACTGCCGCAAATGCGGCGCCGACATTCCAGGTTTCAAGGAGTGGTTTGCCAACAATCAGAAATGCCCGCACTGCGGCGGAACCTACGTTGATGTGAAATACCATCGCGACTACAGCGAGTTGAAGAAACTCATCGACACAAAAGAACACGTTGAAAATGTTTGGCATTATTTCGATTTTTTGCCACTTAACGATAAAAAGAACGCCATAAGCCACACCGAGGGCGCCATTCCGGTTGACCGTTGGGAGTTTATGGAGAAGTTCGCAAAGAAATACTACAATCTCGATATCACCGTCCGCGCCTACCGCAACGACCTGAACCAGGGCACAGGCACCTTCAAGGATGTGGCGGGAGCCGTCACTGCAAGTGTGCTCAAAGAGAACGGCGTGAAGGACTACTGCGTGGCCAGCACGGGCAACATTGCCAACGCTTTTGCGCACTATTTTGCTGAAGCGGGAATCAATTTGGGCGTTTTCGTGCCCGAAGACACACTGAAAATCAACGAGGCAGAGATAAACACCTACGGTCAGGGCCTGTTCCGCGTGAAGGGCGACTACGCAATGGCCAAAAAGGTGGCCGCCGACTATTCGGCAAAATACGGCATTCTGATTTCGGGCGGCAACACCGACCCAATGCGTGTTGAGGCCAAAAAGACGATGGTTTTTGAGTGGCTGCGCCAAATGGGCAAACTGCCGACTGTTTATATTCAGGCAGTCAGCGGTGGCACAGGCCCGATTGCCATTGCCAAAGGTTGCGCCGACCTTGAGGGTTTGGGCTACGACAACCGCTTGCCGCGATTCATTATGGTTCAGCCGTCGGGCTGCACACCGATGGTTGAGGGCTACGCAAAAGCAAAGGCCGCAGGCTTCCCCGAGGGTTGGCAGAACGACTATCCGTGCTACGAGAACCCCAAGACCAGCGTTCCGATTTTGGCCACAGGCAAGCCAGGAACCTTCCCGATTGTGGCTTCGCTCGTGAAAGAGTCAGGTGGCGATTTTGTTGCTTTCGATGAGCAATATCTTGCTGATATGGCGAAACTTGTGGCTTACGAGACCACCGTCCGCATTGGACCTGCAGCGGCTGTCTGCGTTGGCGGCTTCTTCGAGTCGCTGAAGAACGGTCTGCTCAAGAACGGCGACGATGTGCTTATCAACCTTGGCGAGGGTTCGCGCCGCGCGCCAGCCTTTGTCGAGAGCATAATCTACACCACCAAGCACGTGGCTTCGGTTGACGAGTGCGAGAAATTCGACCGCTCGAAATTCGAGCCGATGCTTTGGGACAAAATTCTGAAAATCTACAACTTATAATCAGGAATGAGGGAACACATAGCCAATTTCCTGAAAGGCTTTGCAATGGGTGTGGCCAACGTCATTCCAGGCGTTTCGGGCGGCACCATTGCACTGCTTACAGGCATTTTCGAGCCGCTGATAAACGCGCTCAAATCGTTTGACGTTGAGGCGGTTAGGCTGCTGCTCAAATTCAAATTCAAAGAGTTCGCGCAGCACGTCGATTTCGGCTTCCTGCTGTCGGTGTTCGTTGGCGTCGGCGTCAGCATTATATCGGTGGCCAAACTGCTCGAGTTCCTTTTCCAGTCGTACCCCGTTTACGTGTGGTCGTTTTTTTTCGGTCTGATACTCGTATCGGTTTGGTTTGTAGGCAAATCGATAGGCAAAATCGATGTTGCGGCGGCCGTTTCGTTCGTGGTTGGCGCCGCGGTTGCCTTCGGCCTTTCGGTGATGAATCCAGCCACCGAAAACACAGCCTTTTGGTATTTGATAATCTGCGGTGCGGTTGCCATTTGCAGTATGATTCTGCCAGGTCTGTCGGGCTCGTTCGTGCTGATTCTGATGGGCAACTACCAACTGATAATGATTTACGCCGTGTCGCATTTCGATATGGGCATAATCGTTCCCGTGGCCATTGGCGTGGTGGTGGGGCTGTTGGCGTTTTCGCATTTCCTGTCGTGGCTTTTGAGCCGATACGCCCGCCAGACGATGGCCGTGCTCACAGGCTTCATTTTCGGCAGTTTGGGCACCATTTGGCCGTGGAAAAACCCCGTCTATCTGATGCAGGACGGCGCCGAAGTGCTGAAAAACGGCAAACCGGTAATCCAGAGTTACGAGATGTATTTCCCGCAAGAATTCAGCGCTGAAGTGGCCTTTGCCATTCTGCTGATGATTGCCGGAATGGCGGCTCTGTGGGCGCTTGAGAGGTCGTCGGAAAAGGCAAAATAGGGCAGTTGCAAATATTTTTCTCTGAACGCTACAAAAATATCTCGTTGAAATACAAAATGATATGTTGCGCATTGACGTTTTTTTTGTGTCGGCGCGCAATTTTTTTTCAAGGTGAAGCAACCTTTTGCACCACTACCGCATCTTACAATCGAAATTTTTATAATATTTGTGTAGTTAACTTTTTAAAATTAAGATTATGAGAAAGATTTCTATTTTAACATTATGCGCTATGGGCGCAATGTTATTCGCAAATTGTGGCGGTGGTTCGCAATCAGTAACCAAAGGCCGTCAGGAAATAACCATTCCGTGCCAGGACCAAGGCCGCTCTGACAAGAATTTCTTCCGCGCAAGCGCAACTGCCAAGAGTGCTAATCTGAACACAGCCAAACAAAAGGCTCTGCTCAACGCCAAACAAACTTTGGCCGCAAACATCGCTTCGACCATCAAATCGGTTACCGAGAACTACGTGAACGAAATGGATGCAGCCGGTGCAAGCGAATTCGAGCAATCGTACCAGAACATGACAAAAGAGGTTGTTAACCAGAAATTGTCGAGCGTAGCGGTTACCTGCGAGAAGTATTATGAGGCTGAAGGCGGTGGCTATGAGGCATTTGTGGCTGTCGAGATGAGCAAGGAAGACATTGTTAACGCTGCCGAGAGTTCAATCTCGAAAGACAAGAAACTCGAGGTTATGTACGACCGTGAGAAATTCCGTCAGAAATTTGACGAGGAAATGAGCAAATTGCAATAATTAGAATTGCTACTGAATGATTTTTAGGAAGTTGCCCGGAAAAGGCAACTTCCTTTTTTAATCGAAACCTGTTTCAAATTGTAAAAAATCCGATACTATGAGAAAGATATTGATTGCATTGGCATTGCTTGTCGGCTTTGGTATGGTGAACCAGACCTATGCACAAAAGACGAAAGTGCTTGAACATCAGCCAAAAAAGAAACCAGCATGGGTGAACACTTTAGTGAAGGACTACATTATTGTGGTGGCTTCGAGCAATACACTTGAAGATGCTCAGGAAAAGGCGCTGATTAAAGTTAAAGAGCACATTATCAGTTCTGTAGCCGACAATATCTCGTCAACATCGGAATACATACTGACTGAGGACACCAAGTCGGGCGACATGAGCATTACCGAAAACTATAAGGTGGCAACCAAGACTCGCGCCGCCGACATCCCGTTCATCAAGGGCATATCGGTGAACCAGGTCGAAGAATATTATTGGGAAAAGGTGAGCGAGAAAGGCGGCATAACCTTCTATTACCACATGAAATATCCGTTCACCGAGTTCCAACTCAAGAAACTAATTATGGAATATGAGCGCGCCGACCGTGAACTGACGCAACAACTCGAAGGCCTTTTGGCGCAGATTGACGATGCAGAAAGCGTTGAGAAACTGAACCAGTTGAGCACCGAGATTAAGGCACTTTCGAAATCGTTTATCGATGTAGACAACCGCAAAACCAAGTGCAATGTGGCTGTTAGCAAGATTGCGCAAATGATTAAAAACGTGTCGATTGAAGCCGTCGGAACATTGCTTGGCGAAATTCGTTTCTCGCTCTACACCAACGGCCGCATCATTAAAACATCGGCCACCCCGAAAGTGAAATCGAACTGCGCAAAAATCAATGATATCAAACCTGATGGAAATGAATGGATTGTGCGCTATTCGGTTGACGAGTGCTATGACGATCCCGACAACAAGATTACGGTTAGGTGCGGCAATGCGTCGAAGGATTTTTGGTTCAATACGAAGGAAAACAGCGTTGAGATTTTTGTGAACAGCGACATCAACCTGACCGGCGGAACCGACAACGGCGAGACCATCGAAGGCTGCAACTGCTTCATTCCGGTGGTGTCGAAATACGACAGCCCGTTTGTGATTGAGAAGGTGGTGCTGAACTTTGGCAATGAGTCGCCAATCATCATCGAGAACATTGGCCAGCGATTCTCGGGCAAGGGCAATCACGACCTTAACCTGACAATCAGCAAGCCACTCGACAAGAGCGTTTACTCGCAGAAGAAATACCAGATGGTGAAGGGCACAATTTTCTACAAAGCCGTGTCGAGCAACGAGAACAATGCCTATCGCATCTATAATAACAAGATTACAACGGAATGGTAATCTGATATTTAGAAATAAAAAGCCGGCACTGAGCCGGCTTTTTTTGTTTATGCGGTGTCTCTGCTATTCGTAGAGTCGGTCGCGCAGTTCGGCAATATGGCTGTCGCTGATGTAATCGTCGTATTCCATCATCTTGTCAATCATGCCGTTGGGGCCGATTTCGATGATGCGGTTGCTAACGGTTTGTATGAACTCGTGGTCGTGCGACGACATCAGCACGTTGCCCTTGAACTTGACCAGCGTGTTGTTGAACGCCTGAATCGACTCAAGGTCGAGGTGGTTGGTCGGGGTGTCGAGGATGAGGACGTTGGCGTTGCGAATCATCATCCGGGCAATCATACAGCGCACGCGCTCGCCGCCCGACAGCACATTGGCCTTCTTGTTCACTTCGTCGCCCGAGAAGAGCATTTTGCCCAGATAACCACGCAGATAGAGGTCGCTAGTGTCTTCAGAGAACTGCGCCAGCCAGTCCATCAGCGTGATGTCGTCTTTGAAGAATTTCTCGTTGTCGAGTGGCAGATAGGCCTTTGTGATGGTCTGTCCCCAGGTGTATGAACCGGTGTCGGGCGCAAGGTGGTCTTTCAAAATCTCGAATAGTGTGGTCATTGCGCGGGTGTTGCGCGAAAGGAAGACGATTTTGTCGTCTTTGTTCACCGTGAAATTCAGATTGCTGAACAGTTTCACGCCATCGACGGTCTTCGACAGGTCTTTCACATCGAGAATGCGGTCGCCGCATTCGCGGGCAGGGGTGAAGATGATGCCCGGATATTTGCGGTTCGATGGCTTAATCTCTTCAATATTAAGTTTTTCCAGCATCTTCTTGCGACTTGTGGTCTGCTTGCTTTTGGCCACGTTGGCGCTGAACCGGCGGATGAACTCTTCAAGTTCTTTCTTCTTTTCTTCGGCCTTCTTGTTCTGCATTTGTTGCTGACGCAGAGCAAGTTGGCTCGACTCGTACCAGAAACTGTAGTTGCCGGCGAACATCTGAATCCGGTTGAAATCGATGTCGACGGTGTGGGTGCAGATTGAGTCGAGGAAGTGGCGGTCGTGCGAAACCACAAGTACCGTGTTCTCAAATTCCGACAGGTAGTGCTCGAGCCACGTCACGGTGTCGAGGTCGAGGTCGTTGGTGGGCTCGTCGAGCAGCAGGTTGTCGGGCTTGCCAAAAAGCGCCTGCGCCAGCAGCACTTTCACCTTCTCTTTACCGCTCAACTCGCGCATATATTTTTGGTGCAAATCTTCTTTGATGCCCAATCCGCTCAGCAACGTGGCTGCGTCGCTCTCGGCATTCCAGCCGTCCATTTCGGCAAACTTCTCTTCAAGTTCCGATGCCTTGATGCCGTCTTCTTCGCTGAAATCGGGTTTTGCATAAAGCGCGTCCTTCTCGTTCATCACGCGCCATAGTTCGGCGTAGCCCATCAGCACGGTGTTCAGCACGGTGCAGTCATCGAACTCAAAGTGGTTCTGCTTCAGCACCGAAAGCCGTTCGTGCGGTCCAATGGTGACGGTTCCGCGCGTGGCGTCGATTCCGCCGTAGAGCGTCTTCAAGAAAGTGGATTTTCCAGCGCCATTGGCACCAATAATGCCGTAGCAGTTGCCTGGTGTGAACTTAAGATTAACGTCTTGAAAAAGAATGCGTTTGCCAAACTGAACGCAAAGATTTGATACTGTAATCATGTCAAAAATTTTGAGCCGCAAAGGTAGTCAATTACCGGCAATAAAAAATCAGTTGATAATGATGCTTGTATAAAATAATTGTTTATATTCGTAAATAGTTGCAATTGATTCTACCACTAATAAATACAAAAGAATGAAAACCACGAAACAACTCTTTCTTGCGACTGCTTTATGCTTCTGCAGCTTGTTGGGCGCAAAGGCGGCTTACAATGGCACACCAGTAACACCACAGCAAATTTCAAGCGTGAATTATGCCACATACGGCTTCACTTCCACAAATTATTCGGCTTATAATGGCTGGTACGCCATTAGCACAGCTGAGGAACTTTATGGCTTTGCCGCATTGGTAAATAATGGTAACAGAGAAGCCAGAGGAGTCCTTACAGCTGATATTGTAGTGAACGAAAACGTGTTAAAATCAGATGGCACGCTTAATGGAACGCCAACTTATAGCTGGACACCTATAGGAACTGAAGCAAGAAAATTTGCGGGAAAGTTCGATGGGCAAGGGCATACCGTCAGTGGGTTATATTTCCGCAACACCATCAGAGCGACTTATCCTTCTGGTGGAAGTCGCATTGGATTGTTTGGAATAGTATCAGGTTTAAGTAGCGGCAACAAGGCAGAAATATCAAACGTAGGGGTTGTTGATACATATTTTTATGGTTCCTATTCTGTGGCGGGCATATGTGGTACAGCATATTCTTATTCGATCATAAGTAACTGCTACAACACTGGAACCATCAATGGAACCCATAATATTGGAGGCATTTGTGGTTGGGTAGAATCTAATACGACCATAATCGATTGTTATAATGCTGGTATGATAAGGGGAAGTTATAGAGTTGGAGGTGTTTGCGGACAAACAATTTCATCATCAGCAATTACGATAACCGATTGTTACTATTTAGAAGGTTGTGCTGTAGATGGCAGAGGAGTTGTACAGAATGGTATAGGTAGCGAATCAACTGGTCAAACCACACCTGATGGTGGAAATATGTCGTCAGCAACCGCAGAAGAATTAGGTGAAATGATAGCTAATATGCTTGACGAAAACAATTCGAATGGTATGATTTGGATTGGCGATGTTATTACAGTTATTGGCGATTGGGTAGTAACATCCAATTTTGTTGTTCCTGCAGGAACAACTTTGAATATACCGGAAGGCGCGTCGGTTACTATAATTGAAGGAGTGAGACTTGTTAATGAAGGCATCGTTAACAATAATGGTACTATTATAGCTAACGGTACTATTTCTGGTAATAATCTTGCCGGTTCTGGCCAATTTATTTACAACAAACTCTCCAATGCCGATGTAATATTGTCGGCTACAAGTTACACATACAAAGGAACTGCTTATACGCTTGGAAATGGCATTAATGCAACCATAAATAACCGAACTTTCTGTGGTAAGCAATTTACTTTTGATGATACTGGCTACACGGTTTCATACGAGAATAACCGAAATGCTGGAAATAACGCAAAAATCATTTGGACAGGTAACTCTACGATTGAGAAAACTTTTACCATTAATCCTAAGACGCTTACTGTCAGCGCAACGGCAAATAACAAAGTGTATGATGGTATAACCACTGCTGCGGGCACAGTGACACCATCAGGAATAGTCAATGGTGATAATGTAACCATCAGCTACTCATCAGCCACCTTCAACGACAAGAATGTTGGAACAGGCAAGCCGGTTACTTTCAATATTACTAAAAGTGGTGCAGATGCAGGCAATTATACTGTTGCCACAACAGCAACGGCCACAGCCAACATAACAGCTAAGACGCTTACTGTCAGCGCAACGGCAAATAACAAAGTGTATGAAGGCACAACCACTGCAGCGGGCACTGTGAAACCATCAGGAATTATCAATGGTGATAATGTGACCGTCAGCTACTCATCAGCCACTTTCAACGACAAGAATGTTGGATCAGGCAAGTCGGTTACTTTCAATATTACCAAAAACGGTGGTGATGCAGGCAACTATATTGTTGCCACAACAGCAACGGCCACAGCCAACATAACGGCAAAGACGCTTACCGTCAGCGCAACGGCAAATAACAAAGTGTATGATGGCACAACTACTGCTGCGGGCACTGTGACACCATCAGGAATTGTCAATGGTGATAATGTGACCGTCAGCTACTCGTCAGCCACTTTCAATGACAAGAATGTTGGAACAGGCAAGCCGGTTACTTTCAATATTACCAAAAGCGGTTCCGATGCAGGCAATTATACTGTTGCCACAACGGCAACGTCTGCAGCCAACATAACAGCAAAGACGCTTGCTGTTAGCGCAACGGCAAATAACAAAGTGTATGATGGTACAACCACTGCTGCGGGCACTGTGACGCCATCAGGAATTATCAATGGTGATAATGTGACCGTCAGCTACTCATCAGCCACCTTCAACGACAAGAATGTTGGAGCAGGCAAGCCGGTTACTTTCAATATTACCAAGAGCGGCTCTGATGCAGGCAATTATACTGTTGCCACAACGGCAATGTCTGCAGCCAACATCACCCCCAATACCAACGTTACCGTAACCATTACCGGAAACAGCAATACCGTTACTTATAACACCGAAGAACAAATTATCAGCGGTTACACTGTTGATATTGATGATGCAATAGACGTTTATACTGAAAACGATATAGTATTCATTGGCATGGCAACGGTAAGCGGCACAATTGCAGGCACTTACTCAATGGGGCTTTCTGCAGACGATTTCAGCAACACAAACACCAACTTTGCCGATGTGCAGTTTGTTGTGACGGACGGTGTGCTTACTATTAACAAAGCCGAGAATGCCCCCGATATGCCAACAACCATTGAAACATACTACATCAACACCCAGCGGGTGGCCTTGCCCGACAACTGGCAATGGGTAGAGAACATCGCCCTTGAGAAGGGCGAGAACACCGCTACAGCACAGTATTTTGGCGCTGATGCAGGCAACTATGAGAATGAAAGTGTTGATGTTGTGATTACCCGCACTGCTTGTCCACACGATGAAGGCTATGCTATTATCAACACTGTTGAGCCATCTTGTACTAAAGAAGGCTATACTGGCGACCATCTTTGCAATATCTGCAATGAGATTTTTGAACAAGGCGAGAGCATTGAAGCTCATGGCCACACAAACGGCGAAGCTGTGTTTGAAAACACTGTCGTCGCAACATGCACCGCCGCCGGTTCGCGCGAATCTGTGGTTTACTGTACTGTTTGTCAAGCCGAGGTAAGCCGAAGCACGCTTTCTATTCCAGCACTTGGTCACACCGAAGTTGTTGATGCCGCTGTGGCTGCCACTTGTACCACTGTGGGTAAGACCGAAGGAAAACATTGTTCTGTTTGCAATGCTGTGATTGTGGCGCAGACGGAGATTGCTGCTCTTGGTCACAAATTTGAAAATTACATCTATAACAATGATGTCACCACTACTGCCGATGGTACCGAAACCGCCACATGCGAGCATGGTTGTGGTGCAACTGATACTCGAGTGGCGGAAGGCACACTATTGCCGGATGATACTTTCATATCAGAGTCAAATACCGACCAAGTGAACATTTACACCATCGACAACGCAATAGTTGTTGAAAATGCTACAGATGAGATATTTGTATACAATGCGATGGGCGCATTAGTATATAAAAACAGTGTATATAATGTGCCGGTAATGATATCCATTAACAGGTCGGGTATTTACATTGTAAAAACCAGTGGCACGGTGAAGCGTGTGATGGTGAATTGAGAATTGGTAAAATATTGAATAATGTAGATGCGCCATTATGTGCGCATCTACGTGTTTAAAGTGGTGCTAATAAACAAAAAACCGCCGCAACCATTGGCTGCGGCGGTTTTTGACTGATACTTGTTACTTATACCTTGTAACTTGTACCTTCAATCTTATTTGAATTTCTTCGAAATCAGATATTCTGCAATCTGCACGGCGTTCAAAGCGGCGCCCTTGCGGATTTGGTCGCCAACGCACCAGAAGGTGATGCCGTTGGGGTTGGCAATGTCGGTGCGGATGCGGCCTACCGACACATTGTCCTGACCTGCAACGAAGAGCGGCATTGGGTACTCTTTGTTGGCTGGGTTGTCGACAACCGTCACGCCAGCGGCTTTCGCGCAAGCGGCACGGAAATCGGCAGGCGAAACTGGCTTTTCAGTCTCGCACCAAACGGCTTCAGAGTGGGCACGCATCACGGGAACGCGCACGCAGGTGGCGCTCACGGCAATGTCAGAGTGCATAATCTTCTTGGTCTCGTTATACATTTTCATCTCTTCCTTGGTGTAATCGTTGTCGGTGAAGACATCGATGTGCGGGATGACGTTGTAAAGCAACTGCGATGAGAATTTGTTGACTGTCAGTTCTTTGCCTGCAGCATAATCCTTAATCTGCTGGTCGAGTTCGGCCATACCCATCGCGCCAGCGCCACTTGCGCTCTGATAACTTGCCACGTGCACGCGCTTGATGTGCGACAACTGCTCTAAAGCCTTCAGAACCACCACCATAATGATGGTTGTGCAGTTCGGGTTGGCAATCACGTTGCGCGGTGCGTTCAGTGCATCTTCGGGGTTCACTTCGGGCACAACCAAAGGCACGTCGGTGTCCATACGGAACGCGCTCGAGTTGTCAATCATAATGCAGCCATACTTTGTGATGGTTTTCTCGTATTCCTTCGAAGTGCTGGCGCCCGCCGATGTCAAAGCAATGTCGATGTCTTTGAAATCATCGTTGTGTTTCAACTCTTTAACTACAATTTTCTTACCCTTGAATTCGTAAGAAGTTCCAGCGCTGCGGGCCGACCCGAACAGCACTAACTCGTCAATCGGAAGATTTCTCTCGTTCAAAATCTTCAAAAATTCCTGGCCAACGGCACCGCTGGCACCTACAACGGCTATCTTCATAGTCAAACTTATTAATTATTTTCTATCTTTAACTCGATTCGAAATTTAAAACCGATGTTTTAAAATATATTGATTATCAAAAAGATATATTCCAACGCATCGTTTTTTTGAAATCGTACAAAGATGAATAAAAAATTTTCTCTCTGTTTAATTTGTCTGTCAATATTTTTTGGCTGGCAAAACACATTGCTCGCAACCGAAATCACGCTGGATTACAATCAGTTACCTGCCGATACTATTTTTACTGATGCCGTTGGTACCGATGCTTTGGCCAATTGGGACAATGTAACCGATTGGATTACAGACGATTCATACATCAAACATAATCTTGAAGGCGTTGGCGGAACCAGTTTTGCGACGGCACAAATCGGCGACAGCCTATTTTACAATGGCACAACCATTTGGCGGTTTACAATGAAATCGACGTTTGAGCCCACAACATCGAACCGATTCCATTATTGGCTGATGGCGTCGGACAGCAATCTAAATAACAAAAAGATAAAAGGTTACGCAGTGGGTGTCTGCATTTCGGGAAGCGCGAAGAATCTGGCGATGTACCGCATCGACGCCAACGGAACCAAAACTCTGCTCTGCCAGACGCGCTACGTTTGGACAACGCAGTCGGAAGTTGGCGTGATTGTAACTCGCTCGCCCAAAGGCAGTTGGACGCTGAACTATGTTGTCAATCCAACCACGTCGCACGACACTGTTTGGGGCGACGATTTCATCGATGACACATATAATAATCTGCCTTGCCACGGTTATTGTTTCGTTTTCACGAAAACGCGTGCAGGGATGTTCTGGTTCGGCAACACCACCATCACGCGCCAGATTGCGCCACCTGCTTTAGTTTCAGCGGTTTGCACCGATAATCACACCATCGGCGTTGAGTTTTCGTGCGCCATTGATGCCGCTTCGGCAACCGACCGCGGCAACTATTCGATTGAAGGCGTGACAATCGACGAAGTTGTATTCAATCAAACTGAACCACAACGTGTTACGCTAAAAACAAGCACCATCGGCGATGGCATTCACCAACTGACGGTTTCGGGTGTGAAGAACGCGAAAGGCGCGGCAATGGAACCGCAAAGCACGACGTTCAAATACACGGCACCAGCCGAACCTTACGATTTGGTATTCAATGAGTTGATGTTCAATCCAACCGACTGGATGCTACCCAATGCCGACTATCTGGAAATCTACAACCGCAGCAATCGCAACATCGAACTGAAAGGCTGGACGCTTAACATCAGCGACGCTGTTCGCAAACTTCCTGATTCGGTGATAAATAGCGGCGAATATCTGATTGTGACAACAGCCGCTGCCGCCGACACTTTCGCAACGTATGGCAAGACGGTGGGCGCCATCACATCATCGCACCTGACCAACACGGGGCGCACTTTGCAACTTGTTTCGCCCGAAGGCCGCATTATCGACAGCCTAACTTATTCATACGCTTCGATTTACGACGCCGAAAAGGCCAACGGCGGTTGGTCGTTCGAGCGCATCGACTATGATAATATGTGCAGCGGCTGGCGCAACTGGGCCTACTCAACCGACAAGCGCGGCGGCACACCAGGACAGCGTAACTCTGTGTATGCCAAAAACATAGACAAAACGCCCGTCAGAATCGAGAACCTTGTTCCGCTGACCGACAACCAGTTGCGGCTCGAGTTCTCGGAAACGCCCACAACGAAATCGTTGACAAACGCCGCCAATTATCTGTTGGACAACAAGTATAAAATTGGCTCTACAACATTCGAAAACAGTAAGTTAACGCTTGTTTACAATGCGCCATACAGCGCCGATGCACCGCACGAAATCCGCATTGCCAATCTTGCCGATGAATGCGGTAACATAATGAAAGACACTACGATACAATTCATTTACCATCCAGCCGCACTCTACGATTTGGTGATTAGCGAGATTATGGCCACACCTGAACCATCGGCGGGACTGCCTGAAAATGAGTGGATTGAACTCTACAACCGTAGCCAGTTCGACATTCACGTGGTTGACTATAATATCCGCATTGGCAACAAATTCTTCAACATTGACGATGGCTTGATTCCCGCCAAAAGTTACGCCATCCTGACCAAATCGGGCAACGAATCGGATTTTGCAAAATATGGCAACGTGCTGAATGTTAGCAAAATGCCCGCACTGCCGCAATCGGGCAGCATCACCATTTGCAAGAACGGTGCCGACCCCATTTGCCAAACCAATTACAAGCAGAGTTGGTTTGCCGACGACCTGAAGGCTGCGGGCGGCTACTCGCTTGAGCGAATCGATGTTGACAATGCCGACGAATCGGCGGCCAACTGGGCTCAAACCGAAAACTCGGCAGGCGGTACACCTTGCGCGCAAAATTCTATAAACCAAACGGTTGTCGATAACATTAAACCGCGACTTTTGCGCGCCGTGCCTGTTGATGAAAACACTCTGCAACTCTATTTCAGTGAGCCAGTTACAATCGATGGTCATCACGAAATGCTTAATATTGAGCCTGTTGGCTACAATTTCACATACGCATACACTTCGGCTAAAGACTTGACTATGGTCATTACCATTCTTAATGATTTTCTGTCTGAAAATGAGACGTATACGCTGACCGTTGATTCCACTTTGACCGACATTGCAGGAAACCGAATGGCCGCGAACACCGCTCGGTTTGCCTTGCCGCGGAAAGCGGAAACTGGTGATTTGATAATCAGCGAGATATTGTTCAATCCATACCCCAACGGTGCCGATTTTGTGGAACTATACAATCGCTCTGACCACGCCGTGAATATTGCTGGACTTGTGCTGGCTACCCGCACCGATGGCAATCTGAAAAGTCCGAAAACCATAGATGGTTTTGGCTCTATTTTATTGCCGCATAGTTATATAGCCATTTCTACCGACATTGCCAACATTGCCGCAACATACCACTGCGGCGAGTTGTATCAGGTGGCGGCTCTGCCGTCGATGCCCGATGGCGAAGGCAACATTGTGCTAGCCGACACCGCTGGCAACATTTTCGACGAAGTGAACTACACAAGCAAAATGCATTTTGCGCTGCTCAAAGATTTGAATGGTGTCAGCCTTGAACGCATTGATAATGAGCAGCCTGCCGACAATACTGGCAACTGGCATTCGGCATCGGAACAAGTTGGTTGGGCCACACCTGGACTGCCGAACTCGGCCGCACGTCCCATCTCTACCGACAGCGAAGCGCTCGTGAGTCTCAACAACGAAGTCTTCTCGCCCGACAACGACGGCTTTGAAGACCAACTTGAAATCGCCTACAACACCGACGAAGCAGGCTACGTGGCCAATGTTACCATTTTTAATGCTAAAGGCTTGAAAATGCGCACGTTGGCGAACAATCAACTGCTGGGCACAAGCGGTTTCTGGGCGTGGGATGGCCTTGACGACAACAATCGCCGCGTTCCAACGGGTATCTACGTGATTTACTGCGAGTTGTTCGATCTTGACGGCAAGGTGAAGAAAGAGAAAAAAGTTTGCGTTGTGGCCACAAAAATGTGATTTTTGCGCAACCCAAAAAGGCGAATCCGATGAACTCAAGCATAGTCAAAAACACTTCAAAACTACTGACAGCCAATATTATAGCGCAGGCTATCGGAATTTTGGTTTATCCTATTCTGACGCGCCTTTACACGCCCGACGATTTTGGCACTCTCAACATTTTTCTGACTATCGGCGGCATTGCCACGCTGTTCGCCACTGCCGAATACCAAAACTCGATTATGCTGCCGAAAAGCGAGAAAAGCGGTGTGGCGTGCTTTCACGTTGGGTTTGTCATAACGCTGATTGTCAGCCTGATATTTGTGCTGTCGATTCCGTTTGCAAGTCAAATTTCCGCCTTGCTTAACGCACCTGATCTGGCTGCAAGTTATTGGATGCTACCAATTTACATTTTTGCCATTTCACTCTGGACGCTGCTCAACTACTGGCACACGCGCAACGGGCGGTTCACTTCGGTAAGTGCTTATCAGATAACACAATGCACCACAGGCGCGGGACTAAAATGGGGACTTGCAGGTTTCCTGCGCAATGGTCTGATTGTGGGTTCGGTTTTGGCGCCAATTATCGCACTTGCCACCAACGTTGCCGCCACTTTCCGCACCGCCATTTGTCCGCTGCTCACTTTCGACCGCGCCGAGTGCCGCCTGATGGCCCGCGAGTATGCCAATTTTCCGAAATACTCGCTGCCGCGGTCCATTGTGAATTATGTCAGCAGCAACCTGCCGATTCTGCTTCTCACACCATTTTTCAGCCTGACTGAAATCGGTTTTTACGGGATGGCTCTGACATTGGCATTTACACCTATCAATTTGATTATAAGGTCAGTATTCCAGGTGTTTTTTCAAGATACTACGCAACGTGTGCAGCGCGGCGAGAGCATTCGCGGATTCTTCCGCAAATTGGCAGTGAGAACCACGTTGATTGTCGCACCTGCGTTCGCAATTTTGTATTTCGTTCTGCCACAACTAACTGCGTGGCTTTTGGGCGATGGTTGGCAGACAACTGGCACTTACATTCGGGCAATGCTTCCGTGGATTTTTATGACCACACTTGTTGGCCCAATTTGCTATCTGTCAGATATTTTCAAGAAACAAAAAGCGGGATTCCTGTTCGAGTTGCTGACCTTTGTACTGCGAATAATCGGACTTGCTGTCGGCATTTTGTGCGGCGATTTTCTGATTGCCGTAATTGGTTATAGCACAGGCGGTTTTGTGGCAATTTTAGCACAGTTTGTTTGGTATTGGGGACTGATTGGGAAGTATGAAAACGGATTGGCTGCTAAAGAATGACAAATATAGGTTCAGCCATTTTTAAGTGTTTGACAATAAATGTCGTTCAATCGTTTTCCTACGCTGTTATATGTGTAACGCTGCGCCGTTTGGCGGATTTTTACGGCATCGAATTGTGCGTGATTATCAATCATCCACGACATTTTTGCGCACAAATCATTTTCATCTTCCATAGCCACCAAAATGCCGTTACTGTCTGTCATACAATCGGGTATGATGCCAACCGAAGTGCTGATGACAGGCGTGCCAGTAGCCCAACTCTCGCAGAAAGTTATACCAGCCGTTTCGTACCGAGAGAACATCACAAGTGCGTCACTTTCAGCAAAATACCGGCACACTTTCGCTGGCGTCTGTTCACCGACAAAGCGTACAACGTTGTCGGGTAGTTCCAATTCTTTGGCATATTGAACAACATCTTGCCAATCCTGCCCTGTGCCGATAAGAACCAACTCAAAATCAGCGCGTTGTTGCAATAATTGTTTTGTGGCGTTCAATATTCCTTTGACATTTTTATGTGGTTCTTCGAAACACGAAATATGAAGGAATCTGAATCGATGTTCCGTATTGGATTTTTGTGCTTCATAAAAGAAGTCATCTACAACATTATCAATAATTTGAAAATTGCCATTATTTAACCCGCAATTTTGCATTGCCGTGCGTAGCATATTGCTAACAGCCAAAACGCACGATGCATTTTTAACGCATATGCGTGTCATTATTTTTCGTGCAATTCCTTTATAATTAAAGTTTTGTGGCAGATATCTTGTCCAATGTTCAACTATTATATATGGTATGCTGAACATCCGTTTGAGCCAATATGCCAAAACGCCGCTGCGAGTGAGTACGTTGGCCTGAACCACATCGGGCAAACCAAAATTCTTCTGCACAACAGCAAATCCGCGCCAGAAAGCCCTAACATAGCCGACAGCCTTTGTCAGCGGCCGCAAAACGGGTTTGTTTGTAAACGGATAATAGACGTAAACTTCTCGTACACTGTTTGTTGTCTGTTCAACAATGTCGAATTGCTTAACATTCTCATCGGCTAACAAATAAAGCACGCAAACATCAGCAAAACGCGAAACCGCTTCGGCGTGCTTGCGTACGAACAATCCCCACATCGCATCATAACGATGTGGATACCAGGCCGATAAGAACAAAACCTTCATTAGAGTTCCCGATTCATGCTACAAGGTATGCAAAATTGTTTTGCATCACTTCTCGCGGAAATAAATCTGCACAGGAACACCTTGTAATTCAAAGTTTTCGCGCATTTTATTCTCAAGGTAGCGGCGGTACGGGTCGCGGATGTACTGCGGCAGATTGCAGAAGAATGCAAACTGTGGCGATGGCGTTGGCAACTGCGTTACATACTTGATTCTTATGTATTTACCCTTTACTGTCGGCGGCGGATAGTTGTCGATGGCGGCCAGCATCACCTCGTTCAGTTTTGCTGTCGAGATTTTTTGCTTGCGGTTTTTGTAAACCTGCATTGCGGTCTCAACTGCCTTAAACACGCGCTGTTTGGTCAGCGCCGAGATGAACAGCACCGGAACATCGTTGAACGGCGCTAGTTTAGCCTTAATGGCGGCCTCGTATTCTTCCATCGTGTTCTTTTCCTTTTCAATCAAATCCCACTTATTTATCAGAATAACAACACCTTTGCGGTTTTTGACAATCAGGCTGAAGATGTTCAAATCCTGCGATTCGAGCCCCAGCGTGGCATCCACAATCAGGAAGCATACATCAGATTCCTCGATGGTGCGGATTGCGCGCATAACTGAATAAAACTCAAGGTTTTCCTCAACTTTGTTCTTTTTGCGCAGACCTGCCGTATCGATAATGTTGAACTCGAAGCCGAACTTGTTGTAAACGGTGTTGATAGAGTCGCGGGTGGTGCCGGCAATGTCGGTCACAATGTTGCGGTCTTGCTCGAGCAGCGCATTGATGAATGACGATTTCCCAGCGTTTGGGCGGCCTACAACGGCAACGTTGGGCAGGTCGCGAACCTCGTCGGCGGGTTTGTTGCGGTCGAATTTGGCCACAAGGGCGTCCATCAGGTCGCCAGTGCCGGAACCGTTTATTGCCGAGATAGCATAGATTTCGCCCAATCCCAACGAGTAGAATTCGCCTGTAAGATATTGTCTGTCGATATTGTCCACTTTGTTGACGGCCACCACAACCGGCTTGCGCGATTTGCGCAGAAGTTCAGCCACATCATCGTCAAGGTCAGTCACACCGCCAGTTACATCGGTTAGGAAGAGAATCACATCTGCTTCATCGACAGCCAGTTTCACTTGCTTGCGAATTTCGCCTTCAAAAATGTCGTCGCTGTTTGTGACATACCCGCCAGTGTCGATGACCGAGAACTCAAGTCCGCCCCACTCGCACTTGCCGTAGTGGCGGTCGCGGGTTACGCCGGCTGTGGCGTCGGTTATGGCCTGACGGCTCTCGACCATTCGGTTGAAAAGTGTTGATTTGCCGACATTCGGTCGTCCAACTATTGCTACTATATTGCTCATATCTAATTATTTACTTTAATTATCAAATTTCAATTTCTCAATCTTGCTCGTAGCCGAAAAATTTCAGATTTTGGTCTTTGTCGCGCCAGTCTTTCTGCACTTTCACCTGCAATTCAAGAAAAACCTTAGTGCCGACAAACTGCTCAATATCCTTACGTGCCTCTGTACCAACTTTTTTCAACGCCGCGCCTTGATGACCGATGATGATACCCTTGTGCTGCTCACGCGATACGTAAATGATAGCCCTGATGCGTGTAAGTTCTTGACTTTCTTTAAATTCGTCTACAAGGACTTCGCAAGAGTAGGGGACTTCTTTTTTGTAGTTCAGGAAAATCTTTTCGCGGATAATCTCTTGAACGAAAAAGCGTTGAGTGCGGTCGGTGAGTTCGTCTTTGTCGAAATAAGGCGGATTTTCGGGCAGCAGTTCCTTAATCTTTTCGAAAACCTCGGCCGTGTTGAACTTGTGCAGTGCCGAAACGGGATAAATGTAAGCGTTTGGCAGCACCTCGCGCCACATCTGAATCTTCGCCTCGAGTTCGGCTTGGTTGCTTAAATCTATCTTATTGATAAGCAGAATAATAGGAATGTTCTTTTTGCGAACCTTCTCAAGATACTCGCCGTTCTTGTCGAACGTTTCTACCATATCTGTCACATACACAATAATATCGGCATCGACAAGCGCCGTGTCAACAAACTTGAGCATCGCTTCCTGCAACTTGTAGTGCGGCTTCAGAATGCCCGGCGTATCAGAGTAAACCATCTGAAAATCATCGCCATTAACGATGCCCATTATGCGGTGGCGCGTGGTCTGCGCCTTATTGGTGATAATGGACAGGCGCTCGCCCACAAAGGCGTTCATCAGTGTTGATTTGCCCACGTTCGGGTTGCCGATAATGTTCACAAAACCTGCTTTATGTGCCATTTTCTGTAGAATTTGCGGCAAAGATAGAAAATCGATTAGATTTAAAATGTTGTAGTTATTCGATATAAAGTGCGGAAAACCAAATTTGTGCAAAAAACACAGTAGAGATAACAGCTTGTTATTCTGCAGTTTTTGCGATTTCCTTCACCTTCTGTCGTGCAATCTTTCCATTTTCGGTCAGTGGAATGGTGGCAACATTGATGATGTGTTTTGGCTGCCAATATTTCGGTAGTTGGCTAATGGCTTGATTTAGAGTTGAATTGCTGACGGCGCTGGCATTCAGCAGAACAACCGCTTCGCCGAATTTTTCATCGGTGCAACTGCTAACGGCCACGTTGTCAATGCCTAAATCGTTCAGCCGTCGTTCCACTTCTTCAATCTGGATTTTCACGCCGCCGCTGTTTATCACATTGTCGGCGCGGCCAAGAATTTTGAAATTGCCGTTGCCGTCAATTTCTGCTATGTCATTGGTTGTCAGTACTATATCTGACAGGTGCGGTGCGCAGATGGTCAGGCATTGGTTTTCGGTCAGTCCGATTGTTACGCCAGCCAAAGGTGTGTACCAATCGGTTGTTTCGGGGCCGCTGATTCGCCGCAAGGCAATGTGCGACAGCGTTTCAGTCATTCCGTAGGTTGACCATACGGCATTCGGAAACGAGCGTAACTCTTCTTGCATTTTCTTGTCGATGGCGCCACCGCCAATAATCAAATGTTTTATTTTCATTAGTTTTTGTCGCTCATCGGGGACTTGCAGCGAGTTGTAAACCTGCAACGGAACCATTGCCGCAAAATCAATTTCTTCAGCAATCTCGGCAAGCGGATGTCCCGACGGTGCAACTTCAACCAGCCGCATATTTCGTTCTATTGCCCTGACAACCATCATCTTGGCGCCAATATAATCGAGCGACATGCACAACAGCGCCGAGTCGCCTGCCTTCAGATTCAGAAAATCGCAGGTCATGCGCGCGCTGGCAAGCATCTGTCGTTTCTCGACAAGCAATGTTTTGGGCGTGCCAGTTGAGCCCGATGTGCGCACGGCAACAGTGTCGGCAGTGTTATTCCATTCCTTTAAAAAATCGGATAATGTCATTGATTATTAACTGATTGACTAATTGATTAACTGAATCGGCATCGGATACAGATTTCAGCCTTAACTTCTAAATCCTAACCCATATTTTCCAACTCTCTAACTCTCTAATTCTCTAACATCTAACTCTCTCATTTCCTTTTCCACGCATCCTTTCAGCCACAGTTTCTCGCCGACAACTTGCAGCGGCAAATCGATGTTGTTGGTGTAGAGCGCGCCCGTGCCAAGCCCTTGCGGAATGCCGACGCCGAGTGTCGCAGCCCACATCGCAATGTAGAGCAACCCGATGTTTGATTCCAGCGCCGATGTTGCCCAAAAGCCGATGCCGCGCTCGCGGGCTAGCCGAATCCACTCGTTGCAGCCGCTCAATCCGCCGTGCAGCGACGGCTTCAGAATGATATATTGCGGCCGTATCTCGTCTAATAGATTGATTTTCTGGTTGGTTTCGTTCACGCCGATAAGTTCTTCGTCGAGCGCAATGGGAATGGGCGTGTTGCGGCACAGGTCGGCCATCGCGCGCCATTGCCTTGCCATTATCGGTTGCTCAATCGAGTGAATGCCGAATTTCGACAGCCGCTCAAGTTTCCGCAGCGCGTCCGCTGGCTTGAAACCGCCGTTTGCGTCCACGCGGATTGTGATTACATCGGCAGGGAAGCGGTTGCGGATTTTCTCAATCAGAGCCACTTCTTTCTCAAAATCGATGGCGCCGATTTTTATTTTGATGCACGAAAAGCCAAGCCGCAGTTTCTCTTCAATGCGGGCGCTCATCTCTTCAAAACTGCCCATCCACACAAGTCCGTTGATTGGAATGCCTTCCGTGCCCAAGGCGAACGGTGTTTTCCAATCGACGTTATTAAACTGATTATAACCAATTTGTGCGCATTCAAGCCCGAACAGAATCGACGGGTAGTTGCGCAGCCGCTCATAATCGATTGTTCCGTTGAAATTTTTGCAGACATCGTGCAGAACTGATTCAAAATCAGGCACATCGTCGCAACTTAACTTAGGTAGCGGTGCCACTTCGCCCCATCCCGCGCGTCCGTTGTTGTCGTGCATCTTCAGATACCAGACCTTGTGCTCGGTGTAAACGCCCCGCGACGTACCCGCAGGTTGCTTAAAATGAAGCGTATATGGAATAATGTCGATTGGCATTTACGGAAATTTCGGGTACTTTTTAAAATCTGGCTTGCGTTTTTCAAGAAACGCGCGGCCGCCTTCTTGCGCTTCATCGAGACAGTAGTAGAGCATTGTCATGTCGCCCGCAAATTCTTGAATACCAGCCTGTCCATCGAGTTCGGCGTTCAGTCCGCGCTTAATCATGCGCAAGGCGAGCGGCGAGTATTCCATCATCTTCTCGGCCCACGCAACATACTCATCTTCAAGTTGATTGAGCGGCACAACCTTGTTCACCATTCCCATCTCAAGCGCTTCTTGAGCCGAGTATTGGCGGCACATGAACCATATTTCGCGAGCCTTTTTCTGCCCCACAATGCTTGCTAGGTACGATGAGCCGAAACCCGCGTCGAAACTGCCGACCTTGGGGCCAGTCTGCCCGAAAATGGCGTTTTCGGAAGCGATTGTCAGGTCGCAAACCACCTGCAGCACATTGCCGCCGCCAATGGCGTAGCCGTTCACCGCCGCAATGACGGGTTTCGGCAGCGAGCGTATCTGCTTCTGCACATCGAGCACCGTCAGGCGCGGTTTGCCCGACTCGTCGATGTAGCCGCCGCGGCCTTTCACGTGCATGTCGCCGCCGCTGCAGAACGCCTTGTCGCCTGCGCCAGTGAACACAACCACGTAAATATCCTGACACTCACGGCAATAGGCGAGTGCGTCGCCCATTTCGGCGGTTGTGGTGGGGGTGAAGGCATTGCGGTAGCGCTCGCGGTTGATGGTGATGCGGGCAATGCCGTTGTACATCTCAAACAGGATGTCCTGGTACTTTTTTATCGTTTTCCAATCGTGTGTCATATTTTGATTTTTTGAATATTGTTAAATACAGATTCGTCGGTGGCTGGATTTGTGAAGAATTCCGCAAGCGCCGTTTTCGGGCTTTTCATTATCAATTCGATGCATCTTTCTATTTCTGATGCGGTTTTAGCCGATTGATAATCAATATTTAATGATTCTGCCCAGCCTTTTGCCGATGTGTTGTGCGAAGCCATTACAAACCGTTCGGTATCAGCATTTTTGGGTAGACCTGGCAACACTCTGAATATCTCGCCGCAGCCGTTATTGATAAGTACGATGCGCAGATTCTGCGGCAGATTGGTCTGCCAAAGGGCGTTCATGTCGTAGAAGAAACTCAAATCGCCAACCAACACAAAGACTTTCCTATCGGGATTTGCCGATGCGTAACCAACTGCAGTTGAGAGCGTTCCGTCGATTCCGTTGACGCCGCGGTTGCAAAGCACTTCAACATTGGCGTTCAGGCTGAAGAATTGCGCGTAGCGCACCATGCTGCTGTTGGCCAGCACCAAAGCCGACTGCTGCGGAATCTGTTCCAAAACCCGCTTGACAATGCCGAAAGGTGTGTGGCCAAAATCCATTTTTTGCATTTCCGCTTCAACTGCAGCGCTTGCTTTCTGCCACGTTTCCAGCCAGTTGCGGTTGACGGGTGTCAGCATTTGCAGAAAATCTTTTGGCTGCATTTCAATAATATGTGTCGCGCATTGGAATGTGTCGGTGCAAGCACCTCCAGCGTCCACACGCCAGCATTGGTGCGGCTTGGCGGCTCTTATGAAATTTTTTATCCGTTTCGAAACAATGTGCCCGCCAAAATAAATGACTAAATCTGGTGTAATTTGTTCAGTGTCAGTTGAATTGAGAATTAAATCTGCATTGCTGATAAAATTCGGATGACTGCCTAAATTTGAGATATGCTCGCAAAGTATCGGACAGCCAAGTTTTGAAAGTGTCGGCTTAAGTTGCTCGGCTTCATTTTTTTGCATCTGACCAACAATCACCATCTGGCGTTTGGCCGAACGCCAGTTGTCAATGTCGGGCAAGCCACGCCGAATTGCCCTTTCAGTCTCAATTTCGGTGGCCGAGCAATCGAAAAACGGCTCGCTGATTGGCACGTTGATGTGGACGGGCCCGCACACGCGGTGGTTGAGTTCGAGTAAAGCATCGTTAATCAGACGGTTACAGTGCCAAAGGTCGGTTTCGTTGGCAGGCTCGGGCAGCGATACTTCTTTGCGTACAAGCGTCCCGAAGACACCCGTCTGCGGAATGGTCTGGCCGTCCATTTGCCCAATCCATGCGGCTGGGCGGTCGGCGGAAATAACCAAAAGCGGCACCTGCTGATAGTAGGCTTCAGACACTGCCGATGCCAGATTGAGCAACGCCGAGCCTGATGTCACGCACACTGCGGCCGCCCGTTTCTTGTTGAGTGCCAGTCCGATGGCAAAAAATCCTGCACTGCGCTCATCGGTAACGGCATGGCAGGTGAAACTTGGGTGTGCGGCAAACGACTGCGACAGCGGCAGATTCCGCGAGCCTGGCGACAGCACAACATCCGTCACCCCATGCTGTTCCATCAGCGACAGCAACTGCTGTATGTTCTTTTTTGTGGAATACATAATCGACAAATCATGTTTGGCGAAAGTACAAAAAAAGCCGATGATGGCACTAAATTGATTCGAACAAGACCATTTGCTTTATCTGAACGAGTTAAGCCTTGTCAGCGTCTGCATCTTGTTTTCGGTTTCGCGCCATTCGCTTTCGAGTTCCGATTCGGGAAGAATGCCACCGCCAGCCATAAGTTTAACCGTCTGTTTGTCAATCCATTTCATGCAGCGCAGATTCACAAACAGGCGAGTGTCGGCTTGAGCGTCGTACCAGCCCAAAAATCCAGCATAATACTCTCTGTCAGCCGGTTCGTTCTCGTTGATGAATCTTATTGCTTCGTCTTTTGGCAGTCCGCAAACGGCAGGGGTGGGGTGCAGTGCCGAAATCAGTTCTGGAAGGTCTTTCCCATTGATATTGAAGAAAATATCTGTTTTTAAATGGGCTAGATGCGCAGCACGCACCGATTGTGGTCTGGTTGTGCTTAAAATGTTGCCAAACGTCTGAATTTGAGCAAGAAGATAGTCGGTGACGATTTTTTGCTCGTTTCGGTTTTTGGCATCCCAACTGTCAATGTCGGGCAGTTCGCCGTTTGTGCAGGCCATTGTTCCAGCCAGCGCAACGGTGTGCATCTGTTCGGGGCTGCCTTCGAGCAATATTTCGGGCGTGGCGCCAAGCCACATTCCACTTTCAGCCGAAGCGAACAGATAGACAAAACTTTCAGGATAGGCGGCACAGGCATCGAAAAATAATGATATTGGTGATGCCGCAACAGTAAAATTGTCGGTTCTTGCAAGCACCAATTTGCTGAATTGCCCGTTGCTCACAGCCTTGTGAAATGCTTTGAATGTGCTTGAATATGAGTCTGATAAATTTTTGCTGCGTTTTCCTTCGGTAGACAATCCGATATGATTTCCAATCTCAAATTCGGTTTGTTCGGCATTGTTAATGACGATAACCGGCCATGTTCCAGTTTTAAATGGTGCAAAAACAAGCCCTTGCTTAATTTGCTCTAAATCAGCAATATTTTGCAATTTAAGCGTTTGTTTTGCCCTAATCGCATGCATCACAGATTGGCTTGGCGTGCGATACAAGACAAAATTGTTGTATCCCAGAATCCAATCTTCAATTTGGCTTTCGTCCATAGTCGTGCAATTTTCCGGCGGCGAATTTATTGCGTGTTTCTCAAAAAACGCTGATAATATTGAAATCTTTGGCATAAACTGGCATTGTTTTTTTTAAATCTCAATGCCCAGAATGGCTTTTTCTGTGATAATGTGCGGATCATTAATATTTTGCATCGATGTAGGTTGCATAATGGACAGGCATGGTGCACGGCTTTAGTGTGGGCGTTGATGTTTTGAAACTAAAAAGTAAGGCTTTTGTCGTAAAAAACGCATATTTGCAATTGGACGGAACGATTGCCTGTCCGTTTGTAAATTATTATGCAACACACAATTACTGTCGATAGCAAAATCACTTTGCGCCCAACGCAGATGAGCGATGCGCCGCAGATTTTCGACGCGTTCAGCACGCAGGGCAACTATCTGCGCCAATGGCTGCCCATTGCCGCCGACTTCAATACGCTCGACGATGTGTGCGACTACATTGAGAACTGCGACTGCGAAGGAATCAACAGTTATTCAATAGTTTACAATGGACAGTTTGCGGGACACATCGCCATTAAACACGTCAGTTACCTGTGCCACATTGCAGAGTTGGGCTATTGGCTGACGAAATCGCTGCAAGGACGTGGCATTATGACACGAAGCATACAAGCGTTTGTCAGTCAGATTTTTACAAAGACCACCGTGAACCGATTGGTAATCAAGTGCGCCGTGGGCAACGAGCGTAGCCGCAGAATACCTATCCGTTTGAATTTCAAACTCGAAGGCGTTGAACGCGATGGTGAAATGTCGGCCGATGGCCACTACAACGACCTTGAAGTGTTCAGTCTTCTGAAACAGGAATACAGTGAAATGGTCAATCGGTGAATCGATAAAATGTAAAGCATAAATTTATAAATCAATAAATCAATCAGTTAATCTATAAATCAATTAATCAAAAATGTCATGGAATGCCAGATAAGCAATCTGAATCTTAAAGTTAGAATCAACCAGACGGGCGCTGAGTTGTGCTCGATTGTGTCGAAGGCAAGCGGCCGCGAGTTTGTGTGGAACGCCGACCCGTCGGTTTGGGGCAGCAGCGCGCCTGTGCTTTTCCCCATTGTGGGCGGATTGAAAAACGGTCGGTCGAGCCATAACGGCGTGACTTTCAGTATGCCGCGCCACGGAATCGTCCGCCACAACACTAATATCCACGTCATTGAGCAGGAACACGACCGCATAACTTTCCGCCTGACGGCCGACGAGCGCACGCTGGAACATTATCCGTTCCGCTTCACGTTCGACATCAACTTCCGCGTGAAGGACAACAGCCTGATAATCACGCATGTGGTCAAGAATACTGACAACCAGGATATGTATTTTTCGGTTGGCGCGCACCCTGCGTTCAACTGCCCGATTAACGCTGGCGAGAGTTACAGCGACTGCTACCTTGAGTTCAGCGAGCGCGAGACGCTATCGACAAGTCCGCTCACCCCTGACGGATTGGTGAAGAACGAGAGCATTCCAGTGCTGAATGACAACAACATACTGCCGCTGACCGACCATCTGTTCGACAACGATGCGCTCATCTTCCGCAACCTTAAATCGCGTTGCGTGACGTTGCGCAGCCACAAGTCGGACACTGCCGTGGCCGTTGAGTTTCCCGACTTTAACTATTTGGGAATCTGGGCAAAACCGCAGGCACCGTTCGTCTGCATTGAGCCGTGGCTGGGCGTTGCCGACAGCGTTGACAGCGACGGCCTGATTGAGCACAAGGAAGCCATCATCAAACTGCCCGCGGGCGAAAAGTTTGAAGCGAAGTATTCGGTTAAAATTGTTGAATAACAATAAGTTACTTTATAACGGGCAATAAACGACAAAAGGTTGAGACTCTTGCTACAGAGTTCTCAACCTTTTGCTTTTCAGTAACTTAAAAAACTTAAATCGATTCAATAAACTTCACAATCGCGTCGCGGTCGGCTTTGGGCAGGGCGCGGAAGTTCTCGACTGTCCAACGGGCGTCGCTCTGACTGCTTCCGTGCCACATTATGGCTTCCATAACGTTGCGCGCGCGGCAGTCGTGCAGACGGTCGTCGGCACCTGTGACGAGACGCGACAGGCCGCGGCCCCAAAGCGGTGTTGTGCGGCACCATTCGCCGCGTATGTCGTTCACCATAAACAATCTATGCTGAACCATATCGGTGTAAGGCCAGATTTTCTGATGCGGGTAGCGTGGCATATCAGCATTGCCGAACATTCCGTTGGGGTCAACAATGTTGTCGTCGCCTGTGGTCCACGACGGACGGTGGCAGGCGGCGCAGCCAATCTGGCGGAACAAATCGTGGCCGCGAGCCACATCGGGGTCGTCAAGGTTGCGGGCGGCGGGCACGGCAAGTCCGCGGTGCCAAATCATAAAGTTGCGATAGTCGTTGTCGCTCATTTCGGGCTTGGCAATGTTCTTTGACTCGCCGTCAACTGTCTCTTTTCCTGTCAGATAGCGATAAATGTCGTATTCAACGCCCTTGTCGGTCTTTTCGGCGGGGAAGTAGTTGTAAAATTCGGCCTGAACGTCAGGGTCTTTCGACGCGGTGACGGCATAGGCGGCCGTCATATAATGGTAGCGGCGGTCGGAACGCGTCACGTTGGTAATGTTCCAAATGGCGTTGGCGCCTGCGGCGTCGAGCAGCGGACCGCGCGACAGGGCATAGGTGAACCGTTTGGCGTATTTCTCGCCCGTCAGTCCCGAATACTGGCTGGCCCAATCGGTGCCGTTCCAAATGGCGGGGTTCAGGCTTGCGCCGACGGCTGTCTCTTTGATATACTGCGCTTTAAGCGAATCGTCGGGAATGGCGTCGAGCAGCCCCGTGCCATAAACGCCGATTGTCGATTCGAGTCTGATGCCGACCTCGCTGATGTCGATATTGACAATCTCACCGTCGCGTTTGGCCTGAATCGGCACGTAGAACGCGCTTGCGGGAATCTTCACTTCGGGGTAGATGAGTTCGTATTGCTCGCCATCGTCGAACCTGTTGCCCCACTCATCGGTGTAGGTCAGCCAGTCGATTGTGATTTGGTCCTCGTCAATCGGCGCTTTGAACGGCGCCACGGCCAATGTCTGCGGCATTCCTGTAACCGAAGTCAGATAACCATCGGTTGTAACATCGTAGAGTACAAGCAGATAGCCGTTGCCCATATCGGTGGCCTTGTAGCGCGTCTGGCGCTTGCCGTGACCATACGACGGGTGGCAGTAAAGACAGCCGTTGCGCACCATCAGCGGGCCCAAACCCTTGAAAGCGCTGTTGGTGTCCTGCGTGAAATCGCGCTCAAAAAAGTACTCGCCCAACTTGAACGCTTGCGCGAAATTGCCTGTGTTGCAGGCAGGTGTGGGCTGTTCGTAGGCCGACGCGCCCGCGTTGAAAACCGTTCCCAAACGGCCGCCCGCATAGTACTCTTCGCTATCGACGGGCACAGGTGTCGGCTCGTCTTCGCCATTGTCGCGGCAGCCAACCATCAGTGTCGTTGCTGCCAATGCAAGTGTCAATAAATCAATGTGTTTCATATTCAGATAAATTTAGGTTCCATTATGCGCAACAAGCACCAAAGGTTTCCCCGTGGTGCCCATCGCATTCGACTTTAAAATCAATATATCTTTTTAGGCTTTTCCGTTTTTTTTGGTGAATCGGTGAAAAGTTGAGTCGCTTCGCTGTTTAGAAGTTGAGTCGCTTCGCTGTTTAGAAAACCTCAACTTTCTCAACCTTCTAAACTCTCTCAACCCTTCTTTCTCATTTCTATTCACCTTCAATCATTCAATCAATCAGTTATTCAATCTTTCCCTTCAGTGCGTCAAGTGCCTCGTCCAAATCCTCGAGCGCCTTAATGGCCTCGCCTGCCGAAGCGTCGGTGTAGTTAAGCACGAACGGGCGTTTCATTTTGTCAACCTTGTCGAGAGCGGTCTCGAGAGCCGACATTGCAGCGTTGGCCTCGCTTGCCGCAGCGCTTTGCAGATAGGCCATCAGCGACTTCTCGGCTGGCACTGCGCCCGAAACGCTCAAACCGCCGTAAAGTGCGTGTTTGCAACTCATTACGTTGTCGTAGAAGTCCTGAATCGAGTTTTGCGCGTTTGGCGATTCAATGTAGTTCGCGTCCTCGCCTGTATGCGGTGCGCCGATTTTTGAGTGAGCCACCTCGTCGATAATGTCCTGGCAGCCCTCAATTATTTGAATGGCAGCCAATTCGACGGTTTTCCAACGCGAGCCTGCGTTTCCTGCAGTGCGGAATTCCTCGCCGAAGAAATCATCGGGTTCCATTTCGTTGTCTTCCAGAACTTTAGCCTTGGCGTCCGATACATTTTCAGTTCCTGCCCAAGCAGCCTCAAGACGGCAGGCCGAAATGAACAAATCGGCGGCCACAGCCTGGCAGTAGTAAACCTCGTCGGCGGTCAGGTCGGCAGCGGCGCGCGGTTGTCCGTTGCGGAAAATCACATACTCAAGTGCGTGAAAACCTGTCAGATTCTGGCCTGTGGCAACGTTTTGGTCAATCACTGCGGCGTCGTCCTCGCTGGTAGCAGGGTGGTACTTGCTCATCAGGTTGTTGAACACCGTGACGTCGAACGGCCAAGTGTCGATATGCGGGTCGATTCCGTAGCCCGAAGCCGCACCGAACAAAAATGCCTCTGACCATTCCCAATACTGACGCGAAGTTTTCCATAAGTTGCAGACTGTCTGCAATTTGGCATCGCTCTTGTCGGCAGCGAAAGCATCAATGGCGTCCTGCATTTTTGCACACTCATCGGCCAATCCTTTGTATGTTGGGATAACCGTCTGGTTTACAAACATTTCGTTCGCTGTTTGCAACTCGCTGTTCAGTTTGTTGTCGTCTTCTTCATCGTCTTTGCAGGCCACAAACACCGTTGCAACCATCGCCAAAGCAATAATGCTTCTGAATTTCTGTTTCATCTTTCTTTGTTTTTAAATTATTGATAATTAAAATGTTTAGTCGCTTCGCTGTTTAGAAGGTTTATTCGCTTCGCTGTTTAGAAATTCTCAACCTTCTCAACTTTCTCAACCTTTATTTAAACCACCCGCAATACGCCACGCCCACCGAAACCGACGGTTCGTTGTTGTATGGCGATTGGTAGAATCTTTCGGAATATTCGGCTTTCACAACAATCTCGGGCAGCGGGAAGTAGTTCACACCCAATGCGATACGCTGCTTGCCGCACCACTCGTAGGCGGCGGCATTGGTGCCTTTCAGCATCGAGTCGTACCACTCATACCGTCCGAATAGGATAAGTTTCTGATTTTCATCCGCAAAGCGACTGATATGGCCGAAAATATTGTAGCCGATTTCGACACCTGCTGTAGCGGCATCGCTGGCCACGGGCTGGTGCTTGCTGGGGCTGCCGTCCTGCCCGACGTGAGTTGGGAAGTTCTTGTTGAAGGCCGTAATCTGGTCGGCATCAGACAAATGCGCCCACAGAGCGTTGCCGCGAATGGTCAGGTTGGCGGTGCGGTACTGAAAATCGAAAGTGCCAATGGCGAGCGCGCCCTCAACACCGTCGTACTTCGCGCCAATGCTTTTCTGCGTGTTGCGGAAAGTGAGTCCGTAGTAGCCGCTCACCGACAGCCGCAAGCCCGCAACCGACTGATTGTCAACGCGTGCCGCAACTGCGTATTTGTTTGCAATCTTAAACTCGTAGGGGCTGCCCGCGCCGTATTTCACAAAGCAGTCGGCGCCAAAACGCTCGGCATCCAATCCCGACAGAAACTGCGCCTCGTAGCGCCAACCCTCGGCTTTGCCCCAAACGCTCACACCCGTCTGGTGCCACGTGCAGGGAAGCATTGCGCTCTCACCTTCAGGACGATAGACGTTGAAAAACTCAATCGGCATATGGTGCTGATTCACGGCGCCCACTGGCACAACCAACTCGCCAACGCGAATGTTCAGCGCCTTGCCGAAACTCTTCTGCAACCAAAACTGCTCAAGCGCAACCTCGCCGCCGCGCTCAATCTCGGCCTCGTACTCACCCGACTCGTCGGCGTCAATCTCAACAGCCGACTCGGTTCCGCCGTGCTCAAACTCAATTTCAGAGCCCATTGTCCAACCGCGGCCGAAGTCGTAGCCAATGTTGAGCACCACGTGCGGCAGGTCGAACTGCCCGTGGCTGCCGTCGTCTTTGTGCTGCTCGGGGAAGCGGTAGCGGTTGAAATGGTCGCTGTAGAAGTTGCGCGTCATCACCGCCTCGCCGTATCCGCCAATCGAGAGTCGGCTGAAAGGTTTTGCGGCGGTGGTGTCCTGCGCTTGTGCCGCGCCAACCGTCAGAACGGCGACCACGGCCATTATCATTGTTTTGTTTGTCATCATCATTTTGCCGAACAACGTTCTTTTTTTCGACTGCAAATTTGATGACGCCGCGTGTGGCGGTCAATCCCCACAAATTGCCATTTTGGTAGGTCGGCAATCATAATAAATGATGATAGGGTGGTGGAATTATTAATTATTATTGGTATGCTGATTTTGGCTCTAATCCCCCGCAATCACCACTTTGCGCCCGCACAAATCCCCACTAATTGGGATTGACGTAGCCGACAAGCCGCCGTTACTTTGCGGTATAATAATTCTAAAATCTAGCAAAATGGAAAGAAAAACAAAAATCGTCGCGCTGTGGACGCTCACCCTTGCGGGATTCCTGGCGCACTCGCTAACCGACGCAATGCCTGCCTTTTGGGGTGAGAGCATTGCTGCAATGACACCGCCAGCATCTGTTGGGATGATTTCGTTTATGATGCTGCTCACTTACACAGTGCCCGCCGTGGGTGTTCTGCTTGTGATGTTCGGTGGTCGCAAATGCTTGATGGTCAATGCTGTGCTAGCCTGCATTATGGCGGTTTTCACAGTGCTTCACATGTCGGAACTCATTGACGAGTTCAACGTCACTCAGTTGCTCATAATGCCGCTGATGGCTGTTGTGGCAATTCTGATGGCTCGTGAATCACTGAAAATCAGGAAGGAAGAAAATGCCTAAACACTAACCATAGTCACTTACAATAGATAAACTTTTTCTCATTTATCCGAAGCCAGATGCCTTAAGTGGGGTGTCTGGCTTTTAATTTTCTGCCTTCACCCCGCCATACTTGAACCCTGCCTTCTCAACGGCGCGGCGGATGTCGGCTTCCGAGGCGGTGCCCGTAACGGTGAGCGTGCCTGCAGCGGGATTGGCTTCGGCAGCGGTTACACCTTTGGTTTTCAAGGCGGAATCTTCCATTGCGGCCTTGCAGTGGTTGCAGTGCATACCTTCGACATTGTAAACAACCGTGCCTGCAACGGCGGCTTCGCGTTTGAATTTGCTAAATAGTTTCATAATCAGAGCATTAATGATGAACAAAACCAAAAGAACGGAACAGATAATCCGAAAAATGTTTGCCGATTGTGAATCGACAGTGCAGCACGCGTCATTGGTTGCAACAATGTTTGCACCTATGCCAATCGCATTGATTATCAGCCCGAACAAGATGGAAAATCCGACAATGGTGAGCAGATAGATGAGTGTGAATCTCGCGCCAAGCGATTTACGCACCACCAAAATCGACGCCATATTGACGGCAGGTCCCGCCATTAGCATTACCAAGGCCGCGCCTGGCGACAGACCTTTCATTATGAGTGCGGCGGCCACAGGAATGCTGCCCGTTGAGCAGATATACATTGGCACGGCTATCAGAAGCACCGCAATCATTTGAAGCACAGGCCGATTGGCGAAGTTGAGAAAAAACTCGTCGGGGACAGCCACATTGATGAGCGCAGCAATAATCAGCCCCACAATCAAACGCAGACCAATGTCTTGAACCATTTCGAAATAAGCGTACCGCAGCACGCGCCAAAGGCGGTTGCCCACAGGCTGGACGGACGGTGTGGCGCAGTCGGTGCATTCGGCATTGTCAGGAACAAAGCGGTTGACAAGCAAGCCGCCGCAAACGCCCGTAACCAACGCTGCCACAGGACGCACCACGGCAAAGCCGAGCCCCATTAGCGAGAAGGTGGCCAAAATGGAATCGATGCCCGTCTGCGGTGTGGCAATCAAGAACGAAGCCACCGCGCCCTTCGACGCCCGCTCGTTGCGCAGCCCGATGGCCGTGGGAATAACGCCGCACGAGCACAACGGCAGCGGCACGCCCAACAGCGCGGCATACACCACCGACAGTCGGTTGTCGCGCGACAGATATCGGGCATAGAACCGCTTCGGCACAAAAACGTGCAGCACACCCGCAATCAGAAAGCCCAACAACAGGTAGGGGCTCATTTGATTGACAACCAATAGAAACGATTCGAAAAAACTTGCCATAACGCTTTTTAAACACAAAAATAGGCGGTTCGGGCAGATTTGTAATCACTAAAAATGGGGATTTTTGTCTCTAACCAAATGAATCCTAACTAATCAGAAAACTATTTGGGTTCAAATTGTATAAGTTTGGTTAGCGATAAATCTGTGTTCCTTAACAATTGCAACCAAGTTGCACACCCACCGCCATATTTTTGCGTCATAAAACAAAACAATTAATTATGAGCAAAATAGAAAAAGACAAAATCAGTAGCGCCTACCACGACTCAAAGAACATTTACGACGGGGTTCTGACACAGGGGAACATTTTTGCCCGTGCCTATATCAAGTTTTTCTGGGGTGGCACTGACGATGTGGCCATTGCGCAAAAGTTGCTGTCGTTTATTCCCGACGATTTTTCGGGCACAATTTTAGACGTTCCGTGCGGCACGGCGGTTTTCACGGCTGAAAAGTGGCTGCGGCTCAAAAACGCAAAAATCACTTGTCTCGATTACAGTGCCGATATGCTTCAGCAAGCCCGTCAGCGGTTGGACGGTGCCGCTCACATAGCGCTCACGCAAGGCGATGTTGGACAATTGCCGCTTGAAAATAAGAGTGTTGACGTGGTGATGAGTATGAACGGATTTCACGCTTTCCCCGACAAACTGAAAGCCTTCGACGAGACCTGCCGCGTGCTGCGTCCTGGCGGAAAATTCATTGCGTGCTTCTACATACGCGGAAAACTGCGCCGCACCGACTGGCTTGTCCGCCGTATTCTTGCTCCAAAAGGCTGGTTCACAGCGCCATTCCACACCGAAAACGAAATCAGCGAAATCCTTTCGGTCCGATATTCAAAAGTCGAAATCCATACCGATAACGCCATACTCTGGTGCGTGTGCGAGAAATAATTAAATATCAAATATTTAAACACTAAAAACCGATAGTTATGTTTTGGGATAAAGTGGCTTTTGCCTACGATTTTTTTGAGAACACCTACAACGGAAAGGTTTATGCTAACACGGGTAAAACCGTTGCAGAACAGATAGACGGCAATGATGATGTTTTGGAATGTGCCTGCGGAACGGGTGCAATCAG
>JAFYYA010000147.1 GCA_017557785.1 Salinivirgaceae bacterium
AGTTTTGCGGGGTTGTATTCCGAATTCTCGATTGAGAGCGGCGACTTGTACTGACCAAGCCTCAAACCGAACTCATCAATCGGGCGGTAACGGACAAACAAATCGAGAATTTTGGGCGTTCCCGTCAGTTCGAGTTGCAATTTGTAGTCAACCTTGCCCGCATCGCCTTTGTAAAGGTCGCCTTGCAGCACAAGCCTTGCACGGCGCAGAAGGAAGGTCGATTTTGGCTCGTCGGTGTAGGTGTAGCCCGTCTGCAAAAATCCCGACGGCGTTACCAGTTTCTTGAGTTGGTCAATCGTTACGTTCTGCTGCGCGACATCGGTATTCTGCTGACTTGCAGCCGCATCGGGCTGTTGAGCAAATGCGCCCGCACCCATAAGCAATAATGCTGAAATAATAATGTGTCTTTGTTTCATTTTATTAGTTTTTAGTTTTCGAATTCTTATCAACCTATCAATTTAATAGGTTATTATGCGGCAAACATAGAAGAATTTCTGTTAAACCTATTGGATTAATAGGGTAAATTGAGAAAAATACGATTTTATACCTATAGGTTGTGGCAGAAAAGCGTAGCCTACCTTCTATGCAACCCGCATTCCCTATGTTCGGGATTTTCCCACCACCAGCGGCCAGAGCGAATGTCCTCGCCAGGCTCGACGGCGCGGGTGCACGGTTGGCAGCCGATTGACGGAAAGCCCTTGTCGTGCAGTTTGTTGTACGGCACGCGGTGCTGTTGAACGTAGTCCTTCACCTCGTCTTCGGTCCAGTTAATCAGCGGGTTAAGTTTGACAAGGCCGTTGTTCGTGTCCCACTCAACAAGTTGCATATCCTTGCGCGTCACGCTCTGCTGACGGCGAAGGCCACAAATCCACACTTTCAGGCCTTTCAAGGCACGTTGCAGCGGCTCAATTTTGCGGACATTGCAGCACAAATGCCGAAGTTCGACGCTCGTGTAAAACAGATTCATTCCGTGCTCTGCAACCATTTTCTGAACGTTGTGGTAATCAGGAAAATAAACTTCGAGTTTTATGCCGTAACAGTCGTTTGTGCGCTCAATCAGCGAGTAGGTTTCGGGGAAACAGCGCCCCGTGTCGAGCGTGAAAATGCGAGTCGATTTGTCGATTTTGCAAATCATATCGGTTAGCACTTGGTCCTCGTAACTCAAACTCGACGAAAGAGCAATCTCGCCCTTGAATTCCTTCAGAAAATACGCCAGAACATCAGTTGCCGACGCGTTCGCAAATTGGGTATTTAGTGTTTGTATATCTATCATTTTCAGCATTTTGCCGTAGAGACGCCATATTATGACGTCTCTACAAATTTCAATCAATCAATTAGTCAATCCTTCAATCCTTGTCAATCATTCCCGCGCCCAGCGTGTCGTTTGTGTCGGGGTCGACAACAATCAGGCTGCCCATCACCTTGTTGGTGTGGTAAGGTTCAAACACGAGCGGTGCGGCCGTTTTCAGTTGCACGTGCGCTATATCGTTCATTGTCAGTTGGTTCACGTCGTGCAACTTGTCTTGCGTGCTAATGTCGATTTTGTAGTCGATAGCCTTGAACATTCCCACAACTTCCTGCGTGGCGTGGCGGATAATGTAGCGCTTGCCGATTTGCAGCGGTGTCTCGCGGAACCAGCAAATGTCCATCGACACGGCCTGCCCAACCTGCGGAATCTGCCCGTTGTCGAGACAGAGCACATCGCCGCGGCTAATGTCGATATCGTTTGACAGACAGATAGTTACCGAATCGCCAGCCGTTGCTTCCTGCAACTGCTTGTCGGCCAGCCAGATTGACGAAACCGTCGATTTTTGTCCCGAAGGCAGCACCGTAACATTCTCACCCACAGTAATTTTTCCGCTTGCCACGCGGCCTGCATAGCCACGGAAATCGGCATATTTTTCCGAAATCGGGCGAATGACATACTGAACGGGCATACGGAACGAGTCTTTATTATCGTCTTGAATCTCAACTGTTTCCAAAAACTCAAGAAGCGGTTTGCCGCTGTACCACGGCATATTGGCCGACTGATTCACAACATTGTCGCCCAACTTTGCCGAAATCGGGATAAAATCGACCTTGCCAATGGGCAGGTGCGCCGACATTTTCTTGTAATCGGCAACAATTTTGGTGAACACATCTTCCGAAAAACCAACCAAATCCATCTTGTTCACGCACACCACTATCTGCTTGATAGCCAGCAATGCAGCCACATACGAGTGGCGGATTGTCTGTTCCATAATTCCGTGCCGCGCATCGACTAGAATCACCGCCAAATCGGCCGTGGAAGCGCCCGTCACCATATTTCGCGTGTACTCGATATGTCCAGGGGTGTCGGCGATAATGAATTTGCGCTTCGGCGTGGCAAAATAGCGGTAAGCCACATCTATGGTGATTCCCTGCTCGCGTTCGGCGCGAAGTCCGTCAGTTAGCAAGGCAAGGTTAACTTCCTCGTTTCCACGGCTTTTCGACGCCGTTTCAACCGCTTCCATTTGGTCCTCAAAAATCGATTTGCTATCGTACAACAGTCTGCCAATCAGCGTGCTTTTCCCGTCGTCGACACTGCCCGCGGTTGTGAACCGCAACAATTGCATATCCAAATATCCGTTGTTCATTCTTGTTTAAAGTTTAAAGGGTAAGGGTTAGAGTTTAGAAGGTTTAGCGCTTCGCGGTTTAGAGAGTTGAGTTTCTAAACTTTCTCGACTTTCTCAACCATCTCAACATTACTCTCTACCCAAATCATTCATTTTCAATTTTCAATTTTTCATTCTAAAAATATCCCTGCTTCTTGCGGTCTTCCATCGCCGTTTCGCTTCGTTTGTCGTCGGCGCGGCCGCCACGTTCGGTGACGCGGGTTGCGGCAATTTCGGCAACAATGTCCTCAAGCGAGTGCGCTTTGGAAAGTGTTAATCCAGTGCAAGTTATATCGCCGATAGTGCGGCAGCGGACTTCCTTCTCAACCACCACCTCGTCGGGACGGCGTTTAATGCAGTCTTCGGCGGCAAGCCACTGCCCGTCGCGTTGGAAAACCTTGCGCGTGTGCGTGTAGTAGAGCGACGGCAACTCAATCCCCTCTTGCAGAATATATTGCCAGACGTCCATTTCGGTCCAGTTGCTGATTGGGAACACACGGAAGTGCTCGCCAATGTTCTTGCGGCCGTTGAAAATGTTCCACAGTTCGGGCCGCTGATTCTTCGGATTCCACTGCCCGAAATCGTCGCGGTGCGAGAAAATGCGCTCTTTGGCGCGGGCTTTTTCCTCGTCGCGGCGTGCACCGCCAATGCAGGCGTCGAATTTGTATTTTTCGATAGTGTCGAGCAACGTGGTGGTTTGCAGCGCGTTACGACTTGCGTTGAAGCCCGTTTCCTCTTTCACGCGGCCAGTGTCAATCGATTCCTGCACCGACCCCACAATCAGTTCGGCGCCCAACCGTTTCACCAGCGCGTCGCGGTATTCAAGCGTTTCCACGAAGTTGTGCCCCGTGTCGATATGGACAAGCGGGAACGGCAGTTTTGCAGGATAAAACGCCTTGTAAGCCAGGTGAGTAACCACAATCGAGTCCTTCCCGCCCGAGAACAGAATCGCGGGCCGCTCAAATTGAGCCGCCACCTCGCGCAGAATGTAAATCGATTCGGCCTCAAGTTCCTTTAAATGAGTTTTTTTACTTTCCATATTATTGATTATTAATTCCTAAACGTAACATTTCGTCGATACTGCGGCGCGCCAGTTGCAGCGTTGTGTCGTCAAGTTCGATTTCCTCGCCGCCCGTGCCCCGCAGACAGTCGTACACATCGCCCAGCGTGGTTGCCTTCATATTGTGGCAGATACAGTTTTTCGACAGAGCGAAGAACCGCTTTTCGGGACACTCGAATTGTAGGTGTTGGACAATGCTGTTTTCCGTTCCGATAATGAATTCGGTGTTCGGATTGCTTTTCGCGAAGTCCATAATTTGCGTGGTACTGCCCACATAATCAGCCAATTCCACTACCTTTTCCGAACATTCGGGGTGAACAAGCACCAGCGCTTCGGGGTGACGGCGGCGGGCCTCATCAACTGCTTTCGGTGTGAGCAGCAAATGCGTCGGGCAGCCGCCAGGAACAAACTGAAACTGCTTTTCGGGAATCTGTTTCTGAATCCAACCGCCTAAATTACAGTCGGGTATGAACAGAATCTTGTTGTTGGCAATGTTCCGCACAATCTTCACAGCCGCCGAAGACGTCACGCATACATCGCTGATAGTCTTTAGTTTAGCCGTTGTATTGATATACGAAACCACCGTGTGGTCGCTGTATTTCTGCTTCAGTTGCGACAACACATCGAACGAGACTTGTTCGGCCATCGGGCAGCCAGCATCGGCATTGGCCAGAATTACGCGCTTTTGCGGCGACAGAATCTTCACCGTTTCGGCCATAAAACGCACGCCGCACATCAGCACCGTGTCGGCATCGGCTTTGGCCGCCTTCTCACTCAACCCAAACGAATCGCCCACATAATCAGCCACTTCCCAAATGTCGTGACTTTGGTAAGCGTGGGCAAGCACGCAAACGCCCTTCTCGCGTTTGAGCCGCCTAATTTCCGCTTGAACATCCTGTATCTGCATATCAATCAACTTATTGCACCCGACAGATATTCCTTTGTGAGTTGGTGCTGCGGATTCTTGAAGACTTGCTGCGCATCGCCAACCTCAATCACCTCGCCCATATAGATAAATATCACATAATCAGCAATTCGCAAGGCCTGACGAAGCGTGTGCGTCACCATCACAATCGAGTACTGCTCTTTGAGTTTGACGAACAAATCCTCGACAATCTTGCTCGAAACGGGGTCGAGAGCCGAAGTGGCCTCGTCGGCGAGAATGAATTCGGGCTCGACGGCAAGGCTGCGCGCAAGGCACAGACGCTGCTGCTGACCAATCGAGAGTTTGGTGGCGGGACTTGTCAGGCGGTCCTTCACCTCGTCCCAAAGACCTACAACTTTCAGATAATGGCGAACAATTTTCCGCAGTTCGCGGCGGCTGCTGACACCGTGAATCTTGCACCCGTAGGCAATGTTTCCGTAAATCGACATCGGCAGCGGTGTCGGCCTCTGCGGCACAAGCCCAATGCGGCGGCGCAGTTCAACCAAATCCGACATCGAGCAGTTCGCAATGCTTGTGTCGCCAATGCGGATATCGCCCGTGGTTTTCACGCCCTCAATCGTGTCAGACAGTCGGTTCAGACTCTTGAGCAGAGTCGATTTTCCGCAGCCCGACGGCCCGATTATGCACGTGATTTTGTTGGCGGGAATGGTCACCGACACATCCTTCAGAATCGGCGAGCCTTCAATCGAAAGGTTGAAATGGTCAACCGTGAGTTCGGGCGCCACATCGGGGTGCTTGAACTTTGCGTCGGGCACAAACGCCTCGTTATTGTCGTTGGCGAAGAATTTTCGCAGAATGAAT
>JAFYYA010000148.1 GCA_017557785.1 Salinivirgaceae bacterium
CAACGACGAGACTTTCTGGGCTGGCGGACCGCACACCAACATCCCCGAAAAGGCCAACGCGGCTCTGCCCAAGGTCAGAAAACTGATTTTCGACGGCAAGTTTGCTGAAGCACAAGATGTTGTGAACCAAAATTTCTTTACGGGGCAGAACGGTATGGGCTACCTGACGCTTGGCAGTTTGTTTATCGATATGCCCGATATTCAGGACGTTAGCAACTACTATCGCGACCTGAACATCAGCAATGCCACGGCAACCACTCGGTTCACGGCAAACGAGACAATCTACACCCGCAAGGTGTTTGCTTCGCTGACTGATAATGTGATAGTTGTACGCATTGAATCGGACAGAAAATGCGGTCTGGATTTCGACATCAGTCACAACTGCCCGCTGCCGAACACCATCGATGTGAAGGACAACAAGACGACAATTGTTGGCACGGGCGGCTTCAAGAGCGCCGAAGATGTGAAAATGATTGTCAAGATTGACGGGAAATCGCAGGAAGGCGTTGATGCCAAACTTGGTGCATATCTGGCAGTTACAGTGAAAAGCGACGGTACCAATCTGGCTGGCGAGAACAAACTGATGGTGCGCGGCGCATCGTCGGCAACCATCTACATTGCATCGGCAACCAACTTTGTGAACTACAACGATGTGAGCGGAAATGCCGAAGAAAAGGCTGAATCGGCTCTTGCAAAAGCAATAGAGAAAGATTATAACTTAATGTTAGCCAATCATATATCGGCGTACAAAGAGCAATTCGACCGTGTGAAACTCGAACTGCCGAAATCGGACAGTTCGGCCATTGAGACCGACCGCAGGCTGGCGGCTTTCAACAGCGGCAACGACCAAGCAATGGTGGCGCTGATGTTCCAATACGGGCGCTATCTGCTCATCTCATCGTCGCAGGCTGGCGGGCAGGCGGCCAATCTGCAAGGCATTTGGAACAATATGGTTGACGCGCCGTGGGACAGCAAATACACCATCAACATCAACGCAGAAATGAACTACTGGCCCGCCGAGGTTACGAACTTGAGCGAGTGCCACCAACCGCTGTTCTCGCTCATCGCCGACCTTGCGCAAACTGGCCGCGCCACGGCTCGGCAGATGTATAACGCCGACGGCTGGGTGGCTCACCACAACACCGACATTTGGCGCGTTACGGGCCCGATTGACGGCGCCTACTGGGGAATGTGGCCCAACGGCGGCGGCTGGCTGTCGACACACATCTGGCAGCATTATCTGTTCACTGGCGACAAGAAATTCCTTGCCGAAAACTATAACATATTGAAAGAGTGTGCGAAATTCTATATGACGGCGATGGTTGAGCACCCCGTTTCGGGCTATCTGGTGACAACGCCTTCAACATCGCCCGAGCACGGCTACACCAACGACGGCTCATCGATGACGGCTGGCTGCACAATGGACAATCAGATTGCCTTCGACGTTCTGAATCAGGTGATTGAGGCCACGAAAGTGCTCGATACCGATGCCGCTTTCCGCGATTCGGCGCAGACCGTTCTCGGCCGCATCGCACCAATGGCGATTGGTCAGCACAATCAGCTGCAAGAGTGGCTCGTTGATGCCGACGACCCGACCGACCAACACCGCCACGTATCGCACTTGTACGGACTTTATCCGTCGAATCAGATTTCACCGTTCAAGCAACCGCAACTGTTTGAGGCCGCCAAAAACACACTCACGCAGCGCGGCGATATGGCCACAGGCTGGTCAATCGGCTGGAAAATCAACCTTTGGGCGCGTCTGTTAGACGGCAACCACGCTTATAAGATTATCTGCAATATGCTCAATCTGCTGCCGTCGGGCGGAAATCCGTGGATGGCACGCGGCAACGGGCGCACCTACGCCAACCTGTTCGACGCGCACCCGCCTTTCCAAATTGACGGAAACTTCGGCTTCTGCGCTGGCGTTGCAGAAATGCTGCTGCAGAGCCACGACGGCGCCGTTCACCTTCTGCCGTCACTGCCCGATGTATGGCCGTGCGGAAGTGTTAAAGGTCTGGTTGCACGCGGTGGATTTGTGGTTGATATGGAATGGCAGAACGGCAAAATCAGCCGTGCCGCAATCACTTCAAAATCAGGCGGAACGCTGCGTATCCGCTCGAACACCGAACTCACTGGCAACGGTCTGAAACCTGCCGAAGGCAACTGCCCGAACGCACTGCTTGTATCGGCCGACGTGAAAGAGCCGATTGTGTCGGAAAAGGCGACAATCAAGGCTGCAGAACTTGAGAAATATTTCGAGTATGATGTGGAAACTGCTGCAGGGCAGGTGGTTGAGGTAAGGGCGAAATAATCGCTCTTCCAAATAATAAAAAGCGCACCCCGAAGCTACATTGATTGCTTCGGGGTGTTTTTTGTAAAATAGGGTTTTCGAGACGATTAAAGCCTGACGCAAAAGCATATGCGTTGTTTTTGGAATTCCAAAAAACAATCGATATATTTGAATGCAATTTTGCAAACAAGTTAAAACCCGAACATTATGAAAATCTTATTTCCGATTGCCGCTGTTGCAATTCTTTGTGCCTGCACACACTCAACATCGAAAAACGAACAAAAAGCCCCCGTTTTCCCACCACACAACCGCACCATTGAGAGTCCCGTTTATGGAGCCAAATCTGGTGCAATGGCGAACGTTAGCATCGAAAAAATTGAGATAACCGACTCGTTGACAAGGCTGTTTATGATTTGGAACAACCCCGATAAGAACGGATTCAAAATCTCGCCCGAATCGTACATTGTTGCCAACGGACAGAAATTGAAAATACTTTCCGACAGCATCGACATCAATACCCAAAAAGGTGAGAAAGAAATGCGCTTTATCCTTAATTTCCAAGACGTTGACAGCACAGTTCAGACAATCGATTTCCTTGAAGGCGAGGATTTTAGAGATTTCAAAGTTTGGAATATCGCTTTGAATGATTATGCGGCGGCGAGGATAAAGGCTGATGCCGAAGTGCCTGACAGCATTGTGCGCAAGGCCCGGACCGTCAGCAACGACGCTGAAGGTCTTGACAGTCAGTGCCTGATGTGCGGCTTTGCATACGTCAAAGGCAAAATTTATGGCTACCACCCGCAAGTATTTAGTGGCTGGGATAACTACGTTTATTGTCTCACAAGCGGAGCTTTGCAAGCACCTACAGAACAATTCGAACCAATAAACAACGATGGCACGTTCCTACTCAAAATACCCGTTACCAAAAAACACCAATATGTAAATTTAAGAATTGCAAATGCAGAATGCGGCAATATCCACGTAGTATGCAACGACACGGTGAGTATGGCCCTGGATTTGAAAGCGGCAATCGACGGATTTCCCGCAGATAGAGAAAACGCATTTAAGAAGGCTTCGTATTTTGGCGGTGCGGATGCCGAAATCAACAATTACGACTTCTGGGTAATTGGCGACTTTAATATGTTTGGTTTGGATAAGCGCGTGTATAAGAGTAAGATGCAAGGAATGACACTGAGTCAGTACACCGATTTTATAATGGCGATGTATCGCGAAAAGCAAAACGAGGTGAACTCGGTGGGAATGCGCCAATCGGAAGTCAACAGTCGAGCTATTAACCGTAAAATCAGAGAGATGTACGATATTATGCTGCGACAGAATGCTATTCAGGCTTTGGCTTATTACTATCATTATATTGGCAGCAAAGATGCCAACGGCAATCTGCGAAAAGCCGATGACAATTACTATAACGCTCTAAGAGAGCTGGCAATCAATAACAACAACGACCTTTATAATCACGGCTCGACTGCTCACTTGCTAAATATTGCCCGTAACCTGGCCAACGTACGAACATACTCGTCGCCATATGAGCCTGAATACGAAGTGGTGAGCAAGGAAGGCGAGCCGTTGGTTGTTGAGTTCCGCCCGACGACAAGCGAGAAGAAGGCGCAAGAGATTGCTGAAGAGAAATTTGGTATCACTAACCCGATTTTTAGAGAAACGCAGTACGCACACAATTTATTCAAGCGAGACTCGTGGGCCGATGAGTATGAACACGTTAACGACACCATTATGGCCTTGCTGCGCACGATGTCGGACACCGCGTTTGCTCAATTTGCCGAAAACATCAACCGAGGATTGTACAACCAAATCGATACCACATCTTATTGGCATCACTCTGAAAATGAATCACTGATAGATTCTGTTTTTGTTGAACTGATTAAGGATTTCGAAGGAAAGGTGATTTACCTTAACTTTTGGAGCGAAACCTGCGCCCCGTGCCATCGACTAACCGATGAGCTGAAACAAATTGAAAAGGAACTGCCTACGGATAAAATTGTATTTATCAACATTTGCGACGAGCAACATACAAGAGAAGAAACGTTTAAAAAGCAAAGCGAAAAATGGGGCAACACAAATTACAGGCTTAGCACCGACACATTTTATATGGTATACACGAAATTTAACTTTTCGCGGGGCTATCCCCACGGCGTGATTATAAACAAGAAAGGGCAGATTGTAAAGAAATACAGTTCGTTTCGCATCGATGGCACACCAATCATTAAATCAGTTTTGCTTGAAGAAGCAATGAAATAGGTGAATTTCAATCCATTTCGCCATCCACATTCAGATTCTTGAAAACCACATCAGGTTCAAAACCTTTCTGAATAAGATATGCGGCGGTTTTGCGGTTGCGCTCAAAAGGTTTGAGTGCACGCAGCTGCCGCATTCTATCATTCGGAGCCAATGGCTTGTTGACTGCAAGTCATGAGTCTGGGTATAAGTTTGGAAAAGCCATAGCAATTCGATATATTTGGATTGCATTGCAAACAACTTAAAACCTAAACATTATGAGAGCATTATTCCCGATTGCTGCCGTTGCATTGCTATGTGCATGCACGCGCACCGCACCGAAAAGCGAGTTTGTCTATCCGCCGCACAACCGCACTATTGAAAATCCCGTTTATGGCGCGAAATCAGTTGCGACACATAAAACAAAAATCGACAAGATTGAGATTACTGACACGCTGATGCAGTTGTATATAAGCGATTTAGGCTTTTATAAATTAACACATGAATCATACATTGTGGCTGGCGGACAAAAGTTGAAACTCATCTCGACCGATACTATCGACATCTATTCGGGAGCACCGGCAGCGCAACAGAATGATGAGAGTGGCATACAATATATTCTTAATTTTCAGGATGTTGATAGCACTGTGCAGACCATCGATTTTCTGGATTCTGATATCAAATTTTGGAACATCGCATTAAACGACTATGCGGCGGCAAGAATTAAGAGTGAAACCGAAGTGCCTGACGATGTTGTGCGCGAGGCCAGAACTGTCAGCAGTGACACCACAGGGCTTGAAGAACAAGGCTTTATGGATGGTTACGCAACTGTCATCGGCAAAATTTACGGATACCACCCGCAGGCATTAGGTAAAAACTATGGCGAATACAGAATTATCATTCTAACCGGTGGATTAATGATTAATATTGATTATTATAACTCACTAATTGCCGATGACGGCTCATTTGAAGTCACGATACCGGTTGGGCAGAAATACCAAAAAGCCTTAGTTGAAATCGGTTCTAAAACTTTGGGTGAGATTTACATATCCTGCAACGATACGGTTCGTGTGAGTATCGATATGAAAAAAGCAATCGAAAATGCTTATAGCAAAACAAACAACCTGAACGATGACGATTGCGATATAGCATTCAGAAAGGCAACATACTTCACCGGTGCAAATACCGAAATCAACAACTGCGATTACTCGATAATCGGCGATTTCCGCCTTGTCGATATGTATCAAGCGCATAAAAATGAAATGGCCGGAATGACGCCCAACGAGTACAGAGACTACGTTTTGGGGATTTATCAAAGCAAACTGAATGAAGTTTACTCTGCAAATCTAAACTCAACGGAGGCAAGCAAAGAACCGATAAATCAGAAAGTCAAAGAGTTGTATGAAATGAGACTACGCAGCAATGCTCTTAGCATATTGCGTGAATACGATCGTTTTACATGGAAATGGGAGTATGGCAAGCAACGCGAGAAGTTTGTACCTGATATCAATTATTATAGCGCCGTAAAGGATTTGATTACCGATGATAACAAAAGCCTTTTTTATGGTTACAGTACGATTGGCTTCGCTTATAATGTTGTTTGCGAGTCGGTTATGGGAGGAAAACATGATTATATCACACCCGAATTCGACGTGGTGAGTAAGAGTGGTGAGCCAATTGTTGTGGAAAGAAGATTATCAAAAATGGAAAAAGCTGTAAATAAACAACTTAAAGATGTTTTTGGCATTACCAATCCATTGTTTTTCGACGTGAGAGTAGCAAGAGATTATATCCACAAGAACCGTATGACAGGCGAATATTTCCATATGAATGACACTGCTTTAGCCGTAATGCGCACTTTGTCGGATCCATATTTTCTGCAACACGCCGAGAGCATCAACAACGGTATGTTAGACTTCCATTTCCACGACTCGAAATCGTATTGGCAACATACACAAGGTGAGCAAAAAGCCGACTCTCTGTTTGTTGAACTGATAAAATATTTTGAAGGTAAAGTGCTATATATCAGCTTCTGGAATGAAGCGACGCTTTCTTGGCCATGCTCGCCGACTGATTTAAAAAGTATTGAAAATGAATTGCCAATGGACAGTATAGTCTTCATTAACATCTGCGATAACAAGAACACACCGGAAGATGTTTTTGCAAAGCAAAGCGAAACATGCGGGACCCACAATTATAGGTTCGATATGTATGTGCTCAATATACTATATCAAAAATTCGGATTTTCTGGTTGGCCTAATAGCCTGATTGTAAACAAAAACGGACAGATTGTAAAGAAGTATAAAGGTTCAAGTTCAGAAGGCAAAAAAATCATCAAAGCGGCCTTGCTTGAGGAGGCAATGAAATAGATGAAAATCAATCCATTTCACCATCCACATTCAGATTCTTGAAAACCACATCAGGTTCGAATCCTTTCTGAATCAGATATGCGGCGGTTTTGCGGTTGCGCTCAAAAGGTTTGAGTGCACGCAGCTGTCGCATTTTTTTGTCGCGCTCGGCTTCAAAGGCTTTTTGATAATCCGATTCGGGCAGTTCGGTAAACGCTTCGTCGATAGTGTTTTGTGGAATATGTTTCTGCCGCAGCATAAGCCGTGTTTTGATGCGTCCCCAATGGTTGAAGCGTGTTTTGTCGCGCACGTAGGCGATTGAGAAACGCAGATTATCGACATACCGCTCGTCGATGAGTGATGTGATAATGCGTTGAATGTCAGCGGATGAAACACCCCAATTGCGCATTTTCTGCTCTAAATCGAAAGTGCAGCATTCGCCCTTTGCCGCCAATAAACGGCAGCGTTCCAAGGCTTCTTCAAATGTCATTTCGCGTTCCATACGGCACTCACCATTCTGTCTTTTTCATAAAAATCTTGATGCAACTCAACGTTGCTATACTGCATATTCTCAAGCAATTGTACAGTCTCTTTGCCGAACCGTTCGTTGATTTCGAAAAACAGCATTCCGCCATTTTTCAGCCACAGCGCTGCAAGTTCGGCAATGCGGCGGTAGAACATCAGCGGGTCGGAATCGGGAACGAACAGCGCCAAATGCGGCTCAAAATCAAGCACATTGCGGCTCATCTGCTGCTTATCGGATTCGGTAACGTAGGGCGGATTGCTCACCACAACATCAAGGCTCGATGGCGCAAATGGCTGATAGTCATCAAAAATACTTTGGCAGACAAATTCAACCTGCGCATCATTCTTCTCTGCATTACGCCTTGCAACGGCAATTGCGGCTTCCGACACATCGATGGCTGTAACTTGCGCACCGTCAATCAGTTTTGCAAGCGACACAGCAATACAACCGCTTCCAGTGCCCACATCCACAATCCGCGGCGACGGCACTTTGCAGCGGTCAGCAATGAGCCGCACTAGCTCTTCGGTTTCGGGACGAGGAATCAGCACATCGCGGCAAACGCTGAAAGGCATATCCATAAATTGCTCTTCGCCAAGCACATACTGCAACGGCTCGCCGTCGGCAAGTCTTTTTAGCATTGCTTGTAGCCGTTGGTAATCAGTTTCTGATATTTTTGCATCGGGATAGGCGATGGCCTGAACGCGCGTGAATCCGAAATGTTCAAGCAGTTCAAACACAATCTGTTGCAACTCGCGCCCGCTGTAAATCGGAGCCAGTTGACTGCGCATTTCGGCTTGGATGTCGGCTAACGTTCTGTCCATAACGCAAATGTAAATCGATGGCGATGAACGAGCAAGCGAACGATGAATTTTTTATGCGCCGATGCCTGCAACTGGCGCGGTTGGGCGCTGGTACGGCCGCTCCAAACCCGATGGTGGGCGCGGTTGTGGTGTGCGACGGCGTGATTATTGGCGAAGGCTATCATCACCGCTGCGGTCAGGCTCACGCCGAAGTGAACGCCATTGCCGCTGTCAAAAATCCCGATTTGCTTTGCCGCTCAACCATTTACGTCAGTCTTGAGCCCTGCAGCCACTATGGTAAAACACCACCTTGCGCCGACCTGATTATAAGCAAGCGCATTCCCAACGTGGTGGTTGGTATGGTTGACCCTTTCGGAAAAGTCAATGGTAACGGAATCAATAAGTTGCGCGCTGCAGGTTGCAATGTGAAGGTTGGCGTTTTGGAAGATGAATGCCGCCAACTGAACCGCGCGTTCATCACTTTCCACACAAAAAAACGTCCGTACATAATTTTGAAATGGGCCGAGTCGTCCGACGGATTCATCGATGGTGTGCGCGGTGCCGACAACCGTCCCGTCTGGCTGACAAACGAGGCTTGCCGAGCACTTGTTCACCGCTGGCGTGCTGAGTCGGGTGCCATAATGGTTGGCTACAACACCGCTCTGCTCGACAATCCGCAGCTCAACGTCCGTGCGTGGACAGGCCGCGACCCGTTGCGCATTGTCACCGACCGACAATTGCAACTGCCTAACAATCTGCATCTTTTCGACCGCAGTCAGCCAACGTGGCGGCTCAATACCATCAATAACGACGGCGTTGAAAATCTGCAAAACGTTCAGCTGCCGTGGGGTGCCGATATGCTGCCCGCACTGATGCAAAAACTATACGACGCGCAAATCAACCAACTGATTGTTGAGGGCGGAACGCGCTTGCTGCAATCGTTCATCGACGCTGGCTTATGGGACGAGGCGTTGATTTTCAAGAGCACGACCGTTCTTGGCGGTGGCGTTTCCGCACCAATTATAGATAAGGGTAGGGGTGGTGTTGAAATGATAGGCAATGTCGAACTTTTGACAATCCGCCGATAGGCCTATTTTGTAACACATTCATTTCTTTTGCTTTATAGCAATTTTGATTAAAAAATCTTCTTTTTCTTAAAATTTCTCTTGCGCATATCATTTTTCAATTTACTTTTGTACTGTTATATCATACTATAACAGTATAACGATTTGCTTGTTTCATACATTATATATGGTGTAACGCTAACTTAAAATTCTAACAATAAAAACTTTAGACTTATGAAAGCAACTAAAATTATGGCAGCGATGGCTGCAATGTTTCTGACAACAGTGGCAATGGCGCAAGACGCGCGTTACGAATTGAAATCGGGTGCAATTAAAATCGAGATGACAACACAAGGTCTCAAGATGGCGGGTATGCAGTACTTCGACGATTATGGACGGAAAGACGCCGCACTGGTGTCTGCTGATATGCCAATGGGCAAAATTGAGATTAAAACCTTGCAGTTTGGCGACACGCTTTATTCTATCAATTTGACTCAAAAAATGGGTCAGAAAGTGCTGTCGCCAATGAAACCTGTCAATTATATGAGTCTTACATCTGAAATGGCGGAAAATTACAAAATCAAGGAAGTGGGTGAGGAAACCGTGGCAGGCAAACTTTGCAAGAAATACACTATTGAAGTTACGGAAGCCGGACAGACCGTTAACGGTGAAGTCTCTGTTTGGAAAGGCATAGTGCTTAAATCGGTGATGAAGCAGGGAATGATTGAAATATCGAATCAAACGGCTATTGAAGTTCAAGAGAATGTGCCTGTTGAGCCGTCGATGTTCGAGATACCCGCAGGCATCAATGTTATGAATATGAACTAACTTAAATGCTAATAACAAACATCTTGTGAATATGATACACGTACAAAACCTGAACTTCTCTTATTCGAAGAAGAAAACCGTGTTCAACGGTATGAACATCGACATCGATGGTGGCGGCATTGTAGGCATTCTTGGCCCGAACGGCGCTGGTAAAACTACTCTTCTGAAACTTTTGACTGGCCTGATGTTCCCAAAGCAGGGCACAATCAAGGTGCTGGGCGACACTCCAGGCGACCGTCTGCCGCGTTTTCTTGAGGAAATCTACTATGTGCCCGATGAGTTTATGATTCCGGCCATGAAAGGCTCGCGTTTCGCCGAACTCTACAAGCCGTTCTACCCGCGTTTCGACGAGGATCGATTCAACAATCTGCTCACCGATTTTGAAGTTGACGGCAGCGAGAAACTGAACAAGATGTCGCTTGGCCAGAAGAAGAAATTTATGGTGGCTTTCGCCCTTTCGACCAACTGCCGCCTGCTTGTGTTCGACGAGCCGACAAACGGAATGGACATTCCCGCAAAGAATGTGTTCCGCAAAGTTACAGCCAGCTGCTTGAACGATAATCAGTTGATATTGATCTCGACACACCAGGTTGCCGACATCAGCCGACTGATTGACCGCGTGGTGATTGTGGACAAAGGCCAAATTCTGCTCAACGACACCACTTGGGACATCTGCCAGAAGTATGCCTTTGTGACAACCGGCAAAGCCGAAGGCGCACTTTACGCCGAAGAAGCACCGGGCGGCTATCGCGCTGTGGTTCCGGCCAATGGCGAGCAAACCGAAATCGACCTGGAACTGCTGTTCAATGCACGGAAGAATCTGAAATAAAAGTTGAGTCGCTTCGCTGTTGAGATGTTGAGACGCTTCGCTGTTGAGAAATTGACAACTAAAACTCTAAACTCTTACCACTAAACTCTAAACATTTACAACTATGAACGCTAATTTCGATAAGCAACGTTTTGTCAAGTGCCTGAAACACCGGCTGACCGACCGATTTATGATAGCATATTCCATTTTGGCGTTGGTTTGCTGTCTGCCTATAATAGCCGTGGTTTTTGCCACAGGCGTAACGTCTTTTCCGCTGCTGATGTCGTGCTTATATATATCGCTATTCGGTATGGTGCTGGCAAACAATAAGCATTTTGAAACATTACTACCGGCCACTGCATTTGAGAAATTCGCAAGTTTCTGCACTGCAATGTTCATTTATATGGGTGCTGTTTTTGCAATTGTTGGCTCAGCAACACTTCTGCTGGAGGCCACAGGAATGCAGCGCAACCCTGATTTTTTGAATATCAGATTTGGTTACGCGCTGATGGTGGTTATTATGGTAATGCCGCTTGGCATAATGGCTGGCAACCTGCGACGTGTCAACTCGCAGATAGCTGGTCTTGCCATTCTACCGTCAATGTTTGTAGGTGTCGCACTGTTTTATCTGACTTGGCGGTTCAACTCGCTTGGAATGCTTTTGGCTATAGCCGTTGTTGGGCTTGTGCTGTGGTATTTGGCCTACCGTAGCTACTGCCGCCGAGAAGTGTGCTAATTTAGGATTTAGGAATTAGGAATTAGGAA
>JAFYYA010000149.1 GCA_017557785.1 Salinivirgaceae bacterium
CCCGCTACTCGGTTTTGCACGACAACAAGAACCTTTTTGCCGCAAAATATATGCCGCTGATGCCTACCGAAGAGGAACTTCGCCGCGAAATTGAACAACAAAAAGAATTATATTTATTGCAACATAAAACATTAAACGAACTATAAGAAACAGAAAGTAAATTTTGAATTAACATATTATTAAACAAGCATTTGCTACTTGTCCCGACATTGTGAAACGTAGGAAACTTCATTAATGGGATTTTAGAGAAGACATCAGCAGATGCTCGCAGTTATGCGGGCATTTCGTCTTTCTCTAAAAGGTAATCCTACGACCTCACAATGAAGGCTTAATGCCCGCCTTCGTTTGGGTCGTAGATTTTTTAGAGACGGTAGCATATCGCGCTAAACAAATAGCAATATGCCTACACTAAACTGGATTGGAAAAGATGCGGTGGTGAATCACCACTTGCAAGTGCCGTTCCGCACTTTAGAGAAGAAATACACATTTGGTGATGCCGATAGCGATAATATGATTATCCACGGCGACAACCTCGAAGCCCTTAAAGCCTTGATGCCAAAATATGAAGGCAAAATCAAATGTATATACATTGACCCACCGTACAACACGGGTGCATCACCTGACAAGGGCGGTTGGGTTTATTATGACAATGTGGATTCGCCAAAAATCCAAAAATGGCTACACGATGTTTTTCATAAAACTGGTGTTACCCTTGAAGACCTTGCACGTCACGACAAATGGCTTTGTATGATGTACCCCCGTCTTAAATTATTACACAAATTACTTTCAGATAACGGTGTGATTTTTATAAGCATTGATGACAATGAACAAGCAAATTTGAAATTAATATGTGATGAGATTTTTGGAGTAGGTAATTATGTGGGGTGTGTTGCTGTTGAAAACAATCCTAAAGGAAGAAAAAATTCAAATTTTTTTTCAACTTGTAATGATTATTTAATCGTCTACACTAAATCAAAATCGAATTCAAAATTTATTGAAAATATCCCTAAAGCAAAGAAGGACTTAAAAATGGATGAATCAGGATTATTCGTCCATAACAGCGGGAAAAGAGTTTTGGTTGGAGAAAATAAATTCAACGAAATTGTTACGAATTACAAATCACCTAAGCATTATTCCATTTACTATAATAAAGATGTAGATGACATTATTTTCATACAAGAAATGGATGTGAACGAAATAGATGAATCACTTATTAATGATGGTTATATTCGTTATTATTCTCATAATGAAGGCCATTTTGTTCTCAATACCTATACTATGGAAAGAATGCAAGAATTATTTGATGATGACTTATTAGATTTTAAAGAAGATAAAATATATGAAAAGAATATAAGTACCACAATTAGAGCCAAAACGATTCTTGTTAACAAACGATATAAGGCGGTCATAAATAATAATGTTGTGGATTTTGAAATAGATGTAAAAACAACTTCAGCCAATACCTGTTTGAAAAATATATTTAGCAAATCAAAATCACCTTTTACTAATCCAAAAAATGTTGGTTTACTGCACTTTATCATAACACTATTTGAGGAGAAAGATATTACTATTCTTGACAGTTTCTCTGGCTCTGGTACAACAGCCCACGCCGTTTTAAACCTTAACAAACAAGACGGTGGCAACCGAAAGTTCATTCTTGTAGAAATGGAAGATTATGCCGAAACTATTACAGCAGAACGAGTTAGGCGAGTAATAAACGGTTATGGCAAAGATAAAAATGCGGTTGAAGGCACTGGCGGCGGTTTCACATTTTACGAATTGGGTGAAACAGTTTTTGATGCCGACGGATATTTGAACGAAACCATAGGTGTCGAAAAATTGCGCGAATACATTTGGTACAGCGAGACGCACGAACCGTATGTAGGGCTGTCATATAATGGCAGCCGAAATGATAATGATGGGCGGCTGCCGCAGTGCGACAGCCCTACAAACGTTTATTTGTTGGGCAACCACAACGGCTCGGCCTATTATTTCTATTACGAGCCAAACCGCACAACAACGCTCGACAAGGCGTTTCTGAACACCATCAGCCAAAAGGCGGAACAATATGTGATTTATGCCGACAACTGTTTGCTGTCGGAGAGTTTTATGCAACTCAACCATATAGTTTTCAAGAAGATACCGCGTGACATTAGAAAATTCTAAAACTGCACAATTATGGAACTGAAATCATATCAACAACAGATATTGGCTGATTTGCAACGTTTTATGCAATGCGTTCAGGAAAAGAAGAACACCGAAACTGCATTCTCGCATTTCTGGCTCACACATCCGCGCACGCCGCTCACACCGTTTCCTGGAATGGCGGTCGAGCCTTACAAAAACAATGTGAAAAACGCACCGCACGTCTGCATCAAAGTGCCAACGGGCGGCGGCAAAACATTCATTGCTTCGGCTGCGCTCAACACTATTTTTCACGAGTTCGACAGCAGCCGTCCCCGAATGGTTGTTTGGCTTGTGCCGTCGAATCCGATTTTGGAACAAACGCTGCGCTATTTCAATAATCCCGAACATCCTTACCGTCAGCGTATTAACACCGATTTTGCAAATCGTGTTGAGGTTTTCAGCAAAGCACAAGCCTTGCAAGGCGGGCGGTTCAGCCTTTCAACAGTCACCGAAAATCTGTGTATTTTGGTTATAAGTTACGACAGTTTCCGTATCAAGAACAAAGAAGGCCGCAAGGTGTATCAGGAAAACGGCTACCTGCAATCGTTCGAGTCGATTGTGGGCAAAGACGAAAACGGCGACCCCGATTTGCAGTTGATGAAAGTATTGCAAGCGCTGCACCCTGTTGTGGTTGTCGATGAGAGCCATAACGCCGAAAGCGAATTGAGCGTGGAGATGCTGCAAAATATGGCGCCGTCGTTTGTGCTCGACCTCACAGCAACACCGCGCAAAAACAGCAACATCATCAGTTTCACCGATGCCTACGAGTTGAAAAAGGAGAATATGGTAAAACTGCCCGTGATTGTCTATAACCATCAGAGCCGTAACGATGTTATTTCGTCGGCACTTGAGTTACAGCGCAAGTTGGAGACTGAGGCAAAAAAATCGAAAGCAAGCGGAGGAAAATATATAAGGCCGATTGTGTTGTTTCAGGCGCAGCCGCGCACGGGCGAGGAAAACATCACCTATGAAAAAATAAAACAGACATTACTTGATTTGAAAATACCTGAAAATCAAATTCGTATCAAAACCGCCGACATCAACGATATAAATGACGAGGATTTGCTTTCGCCCCAATGCCCTGTGCGCTACATTATTACCGTCAATGCTTTGAAAGAGGGTTGGGACTGTCCGTTTGCCTACATTCTGGCATCATTGGCCGACAAGAGTTCGGCGGTCGATGTGGAGCAGATTCTTGGCCGTGTTCTGCGTCTGCCGTGGGTGCGGAAAAACGATAACGCAATGCTTAATATGAGTTATGTGCTTACGGCTTCTAACAAATTCCTCGATACGCTCGACAACATTGTAAAAGGCTTGAACAAAGCAGGTTTCAGCGAAAACGACTATCGCGCAGCCGAACCCGAAAAACCGAAACAAGAAAGTCAAAATGATATTCAAGCAGTGCAACACGAACTCGATTTTGACAATAAGCAAAAGGACATTCCGTCAACCACTGATGATGATTTCGATGCAAGCAAAATAAAATTCACGCCTATTGTTGAGGCAGATGTGCAAAGCACCGACAAAAAGGAAGTTGCTTATAGTGCAGAAAAAACATTATTCACAGAAGAAATAAACAGCGATGTTGCTGAAATTGAGCGGCGTGTGAAAGCGGAAGTCGAAAAAGAAGCAGCAGTTAAAGCAGCAGCGTCAAAGCAAGAAAGAGAAAATGTTCCTAACGAATTGGTGAAACAAGTGAAAACTTACAAAATGAAAGAAGTGTTCAGCGAATCGGCTAAATCGCTGAAACTGCCACAGTTTATGAGCGAAGATAAGTCGCAGGAGTTGACTGGTAATTTGTTTGTCGAACTTCACGAAAGCGCTCTTTTTGAGTCGGAAATGCTTTTGCGCAACTTCAAACTGGGCAACGAGGATTCAAACATCAATTTCGACAGCATTGAAACATCTTTGTACCGTGTCGATTTGGATGCAAATAACAATTATTTACCTACATATTTGAAAATTGAGGGCGGAGTGCACGAGACGATTGTCAACTACATTCTTGACCCGAAACAAAAAGGTGCCCGTGTGAAAAACTGCACTTACAGGCTCAAAAACATTATTGGCAAAATGTATCCGATTCCTGACAGGGAAATTGAATTGTATATCAGGCACGTATTGGAGCGTTTCACCGATGAACAGTTCTCTGACCTGATGAACCACGAAAATTCGTATGCCGACAAAATCAAAGAGAAAATCAAGCAGTTAGGTGAAAAATATAAAGAAGTTGAGTTTTTTAGATTGGTAGATAAGGATTTGATTTTCACTGAAAACACATACTCTCTTCCTATTGAAATTCTTCCTTCTAATACTATTTCGGGGTTGCCAAAGTCACTTTACGAAAAAGAGGGCAGCGTTGATGGATATGAACGTGAAGTTATCAATGATGTGGCAAACCTTGAAAACGTGGAATTTTGGACACGTAATCTTGAACGTGGTAAAGGCTTTTGTATCAATGGTTTCATTAATCATTATCCCGATTTTATAATCAAGACTAAAAAAGGCAAGATTGTGATTTTGGAAACCAAAGGCGACCATCTTGAGGCAGTAAAGAAAATAAAACTCGGTAATCTTTGGGAAAAAAGGGCTGGAAACAATTATCGTTATTGTTTGGTTTATAAGAATCGTGAAGTTGAAGGTGCATACACAAAAACAGATTTTTTAGACAAATTAAAAGAATGGTAATTTGGTTCGAAATCAAATGATAATTCATTGATAATGAATGTAGAGACGTCATAATATGGCGTCTCTACGTGTTTTATGCCGTAACCCATTGTTTAATCAGTCCTGAAAGGACGGCATAACACAGGCGGTGGTGTGAACCACCGCTCAAATACGTCAACCACAAACCGAGCCCCGAACGGAGCGTCACATAAAAATTGTAGTGCCACACCTTCGGCGTTTGATTCCGTGTTTTCCGTTCCCGATAACCATCGGGATTCCGTTGTGAGTATTGATAATTAACCCCCCGTTCCGCCGCACAATCCCTACAAATCCACCAATAATACCACCACGAAAAACGCCCTATCAACCTACCAAACTACCGTGTTGGTAGAATTTTATTCTACACACCCTGCTTATTTGAGGGGGTGCAAAGAATCAAATTCTGCAAAAATTGATTTTGTAGTTATATCTTCCGTAATAATCAAACTATTTGGTGGATATTTCCAAACATCGCACTTTTGCATCGTCAAAAATGAGACGAGAAAAATGAAACAGATAATGACAATGGAAATGACAAAACGAATGCGAATGTGTTGCTGTTGCAACGGGTGAGGAAGAAATGCGGTTTAATGGCACCGCTCGAAAAAAAGCCATTACCAATACACAACAATTTCATTATAAATACTTTAAAAAGAACATCGATATGAAAAAGATAATATACACAATAGCAATAGTTTTAGGGCTGCAAGGCTCGGTTCAGGCACAGAATCAACAGGTTACACTGCACGTGCCAAATTCGGTTAAACCGCTGGTTGAGAAGTTGGTGGCTGAATACAACAAGACAAACGCCGAAGTTGACTTCCTGTTCAAGGCAGGCA
>JAFYYA010000150.1 GCA_017557785.1 Salinivirgaceae bacterium
ACTTGCTCGCCGAGCATAATCTTTGTGGCGGTCTCGATGAAGTTGCGTTTCACAACCTTCGACACAAACGGGAACGAACGCGATGCGCGCAGGTTGCACTCAATCACCTTCACCTCGTTGTTTTTGGCAAGATATTGGATGTTGAAAGGTCCGCTGATGTTCAGTTCTTTGGCTATCTTCTTGCTTATCTGTTTAATGCGGCGTGCTGTGGCCAGATAGATGTTCTGAGCGGGGAACACCAGCGTTGCGTCGCCCGAGTGGACGCCTGCAAACTCAATGTGCTCCGAGATGGCGTATTCGTAAATCTCACCGTTTTTGGCCACGGCGTCGAACTCAATCTCTTTGGTGTTCTGCATAAACTGCGATACCACAACAGGATACTCTTTCGACACTTTCGCGGCAGCGCCCAGGAAGGTGTGCATTTGCTCCTTGTCGTAGCAGACGTTCATTGCGGCGCCCGACAGCACGTACGAAGGACGAATCAGCACGGGGAAGCCAACCTCGTCAACAAACTTGTCAATCTCGTCGTAGCTTGTCAGAGCCTCCCAGCGCGGTTGGTCAATGCCAAGTTGGTCGAGCATTGCCGAGAACTTGTTGCGGTTTTCGGCGCGGTCAATCGAAACAGGCGAAGTACCAAGGATTGGCACATTCTGACGGTAGAGTTTCATTGCCAAGTTGTTAGGAATCTGTCCGCCAACCGACACAATCACACCCTTCGGAATCTCAAGGTCGATGACGTCGAGTACGCGCTCAAACGACAGTTCGTCGAAATACAGACGGTCGCACATATCGTAGTCGGTGCTGACTGTTTCGGGGTTGTAGTTAATCATTATCGACTTGTAGCCGAGCTTGCGAGCGGTCTGAATGGCGTTCACCGAGCACCAGTCGAACTCAACCGACGAGCCGATGCGGTAAGCGCCCGAGCCGAGCACGATAATCGACTTGTCGTTCTTGTAGGCGTAACTGATGCTGTGCTCCGTCTCGCCGTAAGTCATATAAAGATAGTTGGTCAACTCAGGGTGCTCCGATGCCACGGTGTTGATGCGGCGAACGGCAGGAACAATGTTGTTCTTCTTGCGGTGGTCGCGCACGCGCAGAATCTCCTTCTCCATTGTGCCCGACGGGTTCTCGACAAAGCGGGCGATTTGGAAGTCAGAGAATCCCAGACGTTTAGCCTCGCGCAGAACGTCGGTCGGAAGGTCCTCAATCTTGCTGTATTTGCCCAGCACTTTGGTGTAGTCGACAATGTTTTTCAGTTTCTTGATGAACCAAACGTCGATTTTCGTCAGTTCCTCGATGCGCTCAGGTGTGTAGCCTTTTTCGAGCGCTTTCGCGATGGCGAAGATGCGCATATCGGTCGGGTGGCTCAACTCCTTGTCAAGGTCGTCGAACTCAAGGTCGTTGTTGCCGACAAATCCGTGCATACCCTGACCAATCATACGAAGGCCCTTCTGCATAATCTCCTCGAACGATTTGCCGATAGACATTATCTCGCCCACCGACTTCATTGACGAGCCGATTTCGCGGTCAACGCCGACGAACTTGCTCAAGTCCCAGCGTGGGATTTTGGCGATGATGTAGTCCACCGAAGGTGCCACGTAGGCCGAGTTTGGTGTCCCCATTTCGCCGATTTGGTCGAGCGTGTAGCCCAGAGCCAGTTTTGCGGCCACAAAGGCCAGTGGGTAGCCCGATGCTTTCGAAGCCAGGGCCGATGAGCGGCTCAAGCGGGCGTTTATCTCGATAATACGATAGTCGTTGGTTGTAGCGTTGAAGGCGAACTGAATGTTGCACTCGCCCACAATGCCGATGTGGCGCACAACCTTGATTGCAATCTCCGAAAGCAGCGAAATCTGTTCTTTCGTCAGAGTGATGATTGGCGCAATTACGATACTCTCACCAGTGTGGATGCCCAGCGGGTCAACGTTCTCCATTGGAACAACGGTGAAGCAGTGGTCGTTGGCGTCGCGGATAACCTCAAACTCAATCTCTTTCCAGCCCTTGAGCGACTCCTCAACCAGAATCTGTTTCGAGTAGGCCAGGGCGTTGTTGCACAAGTCAACAAACTCTTTCTCGTTGGTGCTGATGCCCGAACCCAGACCGCCAAGAGCGTAAGCCGAGCGAACCATTACGGGGTAACCTAGAGTGTGAGCCTCGTCGAGAGCGTCCTCAAGAGTCTCCACAGCGCGCGACGACGGAACTTTTGCGTCAATCTCCTTGAGTTTCTTTACAAACAGGTCGCGGTCCTCAGTAATCATAATGGCCTCAACCGATGTTCCCAGCACTTTGACGCCGTATTTCTCCAGAACGCCAGTTGTGTAAAGGGCGGTGCCGCAGTTCAAAGCGGTCTGACCGCCGAAGGCGAGCAGAATGCCGTCGGGGCGCTCCTTTTCAATCACTTTCTCAACAAAATACGGTGTTATCGGAAGGAAGTAAACCTTGTCGGCCACGCCGTCGGATGTTTGGATTGTTGCAATATTCGGGTTAATCAACACTGTCGATATACCCTCTTCGCGCATAGCTTTCAACGC
>JAFYYA010000151.1 GCA_017557785.1 Salinivirgaceae bacterium
AATTCCCATTCCAGTTATTACAACTCTCTTTTTCATAATTCAAATTGTTTGAACGGCCTGCCTCATTGTGGCCATATTTGTTTTATATCTGTCTATAGTGTTGATTATCTGATTAAAATACTTTGCATTCGACGATTCCTTATCGGTTTTCAAATCGATAGTGGTGTTGAGCAGATAGCGCACGCTGTCGCACATTCGCTCAAACTCGTCGAGCAGCTCGAACAGGTTCTGTTGGTTCAGTTTGTAATAATGCCGACGGCCGCTCTCGACAACCGCCACACGACATTCGGCCACCAGGCGGCGCAAAACCACGCTTGCCGAGCCCTTGCTGATTTTCAAGCGGTTAATAATATCGTCGAACGATAGTTCCTCGCGGTCCGAAACCGATAACAGCCCAATAATCCTACCTGCAATTGGTTGGAAACCAATCGATTCAAAGTAGGCACCAAAATCGTCGATAAGTCTGTTTTGTCCCGATAAACGTTCGTTATCTTGCATTGTCGTGATGCATTTTCGGCTACAAAATTAGCATTTTTTATTTAGTTTAATCGCGATTGAACAAATAATTGTCATGATGGCTGCAATGGAATGATTTTTTGCTTTGGATAATTCTGTGATTAAAAGTAGAGATAATGTGTATGTGTCTCTATAATAATCAATTATCTTTCAGCTCTTTCCGCCCTTACAACGTCCTTGATTTTCCCAATCTCGTTCAGAAGTGCGTCGAGTTGGTCGGTGCTGCCGACAAACACCGATATGTAGGCCTTGAAGATGCCGTCCTTCGAGTTCACTTTGAGCGAGCGCAGGCTCGATGTCTCGCTTTTGGCAATCACTTCGGTGATGTGGTTCACAACGCCCAGTTTGTCTATGCCGGTGATAATTATGTCGGCGTTGAAGACCGACTGCCGCTCGTTGTCGTTCCAGCGCGCTTTGACAATGCGGTAAGGGTAGCGGGTGAGCAGGTCTTTGGCGTTGGGGCAGCCCATTCGGTGAATCTGAATGCCGCGGTCCACGGTCACAAAGCCGAAAATCTTGTCGCCCTGAATGGGGTGGCAGCATTGCGCCAGCTTATAATCGATGTTCACAAGGTCGCGGTCGATGATAAGCGAGTCGTCCGACTCAATGGGGGCGGTGTATTCGGTGTTGCTGACCGGTTGTTCAACAGGATGTTCGGCAGTGCCGGAAACCAGCGTCTGCAGATAATCGCGCACAGCGTGCAGGTCAACTTTCTCGTCGGCAATATCCTGATAAAAGTCGAGAGCGTGCTTGTATTTGAAGTGCGTAATCATCTGAAGGATGGTTTGGTCGTTCAGTTCTATCTTTAGCTGCGACACCTTGCGCTCAAGCATTTCCTTGCCCATTTCGGCGTGGCGGAACACTTCTTCGTTGATAGAGCGGCGTATGCGTGCCTTGATGCGCGGACTCACGGCGATGTTTAGCCACTCAAGGTTCGGCCGTTGGTTTTTCGATGTCAGAACTTCAACCGTGTCGCCGTTCGAGAGTTGGTATTTGATTGGCACAATCTTGCCGTTGACGCGTGCGCCGGTGCAGGTGTTGCCCAGGTTGCTGTGGATTGAGTAGGCGAAGTCGAGTATTGTGGCGCCCTGCCGCAGTTTGATGATGTCGCCTTGCGGTGTGAAGGCAAAGATGTTGGCCGTTTTCAACTGCAGACCGCTGCCGTCGAGCTCGCTGTCGAAACTGCCGTCTTTGCTCTCGAGAATGCCGCGAATGTCGCTCAACCATTGGTCGTGCGACTCGTCCTTGCCCGATTCCTTGTATTTCCAGTGCGCTGCGTTGCCCTTTTCGGCCACGTTGTCCATACGGCGCGTGCGAATCTGCACTTCAACCCAGTGCCCGTCGGGACCCATAACCGTTGTGTGCAGCGACTCGTAGCCGCTTGCCCGCGGTGTCGAAATCCAGTCGCGCAGACGGGTTGGATTGGGTTGGTAAATGTTTGTGATTATGCTATATACGTTCCAGCAGGCTTCTTTTTCCTTTTCGGCCGGCACATTGTCCAGAATGATGCGGATGGCGAACAGGTCGTAGATTTCAGAAATATCGACGCCTTGCTTCTTGATTTTCCCGTAAATCGAGTTCACCGATTTCGGCCGCCCTTTGATTTCGTACGAGTAGCCGTGACCAGCCAGCGCACTGTTCAGCGTGTCGCCAACCGACTGTTTGAACCGGCTAATGTACTGTTCGCGGCGGTCTTTGGTCTCGTTCAGTTTCCGTGCTATGCCGTAGTACATTTCGGGCTCGATGATTTTCAGCGAGATGTCTTCAAGTTCGGTTTTGATGTGGTAGAGTCCCAAACGGTGTGCGATAGGGGCGTAGAGCGCCCGTGCCGTCTGCGCTATCTTCAGTTGGCGTTCGGCGCCGTAGAGTTTTATCTGACGGATTTTGTCGAGCGTGTCGGCCAGTTTGAGCAGAATCACGCGTACGTCTTTGGTGATGGTAAGCACCAGCGATATGTAGTTCTCGCTGTTGAGTTGCAGTTTCTCTTTTTGCAGATGGCTGATTTTCAGCATTTCGTTGATGATGAACAGCACCTGCGGCCCAAAGTCGCGCTCAATGCGGCGGCTCACGTCGTTGTCGGCGGTAAGCGTCTCGTGCAGCAGAGCGGCAACAATGGAAACGTTGCTCAAACTGATTTCTTCGGCAACAATCAGCGCCACCCGCAAAGCGTGGGTGTAGGCCGGTTCGCCTGTTTCGCGCACTACGCCCGACAACCGCTCGCGGGCAAAATCGCACGCACGGCGCACCGTAGCACCGGCGTCGGCATTCTGCC
>JAFYYA010000152.1 GCA_017557785.1 Salinivirgaceae bacterium
GAGATTGTGAAAGCGGGCGAGATTATCGGCAAGGGCGGCAACACGGGCCGTAGCACGGGCTCGCATCTGCATTTCGAGATTCGCTATCACGGCCAATCGTTTGACCCAGAGCGACTTGTCGATTTCCAGACAGGCGCTTTGCGCGATACGCTCTATACTATCAAAAAGCACTATTTCAGCATCTACTCGCACTACGGCTTGACCGATGAGCAGTCGCTTGCCGAGTCGCAGCACAAAACCTACAAAATCAAGTCGGGTGACACTTTGAGCGGCATTGCCCACAAGAACGGCACCACCGTCAGTATGTTGTGCAAACTCAACGGTATCAAACCCACAACAGTGCTTCGCGTGGGGAAGACGATTTTTGTGAGATAGGTTTTGGGTGTTTGGTGTTAGGTGTTAGGTATTTTTTTGAGGAGACATTCTTTCCCTAAAAAACAAGGCCGCATATTTTCTTGAGAATCATATATCTTTGCGGCATATCTCGAAGCAAATCGATATGTATAAAGAATACAAACCTAATATCTTGCTCGCGCCTTACGTGGAAACTTATTGGGTTTATGACGCGAATCAAAATTGCCAGCAAACGGTCAGAGTCCTGCCTGACGGTTGCGTTGACATACTGTTTAACTGCACCGAAGGTGACGACAGCAATATAGAACCCTTTGTGCCCCATATCATTGGCGCAATGACATTCTTTTCCGATGTAAAGTATGATAAAAATGCCCGAATAATTGGTGTCCGTTTCCGCCCTTGTGCCATTGCGGCTTTCACAAAAGTCCCGATATCTGAATTTACAAACGACAAGGTTGATACAAGGCTATTTCAATCGCTGTTTTCTGATTTTATTTCGGAACAATTATTTGAACGCAAAAGCGAAGTAGAGCAAATCCACTATATCGAGAATTATTTATTAAACAAGTTCGGCAATTTGTATGGTATTGATAAGCAAATAGTTGGCGCCGTAAAACATATACAATCCACAAAAGGATTGATACCGATAAATGATTTATTGAATAGTATCTGTTTGTGCCAGAGGCAATTTGAGAGAAAATTCAAGGATTTGACAGGGGTATCGCCGAAAATGTTCAGTGCCATAACTCGTTTCGCAGAAACAAAAGATTATCTGAAAAACCACACAAATAAAAGTCTGTTTTCCACCGCTTTAGAATGCGGATATTTTGACCATTCTCATTTGATTCGCGATTTTAAACGTTTTGGGGGAACACTTCCGCAACGCTAAATGTCGAATTTATACACAATTTTTGATTTTCAGCCACCGTATCTTTGTGCCATTAAAATTTTAAGAATATGATGTATCAGAATTTGACACCGAACTTGATGGTTTCAGATGTGGCTGCAACCATTGAATACTACGAAAAGGTATTGGGCTTTCAAACAATAATGTCCGTGCCGAGTGACGAAAAACTTGTGTTTGCCATTGTTCAAGCGAACAATGTTATGCTGATGTTCCAAGACGAACAAAGTCTGAAAGCCGAATACCCGCAATTGGAAAAATGCGACCAAAGAGCGGGATTGACTTTGTATATCCACGTTGACGACATTATGCAATTATATGAGCAATTAAAGGGTAAGGCCCAAATTGCCAAGGAATTACACACAACCTTCTATGGCTCAAAAGATTTTGCGATTGAAGATTGCAATAATTACATACTGACCTTTTCTCAAGATAAATAATCTACAGCAAAACCTTCGCTACTTGCCAAATAAGGGTTTGGAACAATAATTTTAAGGCGAATCTTTCGGGGTCCGCCTTTTTTGTCGTTTGGTGTGATAGGTGTTTGGTTAGGACGAGGATTTTCCGATTCACGTATTCAATCCTTCAATCCTTCAATCAGTTAGTGCCAGCCCAATCAGTTTCTCAATGTGAATATCCACGCTGTTGAGGCAGGTCACGGGGCAGTTTTCAGAGTTCAGGAGTAGCGGCAGTTCGGTGCAGCCCAGAATCACGGCTTCAATGCCGTTTTGCGCCTTCATTTTGCCGATGATGTCTTGAAATTCTTTAAGCGTCTGTTCCTTCACAATTCCGCGCTCGAGTTCTTCGAGTATTCTTTTTGCAATCAGTTGACGGTCAGTAGGTTCGGGAATAAAGACGCCGATGCCAGCATTGGCAAAAGGCTGTTTCATAAAGTCCTGTTCCATTGTGAAAATGGTGCCGAGCAGCCCTACTTTTTTGATGCCCAATGTTGCGGCTTTCTCGCAGACCGCTTCGGGAATCGACACCAGCGGAACGTTGGTTTTCTGTTTGATACGGTCAATCACAATATGTCCAGTTGCACAGGTGAGCGACACCACTTCGGCGCCCGACCGTTCCAGACAATCGATTTTCTCAACAAAATAATCGGTCAGCAAATCCAACTCATTGTCAGAAACATAGCCCCACATACGGCGAAAATTCACACTTTCGATGGCGATGTCGGGCATTGCCTTTCCGCCCGTCAGCCTGTCGATGCGATGGTTCAGTTCCTTGTAGTACATTAGTGTCGATTCGGGGCCAGTGCCGCCTACTAATCCTATCTTTTTCATTTGCAGTTTTTTTATATTATTCGCACAGATAACACAGATAACACGGATTTTTTTTTCTCGGACGCGGCACGCCACGTCCTTACAATAGTCTCATAACTCTTGCCTAACCCCCAACACCTAACCCCCAACACCCAATATTCCGTCCAATTTCTCAACAATCGATTTCCGCAAACCATTGAGCGATTGCCGTTTATCAGCCGAAAGGCGGCGGAAACGTACCATTCGGCAGGTGCGTTTGGCGAATTGCCAGTAGTTCCACGCAAAAATGCCGATGAACGGCAGCATTGCAATGTATATTATTGCAAACAAGATATTTGCGTAGATGGCTACAAGCGCGAACGACAGCCCGTAGAACAGCGGAATGGTCAGCAGAACCGACATTGTATAGCGGATGGTTCCTTCGAACATTTTGTCTTTCAGGCGTTTGGTGATTGGCAGTGGCGCGCAGTAGATGAACAGTGCGGGCCATAGGCTGATAATCCAGAACGGCGCAAGTACAATCAGCGAGAACAGATTGGCAGCCGTCTGCCCCGATGTGGCGTTGCGGCCGACTTCAGGGTCGGTGATGCGGCTTTCGGTCAGCAACTTTTTGTATTCCAACGCATTGGCATATATATCGGCAACCGCTTCGGGCTGTTCGGCTTTCCGCTCGTCGAGTTTTGCAAAAAGCATTTTGTCGGCTTTCAGCATATCGGGGAAGTGATTGGGATTCAAGCCGTTGTCGGTGGCAAAACGCCTTCCGTAGAAGCCGCGGATGAAATCGATGGCTTCGTAGTTGTCCAAATCGGTGATGTTGAGCATTAAATCTCTGATTTGGTTGTAAACCAATTCGTTGGCTTGCCTTTGAGCCGTCCGCGGTTTGGTCTTGTAAAGTTCGTAAAACGGCGCAATCGACACAGGCTGCCCGAACTTCAGAATCATTTCGTTTTGTATGCCGAAATAGTTGGAGTAGTGGTTGCAGGCGGGCTGAATGAACACTTCGGTCTTGAAATCGTCCAACTGCGCGGCTTCGAAAGCCATTTTTGTGTAGCCCGACGAGAACTGTCCCAGCCAGCGCTTGTCTTGATGCACGCCTTCGGGGAACATTATTATGGTGTTGCCGTCGATGAGCGAGTTTTCCGATTCGGCAAATGTGCTCTCGTTGCGGCTCAACGACTCTTCGCCGTCGAAGTTGAGGCGGAAAGTCGGCAGCAGCCCAACGCTACGCAAGAACTTGCGTGTCAGCCAGTTGTGCTCAATAACGTCGGCACGGGCCAGAATGTGCGGCTTGCGGTCGCGGAAGGTGAAAATCAGTCCCAGCGGGTCGTTGAGGCAGTTCTGATGGTTCGATGTCACAAGCAGCGGCTTGCCTTCGGCGGGCATATTCTCAACCCCGATTCGGTAAACCCGTTTGTAGAAAACGCGGTCGTGAAAGAAACGCAGGTAACACCTAAATGCTTGATATATTATGTTCTGTCTATGCGTCTGTGGCATTGTTTGCTGATGTTTTCAGTTGCGCAAATATATTGAAAAAGCGGTGAGGAGATAATTGTCGCTCGTAAACATAGCC
>JAFYYA010000153.1 GCA_017557785.1 Salinivirgaceae bacterium
ATTGTCATCAACGTATACGGTTGTTGTGCTGCCGTCGATTTTGAAAATATCAAATCCTTCGTCTTTGCTGGCTTCGCGGCCGGTTACCAGGAATCCGCTGCGTTTCATCTTGTCGTCCTGCACGTCAACATAGACGGTTGTTCCGTTACCGTCAACTGAAAGGTAGTTGTCGGTAGTTCCACCCTTAGTAGCCTCGCGGCCTGTCACCAGGAATCCGCTACGGCGAAGCTTGTCAGAGCCGTTTTCATCAACAAAAATCTGTGTTCCGTCGGTGGTTACAGAAAAGTATTCTTTTGCGGGCTCGCCCTTGCTGGCTTCACGGCCTGTCACCAAGAATCCGCTGCGTTTCATCTTGCCGTCCTGGTCGTCAACATAAACAACAATGCCGTCTTCGGTCACTGCAAACACGGGGCGGCCCTCGCGGTCGTTAACTTCGAAAAGTGTCTCGGCGCCTTTGGCTGCGCCATTCACCGTGGCTGCGCCACCACCCTGGGCGGCGTACATGGCATAGGGCACCGGATTGATCTTGGTCTGGCCAAGTTCGATAAACTTGTCGCTGCCGGCCAGCTTCACTTCAACCTTCAATGTGATGTCGAGCGTATTCCAAGCTACTTTGGCAAAATCACCATCGGTTTTCTCGCCCGTGCCAATCATGACGCTGATGTTGCCATACTGGTTGGCCTTGGCTTTCTGGGTTTCGGCGTACTGGGTTTTCCCATCGTTCAGCAGGCTGAACTTGAGCTCCACTTCGCTGTTTGTGATAAGATTTCCTTCGCCATCGCGAATAACTGCCTGATAGGCGAAACTCTCCTGTGCTGTTGTCTGCATTGCGGCGGCAATGGTTAAAGCCACGGCAAACAATGCCTTTGCAAATAAGTTTTTCATAAAAGTTTTGTTAATTAACTATTGATTAATTGATAATCGAGCAAATATAGTAATACTTTCCTGTTTTTCCGACATTTTTTATTGTCTTTTTCACAAGAAATTTTTGCAGGAAATCCGCTGCCTGTTGTCATCAATCAATCATCGCCTTTGCAACCAGTTCTGCAACGTCGGCCACGGGCGCCATTTGGGTGCGGTTGAGAGTTTTTTTGCAGAGCGGGCAGGCGGTGGCAACCACATCGGGGTGGTTGGTGGTAAGGCTTGTCATTGCTTGTTGGGCAATGCGCATTTTGTCGGCCGAAGGCAGCGTCAGGTTGGCCAGGCTGCCGCCGCAGCAGAGCGAGTTTTTGCACTCGTCGGGAACGGGTGTGAGTGTGGCAACGGCGTCGAGCACGGCACGCGGTTCGGCGTAGATTCCCGCACCACGGCCAAGTTCGCAAGGGTCGTGGTAGGCCACGGCGGTGTTGAGTTTGCCGACTTTGATTTTCCCGCTGTCAATCAGGCGTTTGATATATTCGGTGTGGTGCAGAATCTCAATGTCGAGATTGTAATCCTCGCGGAAAACCTTGTAGCAGATTGGGCACGACGTTACAAGCGTGCGGGCTCCGCTGTCGATAATCGACTGACGGTTTTTGGCCATCAGTTTTTCGGCGGCGGCGGTCTGCCCTGCAAGTTTCATCGGGCGGCCGCAGCATACGCCTCCGTCGGCGTCCATAAACCAGTAGTTGTCGCCCGAAGCGTTGAGAATCTTTACCATAGCGTCTTTCGTCTTCGGCACCAAATGGCCCATACAGCCTGTGAAGAATACCACATCGACCTTTCGCGCTTCAGCGTTATTGTATTGCGGCACAAAGGTTTCGGGCGTGAAGTTCTGACGGTGGCGCAGGCGGATTGCGTTCAAATCTATCCCGACAGGGCAGACTGACTCGCATCGGCCGCACATCAGGCAGTTTTTGGCCTGCGCCGAATGTTCCTCGCTGTTGCGGATTCGCTGCAGGAAATAGACGGCCTGCGTGTCGTGGTTGCCCACGGCGGTGTTGAGTTGGCAGCGGTCGATACAAACGCCGCAGCGCGGACACG
>JAFYYA010000014.1 GCA_017557785.1 Salinivirgaceae bacterium
CCAATGGCGTTGCAGATATCGGGTTTCTCCTTGTACTTCTCGGCAAGGTTCATACCCAGAATTGCGTGCGGCAACTCCGGCTCGTCGTCAGGCACTTTACCAATATCGTGAAGCAGACCAGCACGTTTGGCGGCCTTTGCGTTCAGTCCCAGTTCCGATGCCATAATGGCTGCAAGGTTTGCCACCTCGCGTGAGTGCTGAAGCAAGTTCTGACCATATGACGAACGATATTTCATCTTACCAATCAAGCGGATAAGTTCGGGATGCAGACCGTGGATGCCAAGGTCGATGGCAGTGCGCTTACCAGTCTCAATCATCTCTTCCTCAACCATTTTCTGTGTTTTTGCAACGATTTCCTCGATGCGTGCCGGGTGGATACGGCCGTCGGTTACAAGCTGATGCAGAGCCAGACGGGCAACCTCGCGGCGTACAGGGTCGAATGCTGAAAGAATGATGGCCTCCGGTGTGTCATCGACAATAATCTCAACGCCGGTTGCGGCCTCCAAAGCCCTGATGTTGCGGCCTTCACGACCAATGATGCGGCCTTTGATATCGTCGTTCTCAATGTGGAAAACAGTAACCGAGTTTTCGATTGCCTGCTCCGAAGCCACACGTTGAATTGTTTGCAGAATAATTCGTTTAGCCTCTTTGTTGGCCGACAGACGAGCCTCGTCCATAATCTCGTTAATCTCCGACATTGCCTGTGTGCGGGCTTCTGCCTTGAGCGAATCCATCAGTTGTGCTTTTGCGTCCTCAACCGAAAGACCCGAAATCGACTCCAGTTGGTCAACCTGCTGCTTGTGCAGTTTTTCGAGTTCTTCGTTCTTTCTTTCAACAATTTCGAGTTGAGAGTTCAGTTTTTCCTTAACTGCATCAACTTCGTTTTTCTTACGGTTGTACTCCTCAATCTGGTGGTTGATGCCAGCTTCTTTTTGTTTGAGTTTGTTTTCGGCGGCAGCCAGTTTGCTGTTGCGCTCGTTAATCACTTTCTCGTGCTCAGCCTTCAGTTGCAGAAATTTTTCCTTTGCCTGCAATGCCTTCTCTTTCTTTATCATTTCTGCTTCAGCCTCAGCATCTTGCACCAGCTGTTTTGTTTTTTTCTTCAATGCAATCTTCAGCACTATAAAGGTTATCAAACCTCCCGCTATTGCTGCTGCGATTGCAACTACCAATAATGTTTTGTCCATATATTTATTGTGTTATATAATAAAAAAACCGCACCGGAATGTCTTTGTGAAAACTCCTATAATGATATAGGCGGGACTGCGGCGACTGTTTCTTACTTCCACTGAACCAAATGGTTACGCCTTGCGGCGTTGAGGCCTGTCTTACGCAGAAATAAACGCAACCCCTAAGATTTTAGTGTTGAGTTTCCCAAACTATTCCAAACCGGTGCGGGTATAAATTTCGGTTTTTATATGTTAAAGAACGTCTTGTTATCAATCATTTAGCAATTCCGACAGTTGACTGTCGAGCTTGCCTAATTCTTCAATAACCGGCTGGATTTCAAAGTGTTCTTCACTCTCCACAACCTTCGTTGCAAACTGAAGTGCCACCATAGCAAGAAAATCCTGACCGTCTTTACTGTTATACAACTGCCTGTATTGGGCAACTGTATCGTTTATCTTTTTTGCAGCCTTCCTTATTTTCTCCTCATCGTTGCGATTGATTTTGATAGGATAATTCCTATCGCAGATGCCAACATTTATCGTAAACTCATCATTCATCTTAAAATCAATCTTTTATCGGTTCAATAGGGCGATGCAATTGTCAATCTCCCGCACTATTTTATTTATCTTGTTTTTGGCTTCTTGCGGATCGTTGCCGCTTGCTGCCAAAAATGTATTCGCCAATTGTTGTGTATTTTGTTCTTTCTTGCTGTTATCCAACTCTTTATCTTTCTCTTCCAATTTCTGTCGCAGACCGGCGTTCTCATCCGTCAAACGTGCGTTCTCTGCCTTCAGCGCGTTGTATTTCTCGACAAGCGCATCGAATTTGCTCTTAAACGAATCGATAAGTTGTTCAGTCTCCATTTGACAAAAATTTCCTACAAAATTAGCATTGGTTTCGTTTTTTACAACTGAAATCGTTCAACATTTATGCGTGAAATGCCTAAATGCCTATTGGTCAGATATATTTTTTTTGAATTATGATTATCAACTTTGGTGTGCAAAAATCAACACACTATCTCCATCATTTTTTAATTCAACGATTTTCGGCTGTTATTCGCAAATTTCAAATCAACGGAATATCTTTGCAGTCAAATCACAGTTATGGCAGATTCGAATTTTGTTGACTACGTAAAGATTTTTGCGCGCAGCGGCAAGGGTGGCGCGGGTTCGGCGCATTTCCGCCGTGCCAAATATGAGCCGATGGGTGGACCCGACGGCGGCGACGGCGGCCGTGGCGGTCACGTCATTCTGCGCGGCAACGCACAGATGTGGACACTGCTTCACCTTCAGTTTCAGAAACATACGTTTGCCGAGAGTGGACAGTCAGGTATGGGTGCGCTCAAGCACGGTTCCGACGGAAAAGACGTCATTCTGGAAGTGCCGCTTGGCACGGTGGTGAAGGATGCCGAAACAATGGAACCGCTCTTTGAGATTACCGCCGACGGCGAAGAGAAAATCCTGATGAAAGGCGGCCGCGGCGGTCAGGGCAACAACCACTACAAATCGGCCACAAACCAGGCACCGCGCTATGCGCAGCCGGGCGAGTCGTTTGAAGAAGGCTGGCGCGTTCTTGAACTGAAAGTGCTTGCCGATGTGGGTCTTGTGGGCTTCCCCAACGCAGGAAAATCGACGCTGCTATCGGTTGTGTCGGCGGCCAAACCAAAGATTGCTGACTATGCTTTCACCACGCTCGAGCCAAATCTTGGCATTGTTTCTTACCGCGACAACCGCTCGTTTGTGATGGCCGACATCCCGGGCATCATCGAAGGCGCGCACGAAGGCAAAGGCTTGGGACTGAGATTTTTACGTCACATTGAGCGCAACTCGGTGCTGTTGTTTATGGTTCCTGCCGACTCTGACGATGTTGCCGCCGATTACCAAACGCTTGTGAATGAGTTGCGGCTCTACAACCCCGAACTGCTCGACAAGCGCCGCGTTCTGGCCGTGACAAAGTGCGATATGCTCGACGACGAACTCACCGCCGCCATCAAGAAAACTCTGCCCAAAGATGTTCCGTGCGTAATGATTTCGTCGGTGGCGCGGACAGGCCTTGAGCAACTGAAAGATTTGCTCTGGAAGGCAATAAATGATTGAATTTTGGTGTTAGGTGTTGGGTTTTAGTGATTTAGTTGAATAAAAAAATAAGGATTGAAGGCTTGACTGATGTCTGCAGTCTGATGTCCAAAGTCATAAAAGAATGTTTGAATTTCTCGAATCGATTGACAGACAACTGCTTCTGCTGATAAACGGCTGGAACTCACCGTTTTTTGATGAGTTTATGTGGATTGTCAGCGGAAAACTTACGTGGGTGCCGCTCTACGCCCTGCTGCTGTTTCTGATGATTCGGAAAGCCCCGCGCCAGTGGTGGGTGCTCATAATCAGCATTGCGGCCGCCATAACCTTGGCCGACAGCATTTCGGTTCATTGCTTCAAAAACGTTGTGATGCGCTATCGCCCAACGCATAACCTTGATATTGAAAACATTGTGCATCTGGTTCACGGCTACCGCGGCGGATGGTACGGATTCGTATCGTCGCACGCGGCCAACACGTTTGCCGTGGCGGTGTTTGTGGCTCTATTGCTGAAAAACCGATGGGCGACAATCGGCATCTTTACCTGGGCCGCACTTGTTTGCTACTCAAGAATTTACATAGCCGCCCACTACCCTGCCGACATTGCTTGCGGCGCCATTCTAGGATGCGCCTGCGGTTACGCAGCCTATCGCCTTCACCAGTGGATTTGCAGCAAACTACCATCGTTAAAAACAGAAAACCAACAAGATGGAAGACCTTGACATACTATATGAAGACAACCACCTGATTGCCATCAACAAGCGCTCGTCGGATTTGGCGCAGGGCGATGCTTCAGGCGACGCGCCGCTTGCCGACAAGGTAGCCAACTACCTGAAAGTGAAGTACCACAAGCCCGGCAATGTGTTTGTTGGCGTCACTCACAGGCTCGACCGACCCGTTTCGGGCGTGATGATTTTTGCCCGCACATCGAAGGCGCTTGAGCGGATGAACCGGCTCTTCAAAGAGAAATCGGACCTTGAGAAAATCTATTGGGCTATTGTTGAAAAACGGCCGCAAGAGCCACAAGGAAAGTTGGTCAACTATCTGCGAAAGAACGAGAAACAGAACAAATCGTATGTGTGCGAACCGACAGCCGAAGGCGCGAAGGAAGCGCAACTCGAATACAAACTTCTGGACGAGTCAGATAAATATTTTCTGCTTGAAGTGAAACTGCTTACAGGCCGCCATCACCAAATTCGCGTACAACTAGCCAACATCGGTTGCATCATCAAGGGCGATCTGAAATACGGTGCGCGCCGCTCAAATCCTGACGGCAGCATCAGCCTGCACGCCCGCCGCATCAGTTTCACGCACCCCGTATCGAAACTGCCTGTCAACATTGTGGCACCCACGCCCGAAGACACGTTGTGGAAATATTTCGAAAACCGCCAAACGCAAAGATGATGTGTGCGGCACGAAAAACGGTTTTAATTATACTGATGCTCAGTCTGTTAGGCGCAGCATCGGGACAAACACGTTTTTCCAGCAAAAACTCCAGACAACTTGTCGAAGACCTACTTCCACGTAACTCATTTGGAATCACCATTGTAAGCACTCGTCTCAAAGCCCACCCCGAATCAACGGCATCATTTGTGTCAACAGCCGAAAAACTGCCCATAAAGACGGGAATCATCATGACAACCGGCGTTGTCACCTGGGCCGGCTACCCTAACGATTCTGGCAGTTCGGGCTGCGCAATGTTCACTCCCGGCGACAGCCGTCTTGAAAAAATTGCCGGTGCAAGAACTTCCGACGCAGCCATTCTTGAAATCGAATTTGTGGCCAACACCGACGAAGTGTCGTTTGAATATTTTTTCGCATCGGAAGAGTACCCCGAATACGTGAACAAGGGTGTCAACGATGTGTTTGCATTCTTCATCGAAGGTCCGGGCTACGACACTTTATATAATATGGCCCGACTGCCCACAACCGGCGAGCCAATCACGGTTGACAATGTGAATGCACAGAAAAATTCGGAATTCTACATCGAGAACAAATCATGGCGCGGCTATTCGATTGATAATCCTGGCAGCAGCCTGGCCAGCATTTTCCAGTTCGACGGAATGACTACACTGCTCGAAGCCAAAGCAAAAATCCAACCATACGCCACCTACAAGTTGACGTTGGCCATTGCCGATGTGGGCGACAACATCTACGACTCGGGCGTGTTCATTAAAGCCCACTCGCTCAAGAGTGCAGGTAAACTACAGCCAATCGCTCCATTTCTGAAATCGGAAATCGAGAAGCGCATGCACCTTATTGGCGCCAGCCGCATCCGTGTGAACGGCGACACAGTGGGGTTCGACAAGACCGTTCATTTCGATTTCAACTCGTACGACATTCTTAGCGAAGACACCACATCGCTCAACGAAATTGCCGACTTGCTTGACCAGTTTTTCGATGCACACGTGAAACTAATCGGGCATACTGACGATGTGGGCTCGGACGAATACAACATAATTTTGAGCCGCATGCGCGCCCGCTCGGTAGCCAACTACCTGAACACGCGCGGCATTGACGACGGCCGCATCATTACCGAAGGTCGCGGCAAACGACAGCCTGTCACACGCTCACAAACTGACGAAGCCCGGCGTAAAAACCGTCGCGTGGAATTTCTGATTTATAAAAAATAAAACAACGCATCGTCAGCAGCCGTCTGCAAATCAACCGATTGCACAAAATCGACATTTTTTTAAAAAAGTGTTAAAATAAAACGGCGGCACTGAATTATTTTTTTCAAAAAAAACTACATTTGAACGCTATAAATGAATTATATGGAAGCGCTCATCATCAACGGCACATTGACAACGCCAGAAATCAACTTCAATGCTGAAAGCGGCCAACTGCTCATCAAAGGCATGTCGCGGCCCGAAGACGTGTTGTCATTCTACAAACCTGTATTCGAATGGATTAACGAATACCTGAAGAATCCACGCAAAAGCACAATCTTGAACTTCAAACTCAAGTATCACAATTCGGCTTCAGCCAAAATCGTATGCCGGATCATAAACCTATTCGACCCGTTATACAAAAGCGGCGGCGATATTAAAGTGAACTGGTACTACGCTGAAAGCGATGAAGATATTTTTGAAGCCGGCGAAGATTACAAATCGCTGGCAGAAGTTCCGTTCGAACTGATAAAAATCTGAATATGAAGCAAATAATCTCAACATCCAATGCGCCGCAAGCAATTGGGCCATACAGCCAAGCCGTTGAAGCCAACGGCTTTGTTTTTGTATCGGGGCAGATTCCAATTGTGCCCGCAACCGGACAAATGCCCGATGGCATTGAAGCACAGACCGAGCAAGTGATGCGCAACATCGGCGCCATTCTGGAAGCCGCCGGACTCACCTACTCCAACGTGGTGAAAACTACGGTGCTGCTCAAGAGCATTGCCGATTTTGCCACAATGAACGGCATCTATGCAAAATACTTCACTGCCGACTGCCCAGCTCGCGCCGCTTTTGAAGTTGCAGCCCTGCCCAAAGGGGCTCTCATTGAAGTGGAAGTGATTGCGTGCAAGAATTGAGTAAAGTATAATGTGTAAAGTATTAATGTGTAAAGAGTAAAGTCTAGAACGCACTTCTAAACTCTAAACTTCTAAACCCTTAAACCATGACACCAATAGTTAGCATAATAATGGGCAGCACATCGGATCTGCCCGTGATGGAAAAAGCCGCTCAGTTTCTGAACGATATGGAAATACCATTTGAGATGAACGCACTCTCGGCGCATCGCACTCCGGCTGAAGTTGAGCAGTTTGCCGCCGAAGCCAAAGGCCGCGGGCTGAAAGTGATTATTGCCGGCGCCGGTATGGCCGCTGCCCTACCAGGCGTGATTGCCGCCAACACCACAGTGCCAGTCATTGGCGTGCCCATCAAAGGTATGCTCGACGGACTCGACGCAATGCTCTCAATCATTCAGATGCCCCCGGGAATCCCAGTTGCCACTGTTGGTGTGAACGGCGCGCAGAACGCCGCCATCCTAGCCGCCGAGATGCTTGCTCTTGCCGATGCAAACCTTGCCAGCAAACTCGCTGCTTACAAAGAAGGGTTGAAACAGAAAATCGTTAAGGCCAACGCTGAACTTGCCGAAGTCAAGACTTGGAAGTTTAAAACGAATTGACACGCCAATAAAAACCAACGCGCATAAAATAATTCGGGCGGAATTGAAGTTTTTTAAGCCGATTCCGCCGCGTTGACATTTGGGGCATTGCCCCTCTCTTTCCATTATTTGTTGTGTTCCTCTGGCAAAACGCTCTTAAGATACAACAACTCGTACTCGTAGTAAAGGGCCAAAGGCTCGTTACCAAGTTTGTGCAGACATTCTATTATTTGCTCCATTGCATAATAGCGCTGATATGAATAATTAGAATTCGTGATTTCCAAACTCCTGAATAACGGCAATACTTTTTCCAAAAGCGGCAATGCCTTTTCGTGTTCATTACGTTGCATGTACATTGATGCCAAAATATACATCGGGTAAGCGAAATCGGCAAGAAAGGTTGGCACATCACCCGATGACTTGCTTGCTAGTAATTCCTTCTCCTCGCTGTATATATTTTTCAATTCGCTAATACAATCCTCGTCTTCACCACTTTCGACAAGCCTTTTATAGTATTCAAACTCTTCGTCGGTACCTTTTATGCAATACTCCGAAGATTCGATTTGATTCTGATTGTTTGTCATTAATGTATGCTTATTCTGATTTTAATCAATTATTTTTTTGCCAATGACTCTTGTATCTTCGGTATTTCGTTCTCCAATGATTTGTCCCAATATGAGAGTTGGTGACAATAAACTATACTTGCGTTTCCATACAATTCGGTACGAAGTATTTCATCTTTCTTTATTGCTTCCGCGTATGGTCCGCAAGCCAGTATTACCACTTTGAACTGATTGAAGAAATTTGTCTTACGCATCCAATCGAATCTGACTCTAATGCTTTCTTCTATCTTTTCGTGTTCAGGTTTATTTAGTCCCGAATCATTAGGGCGACAAATGTCATTCAATTCTGTAATGAAACAGTCTTTAAAAAAGTCTATACAATCAGATTTCTTGTACTCTACATCATTGCCTGTTCTTATCATATCAACAAGTCGCTGATAATAATAGTATGTTGCGCTTGGCCGGCCAACTTCCTTTTTCTTGGATTGCTTCTTGTTTTCTAATTTGTAATAAGGATTTATCGGGTGGAAGTTGCCATGCTCAAAGTCGTATGGTTCAACACCTGATTTAAAATCGAAACCATGTCCTTCAAAACTCTTTTTCCATTGATTGAAATTAGGCTCATAAAATTTTTTCCAACCGTCACTCCCATTGGGAGCAGTACACTCTTTCCCCACAATTAAAATCTTTGCATCCGGGTTTCCATAACCGATAAATGGCTTGAGATTCATTGATTTAAGGTCATTGAGCAATTGTTCTAATTTTTCGTACATAATAGTATTGATTAATACTCAAACATAATCATTTCTGCGAAAACCCCCATCAGCCATACGAACAAAAAATAGAGCGGGTAAAACATAGCAATATGACAACTATAATAACGAATGATAAAAGGAAACATGCCTCGACATAACTAAGAAAAGCGAAAAAAGCAACATATACCATATGACAATTGTAGCAACAAAAAAAGCACAACCCAATGGGTTGTGCTATTTAATATAAATAATTGACAATCAATTACTTACTTGACCTCTTCGAAATCGACGTCAGTGACCTCGTCACCACCATTCTTGCCACCATTGTTGGCCTGCTGTTGCTGACCAGCGTTTGGCTGAGCCTGTTGAGCTTGGGCCTGTGCGTTGTACATATCCTGCGAAGCGGCTTGGAAGGCGGTGTTCACCTCGTTCATTGCAGCGTCGATGGCGGCAATGTCCTGAGCCTTGTGAGCGTCCTTCAGTTTGTTCAGCGCGCTCTCGATGGCCGATTTCTTGTCGGCAGGCAGTTTGTCGCCGTACTCCTTCAGGTTCTTCTCGGTTTGGAAAATCATTGAGTCGGCCTGATTGATTTTGTCGATGCGCTCCTTCTCCTTCTTGTCGGCTTCGGCGTTGGCTTCGGCTTCGGCTTTCATACGCTTGATTTCGTCGTCAGACAGACCCGACGATGCCTCGATGCGGATTTTCTGCTCCTTGCCAGTGGCCTTGTCTTTGGCCGACACGTTCAGGATGCCGTTGGCGTCGATGTCGAACGTAACCTCAATCTGCGGCACACCACGCGGTGCGGGCATAATGCCGTCCAGGTGGAAGCGGCCGATGGTCTTGTTGTCCTTGGCCATTGAGCGCTCGCCCTGAAGCACGTGAATCTCAACCGATGGCTGATTGTCGACAGCCGTTGTGAAGGTTTCCGATTTCTTTGTCGGGATGGTGGTGTTGGCCTCGATGAGTTTGGTCATTACGCCGCCCATAGTCTCGATGCCGAGCGAAAGCGGGGTAACGTCGAGCAGCAGCACGTCCTTCACGTCGCCAGTCAAAACGCCGCCTTGGATTGCTGCGCCGATGGCAACCACCTCGTCGGGGTTTACGCCCTTCGACGGTGCCTTGCCGAAGAATTTCTCCACAGCCTGCTGAATGGCAGGAATACGTGTTGAGCCGCCCACCAGAATAACCTCGTTGATATCGTTAACCGTCAGGCCAGCGTTCTGCAGAGCCGATTTGCACGGTGCGATGGTGCGTTGGATAAGGTCGTCAATCAACTGCTCGAATTTTGCGCGGGTCAGCGTGCGAACCAAGTGACGTGGAACTCCGTCGACAGGCATAATGTAAGGCAGGTTGATTTCGGTCGATGTGGTGTTCGAAAGTTCGATTTTCGCCTTCTCGGCAGCCTCTTTCAAGCGTTGCAGAGCCATTGGGTCCTTGCTCAGGTCAACACCGCCGTTCTCGTCCTTAAACTCTTGAACCAGCCACTCAATGATGCGATGGTCGAAGTCGTCGCCGCCAAGGTGGGTGTCGCCGTCGGTCGATTTCACTTCAAACACGCCGTCGCCAAGTTCAAGCACCGACACATCGTGGGTACCGCCACCGCAGTCGAACACAACAATCTTCATATCCTTGTTGGTCTTGTCAAGGCCGTAAGCCAGGGCAGCCGCTGTAGGCTCATTCACAATACGGCGGACGTTCAGGCCCGCAATCTCGCCAGCCTCTTTGGTAGCCTGACGCTGTGAGTCGTTGAAGTAAGCGGGCACGGTGATTACGGCGTCCGTAACTTCCTGTCCTAGATAGTCTTCGGCTGTTTTCTTCATTTTCTGAAGAATGATGGCCGAAATCTCCTGCGGTGTGTACAGGCGGCCGTCGATGTCGACACGCGGGGTGTTGTTGTCGCCCTTCACAACCTTGTAAGGCACACGGTTGATTTCGTTTGTCAGATTGTCGTAGCGCTCGCCCATAAACCGCTTGATTGAGAAGACGGTCTTCTGCGGGTTGGTGATGGCCTGACGTTTTGCAGGATCGCCAACTTTGCGCTCGCCGCCGTCAATAAAGCCGATTACCGAAGGCGTTGTACGTTTGCCTTCGCTGTTTGCAATAACCACAGGTTCGTTGCCTTCCATCACGGCAACGCAAGAGTTTGTGGTTCCTAAGTCGATTCCAATTATCTTTCCCATAATATTTAAATTTTAAATTGTTGTTCAATTTTTAAAATTGATTGCCCAACGATTGACAATCTCTGTGCCAGACGCTTTTTGCCTGCTTTTGGCCGCCGCTGTCCGAATTTTTGTCAGTCCGCAGAGCGATTCGGCCCGAAACGTGTCAGTGTTGTATGACAGATTGGCGGAAGATATGGATTGAAGGACTGATTGATTGAAGGACTGATTGATTGAAGGATTGAAGGATTGAAGCGCCCTACCCTTTACATTTTTTGTGAGCGATGGGTCATCGGGTCGTTGGTCAGGTCAAGACCGACGGTTGGCGGCTCAAGGCCCGATGCCTTGAAAAACTGCTGCAAATCGTTCAGAACATCGGCTGCCGACTCCGCCTTAATGGGATATTTCTTTGATTGGCAACTGCTTGGCATTGAAAAACCATCAATTCTAACATTGGCAAACCACTGCGTCAGGTTGTCGGCATCGTCCATCGCAATCAGCACACTTTTGAACTGAAAATAGCCGTAAATCGCGGCGTTCATAAGTTGTTCTGTGCCCCAAATCTCTTTGTACCAATCGGTAAACGTCTTGCCTTCGGGCACAGGATTCGGGAAAGCCGACAGCGCGCCGTCAAGTATGCTTTTCAGCGTTGAGAGTTCATCGGCAAAGCCTGCAGCGCGCCAATAGGCAACCGCGAACTTGTTGGCAAGCATCTCTTCCTCAACGCCGCCAACACTCTTGCCGTAAAAATCGAGAAGGCAGTGGCTGTACTCGTGCGCGATGTTGTACCAATGAAAATACAAATCGAACTTGCGCTGCGTGTCGTCGGCGCCAAACAATTGGGCGTAGGCGCCCTGCTGCTCAGCCGAACCGCCCTCGAAACGGCCCGTGATAATCTTGTAGTCCGCGAGTTTGCCATCATTCATATCACCCTGTGCTACAGACAATAACGGCATCACAAAAATAAGAATCGGTAAAAATGTCTTTTTCATAATCTTAAAATTTAACACACCGAAAGAGACGCTACAGTTGCGGTGATGTTACATTTCTAAACCGATTCACCCATAAACACGTAGGGGCGAACAGTTTATTCGCCCCTATGTTTATTTGGATTTAAGGCACATCACTTAAGCACACACTCAATGCGCTCAAAGTGGCCGTCGTTGTGCGCCGGTGCAATCTCCAATAGTCGGCACAAAAGTTCGTAAACATCTATGTTATAGAGTTGTGGCGCGGCATAACCCGTTTTGAAATCGGGGCCGATGGCATAGAAAATGCCGTTCATGAGTGGATTGGCATTGTCGCTACCGTGAACACCTGCCGGCAGCGAGCGTTTATTGTTGTAGGTTTGCACTTGGCCGTTATCTGAAAGAATCACCACATCGCCCATCCGCGCACTTTGCGAGCAATGGAACCGTTCTGGCAAATCGGCACGCAGGCAAGCCGTGATGCCGTTCACACCCTGCAAAGCCGACAGCACCGAATCGGCGCAGCCTTTCTTGCAATAGGCGAAAGAGATGGCCGATGAGCAAATCACAGTGTCAACCCATGCGGGACGTACATATTTTTCCAAACTGACAACATTTTGCTTGTCAGCTGTCATCATTCCGTGGTCCGAAAGGACAATAAAATTAATTGAATCGCAAAAACTTAACGATGCCAATTGTTGACAGAAATAGCCCACAAGCCTGTCAATCGCTTCAATTACCGCAACCGTTGTGGGGGAATCGGGACCTAACTTATGGCCAACATTGTCGGTTTCTTCAATGTAGCACATTGCCAAATGTGGACGCTTATCATAATTAACTGACAACCATTTAATTACAGAATCGATTCGGGCTCTATAAGGCACGTTGGCATTATATGGTCGGCTAATTGTCGGACGATAGCCTTTTATCACGGCATCTGCCCCAACCCACATGTTCACAACCGACTTAATATGCTGTGATTCAGCGGTTACCCATATTGGTTCGCCATTGTAGAAATGGCCGTCGGTAACTATGTCTTTGTCGGATTTTGAATAAATCTGCTTGGTGGACGGAATCATAAAATTATTTGCCACAATGCCGTGATTTTCAGCATATAAGCCCGTTGCAATCGTGTAATGATTGGTAAACGTGAGCGACGGAAAAACAGGCTGCAAACCGACGGCCCTCACACCATTTTTCTGAATAGAATCGAGAGTTGGTGTGTTGGCAATATCTTGATAATCAAAGCGAAATCCGTCGAGTGACAGAACTACGGTGTAGTTACGCGGCTCAACTTTGCGGCTGCGCAGATGGCGCACGTATGCGTCTTGCGCGGCAACGAGCGCAATGAAAACCACAAATAGAATCAAAGACAAACGTTTCATTTCCAATTATTTATTTTCGTCAGGGAAGCGTAGTTTGTCACCAGCGTCGTTCACAACCGAGCGCTTCCACTTTTCGTCGTAGCCAGGTTGCTCAACTTTCGGCGCGTAATATTTGTAGCCTGCCGGCACTTCACGCGGCGTTTTAACGTTGCCATCCATATATTTGACAAACAGATATTTATAGAAATCTTTCCAATCGCGAACCAATTGTTCAGCGGTGTTAACCGAGAAATCAGTTAAATAGTCAACCGCCAAATCCTGATTATCGGCAGCCAACGCCTGCGCGGCCTTGTCAACAGCCTTCACGCAAGCCTCGAACTTGCTCTCGAGAGCCGTCTGCCTAGCTTCAATCTCGGGATGAATCAAGCTGTAGCGTGTATAAGCGAAATTTGACACCTGATTGAACGCCCAGAAAGCCGCCGTTTCCGAAAATTCCATCATCGAGCCGTTGCCCACCGCAAAACAGTTCGGAACGACCGTCATACTTGCGTACATCGGGCAATAGACGGTGCTGCCTGTGTCGTCGGTGCCGAACCAGAACAGACCGCCAATCTTGTTCGGCAGCCAGCCACGGCACTGCGCGACAAACGAGAAACCTGTCTGCTGCGTGGCTGTTGTGCGCTCGTTCACATATTTTTTGCCGTCAACATCGAAATCCATCGGACGCCAGCGGTACGGGCAGTGCCATGGCCCAGCACCTATGTCTTGTGACATATCCAACTCTGTGTCTTCCAAGTGGTTACGCATATTATGCATCATCTGCGCCAACGACACTTTTGCTTTTGGCTTAACCCAAAGCGGAATTCTGTTGCTTGCGTAACCAGTTGATTCATCGTGTTTTATATCAACGCCTTTGGCATAATCCCAATATTGCGCCATTCCGTCGGCCACATCGTTGAAGAACGCCCAGACGCGAATCTCACAAGCACGAGCCGCAACAAAATCCACAGGCGCGTATGTATCTGAAAAACTGAAGTTTGACTTGTTTACCTTGTCATTAATGTACCCCTTTGCGCGAGCAAAATCCATCACGTCGGCGGCATAAACGGTAGTAATGTTCTTGTCGAAAATGCGGTCCAACTGCTCCGACGAAATCGAAGTCGGGTCGTCGTTCCATGAGAATGTGGTGATGCGAGCCTGGTTAGCGTGAGCGCAGACGTATCCATCAGGGATTTGGCGGGCAACCCAAACAGCGCCTTTATTCTTGTTAATCAAGCCTTTCTTGGTTTTCTGAATGTCCATTCCCTTGCCAATCAACTCGAAAATCCAAACCTCGTTGGGGTCGGCAATCGAGAACGACTCGCCCTCGCTGGCATAACCATATTTAGCGACCAGCTCCGCCATAATCTTAATGGCCTCACGAGCCGATGTAGCACGTTGTAAAGTGATGTAAATCAGGCTGCCGTAGTCCATAATGGCTGTCGAGTCGCCCCAAAGTTCCTCGCGGCCACCGTAGGTTGTCTCGCCTATAACCACCTGATTTTCATTCATATTGCCGATTACGTTGTAAGTCTTGGCCGCCTGCTCAATCTGCCCCATATACTTGCCCGTGTCCCAATCGTAAACATCGAGCATAGTACCTGCGGGATAAGTGGCTGCAGGCCAATGATATAGCTCGCCGTAAAGCACGTGCGAGTCAGCGGCATAACTCACCATCGACGAGCCGTCGGCCGAAGCGCCAGGTGTAACTAGGAAATTTGTGCAAGCCAGCACCTGCCCTGCTGCAACCGACATTGAAATTGCCAAAAATGCCTTCATTTTCATATCTTACTGTTATTATGTGTTTTACATTTATAATTAATCGTCAGTTTCCAATTGCTTGCAAGCGCGGTAAACGGCACCGCCAATGGTATCGCAAGCAGCGCCAGTGACGGTTTTCCAACAGTTTACAAGTCCATAGTAACGCAACGCACCCAAAAATGCGAAAATTATCGCTTCCTTCAACTCAATTTCAATTGCGTTTGGAATAGCCAAATTATGCATAGTGGCTGATTTCAAGCACTCTATAAAGAAACTATTGTAAACGCCGCCACCTGTCACCAACACGTTGCACTTGCCAGCCGAAGCCATTGCATACGAAATCTGATAAGCCGCATGACGGTAATATGTTGCCAAAAGGTTCTCAATATCAGTTCGTTGACCGAACAACGGCAGAATCTCGGCATCAACAAACTCGCGCCCGAGCGATTTTGGCGGTTGCTGTTTATAATATGGTATGGCGTTCAGTTTGGCAAGTAACTCTTTATCAACCACACCTTTACGCCCGAGTTCACCGTCTTTGTCGAACTCAAGTCCAATGCGGCGGGTGAGCGTGTTGGCAACAATGTTCAGTGGGCAAACATCAAACGCAACTCGCTTAATTTCAGCGTTATCGTACGAGATGTTGGCAAAACCGCCCAAGTTCAAGCAATAGTCGAAACTGCCATAGAGCAACTTATCGCCTATCGGCACAAGCGGTGCGCCGTTGCCACCGTGAGCCACATCGGCAGTGCGGAAATCGCAAATGGTATCAATACCAGATGCGGCTGCAATCTGCGCGCCAGAGCCGATTTGCAGCGTCAGCCCCTTCTGTGGTTCGTGAAAAACAGTGTAGCCGTGACTTGCCACGAAAGCAGGCTTGCAATTATTTTCTGCAATAAAATCTTTTACCAGTCCACCAAGAAAACGTCCATAATCGACATCAAGTTGCGCCAAATCGCGTCCCGAAAGTTCGTAGCTATATTTCAGACGCTCAAGCATTTCGGGCGGATACGGATAGACATTACCCACAAGCGGTGTCCAATCCCAATGGCCGTCGTCACACACGAATCTGCAATAAGCAATGTCAACACCATCGAGCGAAGTGCCCGACATTACGCCTATTCCTTCTATTTCAATGCGTTGCGTCATTGGAATTTGGTTTTGGGAAGCCGTTCGGAATAGTTGGCCACATTGCCGCAGTTGTCGGTAACCATCAACTCAAGTTGGTATGAATCAGCCATTTTCAAATACTCATCGGCTTCGTAGGTTATCGACTTTGTTTTCGGGTCGTACTTCAGCAGAATCCACTCGCCGTTGATTGAAGCCGAATAGGATTTTATGCCTGCCAAATCGTCATCGATAGTGAATTTCAAAAGATTAACCGGCTGATTTGCAACCTGTTTAATGGTAGGCGGAACACTGTCGGCCTGTATGCGGTATGTGCCAAATCCTGACAAGGCCGCTTCAACAAATCCGTCTTTATACTTACCGCCCATAGCCGCAACCTTGTCGCCACTAACCGACACGATAAGCACCTTTGATGTTGGCACCTTATCGCCCAAACATTTGATTTTCACGTTATAAGACTTAACCAATGGAATCGCCGGCGAGCCAATGGCATAGGTTGGCGAGTACGCGCCACTTATTATATTGGTATCAATTTTCAGATTGAATGAAACCGAATCGAAGAAGGTGTTTTTGCCAAAATCGATAGCAATGCCCGCCGTGTCGAACTTATGAGCATCCTGCCACGAGAGTAATCGGCCTTCAGGTTTTTCGGCATTTCGATTGAAAGCCACACCTTGCAAGTATGTCTCGAATGTCGCCTTGTTGCCATAAACGTCATAGGCGTCGATTTTCACTTTTTTCACCACACCCGCCGGCACCGTAATCAATCCGCGTTTTTTGAGCTGCGGATACAGTTCGATTTTATTGTTTGGCTCGACATACAGCCTGTAGGCCACTGTTTTACTATTGACCAACGCTTCGTAATCCGCAATGCTGCTCACATATTTTGTCTGCGAAAACGGCACACCGTCGATGCGCATTGTGAGCACAATATCGTCGCCGTCCCAAACATCGAACTTGTAAACGCCGCAACGGTTGTTGGCACCATTCAGATAGTCGTCGCATTTGATGCCAAGTCCCACCGTGCCCGAGACCTGCATAGTATCGGCGCCGATTGGTTTGTAAACCTTGCCAACTTTCTGTACTTTGATTGTATTGCGGACATGTTTCCCTTCAACCTGTGAGCGACTGTCGCCCGGGAAGACAGTAAACAGCGACATCCGTGGCGGAATATCATCCTTGATGTCAAGTCCCAGAAACAAGCCGTTAAGCGGACAAGCATCGCGTGTGTCGCGAATCTCAAAATGCAAGTGCGGGCCACCCGACGAACCTGTGTTTCCTGACAAGCCAAGCACATCGCCCACTCTGACAGGCATCTCATCGGGTTTTAGAAACAAATCGACAGCAAAACTCTTGCGTTTATACTGAGCGTCGCGCACATAACGGCCAATCTGAATGTTGAACTCGCGCATGTGAGCGTATAGCGATGTATAACCGTCTGGATGCGTGACATATACAGAATGTCCGTAGCCCGTTGGCGACACCTTGATGCGTGAAACGTAGCCGTCTTTAACGGCGTAAACCCGGAAACCTTCCTTCCCCTGTGTCTTCAAATCGAGTCCTGCGTGAAAATGTCCGCTTCGCAACTCGGCAAAATTACCCGACAAATACAGCGGAATATGCAATGGCGATTTCCACCCAAGAGTGTCGAGCCTGAGTTGGGCCGCGGCGACATTCGCCCACAAAACGACAAAAAGCGATACTATTATTTTATTCATACATCTAAATATCAATTCAATATAAAGGTACCGGCATCATCCGGCACATGCCGCAAAATAACAAAAAAACGAGTTCGAAAAAAAATCGTGCAACGCCAAGACAAACACTTGCAAAAACAAAATCAATCAGTACCTTTGCAGTCCGATTTTTAACAAATAAAAAATTAAAATTTATGTCAAACAGTTACGAAACCGTTTTCATTGCAAATCCCGTTTTGTCTGCACCACAGATGAAGGAAGCGGTTGACAAATTCAAAGGCGTTATCACCGATATGGGAGGTGAAATCGTTTACGAGGAAGACTGGGGTCTTCGGAAATTGGCTTATCCAATTCAAAAGAAATCCACAGGATTCTACTATCTGGTAGAGTTCAAGGGTGAGGGTAACATCATCGGCAAGCTCGAGACCGAGTACCGCCGCGACGAGCGCATCATGCGTTTCCTTACCATGAAGATGGACAAGTTTGCTGTAGAGTACGCAAACAAAAAAAGAAGTTTAAAATCTGAAGCTAAGAAGGAGGAATAAGCCATGTCACAGAATTCATCAGAAATCAGGTATCTGACCCCACCGACAGTAGAAATCAAGAAGAAGAAATACTGCCGTTTCAAAAAGAACAAAATCAAGTACATCGACTACAAGGATCCAGAGTTCCTGAAACGTTTCCTGAACGAGCAGGGCAAGATTCTTCCCCGTCGCATCACCGGTACTTCGCTGAAATATCAGCGTAAGGTTGCCACTGCAATCAAAAGAGCACGCCACTTGGCTCTGCTTCCGTATGTAACTGACATGCTTAAATAAGAGGAGGATTGGATATGGAAATTATATTGAAACAGAACGTTCCTAATTTAGGTTACAAAGACGATATCGTTACCGTTAAAGACGGCTACGGACGTAACTATCTGATTCCCCAGGGCATGGCAATCGTTGCAACTGAGGCTGCAAAGAAGATTCTTGCCGAGAACAAGAAGCAACGCGCTCACAAGGAAGAGAAAATCAAGAACGACGCAATCGCACTGCGCGCACAGATTGAGGCTCTTACCATTGTTATTGGCACAAAAGCCAGCTCGAATGGCAAAATCTTCGGCTCTGTCAACAACATTCAACTTGCCGAGGCTATCCAGAAGCAAGGTGTTGAAGTTGACCGCAAGAGCATTCTTGTCAAAGGCGACAACATTAAAGAACTTGGCAAGTATGTTGCCAAAATCAAACTTCACAAAGAAGTTGAGTTCGAGTTGCCGTTCGAAGTTGTTGCAGAATAATCTGAAACACGCGATAAACGAAAGCCGCTTCATACTAAGCGGCTTTTTTTGTGCCATGCAATGACGTACCACAAAAAAAAAGCACCTTCCGGTGCTTTTTTTGTTAGCAAATAATCTGTGTTATGATGCTGTTTTCTTTTCCTTCTCAACTTTTTTGTAACGCTGATGCATCTTCATGTGAACTTCTTCCAACTCGTCCTTCATTCCTTTTATGGCTGCTTCGTCACTGCTGTTCTTCTTAGCCTTCTGAATCTTCTTTTCGAGTTTGCTCGCTTTCATCTGTGATTTGTGCAACTTACGCTCAGCAATTTCCAACGACTCTTTGCTTTTCTGTTTGTCTTCTGCAGTTTTCATAACTCAAAAATTTAAATAGTTAAACATCTCGTTACTTTCGTACATCTTTGTACGTTTTTCTTTCTCTAAAGATATAGTGAAAATATCGAAAAATCGCATTATTTCTTCAACTATTATTTTCATATATTGCCGTGTTTTAAACATGCATGAAATGAAATTGAAAAAGACAATAGCCGCACTGTTATCGGCACTAATAGTAACACTCTCATTTTCAAACTTATCAGCTCAAAAGGTCAAGGGTTATCTAGCTCTTAAGGGCACCGTTAAAATAGAGCACGACAACTTCGCAATTTCAAAAGTTAAGGTGTTTGTCGACGGCACACTCGAAAAAATCTACGATGCCGACAAGACAGGAAAGTTTGCTTTCAACATCGATTTGAACAAACAAGTGGTGCTTGAGATATGCAGGCAAGGCTTCTACAGCAAGAAACTTGAGTTCAACACCAACGTGCCGGTTGAGGATGTGGGCATTTGGAACTACAAGTTCAGCATTGAGCTGCTGCCTGAGGTCGACGGATTCGACGCGTCTATTCTGAACCAGCCCATCGGTAAGATCAAATTTGTTGAGAAAATCGGCGATTTTGATTATGACGAAGCCTACACTGCCGAGATGCAGAAACGGCTGAAAAACATGATGAAAGACTACGAGCAGAAACGTTCGGCGACGTTCCAAAGGCTGATTGCCGAAGCCGACGCCCAATTCAGCCAGGCCAACTATGAAGAAGCTGTTGAACTCTACACCAAAGCCATCGATGTTGACCCCTACGACTCGTACCCCGACAACCAGATTATTGCCATAAAGAAAATTCTGGCAAAGAACCAGAACAACGACAACAACTATCAGAAAAACATAGCCATTGCCGACCAATCGTTCAACACACAACAATACTCGAACGCACAGATTTACTACAAGCGCGCGCTCACCTACAAAGACGAGCAGTATCCGAAAGACCAGCTGCTGAAAATCGACCGCATACTGAGCGAATTGTCGGATGCCAACGCCGCTCTGCTAGCGAGAGAGCAAGCTTATAAGGATGCCATCTCGGAAGGCGACAAAGAATACGCCGCCAAGCATTACGAGAACGCACTCGCACGTTTCGGCGAGGCCGCCGCCATCAAGCCCAACGAGCAGTATCCGAAAGACAAGATTAACGAGCTGAACGCCATCATCGCCAAGCTGAATGACGATGCCGCCGCCAAGGCCGCCATCGAAAAAGCATACACCGAGGCCATTACGCAAGCCGACAATCTGTTCAACCAAAACAAGCTGGCCGAAGCCCGAACCTTCTACGTCAAGGCGAAAGAGATTAAGCCTGTCGAAACCTATCCACAGACGCGAATCAACGACATCGACAAACAGTTGGCTACAGCCAAGGCCAATGGCGAGAAGTACAACGGATTTATCACCGTTGCCGACCAGGCCTTCGCCAACAAAGAGTACCAGCAGGCCAAATCGGCCTACCAACAGGCCGCTTCGCTGAAACCTGACGAAGCATACCCGAAACAGCGGATAGCCGAGATTGACAAGATTGTGGCAGACAATGCCGCCAAGAAAGCGCAGTACAATGCCGCCATCACCAAGGCCGACAAATTCTACAAAGACCAGAAGTGGACCGATGCCGAATCCGCTTACCGCGAGGCTCTGGCCGTATTCCCGACCGAGCAATACCCACAGGACCGCATCAACGACATCACCAACCGTCTGCTGGCTATGAAGAACGCCGAAGAACAGCAGCGTGCCCGCGAGAAAGCCTATGCCGACGCCGTCCGCAAGGGCGACAGCCTGCTGAACCTGAAGTTGTATCAGGATTCGAAAAACTCATTCAATCAGGCTTTGGCAGTGAAACCGGCCGAGAAATATCCTAAACAGAAAATTGCCGACATCGACAAGCTGCTCGCACAGCAAAAGGCTACCGATGACAAATACATCAACCTGATTTCGTTTGCCGACGACCAGTTCTCGTCAGGACAATACCCCGAGGCGCGCAACAACTACGTCAACGCTTCGCAGCTGAAGCCCGAAGAGTCATACCCGAAAGAGCGAATTGCTGAAATTGACAAACGCTTGGCCGAGCAAAAGGTTGTTGCTGAGAAAGTTGCGAAGACAAACGCCGAATACGACAATCTGATTTCGCAAGCCGACGCACAATATAACGCCAAGGCATACGCCCAAGCGAAAACACTCTACAGCCAGGCTTCGGCCGTGAAACCAGACGAGACTTACCCGAAGAGCCGGATTGTTGAGATTGACAACATGCTGGCCAAAGCCGCAGACGAAGAACGTCAGTATAATCAGGCCATTGCCACTGCCGACGGACACTTCAACTCGAAGAAATACACCGAGGCCATCAGTGCTTATAATCAGGCTCTGGCCATAAGACCTAACGAAGCCTATCCAAAGCAGAAAATCAGCGAGGCACAATCGATTATAAACGCCGACAACCAGAAACGTCAGCAATACAACTCTTTGATTGCACAAGCTGACAATCTGTTCAACAAGAAAGATTACGCCAACGCGAAACCTGTGTACCAGCAAGCCTTGCAGATTATGCCAAACGAGCAGCATCCGCAAAGCCGCATTCAGCAGATTGACATGTTCCTGGCCGATGCCGCACGACAGAAAGCCGAGCAGGACAATCTGGTACGCACATACAATGCCAAAGTGGCCGAAGCTGACCGCGCATTCAACGCTCACCAGTACGATAAGGCCATCGAACTCTACAATGCTGCAAAGGCCATCAAATCAGATGAGACCTACCCCGACCAGCAGATTGCTCAAATCAACACCAATATAAAGAACGAGAAAGAGCAAGAGCGTCTGGCCAAAATCGATACCGACTACAAGAACGCTATCGCACAGGCCGACAATGCATTCAAGGTGAAAGACTACTCGGCAGCTATCGGACTTTACCGCTCGGCATCGGCAATCAAACCGACCGAGAAATATCCGAAAGACCAGATTGAACTGTGCGAGAAACGCGTTCGCGAAGCAGCCGCCACAGCCGAAGCCGAAGCCGAACGTCAGCGCAAAGAACAACTGGCCGCAGCCCAGAGCTCATTCGACAACAAGAAGAACGACTTCGACGTGCCTACAGGACAGCGTAGCGAACACTTCCTGAACGACCTTTCGAAGAAGTATCCGGAAGGTGTTACCACTGAGAACTACGAGAACCAGAGCCGTAAAGTCAAACGTGTGATTGTTAACCGCAACGGTCTGGCTCACGAATATCTTGAAGTCAAATACTCATACGGAACATACTACTTCCGCGATGGTCGAAGCATATCGTCACAAGTGTTCTACAAAGAGACAAAATAAGATTATAACCACTAAACACTATAAGTAATGAAACGCACAGCACTACATTTGGCAAGCCTGCTTGTAGCCGGACTGATGGCAACAAGCTGCAGCCATACAACAAAAAACATTGATGCTTTCACCAATATTGATTGGTACATCGACTCAACACTGGTCATCCACAACGACTCGGCATTCTCGTACGCCGCTTATGACACCGTCATCGAACAGTTTTCGAAACCAGTGCTGATTCCGCTGCAACTGTCGGACTCTGTAATGACCATCTCACGCTACAAACCAATCGGTGTATACGATGACAAGCACGTCTTCCACGTTAAAAAATGCGAACTCAGCACCGACACCGTCCGATACGACATCAAATACATCAACAAACGGGCAAAGCTGATTATCTACACCGACCCCTTCCCCATCATCTTGTCGACCGATAAACGACTGGAAATGGAAGAGACCAACAACTTTACGCCTATCAAATTCCAGATTTCGGACTTTTCAATCGGTGACCAAATTGACAAATCACTGCTCAAAACCATCGGCGTTTACAACTATCCCAACTACACCATCGAAGACTGTGAGTATATCAACGACAAGAATCTGAGTTTCAGAATTATAGGTTACAATCACATCTACTCTATCGAGCGCAAGAAGATTGAAGACTACAAGATTAAGGAAGTGATGAATGTGGTGTCGGAAAAACTGGGCGACACCCCCGAATACGGACCACTTCGCCAATGGTCGAAAGACAGCGACTACGAATATGAGTTCTACCGCTGGTCGACCAATGGTGTGCAAATTGACCTGACCCGCAGCAAATATGTAGGCTCTGACTCGTATAAGAAACTGATGAACAACAAGAACTGGACTCTTCAGTACGACGATGTTGTGCTGCAAGCCATCCTGATTGAAACCTTTAAAAACGGAAAACCACACTCATCAATCATCAATTAATGAGAAAGTTAACACCACTATTGCTGGCATGCCTGCTGTTGGCCTGCGGCAAAGACAACGAACATCCGTCGAACCTGAATATGCTTGTCGCCGGGAAATGGGACCTGAGCGGCGTGATTATACCAGGAAACAACTCGACCGACGTGAACCTGTTCGACTCGCCCGCCTGCCCCGAGTGCCTGAAGGACGATCAGATTGAGATTACAAGCAATGGCCGGTACGAGATTAGTTTGGGCGACGATCTTTGCGAAAGCAACACTCAGATTTTCAAGTTTGAGCACATCGGCACCTGGAAGTTTACGCAAAGCGAAGACAGCATTATGCTGAACCCCGACTCGCCAGAGCCTGTCTTGATGCGCATCAGCAACCTTAGCGAAAACGAATTGCGGCTGACCTATCGCGACACTATTCCGCAGATAATCTTCAAAAACGATTCTGCCGTTTATCCGATAACCATACTGTACACACGCGAACCCACACACAAATGAGACGATTCAGCGGCTTTATCCTAAGACTGTTCGGTTGGAAACTTATCGACCAAGCACCAACCGACAAGAAATTCGTAGTCATCGCGCTTCCGCATACAAGCATGATGGATTTTGTGTGGGGCAAGTTGGTTTTCACCTATGCGGGATTCAGCCCGAAAATATTCATCAAAAAAGAGATGTTCTTTTTCCCTGTCGGACTGTTGCTCAAGGCTTTGGGCGCAGTACCGATCAACCGCAACCGCTCAACCGGAATGGTTGAACAGGTGATTGCCTATTTCAACAAGAATGATGAGTTTTGTGTCTGCATCACCCCAGAAGGAACACGCAAACTGACCAACAAACTGAAACGCGGATTCTATTTCATTGCAAAACAAGCAAATGTGCCAATCTATCTAAGCGTTCTCGACTACAAGACAAAACACGCCATCATTGGCGAGCGCTTTGTACCGACCGACGACATCAACGCCGACTTTGAGCACATCCACCAATACTATGTTGAGAAGAACCCCACCGCACGGTGTCCGAAACAATTCTCAACCGACTGCATACGCATATGACCGACCTGCTCAACATCGCCTATGTCCAGCCTGACATAAAATGGCACAACATTGACGGGAATCTGCACCAATACGACGCTCTGCTGGCCGACATCAGCGATGCCGACCTGATTGTGCTGCCCGAAATGTTCGCCACCGGATTCACCAACCAACTCGAAGGCACATCGCAGCCGATGGACGGACAGATTGTTGAGTGGATGCTGGCCAAATCCGCACAAAAGAATGCTGCCATTGCCGGAAGCCAGATAATTTCCGACGGCACCAACCACTACAACCGCCTGCTCATGGCCATGCCCGACGGCCGGATTGAATTCTGCGACAAGCGCCACCTGTTCCGCATGGGCTGCGAGAATGAAAGTCTGACGCCCGGCCGCGAGATTAAGATTATAGAATACAAGGGCTGGCACATCCGCCCGATTGTGTGCTACGACCTGCGGTTTCCTGTCTGGCTACGCAATACCGGCAACAACTACGACCTGCTCATCTGCGTTGCCAACTGGCCTACAGCACGGCACGATGTTTTTGAGACACTGCTTCGCGCGCGTGCCATCGAAAACCAATGTTATGTGGTTGGCACAAACCGCGTTGGAACCGACGGTCTCGGCATTGATTACTCTGGCGGCAGCGCCGTCATCGACATCTACGGCGGCGTGATGAGCCAACTGCCTGAGAACACTGTCGGTGTTGGGCGTGCAACCATATCGCTAAGCAAACTCAACTCTTTCCGGGAAAAATTCCCCACGATTCTCGACGCCGACAATTTCCGGATTGAGCAGTAAGGCCCGGACACAAAAAAAGGCGTGTTACCACGCCTTTATCATAACAAACTGATTCACGAATATTATTCGTCAGCAACTGTAACATTCATCATCTTGCGCAGATTGATGATTGCATAGCGCATCCGCCCCAGCGCGGTGTTGATGCTGACACCCGTAAGATCGGCTATCTCTTTGAAACTCATATCGAAAACATAGCGATACTTGACAATGGCACGCTGCTCAGCCGGCAGTTTGGCAATCAGTTGCTTCAGGTCGGTGTGCGACTGTTTGGCAAGATACTTATCCTCGGCGCTGTCATCGACAATACCAATGGTCCGAAAAAGATTCTTCTCTTCGTCGTCACCCGACACAGTTGGCAGGTGTTTGTCGCGACGGTAAAAATCGATAATCAGGTTGTGGGCAATGCGCATCACCCAAGGGCAGAAACGCCCGTCATCTTTATAAGTTCCGCTATCGAGAGATCGGATTACCTTTATAAATGTGTCTTGGAAAATATCTTCGGCAAGTTCACGGTCCTTAACAACCATCATGATGTATGAGAAGACACGGTTCTTATACCTGTCAATCAAAATTTCGAGACATTGGGTTTGTCCGGCAATATACTGCTTAACTAAAACACAATCAGATTGATTATGCAGTTCCATAACTACCTCCTTTTTTTAGTTGTTTGAGAGTAATTATTTTTCGATAAGCAGTTCCTCCTTTTAATTTGTTAACAATGCAAATATATAGTTTTTTCATACGCAACATTCATACCGTGCGGCTTTTAGCCACTTCTTTCAGTCCGTTGGTCAAACTAGGGCACTCGACCGCACCTTTTCGGCAATCATCGAGAAAAAATCGATACACCTATAAAAATAAGCGGAACGTTTCTTTTAATTGATACATTTGCGCCGATTTTTGCAAAGGGGGACATTCTATGCAAAACGAGATTGAAGTCAACGGAAAAAGGTTCAAAGTTTCGGTCACAGCCGAGCAGATTCAGGCGCGTGTGGCTGAGATTGCCAACCAGATGAACGCCGACCTTGCCGGCAAGGACATTGTGTTTCTGTGCATTCTGAACGGCAGCTTTATATTTGCAGCCGACCTTCTGCGCGGAATAAACATGCCATGCAAAATCAGTTTTGTGAAATTCACATCGTACGAAGGCGACCACTCGACTGGTACTGTCCGTGAGTTGATTGGCCTTAACGAAAACTTGAAAGGCAAGACGGTGGTGATTATCGAAGACATTGTCGACACCGGCAAAACAATGGCTGATCTGCTTGAATACCTGAAACGTTTTGAACCGGCCGACGTGCACATTGCCACACTGATGTTCAAACCGGAATCGTGCTGCAATAATCTGAAAATCGACTATTACGGATTCTCAATTCCGAACGATTTTATTGTAGGCTACGGCTTGGATTACGACGGTCTGGGCCGAAATCTCAAAGACATTTACAAAGTGGTATGATTTGGCACATTAATTGAAGTCCCTATAACTATCGGGATGAAGAATTGAAGGAATTGAATAAAACATATATAGAAAACTTAAAAACCTAATACTTAAATGTTTAATCTTGTAATCTTTGGACCTCCGGGTTCAGGCAAAGGAACCCAATCAGAAAACATCATCAACAAATACGGCCTTGTACACCTGTCGACAGGCGACCTGCTGCGTGCCGAAAAGAATTCAGGTTCGGAACTTGGCAACAAAATCAAGGAACTCATTGACAATGGAAATCTTGTTCCCGACAGCATGGTTGAAGAGATGGTGAAAAAGAACGTGGCTAAGAACAAAGACGCCGCCGGCTTCATTTTCGACGGTTTTCCGCGCACTACCACTCAGGCTGCATGGCTCGACAATATGCTTGCCGAGCACGGACAGAGCGTTACCCTGATGCTGGCTCTTGATGTTGACGACAACGAACTCCGCACCCGCATTCTTGAACGCGGAAAAGTATCGGGCCGTGCCGACGACCAGAACGTGAGCATCATCGACAACCGAATATCTGTTTATCACCAACAGACTCAGCCGGTTATGGATTTCTACTCGGCCCAGGGCAAATTTGTGTCAGTTGACGGTATCGGCTCACTCGACGAAGTATTCAGCCGCATCTCGACAGCAATGGACCAGTCGATGCTTCAATGCTGCAGCAACTGAAGGACAGACAATCCGAAAACAACGGACAATAAGAAAGTTTGAATAAACACAATAACGATTCAAAGCCTGCCAACACTTGGCGGGCTTTGTTGTTTTTGGCCGACGGCAAAAGCGCCATTGTTGAAAACTTCGCGGCCCAGCATATTTATGTTTTTCTATATTTGCCCAACGAATAAGTATAAAATGAGCGAATTCATAGTATCGGCGCGCAAGTACCGCCCAATAACATTCGACAGTGTTGTGGGGCAGTCGTCAATCACAACCACATTGAAAAATGCCATTGTGAGCAAGCACCTGGCGCAGGCATACCTGTTCTGCGGACCACGCGGTGTGGGAAAGACCACCTGCGCGCGCATCTTCGCCAAGACAATCAACTGCCTCAACCCCACGGCCGATATGGAACCGTGCAACGAGTGTGAGTCGTGCAAGGCTTTCAACGAAGACCGCTCATTCAACATCCACGAACTCGACGCGGCATCGAACAACTCTGTTGACGACATCCGAAACCTTATCGACCAGGTACGCATACCGCCCCAGATTGGCACTTACAGCGTTTACATCATCGATGAGGTGCACATGCTGTCGGCAGCCGCGTTCAACGCTTTTCTGAAAACACTTGAAGAGCCGCCAAAGCACGCGATCTTCATTCTGGCCACAACCGAGAAACACAAGGTGCTACCGACAATCCTGTCGCGGTGCCAGGTTTACAATTTCAGCCGGATAACCGTTGAAGATGCCGCCGCCCAACTTGCACGTGTGGCCGAGAAAGAAGGAATCAAAGCCGACCCCGACGCTTTGAGCCTGATTGCCCAAAAGGCTGATGGCGCAATGCGCGACGCTCTGTCAATCTTCGACCAGATTGTGAGTTTTTCGGGCAACGAGATAACCTACGACAAAGCCGTGGCCAACCTCAACGTGCTCGACTACGACTATTTCTTCCGCCTTGTCGACGCCTTCCTGGCAGAAGACGTGGCCACCAGCCTGACCATATACAATGAGATTCTTGACAAAGGATTCGAAGGCCAGCATTTCCTTTCGGGACTGAGCGCCCACTTCCGCGACCTGCTTGTGGCTTCCGACGAAAAGACCGTTCAACTGATTGATGTGGGCGCAAGCATCCGCACCCGCTATCTGGAACAGGCCAAGAAATGCCAGTCGTGGTTCATATTCGAAGCGCTGAAAGTGCTCAACGAAGCCGAAACAGGCTATCGTACAAGCCAGAACAAACGTCTGGCAGTAGAGTTCGCGCTGATGCGGCTCTGCAATATTGAGTACGAAAAAAAAAACGAGATTTGAAGCGGCTTAAAAAGCAGCAGAAAGCAGCCCAAAGCCAGCAAAACACCACAGCGAATCAAGCACCAGCGCCTTCACAACAGCAATCTGCAGCCACAACCGAACAACCGCCGCAGCATCCTGTCTACAAGCAATATCCTCAGACTATATCACTGAAAAGCGTCACCGATGAAAGCGTGCAGTCGGCAAACGGACAACTGCAGGAAGAGAACAACGATTTCACACACGACGACTTTGCCAAAGTGTGGAAGGATTTTGCGAAAGCCGAAGGCGCACACCGCCCACGACTGAGCGCACTGCTCGGCAGCCAGATTCCGAAAATGCCCGACAGCGGTTTGACCTTCCGGTTCGATGTGGACAGCATGACCGTGAAGGACTATCTGAAAAAAAACATCCGCAGCACGCTCGAAGGCTATCTGCGTGCCAATCTGCACAACTCGGGCATTAAACTGCAGTTTGAGTTGGACGGCGAACAAACTGACGACACTACAAGCGAAGGCTCAAGAAAAGGGAACCTGCCCTACACTTCAAAAGAGAAATACGTGTATATGTTAGAAAAGAATCCTGCGCTGAAACTTCTGCGCGACACGTTCGATTTGGAAACAGATTGATATATAAGCCGTGAGCTATGAGCTATGAGCTGTAGGCTATAAGCTTTGAGCCATGAGCATTATCCAATAATAAACCCCGAAAGTTTTTATCCAACTTTCGGGGTTTTTATTCCAATTACTTCTCTCCTATTCTCATTTATTCATTAACTGCTCCACCATGCGTTTCAACTCATCAATCTGCTTCTGCTGCTCTTTGATTGCCTCGATAAGTACCGGGGTTAGACTAACATAATCGACGGATTTGAAGCCCTTTTCATCCGTATACACAACTTCTGGCAATAATTGCTCTACTTCTTGGGCAATTACACCTAATTGTGTTCCTTCTTGAAGATGTGAGTTATCATCCGAATTGTTTTTTATGCCACGTATTTCATTTATCTCAGCAATGGTTTTCCATGTGTAGCTAACTCCGCGGATACCGAGCACTTTTTGAAGTGAACCTTCAAGAGAAGTGATATTCTCTTTGAAACGTTGATCAGAAGTTCGCACAAGTGCCCCATTTACCAATACTGTTTTTGCCGAAAAATCTCCTTTAATAAGTGGAGTTTCGGTATCACTATTGGCAATGTATAATTTGTCATCTCCCGTCTCGTTATATCCGGCATTGTAACCAATAAACACGTTGTTCTTGCCCGATGTATTATTAAAGCCAGCCTTTGTGCCTATAAATACATTGTTGCTTGCTGTGCCTTCTTCTGCATTAAGAGCAGAAAGACCGTATCCAGCTCCCGAACCAATAAAAATATTATTTGTGTTGTCTGCTGCTGGTGTGCCATAAATGTTTGAGTTGCCTATATAAATATTTGATGTTCCCGTATTTCCAATGCCAGCCCACTCACCAATGAACACATTAGATTTTCCGCCTGCTATTTCATCACCCATAGAGCCTGCGCCTTCACCGATAATCACATTATTGGTGCCAGAAGTCATCATATTAGCCACCGAATTTCCTAAAAGGATATTTCCACTTCCTGACATGAAAGAACCACCGGAATTATATCCTATAAATATGTTGGAAGATGCGTCATTTGCCCAATAACCTGCACTTTCTCCTAAGAAAATGTTGTATTGTCCTATACTGTTTTTATAACCTGCACCTGTTCCTAAATAAATATTACTTTTTCCTGTGGTATTGCTGAATCCTGCGGTTTTTCCTAAGAATAAGTTATCTGAGCCTTCTGTATTATTAAAACCTGCATTAAATCCTAAAAACACGTTTTCGGCACCCTTTGTGTTTTTTGTTCCTGCTTGATTTCCTAAAAAAACATTGTATGAACCCTTAATGTTTGCATGGCCAGCCATATTACCGAGAAAAATATTCTCCGCTCCATCTTCATTGTGGTAGCCTGTTTCTTTACCAATAAAGACATTGTTATGCCCAGTCGTATTGCTGTAACCAGCCTGATAACCAATGAAAATATCATAAAGTGAAGTTGATTTATAAGAGCCATGACCAGCTTGCACACCAATGGCAATGGTACTTGTCATATTTTTTGCGCTATCAGCAGCATTGGTTCCTAATATTACGTTGTTTGAGCCAGTGGTGTTGGCATAACCAGCATTATTGCCCATAAAGACATTGTTTTTGCCTATTGTATTGCTGTAACCAGCACTATTACCGATAAACACATCATTTTCACTGGTTGATTCGGCAGAACCACGACCTGCATTCATACCAATAGCAATTGTATTAGTCATTTTTCCTGCCCAACTTGCAGCATAGGTACCTAATACAGTATTGCCTTCACTGCTACTATTCATTGAACCAGCATGAGTACCAATAAGAATATTGTGTTTATTGCCTTTACCATTGGTCCCGGCATAATTTCCTAAATACACGTTTTCAGAACCGGCAGTATCACTATAAGCGACCATATGTCCCAAATAGACATTTTGGCTTCCTGTTTTATTATATTGTCCTGCCTGATTTCCCATAAAGACATTGTAATCGCCAGAAATGCTCCAACCACCAGCTTCCCAACCTACGAAAATATTGCTTTCTCCTCCAATATTGGCGTGACCAGCACAAAAACCTAAGAATACATTACCAGAACCATCTTTATTCGATTCTCCTGCTCTTGAGCCAAGGAACACATTTAAACTACCGCTTGTGTTATTAACCCCGACTCCATTACCCAAAAATACGTTATCAGAACCAGTTGTATCTTGATAGCCCGCATATGTGCCGATAAATACATTTGAATTGCCTTTTGTATTATGCCATCCTGCACCATCCCCTATAAATACATTGCTATATCCCGATGTGTTTTCGTGGCCAGTTTCTGTACCAACAAATACATTTCGACTACCTCTATTATTATATCCTGCATTGTTGCCTACAAACACATTGCTTTCACCATCATAAGTTCCCCACTGATTAAGTACGCCTTTATTGTTGTAACCTGCATTGTTGCCAAGGAACACATTGTTTGAAGTTACATCGCTATTACGACCGGCATTATTGCCAAGATAAACATTATTGCTACCTACCGTACTTTCCCTACCAGCTTTGGTACCCATAAACACATTGTCACCACCAGAAATATTGCCATAACCAGCGTCATTACCCACAAACACATTATTCGAGCCTTTTATCTGGCTTTGATATGAATTCGTTTGTGGATCGTAAATACCATAGTTATAGCCTGTTCCATTGGTTGAATATCCAGCACCATTACCGATAAAAACATTATTTTCACTTTTTTCATTTGAATGGCCGGCATTAGTTCCCATAAAAATGTTGTTTTCTCCTTCGGTATTTGATATACCTGCTTCTTTGCCCATGAACACATTCCTTTTACCTGATGTGTTTGCTATACCGGCATTATTACCAACAAAGGTATTGTCAACACCTGAGTTTGTGGTTGCTTTACCTGCATCATAACCTGCAAAGAAGTTCTGTGCCGTAACGTTCATATAACCGACATTGCCGTTTGCACCTTTCTCGGAAACGGCAAAACCGTTTTTGCCGCCAGTTTCGCCATCTTTGCCTTCAACACCAAAGCCGCTCTTGCTGCCGCCGCCGTTAACATACACACGAGTGCTGTCGGTGGTAACTTCCATCACATCAGATTCTGAGCCAGATTTTGTGGCATCACGGCCAGTTACAAGGAATCCGCTGCGTTTCATTTTGCTGGCATCGGTATCGAATTTCACCTGTGTGCCATCGGTGGCCACCTTCAAATAGTTGGCAGTGTCACCTTTGGTGGCATCGCGGCCGGTAACCAGGAATCCGCTGCGCTTCAACTTAGCATTGTTCTCAAGCTGGTCGTCGATGTATACTTTCGTACCTTCGTCATCTACAGAAAGATAATTACCGGTTTTACCTTCTTTTTTTGCATCGCGGCCAGTAACAAGGAAGCCGCTGCGTTTCATCTTGTCGCCTTCACCCACATACACTTGTGTACCGTCGTCGTTCACTGCAAAATAATTACTGCTAACGCCCCCCTTCTTTGCATCGCGACCGGTAACCAGGAAGCCGCTACGCTTCATTTTGTTGTCGCCTTCACCCACATACACTTGCGTGCCGTCATCGTTCACTGCAAAATAGTTGCTGTTAACGCCTTCCTTCTTGGCATCGCGGCCTGTAACCAGGAATCCGCTACGCTTCATCTTGTCGTCGCCTTCGCCCACAAACACTTGCGTGCCATCGTCGTTCACTGCAAAATAGTTGCTGTTAACTCCATCCTTCTTGGCATCACGGCCGGTAACCAGAAAGCCGCTGCGCTTCATCTTGCCGTCGCCTTCGCCCACAAACACTTGTGTGCCATCGCCGTTCACAGAGAAATAGTTGCTTGCATTACCTTCTTTTGTTGCATCGCGGCCTGTTACAAGGAATCCGCTGCGGCGCATCTTCGACTGTGAGTCGGGGTCGATATAAACGTGTGTTCCATCGCCGTCAACAGCCAGGAAATCTGTAGTTTTGCCTTCTTTTTTGGCATCGCGGCCAGTAACAAGGAAGCCGCTCCGTTTCATCTTCGAGTTGTTATGGTCGGTGGTATCTATATAAACATGCACACCATTCGGATAGACAGCGAAGACAACGTTGCCGTCCTTGTCCTTAACTTCGAACAGTGCTTCATCCGAATTAGGATCGGCAGGGGCAGCACCTTTCACATCGAGTTTCTTGAGTGTGATTTCGTCGGTAGCAACCCATGTTGTGCCGTTGTGAACCAGTGTCTGGCCCTCGTGGCCTTCAACCTGCATTCCGTCACGGCCGGCAGGTCCCTGCGGGCCTTCAAGGCTCGGCGTGGTATATGATGTTCCGTCGGTTAATGTCAGAGTAAGCGTGTTGTTGCTGTTGTTAAAGTATGCTCTGTCGATGCCCACGCCGTCCTGCCCGGCGGGAGCAGTGAACTCAACCCAGTTGGTGGCATCGTCTTTCGGCTGGGTGGTCGATGTAAAGCCGTTTTCCAATGTCGTCTGAGCAATCCACATTGAGTTGGCCGTTGCGTTGGCGCTCGATTGTGCAAACACGTAGTCACCTGATTTATAAACTGTTCCTGATACCCATGAGCCCTTATTGGTCAGGCCGGTGCCGGGGTTACCCTGGTCACCCTTCGGCCCTCTCAGCAATTCGAGTTGCTCGGGAGTGAAATCGTCGAAAGTGAAGGCAGCACCTTGTTCGCCCGGGTCACCCTTGTCGCCTTTGGGAGCCTGAAACTCAACCCAATCGTCGCCGGATGCCGGTGCTGTTGTAGATGCGGCAATATCGCGCTGCGCAATCCACATCGAGTTTCCGAACTCCTTGGCCGACGATGGTGCGAACACGTAGTCACCTGCCTTATAATCGTTCTCTGCCGACCATGCACCGCGGTTGGTCAAGCCTGTACCAGGATTACCTTGTGGGCCGGCCGGACCTTGCTCGCCTTTCAGCGCAGCAAGCTGCTCGGGAGTGAAATCTTCGTATGTGAAAGCAGCACCCTTCTCGCCTGGATCACCTTTTTCGCCTTTGCCGCCGTTGGCTGCAAAATAAGCGTAAGGCACCGACTGCAGCTTGGTTGTTCCCATATCGGTGTACTTAGTGCCACCCTTGGGGTCAATCTCAACGCGCATCCACACGTCGCCGCTTGCCCAGTCAACATCCGACAACTTCTTGCCGTTGGTAGCCTGTCCTGAACCTACAGTCACGCTCAGCACACCGTAGCTGTTGGTGGTTGCGGTCTGAGTCTCCTGGTACATCACCTGGTTGCCGGTTTGGTCGGTCAGCGTCAGGCGCAAACCTACTTTCGAATTGTCAACAAGTTCGCCGGCGGCGTTGCGCACCACTGCCTGGTACGAGAATCCGCCGGTCTGCGCAGTCGCCGTCATTGCGCCAAGCATAAGAGCGATTGCCACGATTGGGGTAAAGAAACGCTTCATAAAAAATACTTATTTGGTTGTTAAAAAATAAATATCTATTTGGTTATCAACTATAAATGTGCAATAAAGCACATCAGGTTGTAAAAATAATAATTATTTGATTAGTTGATTGTTTTTCAGCGAATAAATCGACAAACGGCACTATCGTCGACCTGCAGAATAGTCATTGACTACCCTATCTCCACACCATCAATCTTTGCAAGTTTCTGCCGTAGAGCATCGCCTTGTGTTTTGCGGATTGAAAGGTCGATACTGCATTGGTTGTCAAATTGTTGGTTCGATTGCTGCGGATTCTCGTCCTTCAGCACGCGCATCACGTCGTTCATTGCGGCGTAGTCGAAGCGAATGGTGAAGCGGTCTTGTTCAAACTGCTCAACAATCTGATTGTTGGCAATAGCGTCGGAAGCGGCTGTGCGATAGGCGTTTATCAAGCCTGGAACGCCCAATTTGGTGCCGCCGAAATAGCGCACAACCACAATAAGCACGTTGGTCAGGTTGGCCGACTGAATCTGCCCCAAAACCGGTGGCCCCGACGAGTTTGCCGGCTCACCGTCGTCGCTGCAGCGATAGGTTTTCATATCGGCACCCAAGCGGAAGGCATAAACGTGGTGGCGAGCGTCGAAGTAGGTCTTTTTCAGCTCTTTAATGCGCTGTCGAACTTCGTCTTCAGTGAAAACCGGCCACGCAAAAGCCAAGAAACGGCTGCCTTTCTCTTTGTAGACGCCTTCGGAATACCCGTTGAATGTCAGATATTTATCGGTTTCTTCAGCCATTGCTTATTTGTTGAATCAGATAATTATTGCTTATTTGTTGAATCAGATAATTGTTGAATTGTTGAATCGGATAATCGGTGAATTGACATTTAGCAACCATCACAGTCTGTTGTCTGAAGTCCGTTGTCCAAAATCTTTACTCTTTACTCTTTACACCTTACTCTTTTCTCTCACCTCACAATCCAATGCTCAATCTCGCTCGCATCGGCATAAGTTGTGAGCAACCGTTCGGAATATTCGAACAGTTCTGGCAGAATGGCGCCGCCGTCGTAGGCGTTTATCACCATCAGCAAATGGCTGGTTTCAAGGCTCATAGCCGTACGTTCTTCATCGCTGGTGGGCGTACCGAATCCGCTGACCGAGTCGCGCAGAACGGGCAGACAAGCAATATTAAGCGGTCCGCGGCCAATGCCGTTGTATGGCTCGCCCTCGCGCCCTATTCCGGCCACAACGTTGCCAACAATCTTGTCGGCATCAAAGCCGCCAATTGAGTAGCCAAACCGCATCGACACAAGATTGACCAAATCAACCATAGTATTTATTTGGTACAAGTTGTTACCCTTAACTAAACGTCGCATCAGAGCCTCAGCGCTGGGGCGGTAGCGGCTTGGGTCCTTGCCGCAATCGGCGTACATACGGCGCGTGGCGGCAATCTGCGGCTGCTCCTTAATGGTGTCGGGCGTCAGCGTGCGGCGGATTTCAGCGGTGAGCGCGTCAATCTCGCTCCACAAGCCTTCGTTGTAATTGCTGTTCAGCGCTTTACACTCCATCACGCCAAGCACCATTGTCGGATTGACGGCTTTCAGTTCATTGCTTATAGATACTTCAATCATTGCTGTCTATTATTCTGATTTTCAATTCCTTCAAACTCCGCCAACTTCCCGTCAATCGTCTGCTTGACAGTCTCCATCAACACTTCGTCAGATTCGGCGGTTATCGGCTTGCCAATCCAAAAATCGACATCGGTGCGCCATTTGCCCATTTGGCGGTAGAAGTTGGTCAGGAACGACTCATCGCCCCAAAACACTTTAGAATCGTGATAGTTAATGGCTGCCGGTGCAATGGGTGTGCCTGTTGTCTGCGCAATCTTGAACGACCCGTGCTTGAACGTCGCGGTAAGCGATTCGGCCTTGATTCCGCCTTCGGGGAATAGTATCACGCCGCCGCCAAGGTCGATTTCGGCCTTGATGGCGCGCATTGTGGCAATCAGGCTGCTCTTGCTGCTGCGGTCAACCAAAATCATCCGCGCCAAGCGAACGCTCCAACCCACTATCGGCCATCGGCCCAACTCCTTCTTGGCCACTATCGAAGCGGGATAGCGCGAAAAGACAAGGAAAATGTCGATGTAACTGCGATGGTTGGCCATCAGGATGACGCGCCGCTCGGGGGCCTGGCCCGAGAAATGGACTTTCACGTTGAGAACAAATAGACAAAACCGCGCCCATGTTTTTGATATAAAACGACTTACAGCCGCACTGCCGCCACTGAGAAGCAGCAGAATCAGCCCGAAAATCACTAAAACTAGCGAACCGGTGAAAACCAAAATGAGCCTTATGGTGGCAAGAATTTGTTTCATAAGGCAAAACTAAGAAAATAGAGCAAACGGGGAACGCAAATGCCGCAGATTGAACGGATTTACACGGATTTTTGTCGATTTCTTTCGGCGTCGTAAGAATTCGCCTATCCCACTCTTCTACAATCCTTCCAATTCCATCGTCAGACGCTCCCAATTGTTCAACTCATCGGCAAGTTGCTTTTTGGCAGCCTCGTATTTCTCAAAGAATTCGGCGGTGGCGCTTTCGGGGTGGTTGGCAAGTTGATTGTCCATTTCGGCAATGGCGGCCTCATACTCCACAATCAGCGCCTCGCTGTCCTCAACCGCCTTCTTGGCTTTGCGCTGACGGCGCTCCTGCTCTTTCTGCTCCTCGTAACTCAATTTGCTCTGCGTCGCAACGGGTTGAGCCTTAGGCTTTTGTTCGTCAGGCTTTGGATTTTTGGTCGGTGCTGTCGGTTCGCTCTTCTGCCCCATTTCAAACTGCCGCATGTTCTCGAGTTTCTTATGGTACAGGAAATCGCCGATGCCGCCCAAATGCTGCTTAATCTTCTGATGGCGGAACTCATAAACAATGTTCACCATTCCGTCGAGAAAATCGCGGTCGTGCGAGACCACAATCAGAGTGCCATCGTAATTGATAAGCGCCTGTTTCAGAATGTCTTTCGAGCGCATGTCAAGGTGGTTGGTTGGCTCGTCGAGCACAAGCAGATTGGCAGGTTCGAGCAGCAGTTTTGCCATCGAAAGACGCGCCTTCTCACCACCACTCAACACACTGACTTTCTTGTCGATATCCTCACCTCGGAACAGGAACGAAGCCAAAATGTCGCGGATTTTTGTGCGGATTTCTCCTTTGGCAATCTCATCAATCGTCTGAAAAACGGTTTTGTTATCGTCGAGCATTTCGCTCTGATTCTGTGCATAATAGCCAATCTTCACGTTATGGCCGATTTTCACCACACCATCGCACGGATGGATGCCAAGAATCACCTTCGCCATGGTGGTTTTGCCCTCGCCGTTACGGCCTACAAAAGCCACTTTTTGGCCACGCTCGAGCGTAAAATCGATGTCGTTGAGCACAACCTTATCGCCGAAACGTTTGGTCATCGCCTTAGTTTCCACCACCACCTGTCCCGAGTGCGGCGCAGGCGGAAAGCGGAAGTGCATGGCCGATGTATCGAACTCGTCAACCTCAATGCGTTCAACCTTTTCGAGTTGCTTGATGCGCGACTGCACCTGAACAGCCTTTGTGGCCTTGTAGCGGAACCGCTCGATGAATTTTTCGGTGTCTTCAATCATTTTCTGCTGATTCTCAAAGGCGGCCATCTGCTGCGCGAGTTGTTCCTGACGCTGCACAACGTATTGTGAATAAGGTACTTTGAAGTCGTAAATCTTGCCAAGCGATATTTCGATGGTGCGGTTGGTCAGATTGTCGAGAAAGGCGCGGTCGTGCGAAACCACAATTACGGCGCCTTCATAGGTTTTCAGCATATCCTCAAACCACTGAACTGATTCAATATCAAGGTGATTGGTAGGCTCGTCGAGCAGCAGCACATCGGGGTGCTGCAAGATGACTTTCGCCAACTCAATGCGCATACGCCAACCGCCACTGAATTCAGCCGTTGGGCGCTCAAAATCAGTGCGTTCGAAACCCAATCCGAGCAGCGTGCTCTCAATCTCGCCATCTATATTATGGCCACTGAGCAAATGGAATCGGTCATTTTTTTCAGTAAGACGGTTAATCAGTGCCATGTAGTCATCCGACTCGTAATCAGTGCGTTCGGCCAACTGGCTGTTGAGTTGGGCAATCTCCCTCTCCAACGCCTTCACCTCAACAAACGCACTCTGCGCCTCGGCATAAACCGTGCGCGTGTCCTGCACCGACAGATGCTGCGGCAAATAGCCGATTGTCAAGCCTTTGGGTATCGATACCTGGCCATTGTCGTATGGCTGGCGGCCGCAAAGCACTTTGAGCAAAGTAGATTTTCCCGCACCGTTCTTGCCCGTCAGACCAATGCGGTCGCGCGGATTCACCAAAAAACTGATATTGTTGAACAACGGCACGCCCGAAAACTCCACCGTCAGATTACTTACTGAAATCATAGTCTGCTTTTTGAGCCGCAAAGGTATGAAAAAGGTTGAGATGGTTTAGATTGTTGAACGGGGTGAAGCGCTTTGCCATTTTTTCTTTTGAATGGCGGAAATGCTGCGAAAATAGATTGTTTTTATTTGTCAGGCTTCATAAAATAAGTAAAGGGAAATCCCTTGCGGAACCCCCTTTACTAACAAACAACTAACCATTATGAAAAACTAACTAAGTTTCGTTTCTTCAAACGCAAGATTACAAATTTTGTTCGTATCTACGTTATGACTTGCAAAATAAATTATACTGACAAATGTCAATTTTTATATCAAACACTAACCTTTTTATTCTGACCTATCTCTTCTTCGAAAAAAACTCCTTCATCAGCGCTGCGCATTCTGCTTCAAGAACACCGCCAACCACAACCGTTTTGGGATGGTGAATACCGCTGAAATGGTGGCAACCGCGCTTCTCGTCGGTGGCGCCATACACAATGCGGCCAACCTGCGCCCAAGCCAAAGCACCGGCGCACATCGGACACGGCTCAACCGTGACGTACAATGTGCAATCGGTAAGATATTTGCCGCCGATATAACCTGCCGCCGATGTTATCGCCTGCATCTCGGCGTGGGCGGTAACATCGTTGAGCGTCTCGGTCAGGTTGCAGGCGCGGGCGATTATCTGATCGTTGCAGACAACCACGGCTCCAATAGGCACTTCGTCCTTTTCGAAGGCAATTTTGGCCTGCTCAATGGCCTTGCGCATATATTTCTCGTCATCCATTTTCGGTGAACTGGTGAATCGGTGAATCGTTTAAGGTTTAACTAGTTTAAAAATCGCAATTCGTAATTCAGAATTCGTAATTAACTAATGCCTAAATTTTCATTACATCGACACCGGCTCTCAAATCGGCCACAAACTGCTGAATGACAGGCCAACACTCTTGGGGGTCGTTCAGGTTTTGCAGGCGGCTGTCGAGCGGGCACTGCCCGGTTTTCATACGGTTCTCGATATATTCAACTTCGTTGTCGAAATAAACCTTGACACCGGCTTTGCGAAGCATCTGCAAGGCTGGCGTGCTGATTGTGTGGGTGTTGACAGCCGAAACGCCGCCAAGAACCATCATCGCGGCAGCGCCACGGCCAATGATTTTGTCGGCCATAAGCGAGCCTTTGAGTTTGTCACCGCCCTCGCTCAGCAAATCGTAAAGGTCCTGAACACCGCTCTGGCGGTAGGTTGTAACCTCGCCGTTCTTGCTCACCACGCACGACAGACGACCGGCATCGAGTTGCTTCAGAAGCGAAGCAAGCACGGCCATCTCGCCCAAATTGGCATCACCTATCTTGAGCGCCTCAACAAAACGGTCGATACGGTGCATCTGCTGCGGAATGTTGATTCGCTGCGGGCACTCGGGTATGCAGTGGTTGCAACTTATGCAGTGGTTGGCCTGGCGCAGGCGCGGCACACTGCGGTCGTAACCGACAAGGAACGCCTTGCGGGCTTTCTTATATTCGGGGTCTTTGATATCTTCAATGACAAGTCCCTCGTTGATACATTTGTTGTAATGGCTGAAAATGCCCGGAATGTCGAGTCCGTAGGGGCACGGCATACAGTACTGGCACGTGTTGCAGGGCACCATCGGGAACGACGCGTAAAGGTCGGCAATATGCGCAAGCAGGCGCAAGTCATCGTCGGACAAGGGTTTGAGCGGCGAGTAAGTTTTGACGTTGTCCTGCAGGTGCTCCATATAAGTCATTCCGCTCAAAACCGACAGAATGCGCGGCTGCGAACCTGCAAAACGGAACGCCCACGAAGCCACACTGGCATCGGGCTCACGCTGTTTGAGCAAAGCGGTGGCGTGGTCGTTAAGGTTGGCCAACCGGCCGCCCAAAAGCGGTTCCATAACAAGAACCGGAATGTTCCGTTTCTCAAGTTCAGTGTATGTATACTCCGAATTAAGGTTGCGGGAATTCATCGCGGCGGCGTGATTCCAATCGACAAAATTGTGCTGAATCAGAATGAAATCCCAATGATAGGTTTCGTTCAGGGTGAGAAGATAGTCGAAGCCTTCCTTGTCGCCGTGGAACGAGAATCCAAGGTTGCGGATACGTCCGGACTCGCGCTCTCCGACAAGAAAATCCAACATTCCGTTGTCGACGTACCGCGACTGCATCTGCTGCTTGCTGCCAATGCCGTGAAGAAGGTAGTAATCGATATAATCGACCTGCAACTCTTGGAACGACTTATTATACATTGCCATCGACGATTCGCGGCTGTTGTTGGCGAAGTTCGACAGTTTGGTCGACACCAAGAACTCACTGCGCTTATGGCGGCTCAATGCTTTTCCAAGCGCTGATTCCGACTTGCCCTGACAATAGGCCGGCGACGTGTCGAAAAGGTTGACTCCGTGTTCTATCGCATAGTCAATCAATCGGTTGATTTGTTCCTGGTCGAGTTCGGCGTTACGGTCTTCGCGGCCGCTCGCGCCACTTTTGGTTGGGAAGCGCATACAGCCGTAGCCCAACAGCGACACTTGCTGCCCGTGAAGGTCGGTGCGGTAGGTCATTTGGCCGGTTGTCGCATCTGCGTTGCCCGAACCCGTTGCTGATTTCTGGTTACTGCCGCCGCAAGCCGACACTGCCGCTGCTGCCGCAATACCGCCGCCCAATGTCTTCAAGAATTGGCGACGGCTGATTGTTACGTCGTTAGCCATAGTTTTCAATTTTGCTCAAATATATTCATTTAGCATCTTTCAGAAGCACTACCAACACGCGTGTTTGTAGATTTTTTTTGAATAATTGTAGTTAAAATAAGCAACTTTGCGGCGCGAAACCATCAATCGGCGGCGCAAAACGGCAATCGGCAGTAACAATGACTCAAAACGACAAACCGAAACTTTGGAACAGCAACTACATAAAGATTTGGTGCGCCAACTTTATGATTTTCTTCTCGTTTATGCTGCTGGCGCCGCTGTTGCCGCTCTACCTGAGCGACACTTTCGGCACCGACAAGGACACCATTGGGCTGGTGCTGTCAGGTTACATGCTCACCGCGCTGCTTTTCAGACCGTTCAGCGGATTTCTAGTCGATAGTTTTCCGCGCAAGCAGGTGCTGCTGGTGTGCTATTTTCTGTTCTTCGCATTCTTTGCCGGATACCTTGTGGCAGGCTCACTGCTGATGTTCGCCATTGTTCGCACAATGCACGGCGCCCCGTTTGGTGCCACCACCGTGGCCAACAGCACCGTGGCAATCGATGTTCTGCATCCCGAGCGCCGCGCCGAAGGTATTGGTTACTACGGACTTAGCAACAATATTGCCACTGCCCTTGCCCCCACCATCGCGCTTTATGTTTTTCATATTTGTCACAATTACGATGTGCTGTTTGCGCTATCGCTTGTTTGTTCGGGCATCGGCTTTGCCATAAACTCAACGCTGAAAACCGCACCGCGCGAACAAGTCAGGCCGCAAACACCCATATCGCTCGACCGCTTTTTCCTTCTGAAAGGCTGGCCCGAAGCGGCGACGCAGGCCTGCTACGCCTTCTCGTACGGCGTATTATCGACATACATAGCCATTTACGGGAAAGAAGAGTTGGGCATAACCGGCGGCACGGGTTTGTTTTTTATGCTGCTGGCCGGCGGCTTGATTGTGGCGCGCATTGTGGGCAGCCGCTCACTTCGCGACGGAAAAGTAACGCGCAACGCATCGTTCGGCGTGCTGGTTTCGATGTTCGGATACCTGCTTTTTGCGGCCGTACACTCACCCATCGGCTATTACGGCGCCGCGTTCATCATCGGATTCGGCAACGGCCATATGTTTCCGGCTTTTCAGACGATGTTCATCAATCTGGCACCCAACAGCCTTCGCGGAACGGCCAATGCAACTCAACTCACATCGTGGGATATTGGTGTTGGCGCAGGCGTGCTTGTTGGCGGAATCGCAGCCGAGAACTACGGCTACCACGCGGCCTTCTGGACGGCTCTGGCCGTGAATGTTGTGGGTGTGGCAGCTATGTTGCTGTGCATCAACCGGCACTTTGCGAAAAACAAACTTAGGTGAGACAAAAAAACGTGCCTTGCGGGGCACGTTTCCTATCGTTTAAAAACTGATAATCAATCAATTTTCCTTATGCACTTCGCGGCCTTCGACGTAGATGGCACCCAACGGCCTTGCGGGGCATAGGAACTCGCACTCACCGCAACCGATGCAGCGTTCAGGATTGATGACTGGAACCTTGAGCGAGCCTGGCTGGTCGGGATTTTCCGGCAGCATTTGGATGGCGCCAACCGGGCAATGAGTTGCGCAGTTGCCACAACTTACACCATCGGTCACAACCACGCAATTATCGCGCAACCAAACGGCATAACCAACTGATATCGAAGATTTTTCAGCAGTATCGATTGGTTTGATGGCATCAGCCGGGCAGACGGTTGAGCATTTGACGCATTCGGGACGGCAGTAACCGCGCTCAAACGACATTTCAGGCTGCATCAGGTGCCCAATGTCTGACGAAGGCACCAAAACCTGATTCGGGCAGGCCGATACGCAAAGTTGGCACGCCGTGCAATGGTCGGTGAAATGCTTAACGCTCAGTGAACCTGCGGGTTTCGGCGCTATTTTGCGATTAGGTGCCTGACGGTCGATGATTGTAGCCAATCCGCCATCAACCTTTTTCTCTTGAGCTTTCACAGTGGCGCCGGCCACAATCAGTGCCGATGTGGTCAGGAACGCACGTTTCGATTTGTCAACGCCCTTATCATCAGCGGGTTGCGCAACAGTCCGCAGTTTGAAACTGATAGCACCCTTGTTGCACTTGTCGATGCAGTCGAAGCAAGCCACGCAGCGGCTGTAGTCGATTGCGTGCTCTTTCGAGTTGATGCACGAAGCCTTGCAGTTTCGTCCGCACAAGCCGCACGAGTTGCATTTCTCTGTATCGATAACCGGTTTATAAAGTGAGTATTTTGCAAAAAAGCCCAAAATTGTACCAACGGGGCAAACGGTGTTGCACCACGTGCGGCCGCCACGCCACGCCAAGACTGCAACCAACACAAAGGTTACGGCAGCCACTGCAAATGTGGTCAGGCTCTTAATCCACACATCAACAGTATAGAAAGCATAACTGTTGGCACGTTCGGCGAAGTATGCCAAAACGTTGTTACCTAACTGATAGAAAGGTGCGAACAAGTTGTTGGCAATGCGTCCGTAGGCACTGTATGGCGCTACCAAGTGGGCAATAAATCCAACACCCGGTGCCAAAATCGTTGCCAAGAACACAACCAACACGCTGTAACGCAGCCATTTGCGCTCAGGCGAGAACGAGTAACGGTTTTTCTTGCTCTTTTTGCCGAAAAACGCCACCACATCCTGCATCACGCCAAGCGGACAGATGACAGAGCAATAGACGCGCCCGAACAAGAATGTGAGCACCAGCAATGCCACCACAACGCCAACGTTGAGCGCCAGCAGCGCCGGAACAAACTGAATGTCGGCCATCCAACCGAAATAGGTGTGAATTGTCCCGGTGAAGTCAAGGAACAAAAGCGTAATCAGTGTGTAAAACACCACTGCCAGTGAGATGCGGATTTTGCGTAACATACGTTTACTTTTTTCTCGCAAAATACAATATTACAAACTATTATAGCAATAGGTCGATGCGCTTTTCAGTTATTTTCTCGACCAAATCCCAATGTTTTCCGACAAAGTGCGTCAAATTTCGTAATCAAGGCAGACGCGCAGTTTGGTGTTCGGGCGCACCGAGCCGTCAGCAACTGCCACGTGAGCCGGATGCACGGCGTAACCCTTCAGGGCGTCGAAACTCTCGAGAGTCGAGTCAAGCATCAAGTCAGCGTTTGATGTTGGCAGACCGTTGATGTTAACCTTGATTTCCAAAAGCCCGGGCACCTTGCCGGCCAAGCCTTCCAAACCTTTTTTAATTTCTGCCTTCACGGCCGCTTTTTGTTCAGTTGAAAGTTCGTCTTTCAACTGCCAGAGAATAACGTGTTTTACCATAGTAATATAGAATTTAGAATGTAGAATTCAGAACAAACCTACGCCCCCGCCTTTCCTTGCAGCAGTTTTGCCATCACACTCAGCAGGTCTTTCTGGCGGACGGGTTTTGCCAGATAAGCCGAGCATCCGGCTTCGAGCGCGGCTTCACGGTCAGAGTCGAACGAGTTGGCTGTTAAAGCCACAATCGGAATTTTATCGTCGAACTTGCGGATTTGGCGCGTGGCTTCAAGGCCGTCCATCACAGGCATACGCACATCCATAAAGATGATATCGTACTTGTTCTGTTTGGCCATATCAACCGCTTCCTGACCATTGCGGGCCCGTTCCAGACTGTGTTCGGACAGCATTGTCTCAACAAGGAAGTAGTTGCTGTCGTTATCTTCAACCACCAGAATGTTCACCCCTTGCTGAGCAGTGGCAACATCGCTGTCAGATTCACTGTCCACCGCAGATGTGTCACCGTGTGTAACCTTCATCGGTATCCATGCCCAGAATTTCGACCCGCGGTCCACTTCCGACTCAAACCCGACATTGCCACCCGCCGCTTCTGCAATCGACTTGCAGATTGACAGGCCCAGACCGGTTCCCTGTGCAAACGAGTCGAGTTTCTCGAACCGGCTGAACACGCGGTCTTTTTTGTCGTCGGGGATGCCGATGCCCGAATCTTCAACAAAGATACGTACGCCGCCGTTCTCGCACACATAACCGAACTTTATATATCCTTCGCGGGTGTATTTGTTTGAATTGGTTATGAAGTTATTGATTATCTGCGTCATACGATTCTTATCAAATTCAACAATGCAGTTGTCGTTCTTGATGTCGCAGACAAACAGCACATCGGATTTGATTTTTTTCTGGTAGGTGTCGTAAATTTCCTGGAAAAGGTCGGAAATGCTGAACTGCTCGTATTTGAAATTCACATATCCGGCTTCAAATTTCGACACATCCAAAATGTCGTTGATGAGTCCGAGCAGCAGTTCGCTGTTCGATGAAACATACTGGCTGTAGGTGGACTTTTTCACAGGGTCGTCGGTTGTTGTGAGTAATTCCGAGAATCCCACAATGGCGTTGAGCGGGGTCCGGATTTCGTGGCTCATATTAGCCAAGAAAGCCGATTTCAGTTTGTCCGACTCTTCGGCCTTCACCTTTGCACGCTTCAGTTCTTCGACCATTTCGGCTTTCTGCGTCACGTCGAGCGATGTTGCAAGCAGATAAGAGTGCCCGTCGATGGTCAGCAATGTTTTCTGAGTGTGCCAAACGCCCTTTGCAACCGAGTCTGCACCTTGAATATCGTATTCGATATTACCATTGTCGATGGCTTTACGGTCATATTCTGCTTCTTTTGCCGCAAAATCACCATTAAGAATCTCTGCATCCGAGAAACCGATAATATCTTCACGTTTCAGCCCGGTCATCTGGCAGAACTTGTCGTTCACCATAGCATAGGCCAAATTGTTATCGACACTCTTCATAAAGAACTGGCAAGGAATCGAGTTGATGAACGTGTGAAGCATCTCGTTCAGTTTTTCGGTTTCCTTGATTGTGGATTCGAGTTTCTCGATGTTGGTGTGCAACTGCGACACGTCGAGTGAAACCGCGAACAGATATCGGTGTCCCGACGGTGTTTTTATCATCGATTTGATGGTGTGCCAAACGCGTTTCTCGTTGTTGATGTTGCTTGTGAAATCGTATTCCAGATAGCCGTTTTCGATGGTCTCAAGGTCATGGGCGCGCTCAAGCACAGTGTCGAACGACGGCACATTGGCAAAAACTTCGTCGTCAGTGTGCCCGATAATATCTTCGCGATTGAAGCCCGGCCACTTGCAAGCCTGCTCATTGACAAGCATATAGCGCAAGCCATCGTCAACATCCTTCATGTAGAACAGACACGGCACCATATTGATGAACGTGTTGAGCATCAGGTTGTTCTCTTCCTGCTGCTGCATGGTTTTTATCCATCGGGTGTTGTCGCGGATGAGTCCGGTGTAGACGGTTGTTTCGCCCTGAGTGTTTCGCTGCATCGGAATGACAAACATCTGCAGATTGTACCACTCACCCGGTTTCACATTATTTTTCGACTTGAAATAAACCGTTTGGGTAAAATCTTCATGCCGGTATGCGCGGGCCACCAAATCGCTTATTGCCTGCCTGTCGTCAGGGTGAATCATTTTCAGAAGGTCTTCAATGGTGCAATGCGCCGGAATGTTGAACATCTCTTCGGCTTGATAGATTGTAAGATAGCCGGTTTCCGCATCGAAGTCGAACTGCGTCAAATCGTACTCTTGCATGGTGAGTTGCGTGCGGATTTTGCCTTGCTCAAGTGTCTGCTTGTAGAGCGCGTCGCTTGTCACATCGCGGATTACGCTACCTATTTTGGTCACAACCCCGTTTTCATCCTTTGCAACCAGCGACAGTTCGAAATACGAGTACTGCTGCGCATCTGTTGTTTTTTTGACTCTGACCACATTGCGCGACTCTTTGAGTTCGCCGCTGCGAAGTGCTTCGAAAACAATCTTCAGCATACGAGCGTCGGTGGGGTGGACAAATTCAAACAATTGTTCGTGAGTGTAACTGTCGGGAAATATTCTGACGCCGTTCAAATTCTCACGCTGGCCCGTTTCAAGATTTACGGTCCATGTTGAAATACCGGCTGTACGCATGAGCATTTCCTTGTCTCTGTCGAGTTCGTCGATTATCCGCCGCTGACGTTCATCTTCGGTTATATCGGTGATACACAGTACGTAACTAAGTTTTGAGCCATCGGCAGAAAGAACGCGGCGGCATTGCAGTTTCAAATCGATGGTGCCAGTGCGCGATGTGTTGTAGTATTCACGTACAGCGTCGGTGATGGCGAGATGGCAGACTGTTTCGGTCATCTCGTTTTTCACAATGTCGCGCTTGAAATCATCGGGCAGCACCGGCGAATCGAAAATCACGCGTTTGCGGGTTCTGTAGTCGCCTTGGTCTGGTATACCTATAATATTGTAATATGCATCGTTGGCATATTCCATCACGCCGTCGAGATTGTAGATGGCATAACCTACCGTCGACACTTTCAAAATGGTCTGCTGCTCATCGAGCAACGTAACGAACTCCGGGTTACCGCGATTCGACAAGTCGGTGATTATCACTACGATATAATCCTTGCCATCGTCATTCATCTTGTAGTAGCGGAAGGCAAGCGACGCGAACCCCGAGCGGCCGAAATAGTGGTGCGATGCTTTCGACATATCAACATTCACCACATACAAAGCGCCGTTGTTGGTGATTTCAGCACCCGGCTGCGGTCCCGTGTAGTATGGGTTGTCGTAGATTTTGAAATTACGGCTGAGCAGCGCTTCCTTGTCGGGAATGCCGAAAATGCTCATCGTGGCCTTGTTGAAGTCGATGACCGTTCCGTCCATCTCGCAGATGACAAAGCCTGTGGACACCAAATCGAACATCGAACGGAAGTTTGAGAACGAGAGTTGCTTGGCCGGTGCCGTGTTCACCTTAGTCTCGCTCATAATGATGTCGATGTGGTGCAGCCTGCCAAACATCCACTCGGCCCGCATGTTGAGCGTGAAATACTTGTCGCCGTCGACATTCTGCCCGACGAAACTCAGCATTTTCTCGGCGCCGCTCTTCAGTTTGTCAAAGGCTTCGATTAACGCCGTGCTATCGGCAAAACAATAGGCGAACTGGCTGAGATTGTAGCCGTTATATTGCGAATTGACATCTGAATCACCGCGCATTCTGTCTTTGCGGACGTTGTAAGTCAGTAGTTCGGATTTTGATGTCGAAAGGTGTGTCTCGAGCAATTTGAAGAAACCGGTATGGCTGCGTCTCGAAATTGCAAACGACAAAAAGACGGCCAGCACTGCGGCTAGCAACATAAGCAACAAACTGACGACAAACATCGGCATAGTTTCTCTCTTAAAAACAGTCGGTTACGATTTGTCTGTCACATCAGCAACCGATTAGTTATTCCCTACAATATTAGCAATAAAATCCCGCCGTAGTGCGGTGGCTTACTGTTTTTTTGCAGCAAAAAGAATCGAATACGAAAAACACTTTGCCGGCACCCGGATTTAACATTCCGATGACACCGATTTTGTAAAACGCCTAACTTCGCGCAAAAACCGTTTGTTATGCTTAAGAAGGTTAACGCATTTATTGTCAAATATATGGCCGTACTGGTGCTACTGGTTGGCGTGGTGGCGATATTCTGCCCTGCAACATTCAACTGGATAAAACCCGGCGCCATCAACTATCTGCTTGGTGTGGTGATGTTTGGTATGGGACTGACGCTCAATCCGTTGGATTTCAAAATAGTATTCAGCCGTCCGAAAGACGTGGGCATTGGCTGCCTTGCGCAATTCACCATTATGCCGCTGCTGGCGTGGGGATTGGCGCACATTTTCGGCCTTCCGCCCGGACTCACCATTGGCATTGTGCTGGTTGGCTGCTGCCCCGGCGGCACTGCGTCGAACGTGATAACCTACCTTGCCAAAGGCGACCTTGCGCTCTCAGTCGGGATGACCTGCGTATCGACCATTGCCGCCCCGCTCATCACACCGCTGCTCACATGGCTGCTGGTTGGCGAAACCGTGCACGTTGATGTGCTGAATATGTTCTGGTCAATTGTGAAGGTGATTATTCTGCCCATTGGTATCGGATTCATTGTCAAGCATTTCTTTGCTGATTTCACAAAATCGGTTGTTGATTATATGCCTGCATTCTCATCGCTGGCCATTGCAGTGATTGTGGGAACCGTAGTTGCCGCCAACTCGGCGCAACTGCTCACCGTGGGGCCACTGATACTGCTTGTTGTGGCTCTGCACAACATCTGCGGATTTGCGCTCGGTTTAGGTCTGGCGAAACTGGTTGGAATGAGCCACGAGAAATGCACTGCTGTGTCGGTTGAAGTGGGAATGCAGAACTCAGGGCTGGCCTGTTCGCTTGCGCAAACACATTTTGCCACGATGCCGTTTGCAGCCGTGCCCGGCGCCATCTTCAGCGTCTGGCATAACATTGCCGGCGCACTTTGGGCAAGAGTAATGAGCAGAAGAACGGAAAACAAGAAGGTTTAAATTTTATTCTTAGCAAAAAACAAGAAAGCCTTGCAAGTTGTTCACTTACAAGGCTTTTTGTTGTCGTGGAAGGACTCGAACCCTCACAAGCAGAACCAGAATCTGAGGTGCTACCATTACACTACACGACAATGATTTTTAACGCTGCAAATATAGCAACTTTATTTATGGTGTAACCACAAATGCGTAACTTTTTGCTGATATTCGTAACGCAAGTTGTAATGAAATGAATGTCAGCGCATTGCAAGGCGTTCCTGTTCTTTTTGACTTTCGGTCAGCAAGCGGGACAACTGCATATAGCGCCAAACGACGGCCAAAACGAGCGCCAAAAAGACAATGACGGGCATACGGTAGCGCACCAATGCGCCGAAGTTAGCAGTGGTAAGCCCCACAAAAAAAGCGTAGGTAACCACGAAAACCGACGCGGATATCAGGAACGGATTGCGCATCACTACGTTGAATATTCGGCGAAGACCGAACTTGAAAAGCAAATAAATGATTAGCAGCATAAGACCCAACGTCTCGAGCCCCGAAATGAGCATCAGCACGTTGCGCGATTCCCACACAAACGGACGGAAAACACCTGCCACAATGGCTGCGGGCGCCTTCGACACAAGACCGCCTATGGTGGGCTCGAACGCGCCAATATCGAAACTGTTGCCGCCGTAGTACTCTTTTTTCAGGTCGTCCTGGATAATGACGGCGGTCTCGATTATCGCGTCGAGCGACTGATAGCGCTCATTGGCCAACGAGCCCAAACGCGAGAACAGGCCCACGCCCACAAGCCACATCACGGCCACAATTATGGGGAAAACCAACACTCGGAACATCCGCGAGCGCATCCGATAGACGTAAACAAAACCTATCCACACAAGGCACGCGCCCATTGTTGTGAAAAACGAATACGGACGAATGCTCATACAGACGTAACTGCAGATTATCAGCAAGATAATGTTGATAAAAATTCGCTTGCGCGATATGAAAAGGCTGTGAACGGCGCAGAAAACGAACATCGACGCCACAAGGCACCAACTGTCTTTGAGCAGCGACGAGCCCCAAAACACCACCGACGGCACAAAAAGCAGGGCTATGGCGAAGTTGCGGTCGTTGTTGGGGAAGAGTTTGAGCATCAGTTTGTAGAACTTCCAAAAACCAATGAAAAGCAGGGCGTTGAGCACGATAATATTGCCCAAAAACGTTTTGAATCCCAACAGGTAGAGCGGCACGTTGAAGCGGCAGACGGCAAACGAGTTGGGGTCACGCCAATAGGTGGGCCAACCTGTTGTGCGGTCGAAGGCGGAATGGACTTCGGGCGTGTGCACACCTGCCATCACTTTCGCGAAAGCGCCGAAATCTTTGTGCGCAAGCCGCTCAATCGACTGCGTGCCCCAATAGTAATAGTGGGTATCGGTTTCGCCGTAGTGGTAGGTGTAGATTAGCGCGAAGGCAATGCCTGCGAAAATCTTGAGCATCAGGCCGACGGTGAAATAGCGGTAGCAGGGCTCGGCGTCGATATGGTTGCGACGAACCGACGAGGCTATCCACCACAATATCATCAGATAAAGCGGCACAATCAAGGCATCGGTCAATGTAATCACTTCACGCATTGCTTGTTACATCATTTTATCGGCAGTCGGCCACATCGGGCCAACCGCACAAAGATAAACCGATTTGGCGGATTGTTCGCTATTTGTCAACAACTTGATTTTCGACTTTGCTAATCGGGTTGAACTGTTGAATACATTTGGCTTTCACTTAACTACAAAACCATCGGTAATATGGAAAAATTTGGAACAATCTTTAAGGAAGGCGGCAAGAAGGCCTTGCTGTGCGGCTCGGGCGAACTGGGCAAGGAAGTGGCCATCGAACTTCAGCGTTTTGGCATTGAGGTGGTGGCTGTTGACCGCTACGCTAACGCGCCCGCAATGCAGATTGCGCACCGCTCGTATGTAATATCAATGCTCGACGGCGAGAAACTGCGCGAGATTATCTACAAGGAACGCCCCGACTACATTATCCCTGAAGTTGAGGCAATTGCAACGCCGACGCTGGTTGAACTTGAGAAGGAAGGATTCAATGTGATTCCGACGGCGCGCGCCACATTCCTGACAATGAACCGCGAGGGAATCCGCCGTCTGGCAGCCGAAGAACTGGGGCTGAAGACATCGCCCTATCGGTTTGCGGCAAACTACGACGAGTACCGCGCCGCCATCAAAGAGATTGGCATTCCGTGCGTGGTGAAGCCGATTATGAGTTCGTCGGGCCACGGCCAAAGTATGGTTAAGTGCGAGGCCGACGTCGATCGCTCGTGGGAAATATCGCAGGCTGGCGGCCGCGCTGGTGCTGGCAAGGTGATTGTCGAGGGCTTCATCGATTTTGATTATGAGATTACGCTTATGACCATCCGTCACAAGGACGGCACAAGTTTCCTGAAACCCATCGGCCACTGGCAGAAGGACGGCGACTATCAGGAATCGTGGCAGCCGCAACCTATGACCGACGCCGCTCTGGCAAAGGCGCAGGACATTGCAAAGAAGATTACCGACGCGCTCGGCGGCCGCGGAATCTTTGGCGTGGAAATGTTTGTGAAGGGCGACGACGTGATTTTCAGCGAGGTTTCGCCGCGTCCGCACGACACGGGTATGGTGACAATGATTTCGCAGGATTTGTCGGAATTTGCGCTTCACGTGCGCGCCATTCTGGGCCTGCCCATCCCGAACATCGCCTTCCACGGACCATCGGCTTCGAAAGCCGTTGTGGTCTTCGGCGACAGCCAAAACGTGACGTTTAGCAACCTTGAGGAAACACTTGCAATGCCCGACACGCAAATGCGTATCTTTGGCAAGCCAGAAGTTCACGAACACCGCCGTATGGCCGTGCTGCTGGCTCGCGGCAACTCGATTGAAGAAGCCAAAGAGAAAGTTCGCAAAATGTATGACACGCTGAAGGTGGAAAAGGCGTAAAGGATTGAATTACGAATTTTGAATTACGAATTACGATAAGTGATTCTGCACAAAAAGTCTCGTTCGGAAATGGACGGGGCTTTTTTGTTTTATTAATATGGCTCGTTTTTATCGGAATAACCGACAATCTGTTCACAGATCCAAGGTTGGTTCTTATATGCAATTATATTGATTGTATAAACGCTGTCGTTTGCAGCTCTCAGAGTGAGAATACCATCTTCGTAAACGCCCTTCACGTCGATTCCAACCTTGTCTTTGCCGTACAGATAGCCCCAAACGTTTTTTCGGTCTTGGTAGTTTATGGCAATGCAAGAATTATCGGCATCGTTCAATTCAAAAAACATATAATCTTCTATTTGGTTCCAAAGTTTGATTTTAAACAAAATTTGGTCGATAGTATTGAGAGTAAAATAGTTCTCGTTGAGCAGTTGCTTGCCGACATCGCTTAAATATGGCTCCAAATCTTTTATAGGCAGGTTGTCGCTGTAAAATGGCTCATAACACCGTGCAACCGTAGGCATTACTGCATAATAATTATACTCTCGTTCGAATCCGAATTCGTTTTTATCGTAGGAATAGTCGATATGAAACTTTGCATATTTGTATTTTTTCCCGATTTCTTTTTGCAAACTTTTCTCATCCATAGGGTCTTCTTCATTTTCGTTCATATCATTATATGCTTCTTCGAAAGCTTTTTGTACACCTTCCGACCAATTTCTTGAATTAAGAAAATCGAAATACCCATTAATTGAGAAAAGCGCAGAGAAGGGAATGTTGTGCTGTTCAATACATTCGCCTGTTTCCAAGTTAAATAGCTGGCTATCACTATCTTCGTAACTGCCTTTAGCACTATGTCTGACTATTGTGTAGGACAAAAGCAGGTAGTGCGATTGGAATCCATATTCAAAATCGATACTTATATACCATAGAACTTCTATTGGGGTTGCAGAGTTTGGGTCGTATTCCAAACGTTTCATAATTTGCTTGTTTATGGAATCGGCAACGACATTGTATTCGGGTGCGGTTGCAACCACTTTGGGAATCAAGTAGTGAAGTGTATCAGTCCAATAATACTCATCGGAAACCATGTCTAATTTAATGGTATCCAATCGGATATACTTATTATTTTTCAACAACTCCCTATCGGAATTATTGCTGGGGGAATTATGCGATACAGTGTCGTCGGTATCTTCCGGCACTGCTTCTATTTTTGTTGCCACAATATCGCCAAGATTTTGGCTCTGATTGCTTTGCTCGGCAATGTTCTCTGTTGAAGAATTGACGCGTTTTCCCCGATTCTGGCATCCGGTATTAAACAGTATTGCCACCAAAAGGCAAAGTGGCAGAGCAAAATGTGCAGTTCTAATAATCATTGTTTTTCCTTCCAATCTTGTATTTTACAATACAAACATAGTCATTGTTTATTTCACAACACTTTCAATCACACCATCAGCCATTTGGATAGCCAATTCATCACCTGCGTGAACTTGCTTGGGTGAAGTGACGGCCCTGCCTTTCGAGCGGACGATTGAGTAGCCGCGTTTGAGCACGTTCTGCGGGTCGGCTTGGCGGCAGACGAGTTCAAGGCGGTCGAGTTGGTGCTGGCGGGCTTCAAAGAATGTGGCGAGCGCTGTCTGCAGGCGCTGCTCAAGAGTGGCTAGACGGGTGGTGCCGGCGGCGATTCCGATTTGCGGCAAAAGACGGATTTTCTGCTCGAAGGTCGAGAGTTGGGCCGTCCGCAGGTCGAAATAGCGGCGTACGGCGCTGTTGGCGAGCAAGTTAAGCCCCGACAGTTGTTCCCGCGAGTGACCGACAACGGCTCTGACACCCAAAACAAAACGGTGATAATCATCGTCAACACGTTTGATATTCTGCTCGATACGCTGGCGGGCAACGTCAATCACATAGTCGCATTTCTGGGTGAGTTCCTGCTCAAAGGCTGCCGCGCGGTCGATTATGAAAGCCGCCAAAGCGGTTGGCGTTTTGAGCCTGGTGTTGGCCACAAGGTCGAGCACCGAGTCGTCGCGCTCGTGGCCGATTCCCGTGAGAATGGGCAGCGGAAATTGTGCGGCGTAGTAGGCCAACTCATAGTTGTCGAAGCAACTCAAATCGGATTTTGAGCCGCCGCCGCGCATAATAGCCACCGCGTCGAACTCATCCATCTGACTGAAAATCTTGTCCATAGCAGCGATAATTGATTCTGCCGCACCATCGCCCTGCATCAGTGCAGGAAACAACTCGACGTGAAATTTGTAGCCGAAATCGTTGTTTTCCAATTGATTGACAAAATCGCCCCACCCCGCTGCCGTGTCCGACGAAACCACCGCAATGCGCTGAATGACAGGCGGCAACGGAATCTGCTTGTTCATATCAATCACACCGTCGGCGGTGAGTTGGGCAATCACTTTTGCGCGCTGCTGGGCAATGTCGCCCAAAGTGTATTGCGCGTCAATGTCCAACACATTGAGACTCAATCCGTAAAGTTCGTGCATCTCGACCGTGACGCGCAGCATCACCTTCAGCCCCGCGTGCAGCGACTCGCCCGTAACCGACTCAAAATAAGGTGCCAAACGCGCATAAACGTTCGCCCAAATTGTGGCTTTCACTTTGGCCGTCATTCGCTCGGTATCCTGGTCTTTCTCAACAAGTTCCAAATAGCAATGGCCGTTGCCGCGCTGACCAAACTCAATGATTTCGGCCACCACCCACACAGGCATCGGGAACGAATTTTTCAGTTCCGCACGGACGTTGTGCAAAAGTTCGAAAAGCGATATTGCCTGATTGTCTGTCATTTACCAAAGCCGATAAGTGTGTGGTAAATCATTGTGCCCTGCGTCACGCGGTTCTCAATGTCGATTTCGGGTGCGTAAGTGTCTGAATATATGTCGATTTGAATCTTCTCAACCATCCCGATTCCGGCGGCATAACGCTCTGCGACAAGCACTTTGCTGATAGCCGTCAACTCGTTTTTCTGCGAGATTGTGAGCACCGAATCGAACCGGAAATAGCCCACGGCGGCGGGACAATCAAGGCTGTCGACGCGGAACTGATACTTCTGCAGAGTGTCGGTGCGGTTGTAGGCGTTGCCGTTCCACGTTTTGCCAACAGCGAGCGGCAGTTGCATTTTTACGATTCGCGTATTTTCTTCAATCTGAATCACTTCCGTGCCATTGACGTATGCCAACCACGTGTTCATCCGCTGCCAATTTTCGCTTTCGCTCGTCCGGCGGAAACGCTCAATCTGCCGCAGTGTGTCGCCGACGTTGTCGATAAAAATTCCGCCAAAGCGCTCACGCACAATGTATTGCAGAGTATCGAAGAGCGCAATCGGCTCATCGATTTTAATTTCGACCACCGAAAAATCGCGCCAAGCGCCCGAATCGAGCGGAAAATATTGGCACTCAATCTTTTCCACTAGCGGCAACTGATACGAGTCGGACTTGTCGCAGGCGGCGAGAAGCGTTGCAAGAATCGATATGTAAAGAAAACGTCTCATTTTCGTCCCAAATTTAACCATTTGATTTTACCCACGCCATAACAAGCCGAATCTCATCGTAGGAAAATTCATTTTTCAGTGCTTCGCGGACTGTCGTCAGGCTGTGCTGTGGGTTGTTTTTCAGATAGTTGGCAATGGTTTCGGCACGCTCGGGGGCGATAATGTCGGACGGTTCCAACTGGCCCTGAGCAACATAATGGCTCAAATGATTCACAATGGTTGAGATTACCAATCCGCGCGTTTTGGCAATTTCGTCAACCGACATTCCTTCGGCGAACATCTGCCACGTAACTTCCTTTGTATCAATCTTCGGCGCCTTGGTGGGTTTCTTTTCCAAGTCATCAATGCCATCGAAAATATCACCATCCACGGTCATCCCGTTTTCCTTCTTGTACTGACGCACAATCTCAACAATATCAGCACCATAGCGGCGTGCAATGGTCTTGCCAACCCCTTTCACTTTAGTCAGGGCGACAAGGGTTTCGGGCATCGTTTCCGATATGCCCACAAGCGCCTTCTGCTGCAGAATCACGTAGGCGGGCACGTTCATCTCTTCGGCCTTGCAGTTGCGCCACTGCCGCAGAGCCATAAACAATTTGGCGTTCGCAATGTTTTCCGCACCGCTTTCGGCTTTGCTTTTCTCTTTCTTCGGCTTAAGGTCGGTCAGTACTGACAACGCTCTTGTTTTCAGATATTTCTGCACTTCAAAACCGTCTTTCATCGTGTTCAGGCAGTGCTTTTTGCGCAGCGTCAGGTCGCGAAGTTTTTTCAACGAATCGTTGGCTTCGTCGGCAACTTCAGAGTTGTCGGTGGTAATGGTTATGGCATCGACGGCGGTCTCAACAAGTTCGCCGATTTTCGGAACAAAATAGTCGCAGCCCTTGCCAATGCGCTCTTGCAGGTGGCTGTTCCCTTCAACGCCATCGCCGATTATCTGCGCCACCTGACGGCCGAAACTGTCGGCAACGGTCAGTATCTCGGTGTTGACACGCGGCAGAACGGGCTCAAGTTTTTCAGCGGGATTGCCAATCAGCACACCGTTGTTTTTCAGCAAGATACGATTGAGCCGCTGCATCTCGTGATAGATTTCGGTGCAGTCGAACAAATCGCCGATAAGGCTGGTCTCGTAGCGCACCTTCGATTGGTTGAGCACCGCCTCGTCGACCACCGACTGCTCGGCCTCGCGGTTGAAGCGCGTAACTTGCTCATCGCCAATCAGACAACTGCCTCCCAAACGCGACGAAAGCACAATGCCCTCGAGCGTGCGGCATCGGCTCAAAGCCACATAAACCTGGCCGTGCGAGAAGGCCTGCGCAGCATCGATAATCACGCGGTCGAACGTCAGGCCCTGACTCTTGTGAATGGTGATTGCCCACGCTAATTTGAGCGGGTACTGGCGGAACGTACCGTCCACAACTTCAGTGATTTCCTTCGTTTGCTCGTCGATTTTGTACGACGCGTTCGTCCACTCGGCGGGCACAACCTCAATGGTATCATCAGCGCCGCCGCAATCCACATACACCTTGCCGTCCTCAATGTTGACAATGCGGCCGATTTTGCCATTGTAGAACCGTTTTTCGGGCGACGGGTCGTTCTTGACAAACATCACCTGCGCGCCTTCCTTCAGTTCCAACTGATATTCAGTGGGATACATCTGTTCGGGGAAGTTTCCGCTGATTTCGGCCTCGAACTTCACCAACTTGCTTTTCAACTTCTTGAGTTTGCTCTGGTTTATGTCGTTCGACTGGAAGTTGTGGGTTGTGAGCGTTATGTATCCGTCTTTGTCTTTTGGCTCAAAATCAGGCTGATAGCGTTTGTCGAGTTCGGCAAAGACAGCGGCATCGGCGGTGTTGTTGCGCACGCGGTTCAGAATGTCGATAAAGTGCTGGCTCGTCTGGCGGTAAATCTGCTTGAGTTCGATAACCACGTAATCGGTCTGGCGCAGGGCGTTGCTGCCGAAGAAGTACATCGTCGGGTAAGCGTCGCGCAGCAAATCCCACTCATCGTCTTTGACCACGGGCGCCAACTGGTGCAGGTCGCCAATCATCAGCAACTGCACACCGCCAAAAGGCTGCTGGTTGCCCCGATAGCGCCGCAGCACGTCGTCAATGGCATCGAGCAAATCGGCGCGGACCATCGAAATCTCGTCAATCACCAATAGGTCTAACGTTCTGATTATGTCGATTTTGCGCTTGCTGAACTTGTATTTGTTCTTGCCGCCTTCGGCCTGCGCATAGCCTGGCAGAAACGGCCCGAACGGCAGTTGGAAGAACGAGTGAATGGTCATTCCGCCCGCATTGATTGCCGCCACACCCGTAGGCGCGAGCACCACCATCCGCTTGGGTGTCAACTGTTTAATGCGTTTCAGGAAGGTGGTTTTGCCCGTTCCTGCCCGCCCCGTCAGAAACACGTTGCGGTTGGTGTACTGGACAAAATCGTATGCTAACTGCAGTTGCGGGTTGTCGGCGTAGGGCATAGATAATTTTGAATTTAGAATTCAGAATGTAGAATAGTTAGCGTCTAAAAATACTTAAACTTCTCTTCCAAAACTGGCAGGATATCGCTGAAATTGTCTTGCAGGGGCAGCATTGTGCTGAACATAAACTCATACATTTCGGGCCAGGTGGCGCGGTTGTGGAAGTTCAGGTCGGTGCGCTCGCAGTAGGCGCGCATTACGGGTTTGCCAACATCAAGTTTATGATTGTCAGTCCAATGCAGCGGTGCGGGAAGGTCGGTTTCGAGTATGGGCGCATACTTCAGCAACTCGCTGTAGATTTCGGTGCGGCGGCTCTCGTTGCGGGCGTTCACCTCAACCACCGTGCGAATCCACTTGCAGTCAAGGTCGAACTTGAGTTCGAGCCCTTTGATACCTGTTTTGTACAGCATCCATTCGACTGGCCGCCCCAACCTGACCGACTGGCAGCGGCTGTAGTTCGCAAAGCCGTTCCAGAAGTCGGTCATCAGTTGACGGGCCTCGTCCTTACTGTACATTCAGGTTCTTTATGAAATCCCACGACAGGTAATTCTCGTAACTCATACAAACCTGCGCGGCAAACTCATTGGCTGTTTTCAGAACTGGCAGCCATTCAACCTGCGTGCCGTCGATAACATTCTTAATCTGTGACAGTTGCGACAGTTGGTAAACCAGTCCAGCGGTGAATGTGTCGCCAGCGCCAATGGTGCTCACGGGCTCAATGTCGCAGCCGTTAATATGGGTGTTACCCTGCATCGAGAACTCTTCGGCGCCGTTCTTTCCGCGGGTCACAATCAGCGATTTAGCACCCAACTCGCTCACTTTGTTCCAGACTTCGCTGCTGTCGGTGGTCTTGAAAATCACCTCGAAATCCTCGTCAGAGCCCTTCACCAAATGAGCCAGACGCACGCAACTCTCAATGTACGGCATCAACTCGTTGAGACGCGGCTTGTCCGACGCGCGGAAATTCGGGTCGTAAACCAGGAAGGCGCCGTTCTCTTTGGCCTTTTGCAGGAACGATTTGAGCACATCGTGGGCGCGGCTGTTCAGAATGAAGAACGAGCCGAAGATTATCACGTCGCCACGGTGAATGTTCGGGAACTTCATCAGCGCGTAGTCATCCAAATCGTCCTTGTAGAAGGTGTAGTGGGCCTTGTTCTGCTTGTCAAGGTGCGCAAACGCAAGGTTGGTGCGGATTGCGTCCGACATATAGATATAGTTGGCGCCCACCTTGTTCTTGGCCAGAAAATCGAGAATCAGCCGGCCGTTCTGGTCGAACGAAAGGTACGATATGTGGTTCACCGGCATTCCCAACCGCCCCAAAGTAATAGCGGTGTTCAGCATCGAACCGCCCGGTTTCGCCCTCATATTGTCGAAATCGCGGGTGATAATGTCCAGTACAATTTCGCCTAATGTGTAAATCATAACACCAAATTTTATTTAAAACGATTCGCTTTACGTATCACTCAAAAAAAGGTTTAGACGGTTTAGAAGTTAAGATGTTTAGGGGTTGATTATCAATCGCTAAACTTCTCTACTTCTTACCTTTACCTTTCGCTTTACGCGATTTTCAAATCAGCGCAAATGTTAGCAATCTTGTCGTTCAGTTTGCCGAAAACTGTCTGATAGTCAGCCGCTTTTTCCAAAGGCATTTTTGTGCCAATGTAGAACTTGATTTTCGGCTCGGTTCCCGACGGACGAACCGAAATAATGGTGCCGTCGGCAGTAATGAACTGCAGGACATTCGACTTCGGCAGAGTTATCTCGGTCTCTTTATTTGTCTTTAAATCAACCGATTTGCCCAACTTGTAATCTTTTATGCAGACAACTTCAGAGCCAGCCACCTTTTTGGGCGGATTGCTGCGGAAGTCGGTCATCATTTGCTGAATCTCTTCGGCACCCGATTTGCCCTTCTTCACAATGTTCACGAGTTTCTCGCGGTAGAATCCGTAGCGCATATAGATTTCGGCCAGAAGGTCGAACAGCGACTTGCCCTGGCTGAACGCCCACGCGGCGGCCTCGGCAATCAATGAAGAAGACATCACAGCGTCTTTGTCGCGCACAAAATCGCCGCAAAGGTAGCCGTACGACTCCTCGCCACCGCCAATGAACTGCTTCTTGCCCTCGTTGCGTTTAATGGCGTCGGCAATGAACTTGAAGCCTGTGAGCACATCGTAGTACTCAACGCCGAAATCCTTGGCCATCGCGGCAAGCAGTTCGGTGGTCACTATCGTCTTGACAATAAATTCCTTACCTTTCAGTTTGCCGTTCTCTTTCCACTTGTTGAGCAGGTAGTAGATAAGGATTGAGCCCGTTTGGTTGCCGTTGAGCAACTCGAACTCGCCCTTGTTGTTCTTGGCTGCAATGCCCACGCGGTCGGCGTCGGGGTCGGTGGCGATAACCAATTCAGCACCAGTCTCTTTCGCCTTCTCAATAGCCATTGCCATTGCGGCCGGCTCCTCGGGGTTCGGCGATTTCACTGTCGGAAAGTTGCCGTCGCTAACATCTTGTGCGTCAACGTGGATGATATTCTCGAAGCCATAGTTTTTCAAACTTGCCGGCACAAGGCGCACGCCCGTTCCGTGAATCGGGGTGTAGACAATCTTCATATCCTTGTGTTTGGCAATAATCTCGGGCGACAGCGTAAGTGCCTTAATGCGCTCAAGATACGGTTTGTCAACATCGTCGCCGATGATGGTTATGCCGTCGTTGCCCTTGCCCCATTTAACCTCGTCAACCGAAGTAATTTTCTGCACCTCGTTAATAATATTGGTATCGTGCGGCGCGATGATTTGCGCTCCATCGTCCCAATAAACCTTGTAGCCGTTGTACTCCTTCGGGTTGTGAGATGCTGTTACAACCACGCCGCTTTGGCAGCCCAGATAACGGATTGCGAACGAAAGTTCAGGTGTTGGGCGCAGAGAATCAAAAAGATAAACCTTGATGCCGTTGGCCACGAAGATGCGGGCAGCAGCCTCGCAGAAGGTGCGGCCGTTGTTGCGGCTGTCGTGAGCCAGAGCAACCTTAATCTCCTTGCCGGCGAATTGTTTCAGCAAGTAGTTGCACAAGCCTTGTGTGGCCATTCCCACGGTGTAGATGTTCATTCGGTTGGTGCCGGCGCCCATAATTCCGCGCAAGCCGCCTGTGCCGAATTCCAAATCGCGGTAGAACGACTCAACGAGTTCATTCTCATCGTTTTCCATCATATTTTTCACCTGCTTCTTTGTCTCTTCGTCGATTGAAGCGGTGTTGAGCCACGCCTGAGCGCGCTGCTTAACGGTTTGTAATAAATCTGATTGCATATTTTAAAGTTTTAAGTTTCAAGTTATTAGTTATAAGTTTGAAGTTGAGTGCTTTGGTGTTGAGAAGTTTTAGCGCTTCGCTATTGAGAAGGTTTAGTGCTTTGCTGTTGAGAAGATTGAATCACTTAATTCTCAACTTTCTCAACCTTCTAAACTTTTCTCAACATTCATTACACATTACTCTTTATTCTTTACTCTCCTTTTTCTTTCAATTTCTTCAACATAACATCAAGACTGTCAGTCCAATACGGAATGGTAATGCCGAATTTCGCTTTTATTTTCGATTTGTCGAGCACCGAGAAGGCTGGCCTTTTGGCTGGTGTGGGGTACTGCTCGCTGCGGATTGGGTTCACACGGCAGTTGATATTCTCGTGGCGCAGAATGTGCTGCGTGAAATCGTACCAACTGCACACGCCTTCGTTGGTGTAGTGGAACAAATCGGTGTAGGGTTTCGGCATTGCCTGTAACTGCGGCAGAATCTGCAGAATGGCGTCGGCAAGGTCGCGGGCGTAGGTTGGTGTGCCCACCTGGTCGAAAACCACGTTCAGTTCGTCGCGCTCGGTGCCGTATTTTATCATCGACTTAACGAAATTCTTTCCGTAAGTTGAATAAAGCCAGGCAGTTCTGATTACAATGGCGCGAATGTCGGAATAGAGAATCAGACGCTCGGCATCGTTTTTGGTCTTGCCGTAAATAGAACTCGGAATCGGCACGTCTTCTTCGTCATAGGGGCGGTTCTTCTCGCCATCGAACACGTAGTCGGTGGAAATTTGAATCAGGAAGAAACCGTATTTGCCAGCCATCTCAACCAGCATATCCACAGCCGTGGTGTTGAGTTTGAAAGCCAGTTCCTGGTTGCTTTCGGCGGCATCGACAGCGGTGTAGGCCGCACAGTTTATCAGGAAATCGAATTTGGGCTGGCTTTGAAAATAGGCGTTTAGCGAATCGATGTTGGTGATGTCGAGTTCGGCCACATCGGTAAACGTGAACTCATAATCGGTGTATTTGGCCGACAACTCACGTAACTCGCTTCCCAACTGACCATTAGCGCCTGTAACTAATATTCTGTACTTCATTTCACACGTCAAATTTTTAACAAGTGGCTAAAATAGCAATTTGAGTAAAATGTTTTTCCGGCTGACGGCGGAAAATCGCACTATTTATAAACAAGTTTTTATGGGGGCGGGCGTATGATTACGATTTTTGAATTACGAATTACGATTCATCGATTATCCGATTATCCGTTCACCAATCCAAAAATTCTTACATTTGCGCATCTGAAAAACAAAAAACTATGAAACTTACGGTGATTGGTGCCGGCAATATGGGCGGGGCGCTCATACACGGCTGGGCAAAGAGTGGCAAGGTTGAGAGCATTACCATTGCCGACAAAAACGAGCAACTGCTTGCGAATTTCAAGGCAAAATATCCACAGATAAAAACAACTACCGACAATGTGGAAGCCGCAAAGGGCGCCGATGTTGTTGTGCTGGTTGTCAAGCCATGGCTTATGCCGACGGTTGTTGGCGAGATTAAGCCCGTTTTGGACCTGAAGAAGCAAATTGTGGTTTCGGATGCCGCCAACTTCACCACCGACAAACTTGCCGAAGCGCTTGGCGCCGATGGCGATTTACTATATGTAATACCAAACATTGCCGCCGAATTTGGCGCAAGCATGAGTTTCATTGCCAAAGGCAAATCGACAACTGATGCGGCTCTTGCCAAAGTGAAAGGCCTGTACGACCTTGTGGGCGATACGCTTGTTGTGTCCGAGAACCTTGTTGGTCCGGGTATGATGATGGCAAGTTGCGGCATTGCCTACGTGATGCGCTACATCCGCGCGCAGATGGAAGGCGGCTGCGAGATGGGCTTCTACCCAGCCCAAGCCAAGCAGATTGCGCTACAGACAATGCAGGGCGCAGTGTCGCTGCTGAAAGAGACAGGCTGGCATCCCGAAGAAGCCATCGACAAGGTTACAACCCCTGGCGGCGTAACCATCAAAGGCCTGAACGAACTGGACCACGCCGGATTCAACAGTGCCGTTATCCGCTCGCTGAAAGCAGGACTGAAGTAAGTTTTAGAAGTTTCGGGTCTGAGAAGATCGCATTAAATAAATAGTCTGAAAGAGAGAATATTACATCAATTCACTCTTTCAGACTTTTTTTGTTGTGCTTAATTTTATAAGGTGTCAACAGCTTTTGTGTTTTATTGCTTGACTATTTAACCTAAAAGGCTACATTTGCTATGTTTGTTACAACAAAGAACAACCAAAATTGAGAACTAAGAGAAAAATATGTTTTACTCTGGTAATTTATTGGAAACCAATCATGTGAGCACAGCATATGCTACGGGCTTACATCCACATTATTTATACTCAAATAAATTGTTTTGCTTATGATTAAAGAAGTACGAAAACTTATTCCGGCAATGGCGCTACTCTTGAGCGCAGCTGCAGCCAACGCCCAAACGGCAGTAACCACAGCAGGCGGCGAAGCCGGTACTCTGAGTTACACTGTTGGCCAGCCGTTTTATGAAACGGCCGCAACCGACGCTGGTAGTTTGACGCCAGGCGTTCAGCAGGCTTATGTTATCACCACTGTTGAAGTTGGCATCCCCGAGACGGCCGCAAGCCTGACCCTTGAAGCCTACCCTAACCCAACACCCGACAATCTGACGCTTCGCTGCGAAGCCAACGCGGCATTGCGCTACACCCTGACTGATGCCAACGGCCGCACACTACTTGCCGGCGACACCGACAGCGACCAGACAACCATCGGCATGAGTAAGTTCACACCCGGCATTTATCTGCTGCGCGTTGACAACGGAAATGTTATGGTTAAAACATTCAGAATTGTGAAGAATTAATATTTAGGCATTAGGCACTAGGCATAAGTTAAGAGTCTGTAGTCCGTCGTCTGTAGTCTGAAGTCATAAAAATCAAGAATCATAAATAAAAACTCAAAAATTCAAAAACATGAAAAAGTTAAAAACCATTCTTGCGGCCTTGCTCATTTCTGCAACCGCGACTTTTGCACAAGCCCCACAGGGCTTTAGTTATCAGGCTGTTGTGCGCGATGCACAGAACGCCGTAGTAGCCAACCAAGACGTTGAAGTGACGCTCACCATTCTGCAGGGTGCCACAGCCGACGCCGCCAAAGCCATCTTCAGCGAGAAGCACACCGCTAAAACAAACGCCAACGGCCTTTTCAGCGTTACCGTGGGCAGTGTTGACGCCACAGCCTTCAGTAAAATCAATTGGGCAGCCGGCAACGTATTTTTGAAGACCGAGACTGCCTATGGCACCGCCACCACACAACTATTGAGCGTGCCATTCGCCATGTATGCCGAAAAGGCAGGCAGCCTTGACCCAACACAGCTGGCACAGATACTCAGCAGCGTCGATATGCAGGCAGTACTCAACTTTGTGAACAAAACCGAAATCAATAACACGCTCAACAACTATGTGCAGACTTCAGCTTTGGCTAACTATACCACAGCAGCACACCTTAATGATACACTGGCCGTTTACGCTAAAACTGCCGACCTTCCGGAAGGCGTGAATCTTACAGGCTATGCCAAAACCGCTGACCTTGCCGATGTTGCCACAAGTGGTAGCTATAGTGATTTGACCGGAACACCTAATCTTAAAACCGTTGCCACTACAGGCTCATACAACGACCTGACCGACAAACCCACAATACCTGCCGCACCCGATTTGAGCGCATACGCAAAAACTGAAGATGTTCCCGCAAAATTGAGCGACCTGAATGCAGACTACATCGGTGATATGCCTATGGCAACCGTGAATGTGACAGTTACAAATGTTGACAATGTTGCAACCGTCTCATTCTTGGGCAGAGAACTGAAATCTGGCACTAATTCCTTCAAAGTACCAGCGTACAGCCCTGTATTCCTGTCGGTTGTACTTTCAACATATAGTCAGTCTCTTGATAATGGTGAAACCCGTGGTTATAGGTATTCAGTAAAAATTAACGGTAACGACTTTGACCCTGCCGTGGGTGAGATTTATTATCCAAAACCAACTGTAACGGCTGATCATGTGGATACAGAAAGTTCTAAATCAATGAGTTGGGGTGGAAGTATAATTGATAACAATCTCGTTCCGAATCCTGATTTAACCACTAGAGCAGGCATGTCAGAGTTATTGACAAGGGGGTTTAGGATTAAAACAGGAGTGAAATATAAGAAAGTGAAGATTTATAAATCTGGGTATATGATTTATAACCCGACGGGTAATAGTGATGATTCTTATGAAGGCCAAAATTTTGATTCACAACATAATATGGTAAATTATAGAAATATGGAGAATCAGGTTGTCGGTCCGTTCCCGTCAGAAATCAATACAATCGAGATAACAGTAGAATCTTCAGATTCTGAAGGATGGAATTAAAGCGCATAGAGTGCAAATAACAGAGCCCCTTCCTTGGCCTTGCGGCTTGGGAAGGGGTTTTATTTTTGATGGACACAGAAAGCGTAGCCAAGAAAAGTTGTCTGTTATCCCCTATTTTGAACGCTCGTTATCCCGCCGAATATCATCAATCCACTTCCCTACTATGGGTGCGGAATAGTTGAATAATTGGTCGATTGCTTCGGCTGGCGTGTCGGCAAACTGAACCATTGCGGCGTGCTGCGGCAAAAGCATCTTCTCACTGACCATAAACTCGAGTTGGGCCTTCAGGTGATTGTAGAAACCATTGATATTCAGCACTACAAGCGGCTTTTTGTGGAAGCCTAACTGTCCGCCCGAAAGGATTTCGAACATCTCGTCCAAAGTGCCAAAGCCGCCAGGCAGAACCACAAATCCGTCCGAAAGGCGTTCCATTGTGGCCTTACGTTCCTGCATTGTGCCCACGGTGAGCATCTCTGCCAAACCAGTCTGCGCCAGTTGGCGACCAGCCAGAAATTCTGTGATGATGCCCGTAACCTTGCTTCCGCCAGCCATTGCGGCTTCCGCCACACAACGCATAAGCCCAACGTTGGCACCACCATAAACCATATTCAGGCCACGGGCGGCAAGCAAAGAGCCAAATTCTGCGGCAACACGCTCATATTCAGCGTTTGAACCGCGATTCGACGCACAAAAAACGCAGACGGTTTTCATTGCGTCAAATTATTTGTTGTTGCAGTGAATCAGTCGAAGTGTGTGCCCCATACGCTCTTTTTTGGTGCGCATATAGAACTCGTTGTATTTGTTCGGCTCAATCTCAATTGGCACATTCTCAACCACTTCGAGCCCATAGGCTTCAAGTCCGATGCGCTTCACGGGATTGTTGGTCATCAGGCGCATCTTGCTCACGCCCAACTCGCGCAGAATGCTCGCCCCCACCCCATAGTCACGCTCATCAGCGTCGAAACCTAGGTGGATATTGGCATCAACGGTGTCGTAGCCGTGTTCCTGCAACTCGTAGGCCTTGATTTTGGCCATCAGCCCAATGCCGCGACCTTCCTGATTCATATAGATGATCACGCCTTTGCCTTCTTTATCAATGGTTTGCATTGCCTTGTGCAGTTGTTCGCCGCACTCGCAGCGCATCGAACCGAAAATGTCGCCAGTCATACACGACGAGTGAACGCGCACCAGAATCGGCTCATCCTTGCCCCACGAGCCCTTAATCAAGGCGATGTGTTCCTTATTGTTCGACTTCTGAAGGAACGGAATCAAGCGGAAATCGCCGTAGGCCGTTGGCAGATGAACTTCGGGCCCGCGCTCGATAAGCGTGTCCTGCTTCAAACGGTAGGCAATCAGGTCTTTGATGGTTATTATATTGAGATTAAACTCTTTAGCAATTTTTTGCAATTGTTCCATCCGCGCCATTGTGCCGTCTTCGTTCATAATCTCGATGAGCGCGGCAGCAGGATGAAGCCCTGCAAGGCGGGCCAAATCAACTGCGGCTTCGGTGTGTCCCGCGCGACGAATAACTCCCTTGTTTTGAGCGTAAAGTGGATTGATGTGACCTGGTCGTGCAAAAGTCGATGGTTTTGATTCGGGATCGGCCAAAGCACGGATGGTTGCGGCACGGTCGGCAGCCGAAACGCCTGTGGTACAGCCTTCTATCTTGTCAACCGACACAGTGAACGGTGTGCCCAAAATCGAAGTGTTATTGTCGACCATGTGATTGAGTTCCAACTCTGCGCAACGGTCGATGGTGATGGGCGCGCAGAGCAGTCCGCGGCCGTTTTTCAGCATAAAGTTGACTTTCTCAGGCGTGATTTTTTCGGCGGCAATCACAAAATCACCTTCGTTCTCGCGGTCTTCATCGTCCACAACTATCACAAAATCACCACGTTTAATGGCTTCAACGGCTTCCGGAATAGTATTAAGTTTTATTTCGCTCATCGCTCAATGTTTTTGCGCAAAAGTAGGCAGAATTGTCTGGCAAACTAAAAAAAATTACTTCTTGCCTTTTGTATTGCCATCTTTCAGATTTTCAATTGAATTGTCGATCCACTCTTGCTGATATGCTTTGCGCAGGCCGTTGTACCACTTGTCGCCGTGGGTGTAGTCGAGCACCTTCACCTTCGGGTCGGCCGACGGATGCTCGCGGAAATCGCGGCGGGCCAGTTCAATACCCAGTTTTTCCTGACTCTCGCGGGTCCACATCGACTCATAATAGCGACGGTTCAACTCGTTGAGCAGGTTGAGTGATTTCTTCAGTTCGTTGATTTCGGCATAGTAGACAACTGCCGCATCGACAAGTCCACCATATTGATTTTCAAAAACATAATCGTAAACCGCCTTGTGACGGATTCCGAACTTGTTGTTGCAACTATCGGTAAAGAACTCTGTTGCAGCCACATAGGTCTCGAGAGCCTTTGTAAACTCTTTCTGCTCAAGCATCGGCTGCACCGAGTTGACCATCTTTTCGTACTCGCAGATGGTTTCAATGTCCTTCGAGCGTTCCTGCACAACCGAATCGGTCAGGTTGCACTTGTAGTTGGCACGCGCAATGCCCGCCGCCTTCGACAGCGACAGTCGCGCCTTGATGAATTCTTTCTGCTTGATAAGTCGCTCTGCAGCACCAACTTGCACATTGTAATCGAACCATGCCTGACTGCACTCGCCGTCGCTCAACGCAGCCGAAAGGTCAGCCAAAGCAGTCTGCACTTCCGATATTTTGGTGATTTTGGCGTCTTCGGCCACTGCCAGCGCCTTCTGATACTGCTGACCAGCCTTGCCCATCTGGAACATCTCAACATACGAAATTCCTAAACTGCAAAGATTTACAACATACATTATTGATGCGTTACGATTTTTAGTTGTCCAGGCGGTATCGGCCACAATGGGCTGTTCCTTATTGATTGCCAGCGCCGCAGCATAGAATGCCAGAGCCTCGCGCGGCTGCTTTCGGGCCAAAGCATTGTCGCCCTCACCCATCAGGCCGTCGTATTTCTGCTGATAGGCTTCGGTACGCAACTCATCTGCCAGCGCAATTTTCTTCAATTCCCAAGTCTGACGGTATTTTTCGGCTTCGTCAAGTTGCTCAAGAGCAGAGTCGGGATAACCATCGTCGAGCGACGATTTTGCTTCTTCCAACATCCGCATGTACTTGTGCGTACGGCTGTCGAACGCCAGTTTCTCAAGTTCGCTCGTACACTGCACGGCGGTGTGGGTTCGGCAGATGTGGGTTGCCTGGTCAAAGGCGAAAAGCGCTTCGTCGGGCTTGTCCATCGACACCGATTTTCCGTATGCGATCCATGCCAAATACAAGTCGTTCAGCAATTTACCTTCTGCTTTGGCATCGATGTCGAAATTCGGATACTCTGCACGCAAATTGGCGGCCGAGTCAGCAAGCAATGTGCTCTGTTTCAAGTCTTTGGCATCATAATAAGTCTGCGCTTCCGCGATGAGTTTTGCGTGAATGGTGCCATAGAGTTGTGCCGACAGTTTGTCAAACTCTTCGAACCGACGGATTCCCTTGATGCGCTTGCAATAGTCTTTGCAAACTGAGAGCATGCGGAAGCCGTTATCAACATCCTTGTTATCAATAAATTGACTCACCGAATCTATAAAAATATAGATGACGCGCTCTGCCAGTTTGATGGTGTTGTAGCGTGTGTCGGAATCGGGATTCATATCGGTAACAATGCGGGCACAAGTGTCCAACACCTTATAGTAAAGTCCTGACTCATAATCCATTGAAGCCAACTGATAATGCGGTGGCGCATAGTTGGTTTTTGCCTTGATGGAATTGATAAACATCTCTTCAGCGCGGTCGCCCTTGCCCCATCCAAGCAATTCCATACCCTTGTTGTGGTAGGTTTCCCACATGTGCGACAGCGCATATTCCACCTGTTTCTTCACGTCGCGGTTGGTCTGTTCCGCTTGACGCAGATGTTCCATCAAATCGATTGGATTATAGGCTGATAGATCGAGTTTCGTATCAAAATGCCGCGATTTGATTTCGTTGATGACGGCCGTGTTGTTGATGGTGAACTGCCGAGCCTGCTCAAGCGTTTCGATGGAATCGGGACGAATGGCAGCCAACTCTTGTTCCATCATTTTCAGGCGGGCGTCGGTGTTGTAATAGTCGTCGATAAGGCTGATGAACTCATCGGCCTCACGCACACCCGACTTGTTGAAATGCAGTTCGACCGACACAATGCGCAGTTTGCAGCCTGTGAGCGGCTCTTCCTCAACGTAATAGTGGCGAACCATGTTCTTTTCAGGCTCAAACGTTTCATTATCAACCGTCCAGCGTTTCACTTCGCTACCCGCGCCCGAAAGAAGCACAAATTCGGCACTGAATACTTGCGGCAATAATACACTATTGATACTGAAGCCTTTATACTTGCAATCGTTGTTCGATTTAAAGCCGCGGTTGTCGATGGTTATAAGCAACTGTCCGCCGATTCGTGTTATACGGCTTTCCAAATCGAGTTTGTAGGTGAGCAAACGGTCGCCACCATCGGCAAAAACAATGTCGAGCAGGCCGTCATCGCTGCGGTTGTCACCATTAATCTCGACCGAAACAGTCTGCGACTCGTTGAATAAAGTGGCTTGCGCCGATGCTTGCCAACATACGGCCGCAGCGAAAATGAATGTGCTGATTAAACGTTTCATCTGTCGTTTGAATTATTATCCGAAACCATGCCGTTTCCCCCTTTGCCATAGTGTGCAAACCGCAAGGCTTCGCCATTTTTAACAACCTGACTGCCAACAACTTTCATCATTAGCAAGCCGCTAAAAAGCAAGCACAATGTACGGATTTTATCAATCGATTTCGGGTAATCAGCCTTTTGTATTCAACGGGGGGGTGTTAATAGCGTAAGGCTATTTTTCGGCGGCTGGAACCGTTTTTCGGCCAGCCTCAACAAAAGGCAAAAAGGAAAGGAATGCAAACAGCGGAAAACTGAAATGGCTGCTACCGCTGAACATACAGAAGAACATGCAGCAAAGGTACATTATGAAGAATATGCCCAACTGCAGACGTCGCTTCCAATAGAGCACTAATTAATATTTAAACTATTCCAGAGAATAATACTCTAGTTTTGTTTAATGAGTTCTATTATTTATTAATACGTTCTTACTTTCGGATAGTATGCATTCTCAATATGTTCCACTTCCACAACAGCCCCATTTTTGTGAAGCACGGTTATCACATCAAGTCGGGCTTCCTCAGAACGGTTGAAGCGGCGCATATAACCATTGGCAGCATTAGCAATGAATTTCTGTTTTTGGTAGTTGACCGCTTCATGTGGCGACACAAGATAGTTGACTGCTCTTGTTTTTACTTCAACAAACGCAACAACGTCATCTTTAAGCGCAATAATATCCACTTCGAGATGGCCAGAACGATAGTTACGCTCTAATATTTTGTAACCCTTCCCGATTAAAAGATTTGCAGCAGCATCTTCTCCGAGTTTGCCGATTTCTTGGTTGGTCATAATTCTGCAATATAATCCATAAACCCTCGCTTATTCTCCAACGCTGTCGTTGTCGGTCTGCCTAAATCCTCGCGGGCGCCAATTGAGCATTTCACTTCAATAAGAGTTAGTTCTTCGGCTTTTTTAGCGGATTGCAGTGCGTTGTCTAATGCTTCAAACGAAACAACCGAAGCAACATTCTTATAGCCACAAGCCTTTGCAATGGCAACCAAATCTATTTTGCCTGCTACCGTCGGTTGGCCACCGACAGTCTCGTGCGCCGAATTGTTGATGACTACATGAACAAGATTTTTAGGCGCATTGGCGCCAATTACAGCCATTGCCCCCATATGCATCAGAACGGCGCCATCGCCATCAATGCACCATATTTTTCTGTCGGGTTTATTGATTGCGACACCCAATGCAATAGACGAACTGTGCCCCATCGAGCCAACAGTCAGAAAGTCATATTTGTGACTTTGATGGTTGGCTTCACGGATTTCGAAAAGTTCTCGGCTTGCCTTACCCGTTGTTGAGACTATCGGGTCTTCGCCAGATACACTCACAATATGGCGAATGATTTCCTCACGCAACATTGTGTTGTCGTTTTTATACTCGACCTTGCCGTCATAAGAAAGTCCGCCCTTGCGTACCACAAACGCAACATCCTTGCCTTGTGAGAGCAACGATTTGAAATCTACCATCGCTTTCTCGACTTCTTCATCCGTCGTCTCTTTACCAATAATGAACGACGATATTCCCATATCGTCAAGAAGTTTCACCGTGACTTCGCCTTGATAAATGTGTTGCGGCTCATCGTGAACACCAGGCTCGCCACGCCACCCGATTACAAAAACCACAGGAATAGCATAAACCTTGTCGTTCAACAGCGAAGCGACGGGGTTAATGATATTTCCCTCGCCCGAATTTTGCATATATACAACGGGAACTTTGCCTGTTGCCAAATGATAACCCGCTGCCATAGCCGTACAGTTACCCTCGTTTGCCGCAATGATATGATGTTTAGGATCAATACCATACTTGTTCATCAAACAGTTGCACAATGCCTTCAACTGGCTGTCTGGCACACCCGTATAAAAATCGGCATCTATTATATTTAAAAGGCTCTCTACTTTCATTTTAATTTTCTTTATCTCAATATTTTATGATATAACATATCAATAGTGTCCTCATCGAGCAATACTGGATTATTTTTCAATCTAGTCGGATTAACTGATTTTTTCAGCACATCAAAATCGCTTTCTGATTTGATTTCTGGCGCCTTCAACTCTAACAATTCAACTATATTCTTAAATTTAACAGCAGCATCTAATGGCGACTTCTCTCCCATTGCATCTGCAATTTCATCAAAAACAGTATCAAGATATTCCTTTCCCCGACTATCGATACATTTTTCGGTATTTTCAATCATATACGGCCATAACTCGCTGACACACATGGCTGCCGCGTGTCCGTGTGCGATTCCGTATAGCGATGTCAGTTTATAGCACATTGCGTGGCCTGCCGTTGTTTGCGTTATGTTTATGGCCTTTCCTGCAATGTTAGCAGCCATCAGCATATTCTTGTTGCCATCGTATTCGTTTTTCAAATACGAATCCATATTGCTGAGAATCTGCCTTATCGCATCTTTAGAATAAGTCTTGCTCTCATCAGTCGAATTGACCGACCAGAAGGACTCAACCGCATGACAAAAAGCATCAAGCATCGTAACCTTACGCTGATAATCGGGCAACGTTTCGAGTACCGAAGGGTCGAACAAAACAGCCTGCGGAATGCAACTGTAATCCGCAATAGACTGCTTTGCGCCATTATAATAAATAACCGCAAAACGAGTTGCTTCACTGCCTGTCCCTGCAGTTGTTGGGATTGAAAAAAACGGGATATTGTTCGGCTCGATTTTCTGATTGATGTAATCGCTACCCAATGGCATTGTCGCATATAGTTTTATGCACTTTGCCACATCCATTGCGCTTCCGCCGCCAACAGCAAGAATCGAATCGCATTCATTTTTCTTGAAAACCTCAACGCCTTTCACCACCGATTCATAATCGGGATTTGGCTGGTAATCAGAAAAGAATACGATTTCAATATTGTTCGCAGCAAAAAAATCTGTTATGTACTTTCCGACAGAGAGTTTCTTGAAAGACGAACCGCAGACAACAATGATTCGTTTTATGCCTCGGTCAATAATTTGTCTACCAAATTCATCGTAACCCTTATCGGTAAAAATCGCTGTCTGTTTCACTATTTTGTACCAGGAATAAGTTCAAGTATTTCTTTGACGCTCATACACATATCGTTTGCCTCAAGCGAACGGTGGTGAGTAAGAATTGATTTGGCCGTGTTCACCATTGCGGGATATGCAGAACGCAACATATGGTTTGCATAGATGACAACATTCACACCCCAACTTGCAAGTTCCTCTTCGGTTACCTGATTGTAGGTTGTCGGCACCACTACAATCGGCACTGACGTGTGTTTTTGGCGGAACTTCTGGCAGAACTCTTTAATATCCTCACCAGATTTATTCTTGCTATGAATCATAATACCATCGGCACCAGCCTCAACATATGCAAAGCAACGTTCAAGAGCATCTTCAATCGATTTACCAGCGATAAGGCTCTCGCATCGAGCGATAATCATAAAATCCTGCGCTATTTGCGCTCTTTTCCCTGCTCTGATTTTCTCCGAAAATCCTTCGATTGAATCTTGTGTTTGGATTGCATCGGTCCCGAACAGTGAGTTTTTCTTCAATCCAACCTTATCCTCAATAATAATGGCCGAAACACCCAGACGCTCCAACGTGCGAACTGTAAATACAAAATGCTCAATCTTACCACCTGTATCGCCATCAAAAATCACAGGTTTAGTTGTGCATTCAAGCGCATCGTTCAAACCGTGAAGTCTTGTTGTCAAATCGACGGCTTCAATGTCAGGCTTACCCTTGCTAGTAGAATCTGTCAACGAACTTGCCCACATTCCGTCAAACTCTTCGGTCTTGTTGTTGACCTTGACTTTAGTCTTCTCGATGATAAGTCCTGTCAATCCTGAATGACTTTCCATTATGCGTACAATCGGTTTTGCCGCAATTAGCCGTCTTAACATTCTCTGACGGATTTCGGGCGTAGTGCCAATTTCACGGACTTCGGCATTTAGTGCTGTAGAAGAAATTCCTGGTGTATAAGGAATATCTACCACTTTACCGCCCCATTTGGCTATGCAGTCTATCACTCTTTGCCGTGTTTCCTGCTGAACACCAGTAAGCCAATCATCACCATGGACGACATAGTCAGGTTTAAGTTTTTCAAGATTAGGAACATAGTCCAATGTCGTCTGCGGAACAACTTGTGCAACACCTTTTATGTTTGCAACAATCTCCGCACGCTGTTCGTACGTTAAGTACGGAAGTCTTTTATAACTAGCGATGGCCTCATCTGTAAGCACACCAACGGTAACTTCTCCAAGTTTCATGGCCTCGTGAATGATATTCAAATGACCATGATGAATTAAATCGGCACTCATGCCGCAATAGACTGTTTTCATATCTGTTAATATTTCAATTAATTCTTTATCAATTTGAACATATTGCCATCAATGGTACGTTCTAACACTCGGATAGTAGGCATTCTCAATATGCTCAACCTCTACAACAGCACCATTTTTGTGCAAAACGGTTATCACATCGAGACGTGCATTCTCATTACGTCGGAAATTACGGATATATCCATTGGCTGCGCTGATAATAAGATTCCGCTTGCGATAGTTGACCGCCTCTTGTGGCGATACCAAATAGTTGACAGAACGTGTTTTCACCTCAACAAATGCTATAGTATCACCTTTTAGTGCAACAATATCCAATTCAAGATGACCAATACGATAGTTCCGCGCCAAAATTGCATACCCTTTCTCAATCAAAAGATTGGCGGCTGCCTCCTCTCCGATTTTCCCTATTTCTTGATTGGTCGCCATTACTATGGTGTTTTTGTTTTATCAAATCGTCACACACTAACATTATTATTTCCAACGCTTTTGTTTTCATTATCATTCTTATACTCAACGAACGGCAAAAACGACAAAAATGCAAACAATGGGAAACTAAAATGGCTGCTACCACTGAACATACTGAAGAACATACAGCATAAATACATAATAAAGAAGATACCCAACTCCTTGCGCCGTTTCCAATATAGCCATAAACTCATTATCAAAAATGCAATATAAACTACGCCACCTATAATTCCCGAATAAAGAAATGACGAGATAATTGGATTATGCGGGAAATCGTATCTTTTAGGATTGTTATAGAACTTTTCTCCATACCATTCCAAATACTTAAAGCCCTGACCGAAAATCTTTTGCTTTGTGTCGTAACGTGTTAGCCAAAGTTCTAAGGCGTAGCGCCAACGAGCGATACGCGAGGATGTGAAATAGTTTATCGTGTCTCCACTAATATATGTAAAGAAACTATGAATAACACTATCAGACATTTGATCAGCATACATGGGAAGCCCTGTTGTATCATCACAAGTCAAACTAATATCCTTAACTTCAATTGTAGATCCAGCCTTGAGAGAACGGAGAAAGCAACGAGGGTTTAAATAGTCTCTTTTAAATTTATACGAAACATCACACCGTGTCCATACACTATCTAGCTCTGTTGTTTTCTGCGGAAGATGAAACATATAATCATTTTGACCTTCATATATCCCCCATCCCACATCAAATCGTTGTCCAACACCCTCCAATACCCTATATACAAATGACAAATCATAAGTAACGTCTTTGTGATAGAAGATAGGTCGACCTGTATAAAGAATCTGCCATTCCCCATCAGAACACCATCTATTCACTCTTATAACATTTGAACCGTCGACATCTTTAACAAGATTAATGTTCAAGCAATCATGCCAATCTGCAGTATACCCCCACCCTTCAAGACCATTCTGCAAATCACCGTTAGAAAACAAATTGTCTCCAATCTGAATTTGGTCATTGGGCTGGCATTTCATATGTTGTCTAAAATCAAATTCTTGAAATGTAATTCCGCTATTACATATAGTATACAGCTTATAGTATTTATCTTTTGCCACCAGAGACAATCTGTCATAGTTCTTCCCGTAATACAACACCGCCACCACACAACCAATAGACATGAATAATAATGGTAATGTACTGCATAATAATAATTTTATTTCACTCCGGTGCTTTACTACAGCAACAATGCTTATCAATAAAAGAAGTAAAAAAAACAAGACGTACCCTCTCCTAGACATTGAAAGAGCAATATTTATCCCTGATATTAAATCAACAATTAGAAAAAGAGCTACGCTTATGCGTTTATTCCCAACCAACCAAAATGATATCAAAGTTGCAAGAATAAAAAACATTGAATAGAAATTATTGTCATTAACCAAGGGGAAACGTCCCCCTTCAAAAACAAATCCTTCCATTGGAATGCGTATTCCTTTTTGAACCAATATTAACCTAACAATAGCTATAATACCCGCAAACAATGTCAGCCGTACAATCCATTTCAAGAAAACACCTAGTTTATCATCGCCATAATACAATTTCGAAAAAACAATAAAATACACTATCAAAGCAATGTTTGCACTTTCTTTCACCACATTACTGAATGGTAAGAAATGAACGAAGAATAGCGCTATCACCAATATTGGCAGTAATAAAGTTTTGAATTTCGGTCTTGCAACACCTTGTTTGAATAACACATACACCGAATACAGAAAGCACGGAACAAATGTTGCAAAAAACAAATATTTGTATCCGATGAACACAGTACGGACAAAAAATAATGCCAAACACAATGGCATTATTTTTTCGAATATACGCCGACTTTTTATATTATTCATTATTTGCATCATACCTTTATTTGCTCATTCACAATTTTTGCAAATCGTTATCGGAAGATTTTTTCTATTGTCAAAAATATAATCTTGAAATATTCTTTAACAGATTTATTTTCAATATACTTCATATTGAGTTTAATCTTATCGGGCATAATCTGATTAATGTAAACATCATCAGGATTTTCCGCATTGCCGAGCAACTCGTTTTCATCAACATATTCTATCGATGCATAATCGGTTATGCCTGGCCGCACAGATAAAACCGCCTTCTGCTCATCAGTATATAAATCAACGTATTTTCGGACTTCCGGACGTGGCCCGACAAGGCTCATATCGCCTTTCATAACATTGAACAGTTGCGGCAATTCGTCGATTTTAAATTTTCTTATAAAATACCCGATTTTTGTAATTCGTGAGTCTCTACCGCCGACCGTTATAAGACTTCCTTTATCCGCCCCAACACGCATTGACCGGAATTTGATGAGTTTAAAATCTATATTATTCAACCCAACACGCTGTTGACAATAAAAGCCACCACCTCTACTTGTCAACACAATGATTGTCCAAACAATGATAAATAAAGGAGCCAGTAGCAAAAGACCGAAAAAAGAAAATACAATATCCAGAATTCGAATCATTACTCCAACAAATTGACAAATGAATCTATCACATAATCAACCATTTCATCCGTCAAGCACGTATGAAGCGGCAAGGTGATTTCATTTCTATATTGATTGAATGCATTAGGAAATTCTGCAATGTCATACCCTATTTGTTTATATGCGGTCATCATTGGCAAGGGTTTGTAATGAACATTGCAAGCGATATCCTTTTCGGCCATCTTCACAATAATATTGTTTCTGTAGTTTTCATCCCTGCCATTTAACCTTACCAAATACAGATGTCCACTTGACGAGTGCTTATCGGAATAGTGGTTTAGAACAGTAACATCCAAGCTGTTAAATGCTTTATTGTATTTCTCAATAATAGCCTTACGACGAGACAATATCTGCGGATATCTTTCCAATTGAACCAAGCCAACAGATGCCATAATATCAGTCATGTTACATTTATATGCAGGATATACTATATCGTATTCCCAAGCTCCAAGCTGGTTCTTCGCCAAAGCATCTTTGTTTTGCCCATGTAGAGAATAAAGCATGAATTCTTTGTACAACGCTTCATTGTCAATGCCATCAAAAGAACGCCATGTTAACGCTCCTCCCTCCGCTGTTGTTAGATTCTTAACTGCATGGAACGAGAACGATGTGAAATCTGCAATTTCGCCACACTTTTTGCCATTTCTCATCGCGCCAAAAGCATGGGCTGCATCAGCCAACACAATAACTCTTCCGAATGTTTCTTGGATTTTGTTTTTGGGGCGGAAAAATGTTGAGTTATTATTGACAATATCAAAAATTCTATCATAATCACAAATAATACCTGCCAAATCAACAGGAATTATAACTTTTGTTTTTTCCGTAATGGCATCAGCCATTTTATCATAATCCATTTCAAAACCATCTTTAATGGTATCGACCATAACAGGCTTTGCCCCTACATGACACACCACACTTGCCGTTGCCGTATAGGTATATGCCGGAACTATGACTTCGTCTCCTTCTCCAACACCAAGTATTCGCAACACACCTTCCAAACATGCAGTAGCGGAATTAAGGCAAACGGCTTTGGACGTGTGGCAATATGCCGCAATCTGTTTCTCAAACTCTTTGGTTTTAGGTCCCGTTGTAATCCAACCCGAACGCAAGGTTTCTGCAACTGCATTTATTTCCTGTTCGGTTATGTCAGGGGGTGAAAATGGAATTTTCATAGATATATCAAGTTTATTTAATCTTTATTTTCTTTTGTTTGAAAATGCAAAAAGGCCGAATAGCGTTCCCAAACCATAAGTAATATGTAACATGGGGAAAATGCCCAAAAGAATTATCATTCCCAAATTCTTATTTTTCGCAATTGATATCGCAGTGTTGAATAAATCAAATATTCCATATAAACAAACTAAAACAAACAATGGAATATATGATATCCTTGATAAAGCAGAAAAAAGAATCAGTGATAATACAAAACACAATGGTGCAAAATGATATAAAGAAAAACACTTAGGACAAATCCACATTGTTTTGCCAATCCAATAACCATTCAAATACTTTTGTTTCAACATTTTTAATAATGTGGGCCGCGCATACTGATATGAAACTATTGTAGGGTCATACCATATCTTAAAACCATTATGTCTAATACGCCAATGAATCTCGTTATCTTCTGTGCGACGAAGTTTTTCGTTAAACAATCCCACCTTTTCGAAAACTTCTTTTTTATAGGCTCCATGAAAAACCGATTTTACATAACGAGCCTTATCCGATGTGCGAAAAACAGCCAAACCACTACCAAACAAAGCGTTTTCTGCTTCCAAAAGAGTTTTAGCCCATGCTGTATTATCTTTCAATATTGTTGGGCGCTTCCCGCCTACAACATCAAAATAGCCTGTTTCTATAGTAGAAACTATTTTTCGCACAAAATCATTGGGGATTTGCGTATGAGCATCCAATCTTATAAGAGTATCACCTTCGGCATTATCTATAAAAACATTCCAACCATTAGCCTGCCATTGACCTGGATTTTCAAAAACACGAATATTATAAAACTGATTTAAATACTCATCTCTAAATGATTCCATAATTGATTTTGTTGAATCATCGGACATACTATCTATAAGAATTAAATCAATTTGTGATATTGGATATAATTGTTTCAATATATCATTCAATATTGCAGAAAGATATTTTTCTTCGTTAAGGGCTATTATGCCTAGAGATACTATCATAGATAGTTTGTATAATAAGAACCAACTTGAAAAAACTATACTAAATACGTCTCTCCTTTTTTTATCCGGTCTTTTACCTGTTCAATATTAAGGCGTTCCCTAAAATTAAGATAGTAACGGACGTCTGAATGGGCAGATTCTGTTATTTTTGGAGGAACCCGCCAATTTCCATATAACAATGATAAATATGCTTCATAATCTTTAGGAATCACAATTGTAGTGTCCTCAAAAGGCACTTCAATTGTTTCTTCAAACCATGAAGAATAAAAAACGCGACCTAAATACTCATATAAAGATACACATTTGCTACCTGAAGTAAAAATGTGTTGATTTTCGTACTGAATATACCTTTGCAATGTCTTTTCTGAATTCAAAGGCAAACAACCCAATAAGGTTCTAACGACTTGCCCCCTATGACCTTTTAAAATGTGTTTAAAGATATTAAATACACAATCTTTTGTAATGGTACTCTGATAAATTGAAAAAAGGAATCTCCTTCTTTTTTGAATCGAAATTATTTTCTCATCACTACATTCAAATTTATCAAGAGGGAAAATATCAATATAATTTCCAATAATGAAAGGGATTTCTTTCCATTCCCAAATCGTTGTTTTCATATCGACAATTTTGGCAAACGGGAGATAATAATACTTATCTGTATATATTGAAAAGACATCTTTCCCGTCAGTCTGAACGGCTGATTTTAAACTAATAAGTTTGTTATAATCATCTCTAGGCATATAAATATCAATATCATCATCCCAAGGAATAAACCCCTTATGCCTAACAGCTCCCAATACCGTGCCACAACAAGCAACATACTTTAAATTATGCTCTTTCAAAAAAGAAACTGTATATTTAAATAAAGATAATAATTGAGATTGGATTTCTGTCATATTCCCATCTTTTAATTAATCTCATTAAAATAACTATAATAAGTATTTTTGTATACATTTGAATACATAGAGAACGCTTTATCAACAGAAAAAACATCCTTTATTCTGTTGATATCAACACTACTATTATTATTAATGGCTTCTTCTATTTTATTTACAAAATCATCTGGTCTTGCATAATCATATATAGTTACACCAGATATGTTTTCTAAAAAATCTGCTATTCTTACCCGATTAGACATGAGCACTGGGGTTCCTCTCAAAAGACTTTCCAACGCCACATAAGAAAAACCTTCATATCGAGATGGAATAACTGTCAATGACGCCTTTAAATAAAGTTCAGACAATTCATCTTCCGAAATTTGTGTTTTAAAAATAAAGTCTTCGCGTTCGGGTTTAATATTTGTTACGCACACAATCTCGAACTTGTCTTTTGGCAAAGAATACAGAACTTTAAGATTTTTATTGTCGTCATTCCTCCCCACAAACAAAATCACAGATTTTTTACTCTTATCCTTCTCTGCAACAGCTTCATACTTTTTATCGAACCAATGTTGAATGGTGTAAACATTCTTGTTGTACTTGGTAAAAAAAACATAATCCTCCTTGTTTATTGATATAACCGCATTAGCTTTTTTCAGTATCGGCTTTACAAATATATGAAAAAAAGCACGAGCTAAAAGAGGACGGTTTACTGTATAAAACGGGTGTGCATGAGGTGTATAAACAATTGGCTTATTTATACCTAAAGACTTTAGCCCCCGACAAACGTAAAACGGAATCGTAGAGATAAATCCATTTATGTGGATAATATCAAAGTCAGCTGACAACAAAGATTTTTTTATTGCCTTCTCATCATAAATATGAAAGAATCGGCATCTTTTATGCGGCAAATCGGCAAACACAGACACTACGAAATCGCCTCTCGATTCCAACATATTCTTTAATGAATAACAATATCCTGTGATTCCACTTCGTGTTAATGTGGTATCTGCAAACAAGGCTATCTTTATCATATTTATTTTTTACATGAAATGATACGGGAAAAACATTGTCCAATCTTGTCGAAATGTGTTTACTATTAGACAAAAAAGCATTTGAACAAAAAAGCACACGTAGAATAGTATCTTTTTGGGTATATTTGCAAAAAGAGGAAACATAAATGGAACAAAATATCCACTCATTCTATCTGTTAAAGAAAAATGAATTGAACTTGCCATAAATACCAATCCACAACAATATACTTTAAACAAAAACGCTTGGTATCTATCATTTAAATTGATGCCATTATAAAGAGTAACTATAAACAATATATATATAAGGAATAAACATAAAGGTCCAATTTTTACACTATTAGCGCTAACATACATGCTATCTTTTTGTACCCAACCTGAATATTCATTGAAATAAGAAATATTATCAATTATCCATATAACGATTGTTGTACTAAACAACAATATGGTTACCACTATAGAAGCAAATATGATTATACTTTTCTTACTTATTTTAACATAATTCAGCAATGGCAAAACACAACATATCAAACTTGAATGATGGAATTGTGCGGCCAATAAAACCAACAAATAATACTCCAGGTATTTCTTTTTAAACAAATATTCATGTGAAAACAATATGATTGATATTGCAATATACTGTCTTTGCAAGTTTGTACTGCTAAAAAATGTGCCATATATCACGAACAATATAATAGCTATAATAATATTTTTAGAAGATAATTGGGGGTATGATAGTTTTTGAGAAGTTCTAATGATGAAATACAATATTGACATATAAATGAATATTCCTACCAAAAGCATAAACACTCTCGGATTCATTGTTAGCCGACTTACCACATAAATCAATAACAAATACCCATTTTCAAAATTAGGATGACTTGTCAATAAATAGTTTAATTTCCCAATTTGTAAAAAAGAACTAACATAAACCCGAGTATCATTTGAACAATATTGAAAATCCCGGAAAGTATAAAATACCACAAAAAACACAAAGAACAACAAGAATATGTTATTTATGCGTCGTTTGTTATGTTTTACTGAATATTTCGCTTTAACAGAAAAGTATTTTTCTGCAAAAAGGCATAACGCAAAGAACAATATTAAAAATACAAATACATTCATTTTCAGTTATATTGTATTTATATTTGACTTCAATTCCTTCTATTCCTACGAAATTGATCTAAATACATATATTCAGCAATATTCCAATTAGTCTCTCAAGATTAACTTTATTTGTTACCATTGTACACCAATAGGATACTCATAATTAATTATTTGCACATATCGTTTCATAAATCAATTGACATCTTTTTTCCCAAGTATTATCGCTCAAAAAACGCGTCCTTTTCGTTTCATCGTAACGCAACTTGTTATCTTGCATCAATAATCGTATTTGTTGCACTAATTGTTGTCCTGATTTATAAAACAAACAAAAATCTTTATATCTATCCATTTCTGGATAATATGAAGAAATTATATTCTTATTAAAATTAATGTATTCGTATATTTTTATAGGATCCACAGATTCTATCAATCTGCTGATTTTAAACGGCATAATGAAACAATCAGAGTCCTCTACGACTTCATAAAGTTTTGCGTGCGGAACAAAACCGACGACTTTGATTCTGTCGCATTCTGGTATTTTTATGCTCGCCTCAACGGAACCTACAAGTAAATATTCCAATTGTGGTATCTGTTCTAAACTTTCCAATATAGAATCAAAATCAAACCAACTGCCGATATGTCCAAAATATGATATTGTGAACGTTTTTTTGTTTTGTACGTTTTTATCCGTAAGGGTTAAAAGTTTGCCATTATATGCATTTCTATTCAAAACCAATTTTTGAGCATCGCATTTATACCGTTTTAATAATTCTTCTTGCAACTTAGCACTAGTAACAAATACAATATCCGATTTCGTTATTAATAGCTTTTCCGCTTCTAAAACTTCATTTCTCTCTTTATTATTCTGTCTAAATTCAATATGATTATCCATGCAATCATATATTATTTTCCCTTTATAATCTTCTGGGATAAATTTAATAGAAATCGGATGTGTAATCCATATATATTGTGGTTTTATTCGTTTTACTGCTGCCGATAATTTTATCTTTTTTATTGTTCTGTCAATCCACTTTATAATACGGAATTTATTTCGCTTTGGAATATCGTAAATTGCGACAAGCTTATCAGTATTTGGAACTCTATTTTTCAAATATTGCATTGAACAAAAATGATAAACATAAACATCGAAATACTTTTCCAATCCTTCCGCTATAAATTGGGGGCGTTGTTTCAAAAAATTCCAACCGACCTGGGATATGTATAGCATTTTATCTTTCATCCAACTACCTTTTTAACCATTCAACAATTCTTTGACACGCTTTTCCGTCACCGTATGGATTTACGGATTTGCTCATTTTTTCGTAGGCAGAAGAATTTTCCAACAATTCCGAAACGTTTTCAACAATAGCGTTATAATTAGTTCCAACAATTTTTACCGTTCCTGAGGATACCGCTTCGGGTCTTTCTGTAGTATCTCGCATAACCAAAACCGGCTTGCCCAAGCCCGGTGCTTCTTCCTGAATGCCTCCGCTGTCCGTTAAAACAATATTTGATTTTTCCATCAAATACACAAAAGACAAATATTCCAATGGTTCAATGAAAAACATATTTTTAAGTCCACTCAAATCCTCACCGAAAACTTCATGGATAGGCTTTCTGACATTTGGGTTTAAATGCATCGGATACACAAAATCCACATCAGGGTATTTCTGAGTCAAATCTTTGATTGCTGTACACATATTTATAAAGCCGTCGCCAAAGTTTTCTCTGCGGTGTCCCGTTATGAGGACCAACTTTTTACCTCCTTTTAATCTGTCACAATCATAACCCGATTTTAGAAGTATATTTTCGAGTTCCGAAGAAACTTCTGCACTTTCTTTTATTTTGTTGACAACCAAATGTAAAGCATCAATAACGGTGTTTCCCGTAACAAAAATGCTATTTTCATTGACGTTTTCTTTCAACAAGTTTTCTCTTGAAAGCAGTGTCGGGGCAAAATTGTATGTTGCAATTCTGCCAGTTATTTGACGGTTCAATTCTTCTGGCCAAGGCGAATAAATATTATGAGTTCTAAGACCGGCTTCAACGTGTCCGACAGGAATTTGCTGATAAAAAGCGGCAAGTGCGGCAGCTGTCGAAGTTGTCGTATCGCCGTGAACCAAAACAACATCGGGCTGAACTCGTTTCAAAACATCCCTCATACCGAGAAGCACTCTTGAAGTAACATCATACAAATCCTGACCTTGTTTCATAATGTTTAGGTCGTAATCAGGTTTAACTTCAAAAATGTTCAGTACTTGGTCAAGCATTTCGCGGTGTTGTCCCGTAACGCATACCATGGTTTCAAAATCTTTGGGAAATTTCATAAATTCCTTAACCAAAGGACACATTTTTATCGCTTCTGGGCGCGTGCCGAAGACAAGAAGAATTTTTTTCATTTATATTTTTGTATTTCTGCTTTTAACGTATCCAAATACTGTGTTCCATATTTTAAATCGGGCTCCATGTAATTCCCTTCGCCCCATTCATTCCAAGATTTCAAGAATGCCACATGTCTATTTTCTGACTTTTGCTGAATAACACTAAAAACATGTTGTAAATGTTGTCCAAACAATTCAGGAGTTGAATTAGTTATTACATACCCACCCAGACCACTTCTTGGAGTATGATCCCAATTGGGTATTATTGTTGGGAAAATATTATCTAAATAATCATCCGCAGAAATAAACGAAGGGAATATTTTATCATATTTCTTTATTATTGGCAATCTAAAAACTCGTCTATATAGTCCATACAGTTTCCTGCGCACATAACTTTTTTCCAAATAATTGTCATAATGTCTTACACTATTTATTGCATCAATTCCCGAATTTAAAATTTGTTCTTTTTCTTCTCTTGTTTTTATCGATTGAGCAATAAAAAATATACCTGGCAAACCATTTTCAAGTGCCAACTTCTGCCACAAATCAATAAATCTATTCAAATCTGGTATTTGCAATGCTTTATAAATCATAAATGCAGGCTTGCCATCGATTTTTATATACCTTTTGTCTTTTAATGCGGGCAAAATATCATAGAAATGAATTGTATAATCTTTTTCCCCTCCGTATGTCTGCACGGCCAAATCTTCTTTACTATATGTGCCATCCAAATTCCAGAATTTTTTTTGCCAAGTCTCATTTGCCCAACATAACATAAACGGGAAATCCGGATTGCCTGATTCCAAAACTTTTTGAAATGGCATTTCCAATTCCCTTTTGTTTGGTGCGAACCAATAATGATAATAACAAAAACCTTCTATTCCTGCATCCTTTGCTATTTCCGCTTGTTTAATTCGTATCTCTTCCAATCGCAAATCATAAAAACCTAATGTACTAGGAATATGGGGCTGCTCATGTCCTCGGAATAATTTCTTAGCCTTAGCCACATTTGTCCATTCTGTAAAACCTTCTCCATACCACTTATTGTTATCCTCTGTAGGATGAAACTGTGGCAAATAAAATGCTATTACTCTAGGTTTACTCATATTTAGCTTATTATCCTTACACGTTTTATATTATGGATCATTATTTGACCCAATACTTTCTTGGCTAAGTGTTAATTATATCTTATAATCACACATAATTATCCGATACTCGTTTGGTAGCTTCCAAATAAGCCCGTCCCCACTTCAAATCCGGCTCAAGATGATTACCCTCAGCCCATTCATTCCATGCATTAATAAATACGAGATTCTCTTCTGAAGAGAATGGCTTAAATCTTTTCATTGTCTCTGAAAGCCAATATTCGTATTTTTGAGGTGTGGCATTATTTAAAGCATAAAAAGGCATGCCAATGCGTCTTGATGAATTATCCCACATAGGACACACACAAGGATATCGCTTATAATCAACCTGATCTTTTAAAGTATTTCGTACATATTTTTCATAATCATCCACTATTGTAAAAAACAATTTATGAAATACTTTATTATACAGAATATTAAACTTTTTTTTAAAGTAATCAAACCAAGTAAGGCAATCTCCCATGTGAGGTTGAAAATCAATAGCTGCATCAAAACCTGAGTTAAGATACTCTTCTCCTCTAATACCATGACTTTCAAACCTGCATATATATAACTCTTCTCCAAACTTTCTTGCTTCATCTCTCATTATGGCTATTGACTCTTCAATATTTGGGAATAATGTTGAACGATATATACAAAAAACAGGTTTGTTCTCAATACGAATATATCTTTTATCCTTAAAATACTTTTTACATAGAAACCGTATATGTTCTCGATCGTCTTCTTCTGAATATGTTTGTTCTATCAATGTATTACGTACTCCTCCATCCCAAGCTCTTGTCCAATTTTCATTCGCCCAACAAAGCATAAAAGGGAAATCTGGTTTACCCGAAGAAAGTATTTCTTCAAGAGGTCGTTCCATTAATTGATGACCATTAAACCAATAATGGTAATAACAAAATCCATATATACCATATTCTTTTGCCAATTCTGCTTGAGCGATCCTTGTTTCTTCTAACCGTAAATCATAGAATCCCAAATCTGCAGGAATGTGAGGTTGATAATGACCTCTAAAACGGGGACGAGCTTTTGCAACATTTGTCCATTCTGTGAACCCTTTGCCCCACCATTCATCATTTTCACGAAATGGATGATATTGAGGTAAATGAATTGCTATAATTCTTTTATTCATTTCTATTAATTCATTTGTTTCACTACCCTTGCTGGCACACCCGCCACAACACAATTATCTGGCACATCTTTAGTTACTACGGCATTTGCTGCAACAATAACATTGTTTCCTATATGAACACCAGCCAAAACAGACACTTTATCTCCAATCCAAACGTTATTGCCAATAACAACTTCACCTTTCGATTTCAATTCTCGGTAATGCGGTACAATTATTGATTCTTCTTCACTCAATCCTCCGTGACTATTATCACTTATTAAAACATAATGTCCCGTCAACAATCCATCACCAATAGTGATTTTATTGCAAGCTGTTATTTGATTGTATTCTCCTATATAGCAATTATTCCCAATTTTGATAGAAGCGTTTGGAAATTCCTGATTACCATATTTTGTCCAGCAACCTAGAACTGTATTTTTGTTTATGGTTGTGTAATCTCCTATCGAAATATTCTTTTGCCCCCCACCTTGCAAACTGCATGATTTACATATTATTGAATATTCACCGACACTTCCCAAATAGTTCTTTATCCATAGGGTATATAAAAAATCACGACATGCCTTTATTCGCAAACTTAACGAATATGAATACAATTTACTCACAATCCATATAATAACCGACACACATAATCTTAAAACTTTTTTCATAAGTAAACGATTGCCACTTTTCTAATTATTATACTTGTTATATATCCGGAAGAAATTACGAACAAAACTATCGGTTGACGTTAGATTTAGTGAGACATCTCTACAACGTGATTTAAGCGCTTCAAATTGAATGGGTGATAATTGATAAATACTTTTTATACCATTAGCGAAATCTTTAGCATCACGCAACTTTGCGCAGTAACCAGTCCCTTGTTCTTTTACTACATCCAAAGCAGTTCCCATCTCAAATGCCACAATTGGTGTTCCACATGACATTGCCTGATTAACCATTGTCGGACCTGCATCATTTACCGATGGGCTTAAAAAAACGTTTGCCATCGAATAAATCCCTGGAAGTTCTTCTGATTTTACATATCCTAAATACAAATAATCAAAACATAGATACGTTTTTATTGGTTCTATATCTCTACCAGCCAAAACCAACAGTATTTTCGCCCTATCTTCAATGGTTAAATCTTCATACAGGTATTTTAACGCTTGTAACAAATACGATATTCCCTTTCGTTCATCAGAAAGGCTCTGACTACCCATGAACATTATAAACTCTTTTTCTGAAGGAATTGAATATTTTTCTCTTACAGAGATTATATTTTGAGGACTATATTTATCAGCATTAACCAAAGGTAACACGGTTTCTAATCTATCATATTCTCCTAACAAATAAGATTTTTTGAAAAAAAAATTCATATATGTATTCCCATAAACGATAGGGTGAACTTTCTTATATACTTGTTTGCGGTATTCAACATTCCATTTTGTAAAATCATTCTCATCATTAGAGCAAATTGCAGGACAGCGCCCACAACCTGTCTGATAGCGCAAACAATTACCCGTGAAATGACACCCTCCTGACATCGGCGAGTAGTCTGCACTTTGAAATTGAAACTGGCAATGCAACTTATCAAACAAAGCATCTATCGTGGCAAATGATAACAATTCCTGCCAAAAAACAATATACACAACATCATAAGGTTTTTGAACTTTTTCCAATACCAAATCAACAGATACTGGTGGTTCAGTTTCTTTCTCATAAAAGAAATAATAACCAGGAAGTTGTTTTGGACATTTTGGAACATGTAGTATGTGTTTTACCTTTTCTTTTATTCTTATCCACAAACGTGGCGTTTGTATTTTTTTGTTTAATACACTTATGAACTCAGGATGACCTTCAACTGGATATTTTGTTAAGAAATCGACTTCCAATCCAGCTTTCTTTAAAGCATTATAATGTTCCAATGCAACAATCGCAGGACCTATTGATGGATCGACCGACGAAATGACAAGTACTTTTGGTTGTTTATTTTCCACAATAGAAACCATTAATCAAAGAAATAACCCGCATTACATCATCATCAGACAGATCAAAATACATTGGCAACCGAACAAGCCGATCTGCAAACTTATCACAATTAGGCAAATCAACTATCATTCCGCCATTATTTAAATAGTATTCACTCTTGTGAAGACTCAAATAGTGGAACACAGCCAAAACATCATTCTGCTTAAGACAATTAATCAAATCCGTACGTTCTTCTAATGAACGGCATACCAAATAAAACATATGTCCATTATTTGTAGCATAATTTGGTACATCAGGAATTGTAACCGATTTTTTTTCAGCCAACTCTTTCAGCCCATCATGGTACATATTCCAAATATGCTTGCGACGATTTTGTATCATTTCCAAGTTTTCAAGTTGTGCCCACAAAAACGCAGCGTTTATCTCTGCCGGTAAAAACGAAGAGCCTGTATCTACCCAGCCATACTTATTTACCATCCCTCGGAAAAATTCCGCACGATTTGTTCCCTTTTCCCATATAATTTCTGCTCGACGAATAAAACGCTCATCATTTACACAGAGCAAACCTCCTTCACCGCCTGCAGTAACATTTTTAGTCTCATGGAAAGAGAAACAACCAAAATTGCCAATACCACCTAAAGCTTTTCCTTTATAATACGAATCTATAGCCTGCGCAGCATCCTCAACTACAAAAAGATTGTGTCGATTAGCAATATCCATAATCTTGTCCATATCGCAAGCCACACCTGCATAATGAACAGGCACAATCACTTTGGTCTTAGGAGTTATCAATGCTTCAATCTTGTCTGCATCGATATTGGGATTATACTTGCAACTGTCAGCAAAGATAATTCTTGCACCTTGACGCACAAATGCAAGTGCAGAAGAGACGAAAGTATAAGATGGCACGATGACATCATCGCCAGGTTGCACATCACAAAGAATAGCAGCCATTTCCAATGCATCGGTTCCAGAAGTGGTTAAAATACACTTTTTGAAACCATATTTTTCTTCAAAAAAGTTCTGACACTTTTTTGTAAACTCTCCGTTACCAGACAGTTTGCCAGTATATACTGCCTGATACATGTAATGAACTTCTTTGCCCGTTAAAAAGGGCTTATTAAACGGAATCATTATTAAAATCAATAAACTACTTACTATTCACTTTATACCTTGCAGACCATCTTATAAGCATCTTTTTCACATACTTTTTTGGCAGGGATCCCAATATAAGCTTTCGACAATTCTGTATCTTTTGCAACATATGAATGTGCCCCAATAAAAGTATAGTCTGCTATTGATACTTCATTTCTTATTGTTGTGCCAAGACCCAAAAAACAATGACTGCCCATTATAACGCCACCTCCCAACGTACACCCATCAGCAATCCAATTATAGTTTCCTATTTTATCATGATGAGCCAACACCGTACCAGGTCTTATTATAGTGCCCAAGCCTATTTCCGAATAAGGCCCTACATATGTACCGGGTAATATCAAGCTACCTTCACCTATCTTTTCTGTATAGACTTGCGATTGCTTTGACACATATGTTAACAATTTAACTCCTTTTTCCTTGCACTGCCGATATTTCAATTCTCTATTATCATTCATCTGGGAATATCCTAATGTTAAGGCAACCTCCACAGATGTCATATCCAAATCTTTCTCTATCTCTTCAAATGAGAATATTGGAAGACCATAAAAGCTATCAGATGATCTATATGCATTATCAACAGAATAGCCTATAACTTTTACCCCTTCTCGACGAAGAATCTCACACAATTCTGCAGAAAACATTGTCATCCCTACAATCAAGACTTTCCTCATAACATATCTAATTTTATACCATTTATAAACTTTCCGTTGATTCATCCAGAAACTAAAAAATCACCTTTGAATCTTTTGACTGATAAATTAAATACCCACTACGGTCTCCGCTACATTCAATATGGCGCAACTCGCCATCAGTGACTTCTGCCTCCACTATCTCCGAATAGCTTTGCCAATTTTCAATTATAGGTTTAATTCTTTCTGTTTCCTTGCAAAGGAAATAAACACCAGAATACTGATGCTGAGTTATAACTGGTTCATGGAATTCACCCAAAGCAACATCTATAACACCTTTCAAGAAATCATAGCCTGTGGATAGTTGTACTAAATTAGAGCCTATGAAGTCGCCCCCCATCCGAGCTCCTATTTCAATAACTTTTATATCACCATCATCTGTTATTTTTAATTCAGAATGGCTCGCACCAAACTTAATATGAAGAGCATTCAAAGCATTCAAGACAATTTCTCTAACTCGTTCTTTTATGTCATTCGGAAGAGATGATGGCTGATGATGCTCCAACTCAACAAAGAATGGCGCACCTGTAGTTACTTTATCTGTGATTTGAAGTATATAATGTTCCCCGTTGTAAGAAATTGACTCTACGCTTATCTCTCGTCCAGTCACAAACTCTTCTATTATGGCTTTATGTTCAAAAGATTCATTTCTGGCACGGCTTATAGCCTTGTCTAACTGAGCATTGTCTTGCACTTTCTCAACTCCACGACTACCCGATCGGTCAGTTGGTTTAACTATCAATGGAAACTTCAAATTGATTGTTTGACAATTAAATTCATTGTTAGCCAAAACGAACTTTGGTGAAGGCACCCCATTGTCTATGAAACATTGCCTCATCTTATATTTATTGGTAGTCACTTCGGTATAATCATCGGGATTTGAGCGTAAACCCATTCGCGATGCAACATAATTAACAGTAACAACAGCAGTATCTGAAGCAATTGTCGTGATACCATCTATATTTAATTCCTGGCATACATTCAAAATAGCTTCCTTGTCAATGATTGATATTGGATAGAAATGGTCGGCAATATCTTTGCATACTGCTCCATCCTCCCACGCAAAACAGATACTCTCCACCCCCATCTCTTTGGCTTTCTTTACCAAGGGCAACTGGAGGTAGCTGGCACCTATAATCGCAAGTCTTTTTGTCATATTCTATATATCGTGTATTTCTTTAGCCACTCTAGCAATATTGATATTATCAGGCATATTGACAGAAGTGTAAAAAGAATAATTATCGGAATACGAGAAATGTAAATAAAATCCTTATACCAAAAATGGAAAATAAAAGTATGAAACAAGAATATATTCATACTATGCCGACCTATAAATGCCATTACCCTAATTAGCAAGTCAGGCCACTTAATTGAACGATACAACTGCACAACAATCAATGTCAGCAAGCAATCTATCATTATCGGATAACTATTTGTGTTCCTGCCGACAGCATACAATAGTGCGAGTATTAGAAATATCCATTTGCTCTTCATTTGGAGCGATTTTTGGGTCGCCAACCACATTCCAAGAGCAAAAGCAACTATATAGAACCTTATTACATCAATGAACGGTATAGGCAAGAATGATACGATAAGTGTTAGCAGAATAATGGGAAGCGGGTCATTTTTAATTGATTTGTACATAATCGGAAAAAGTAAATATAGCACGATTATACAAGAATAGAACCACCAAGTAGGATTGTAACAATAAACATCGTTGAAAATCAAACTATGCACCCCCAATACATCCGTTATTAAATGCCAACAAACATCTGATTGATAGGCATTCTGGAATGTCAATCCAAAACATAAATAAGAAATCGGCACGAATATAATCCATATAAACCAGTAGTTCATAAATAATTTTTTGAACCTATGAAAATAAAACACAGTTAGGCTACCAATACTATCTTTTTGGTCGGTCTGAACCATCAATCCATAACCCGAAAGAAACACAAATATTGATACACAAATCTTTGCGAAAATCCCGAATTCATTGAATAAATAATGATCGCCCCAAATATGAATGTCATCAAACAATCCGTTTTGCTTATAGAAAAGATGATGTATGAGCATTAGTATCAATGCCAAACCTTTCAACGCATTAGTATCTTGTACTGACATTGTATTTGTATTAACCAAATTCATTTCCTTTTGATTCTTTTTACTGCATTAATATATAATTGCTGTATCATCTCTTTTTCTTTCATATTAAATAAATAAGTTGTCGCCCAATAAACAACCCCACCCAAGATACACCCTACAAACAATTGAAGATAAACATTGGTCACCAAAAGAGTCCATATATACACACATACACCTAAAATACAAACAGAAGAAATGACATCAATTTGAGGAATAATCTGTTTTCGGTAACTAACATCCACATCCTTTTTCAACACATACATATTGATAACCACCTCAAATACTGAACTTGCAAAAACTCCCCAGCAAACGGCTGTAACACTTATGCCTACCGTAAATATCAACAAGACAAAGGAAACCGCCCGTTTAACAAACTGATACTTCAAAAGAATTCCCGAATGCCCTATTGCAGCAACAGGATTACCTGATTGTTGTGCTGTAGCATAAAGCATAAAATTCAAAGAAAACATTTGAATATAAGGGACCGCTGGCAACCATTTTTCTGTTAACAAAACTTCTATTAGTGGGTGAGCCAATACTATGAGCAGCATCATTAAAGGAAGAATTATATAGTTAGAAAGGTGCAAATATTTAGTATAAGCAGCGACAAGTTCTTGTCTATCATCTTGTAATCGAGCCAAAACCGGAAATATAATACGATTCATTACTTCAGCGATATTCGTAGATGGGAATTGCGAAAGTGTAAAACCTCTATTATAATAAGCCAAATCTGCAGAAGAATACCGTTTACCTATTATTAGATTAGCCAAATTGATATATAGACTTGTTATAAGATTATTTGCCATAAGTTTAGAACCATAACTAAACATATTCTTAAATGAATCTATAGAGAACTGTAATCTGGGCGTCCATTTAGAAAACAACATCAATGATATTGAAATAATAATCTGACTGACTATTCCTTGCACTACCAATGCCCAAACTTCCATCCCCGAATAGGCACATATTATACCACATGTTCCACTGATAATAACAGCAAGCAATCCTGCTTTCGTTTGAGTTTTGAAATCTAATGCAATTGTAAGACGAGCTCTTTGGACTATTGAAAGACTAGAAATAATAAGATTCAATGAGACAACACGCGTCAAGCTCACTAGCTGGGGCTCATTATAAAATTTTGCAATAAATGGTGCAGTAAAAAACAAAACTCCATATAAAACTATGGCAACTAGTAAATTAAACAGGAAAACCGTACAATAATCCGTTTCTGTTCTTTCTTTCTTTTGAATTAAAGCGTTTGCAAAACCTCCATCGATAAAAATTTGAGAGAAAGAGAGAAATACTTGTATCATTACTATCAGCCCATACGAACTTGGCGACACTATACGGGCTATGATAATACTCAATATAAAACTAATTCCCTGAACAGAGAACCTTTCTATTCCACTCCATACAAAACCTCTAGAAATTTGGGACATCAAACATCCATTCTATTTACCAAATCCATTGCTGAACCAATGGCAACATCCATATTATAATACTCCCAATCAGCAAATCTACCAGTAAAAAAGAATCCGTAGGACTCAAGTAACGTTTTCAGCGTTTTAATCATTCTTCGCGTATTTGTATCTTGAATTGGATACGTATATTTATTATATACATGATCGATATATGTAGGATTGAGCGGTATGCGCTTCAAGTTATCAAGAATATCTGTTTTACATATTTCGTCCGTAAATTCAATCGTGGCTGTAATACGACCTTCTGGCACAGAATCATCATTATTAGTTTGTGAAAAATTGCCAGTACAGATAATACGGTGGCTTTCATGCCTCCGTGAAGGTTGGTAAATCCATGAATAAGGATTCTTGTCTATCTCACAGAACACGGCAGTTGTCCCATGATACGCCAAAGCTTCTACCGATGCTTTATAAGGATCGACATCTACTCCATCTATCATCTTTATCATTTCCTTAATATTTCCACAAAAGACCACTCTGTCATATTTCTCGCCACAGACTATCCACATTCCTTTTTCATACACAATCCTGTCTATAATCACATTATATTTTATATTCAATTCTTCAGCAAGTTTGTCTGCAATATATTGAGAACCATCCTTTTTTTCATACCAAAAAGATGAATGAACAAAGGATTTTTCTTCCACCTTATTCTCATTATTCTCTCGCATCTCTTGCGTTGTTGGCATCGGAAGTTTCCCATCCATCCACGACATGGGAACCGTTGTCAAATCTCTCCGCCACACTTTTTCATTATATGGTTGGAAATAAAGATCATAAAGAGTCTTACCAAAACGCCAACGCAAGAAATTGCCAAAACTATCATAATCCGCAATTTTAGCATTAATCCCTTTAACCCTATCTATTTCTTTCAAGTCATCATAAAACGACTTCTGAATATCCTTATCAAAAAAATAAACATGATTCTCTATTGGATAAGGAATGCTATCATATTCAAGAGACGTATAATGCTTATCCATAAAGACACAGGAATTACGATCAGTTTTTGTAAACTCAACTTCTTTCATAAACTTCGACCAGAACCAATCAAGGACATCCTGACGTTTGGAATTAAATACATGCCCTCCACAAGTATGGAAAAGATTACCGTTTACTCTACGACACCTTATAAGACCTCCTGGAGTATTCTCCTTCTCAAAAACGGTTACATCACATTTTTCTTTTAGGAAATGAGCCATACTCAATCCTGAAATACCTGCGCCAATAATCGCTATTTTCTTCATTTAAAAAAACTAAAAAATTATAAACCAGATAGTAGCATCTGAAGATCCTTAACTCTTGTTGATGTATAATGCTTTTTTAAATATGAAGAATACTTTTTTAAATCAACTTCAGTGTTCAATGCATTATCCAACGCAGATTCAAACTCTTCATAAGATTCAATTGATGGAGAGAAACTCCCAAATTCATAATATTGAGCATCAACACCTTCTGCACCCGCTGGATAATGAGCAATAATATGACAACCGCAAGCAATAAGCTCTAAAAAATGTGGAGTCATATGATAAAAACCTTTTGTAAATCCATCCAAATACCCCTGAACACCATATAGAGAGACCCTTCCTTGAGCCTGTATCTTCATAAAATCTTCTCTTGACTCTACCGTTCCTAAATAATCCTTACCATTCAAAAAATAACCCTTTGTCTTACTTGTATCATTTTCTAATTCTTGCCCGCGTTTCACATAAGTAACATCTGGATGCTTTTTTACATATTCTTTAAAAAAAGAATACAAAAGTGGATCTTGTCTTCCTGTTAACACTAAATCATATTTTTTCTCAAAATCACTATGTGTTATAGCATATCTATCGGACAAAGAATAAGCAAAAAGGCCTATTTCTATGGGACATTTTTTCTCTTTCAAATATTGATAATCAAAAGGACTTGAAACCAAAACAATTTTATTCCTTGAATGTTTTCTATAAAAATCATTAAGTTGATTGTCTCTTTCGAAAAAATCTATAACACAAGGAATTACGTGTTTATTATTCATCGGTTCATCATAGTCTTTCCCATTAATGACAAACCTAAATGTATTATTAGATGGACCGATCAATGAAGAATGTATTTTAAATCGATTAACAGCTTTATAGAAAGACGGATACGATAATAATGGTATCATCATTTCCTTTGATATCTCATCTTCCCACTCATATATTATAGGTTGTGCATAATTTTGACCTATACTATTCCTTCTTGTAAATACCTGCTCTATTTCCATAAACAATTAATTGATATATCCATTGTGATTCTCATATCAACCTCACATACCCCGACACTTCCTTCAAGCTCCCCGACAAACAATATCCCGCATCAGTTTTGATTAAAACTCCCGATTTCTCAAGATTTATAACCGATGCTAAAATGCTTTTGCGGTTTAGTTGTTCTGGTGAAAAACCTTTATTGGCAAGAGATGCTTCTATATTATTGATATTAGCGTTTTTACTCCTATGGATATAACCAATTATCGCTGATGCAAAAGCAAGTACATCGCGGTCGGATATTGAATTGACGAAACCTGCGCTCTGAATAACGTATGGTATACTGCGCTTATATGCTTCGATTATGCGCGAATCCTGACAGCTTAGCAGCGATTGCATTGTTGTAGCCGTGTCTGCATCGTTTTTTGTTTGAATATTTTTAATCTCTGCGGCAAGGCTATCAACTGTTGGATAATACTCTTGTGTCTCATCTTCAATAAAGAAACAATCTCGGCCGCTGAAAACGTTTAGCATCAAGGCTGATTTATGAAGCCGTAATCTGTCGAAAGGCGAGAGCTCGGTCTTCAACATCATCAGAATCAGCATACATAATATCGCTCGTGAATCGCTCATTTCGCAAAAACTGCTGCATCTCCAATTCTACTCGAAACAACTTCTAATAATCTCTATAATAATATCTTGTTGCTCTGGCGTCACCTTGTTGTCGCTTGGCAGACACAGGCCTCGTGCGAAAATATCGGCACCGACATCTGTTTTGCTGCCCTTTGATTTCAATAACCCATCTGCCGTCACATAATCAAATCCGCTGTACACAGGTTGCATGTGCATCGGCTTCCAGATTGGACGGCCTTCGGCATTGAATTTCGCTAATGTCTCTAGTATTTCCGTCGGGCAGGTTTTGCCTTTTTCGGGTGCAAATGTTGCTTCAGTGTCGGTGCGTTTCTGCAAGCACATTGCATCTGCATTGATAAGCAGGCACGATAGCCAATAGTTTGGCTGACTGTTTTGGGCATCAAACGGATTCATCGAAACGGGCAGCCCTTCAAAGCCTTTTTTATAACGCTCGTATATGGCTCGCTTCTGCGCAATATGCTCGTCGAGATAGTTCATCTGACCGCGAATCACTCCAGCAATTATATTCGACATCCGGTAGTTGTACCCCATCTCCACATGCTGGTACCATGGTGCTGCTTCTCGCGACTGAGTTGACCATTTGCGCACCTTGTCGGCATCTTCTTTGCTGTTTGTCAAGAACATACCACCTGACGAACCTGTTATTATCTTGTTGCCGTTGAAACTAATAGCGTTATAATCACCAAAACAGCCGGTCTCCTTGCCTTTGTATGTGGCACCTAACGATTCGGCGGCATCTTCAACTATAAGTGCGCCATGGCGGGTGCATACGGCACGAATTTCATCAATTTTGGCCGGAACGCCATAAAGATGTGCAAACATCACCAATTTGACATCGGGATAAAGTCCAAAAGCCCGTTCAAGTGCAGCAGGGCTTATATTCCACGTATCGCGTTCTGTATCAATAAATACAGGCTCGCCACCTTCGTATGTCACAGAATTCACCGTTGCATTGAACGTCATATCTGAGCAAAAGACTTTATGTCCCTGAAGTGTTCCGCAGTTGGGTTTAGCCTGGCCATAAAGCCTTTCACCTGCAAGTTTTGTTGCCAGATGAAGCGCTGCGGTTCCGCATGAGAGAGCAACTGCATATTTAACGCCAATGCGCTCTGCGACAATACGTTCCACTTCATTGATGTTCTCGCCGGCTGTGGTTATCCAGTTTTTTACAAAAGCATCGTTTACCCACTTTTGCTCATCGCCGTGCATTGTGGGCGATGACAGCCAAACCTTCTTTTCGAAAGGTTTTATGTTTTTGGAATTCTGAAACATCTTGTTGGGTTGTAAGTTATTAGTTTTAAGCTGTAAGTTATTTAGTTATAAGTTTTTCAACTTCTAAACATCTTAACTTCTCAACTTCTTCGTTATTCAATTTCAAGTTGGTCGACAGGCAAGTCAACTGCAATGCTGGCCAGTCCGTCGAGTACAATATAAAAGCGTTTTTTGCCATTGGCACGGTCTACAACTCCTTGCAAGCCATCGAATTGCCCGCCATGAATTGTCACTCTGTCACCCACTGCCAAGTCAACGCACTCAAGTTTGACATCAGGCGCATTGCAAACCCGCATAAAATCTTGCATCTGTCTATCGCTCACTATCATACTTGAATTGGTGTTTCGGTCGACAAGGTAGTGCACATCGTATTTCATATTGTTCGACACTGCAAATCGGTCGTCAGCCTCAACACGCACAAAAATCAACGATGGCAGAACCGGTGTCTCAATCTTCTTCTTGCGTCCGTGGCCGTAGTAATGAAAATCGGTTGTGGTTGGCAGAAAGTGCTCAATACTCATTGCCTGAAGCACCGTACGGACAGCTTTTTCCTGCCGCGGTTTTGTTTTGAGCACATACCAATTTGCCATATCTACACAGCTTCGCCACTGTCGGGTGTGGCACAACTTCACGACCATACTAGCATATACTTGATGAAACCTTTGCAAATCAACAAAATAGATTCAACAAGCCGCCAATATGCCATTTTAAATTTATACAACGCAATAATAGCACTAAATCGTGTTTTATGGAATTAATACTGGCACAAAAAAAGCGGCCTTTAGAGCCGCTTTTCTAATATGGACTGGCATTTCAATCAATAGAAATATGAATCGGTTGTATTGTAAACCTGTTTTGGGCCAATACGGTTAACCTTGCCGAATTTCGACAAATCGTTGACATTAAAGTCTTTCGGATTACCCATGATGCCAATTACAACAGGTTTTCCCTTTATGTTTTCATCATAAAACTTCATGATGTCGTCCATTGTCAGCGACTCAATCTGCTTAATCATCTCGTCCATTGGCTCTCCTTCAAAACCAAGCAATTTGTAATAGTCTTTAGAAAACGGAAGATTTCTGGCATTCGGCGCCGAAGTCTGACATTGTTGCAACAAATAAGATTTTATGTTGTCGATTCGCCAGTCGTGGCGCGGCATATTGTTAAGCAGATCCATAAAAACGGTGACTGCGTCTATGGTCTTATCGTTCTGCGTACCGATTGTGCCATAGAAGAACATCGGATTCCCTGCCAGAGTTGGAGTTATAGGTCTCGCTCCTGCAGTATAAGCCATTGAACGTTTTTCACGAATCTCAGTCAGCACCAAACCGTTGAAGTCGCCAGAGAAATACTGGTAAAAAGCGTATGCAAGCACTTCCTGCTCCTTCGAATACTTTTGCATAGGGAAGTAGAAATAGATTTGCGCCTGCTTGGCATCGTTGTTGGCATAGAAATAGATGGTATTCTCAGGTGCATCGGCAATCGGACGGTCTTGCGGTGAATCTGACGGTTTCTCGTGAGCCACCAATGGCAGATGTTCGCTCAGAATCTTATGAACATCGTCGAATGGCATTGAGCCGGTATAATAAATTTTGGCGGCATAGTTCGCTGCACGAGTAATGTCACCGGTTAGGTCAGCAATGTTCATGTCGTTGACAACATAATCTGTCGGTTCTTTGATATATGGCGAATTCTCGCGATAAATCACATAATTAAGCAAAGGGCTATTGCCCGATGACGGATCCCAACGACGTACATATCTCGTGCCCAAAATATTGTTCTTTAATCTGTTCAACTGTTTTTCGTCCAACTCGGGCATCAGAATCAGTTTCGAGAGCAGATCGCACGATGCAGTCAGTGAACTCTCCTCGCCCTGAACCACAATTGTCAGATAATCCTCATCGGCGACAACACCATAATCAACGTTCAACTTTGCGAACTGCTTTTTCAGTTCCTGCGATTTGTAGTTGCCCATTATGCCAGCATCATTCATCAGCGTTGCCGCATAGGCCAACTTCGGATAGACATTGGTTCCTGCCCCATAACGGATTGTAAGGTTGAAAATGTTGCTATTGGGATTGTTGGTGTAATTAAGCTCTGACAACTCGTTAATCTTCTTCGACTGTATTTTTCCAAGGCTCAGTTTGGTATCAGTAACGGCGCCGGCTCTTACATACTTGAACTGTTGAGCGAACGCTGACTGCTGTCCTTCAGCCTGAATCAAAGGCTTATACATAGGCTTGCTGATTTTATCCTTCGGCTGATTGGGCTTTTCTTTTTCGAAATTCAGCACTAAATAATTGTCATCGAGATATTTTTTCGCTATTTCCTTGATTTGTTCGGCTGTTACAGCTTTGATTTTCTCAACTCTGTCCACTAAATCGGTAGGGTCTTGCCCATAAATAAACGATTGAGCCAATAAACTGGCCACCGTCATATTGTCTTCCATTGCGAGTTCAGTTTGCATGCAAAGATTGGATTTTGCAAGCTCCACATCTTCTTCTGAGAACTCTCCATTGCGCACTTTCTCAATTACCGCTAAAAGTTTCTTCTCGGTCGATTTGTTGGTGGCATAACGACGCTGGCTGTTATCATACAATGGCACGCCTTCAATGATAAGTCGTCCCTGTTCTTTAAAAGAGAACAAATCGGCACCAACTGCTGATATTTCACCATCAAGCACCAATTTGTCAGCGACACCAGTCTCGTTGCTATTCGATATAAGCGACATTACCACTTCCAATGGAATTTCATCTGCACTGCCGGCCTTGATGCCGTTGAATACAAGATAAACAACAGGTGAATAACCCGCATATATGGTTTTCTGCACACGACCTTGTATCTTCTCATCCGGAACAACCTGGCGTTCAGCAACTTCACCTGCGGGCAATTTGCCGAATGTAGTACCTATCTTGCCGATAATATCATTTGCTTTGACATTGCCCGATATGACAAGTACCATGTTTCCTGGCACATACCATTTATGGTAGAATTCAATAAGCCTGCTCAATTGCGGATTCTTCAGATGTTCGCCCAAACCAATTACAGAACGAGCATATGGGGTTTTGCCGAAAATCGACTCAAACATTTTTTCCTGAACTGTAAGGCTGGCATTATCTTTTCCACGATTATACTCTTCATAAACAGTCTCCAATTCGGTCTGGAACTCACGGAACACTGGGTTTACAAACCGTTCTGAAGCCAAAGTTAGCCATTGGTTCATTCTATATGCCGGAATCTGATTGACGTAGCATGTGTAATCGTATGATGTCCAGGCGTTTGTCATCTTATCGCCAATCAATTCGCACAAATTGCAATACTCAACCGAAGAACTGATTTTTGCGGCTTCAATCGTCAACTCATTGATTTGCATTCCTATCTCGTTCTTTTTCTGGGGATCCTGCTCTGCAGCCATCTCATCGTATTTGGCGATTATCTGATTGTAGATAGGCTCTTCTTTTGCCCAGTCAAGTGCGCCAATCTTCTGCGTGCCCTTGAAAAGCATGTGTTCCAGATAGTGTGCGAGACCAGTGTACTGTTCCGGATCGTCGTAAGAACCTGCCCGGACACCAACCATACCAAAAACATCGGATTGAGTCTCGTCTTCCCAAACATAAACCGATAAGCCGTTGGCCAGCTTGAAAGTTTTTAGTTCCTGTGCATCAGTCATTTGTCCGAAAGCCAGAAACGCTGCCAAGAACAATAATTTCGTCTTTTTCATAAGAAAGTATTATTAAAGATTCTATCGCAAAAATATCAAACAAAACATTGCTTTGCTGCCATTCTAACAAAAAAAGCAACCTCAAAAGGTTGCTTTTTTATAGATATCAATAAAGAATTAGTCTTTAATCATATCAGTACAGCCTTCACCATAATCGCCATAACCATCAAGATAGATGAAATAGTATGGGAACGAGATATTGCCTTCATCGTCATACTCGCCAATCACATTCGTGAAATTGTCGTCTTCATCAAAATCATAGAAATAAATAAAACCAAGCGATGGGTCGCCTAAATATTCTCCATAATTGAAAATTGCAGGATCATCATCAACAATTATCAATTTGTTTTCAAAATCGACACGGGCAGTAACGGTTTCGCCGCCATCCCACCAGTTAGTGATTTCTATTCTGTTGTTAGAGCCTTCAATCTGAGTAATTTCCATTCCATAAGCAGAATTTGGATCACCAACATTTCCATCGTCATAAGCGGTATATGTGCCTAACAAGAATTTGTCTTTGAACTCTGATGCTTGGGTGGTTTTAAATTGGGTTACACCACCGTAGCGGATTTCAGTGCCTACAACAAAATAGGATTTAGCGAAATAATTGGTGTTCTCAAAAAGCCAAATGTTCTTTTCTTCACCTGGCTTGATATTGCATTCAACAATATCAGAGAAATCTTCAGTTTCCGAGACCAAAACGCCACAATATTTGGCAGCCAGTCCAGCAGTATCTCCATCGATTGTATAAGATATTGTCGCAGATACATAATTAACATCCGCGCACTCGGGTGCCGACACTGTCACATCACGATTATATTTTGCGTCAATGTCGTCTTTAACCAAGTCTTCGCACCCTATAAAGGCAAGTACAACTACTGATGCCATTGCCATAGAAAAAATATGCTTTTTCATCAGATACGTGTTTTTAAGTTATTATTTATTTTGGTCCTTCTCTGAGATTTCATCATTCTCTTGAATCTCACGGTACGGAATCTGGTATGTCCACAATGGATCACCAGCTGCCACGTCAAGTACGCAACCTTCCAAATGGTTTCCGCAATTCGAACGTTGAATTCCTTCATACAGACGCTTCAGGTCGAAATAAGCAAAACCTTCGCCGATAAGTTCGATACGGCGCTGAATCCACACGTCTCTTACTGTCACTGATGATTTGTTCCATGCTGGATCGCGTTTTGCCATCAACTCTTTCAGAACTGTGGCAGCTTTGGCGCCATCGCCAAGATGAGCGTATGCTTCAGCTTCAATCAGGACCATTTCCGATGCTCTCATGTAGAGATAATCCATTTCCCAGTTGCCGTCACCACCGAATTTCAAAATTGAATATGGCATTGACGCACCAGGAAGGCTCTTATTCTGATACAATGACCCAGTAGCGTCATTGAACCAGTTTTTCTTACGCAAGTCAGTATCACTCATCTGATTATATAACCAGTCAGAAATGCTATGTCCTGAATAGTCAAGACCTGCATATCCTGGAGCCAGGTTGCTCATATGAGAGAAAAATGATGCAAAACTTGTCGAAGTTTCTGAACTCTGGTCAAATCCCCACATCCACTCTACGTTGTTGATGTCGATGAAACCGTCTTTCAGACCTTTCTCGTCCATGATTTCATATCCGTCGCGCGCTGCGGCTGCTGCGTCAGCGGCTTTCTGCCACTGCTGAGACATCAGATAGTAACGTGCCAAAAGACCATTAGCCACATTCACATCAATGAAGTCTTTGCAACTTGCATTATCTGGACGCTCATAACCTGCGCCCAACAAATCAACCGCTTTTGTCAGATCGCTTTCAATCTGATCGAACACCATTTTCACTGTGTTACGGCCAATTCGCTCGATTCTCTCTTCATCGCTCAAATTCTCCGATTTGCTGTAACGCAAAGGAACTCCTGGTGCATTGTAATCAAATTCGTCGGCACTTTTCAGATACTGCTGATAAAGCTGTATCAGATAATAATATGACATTCCACGAACGGCATAGGCTTGTCCCATAATACCTTTTGCATCTACTGTTGTAGGTTCCTCGGTGAAAAGATCGAGAATCTCGTTGGCTTTTTCTATCATGGTGTAGAATGTCAGCCAGTTAACGAATGTACGGCGATAACGTGCTAGGCGGTTATCTAGTTGATAATCATAACCGAAATAGTGGAAATTGTGAAAAGTTATGTCTTCACCCATCACATCGGTCGAATGCAGGACTGACATGTACGAAAAATCATCATGTGAATCGCTGCCCGTTACATTATACGACACCATAAATGCCCATATACCATTCAGGTATGATGTCAAGGCATTTGGATCCGACTCCAATAATGACGCTGCCGTTCCGGCATCGAGTTGGGCTGTTATTTCTCCGTCAAGGAATTTCTCGCTGCATGAGTTCATGGCGACAGCGGCGACAACCCCAAGTGCTATTGTTGATATTCTTTTAAGTTTCATTTCTTTAAGTTTTAAATCTTCCTATTAGAATGTTATTTTAACACCTGCAGAATATGTGCTCAAAGCAGAGTACACATAACCTGTCGCGCCAGAGAATGATTGACGCGGATCCAATCCTTTGCGTTTCGAGAACAGCCAGATGTTGTCACCTGTTATATAGAAACGGATCTTCTCAATCTTGTACTTCTCGAGCAAAGAACTTGGCAGAGAATAGCCCAAGGTAACATTCTTGATGCTGAAATACGAAGCCTTTGTCAGCCAACGGTCGCATGATGCGTTCGCATCACGGTCACCGAAACTCAAAGCAGGAACGTCTGTATCGGTGTGACCTGGTGTCCAACGGTTGAACATATCTTTATGGAAGTTCTCACCATTGTCGCCTGCATTCATAAGATTCTGATAGAATGAATCCCATACCCAGCCGCCAATCTGATAGGCAGTCGAGATGCTTAAATCAAAACCGTAAGCTTCAACGCTCGTTGATATACCACCCGCCCAATCAGGAATTGCCGATTTACCGATTTCCTGATAAGTGGCATCTGAATTAGTGTAGACTTTAGTCTGCTCACCAGTTTCCGGATCAACTTTCCAATATTGTGCTTTACCATTAGTTGGGTCAACACCGGCGTATTTAACCGCATACCAGTCGTAGAGCGAACCACCCTTCTTGCGCCAGTAACTGCCGGCCTGATATCCTGAATCAGGTTTACCATCGGCCAACTTGGTAAGTTTGTTCTTATAGGTCATTCCGTTGATAGTAACATCCCACTTGATATCGTTTTTGTTGTAGATATCAACGATTGCTTCAATTTCAACACCAGTGTTCTTCATGTTCATCTCGTTCTTCCAAGTGTAACTTGGATTTCCTTCCGATGACGGCAGCGGGTGCTGATAGATCATATCTCTTGTTTCCTTAATGAAGAAATCGACATTCAAATCGAATCTGTCATAGAACCGTGATTCAAATCCGGCATTGAAATTGACTGATTTTTCCCAAGTCAAGTCAGGATTACCACGTAACACTTTGGTCAAAGCTGGTTCACCGTTGACACGTTCTATTTCATACAAATCTTCGTAAACCTTGGCAAGACCCAAGTTGTTGTTACCTTGTGTTCCGTAACTTGCCTTTAATTTCAAACTGTTGATTTGTTCAATGTCACGCATGAAGTTTTCTTCCTTAATACGCCATGCACCACCGACGGCCCAGAACGTACCCCAACGCGAATCGGGATGGAATTGTGAACTTGCATCACGACGAATACTTGCGGTCAGATAATAACGGTCGTTGTAGTTATACTCGGCACGTGCCATATATCCTTCAAGTGTTGACACTGAAGAATGTGAATCCAAATCCTGATATTTAGCCGCATTAGCGAATTCCGGATTGTTGGCGTTAACAAAGTTGGTCATGTGGCCATACAAGTAATTGACCACGTCCTTTTTAATCTCATGACCAATAAGAAGTTTCACATTGTGCAAACCAAAATCGTGATTATAGTCAAGCAATTGGTTGGCGTTCAATGCACCATAACGTTGAGCCGTCTTTGTTCCACGTCCGCCAACTTCCATTGCATCACCACCAATAGGTGTCTGGAACACAGTGCTGTTCAGAACAAACAAGTCGTATGCCATATTGGCTGTGAATTTGAAATCCTTAAGGAATTTCACTTCGAACAATCCTCTTGATGTCAGGTTGTCAATCAAAATTTTGTTGATACCAGCTTCCAATACAGCCATTGGGTTCTGATTGCCAGAATACGGGGTGTTAAACTCGTATGCTTTCTCACCAGTATTAGTATAAACATTGTTGCCATCAGCATCATATTTATATATAGGATAAATTGGGGCAATCATCTGCGAGAACATGAACAAGTTGCTATAGTTTGAACCAACTTCGTCACTGAAAAGACTCTGGTCGGTCTTTGCGTATGCAACGTTACCTTCAACTCTGATGTTGCTGCTTATCTTGTGCTCAACTTTCAGACGAGCTGCCGCACGGTTAAAACCTGAATTTGTAACATATCCGTTATCATCAAGATATGAAATTGAGAGATAGGCATTTGTAACTTCACCGCCACCGCTCACATTAGCATTATACTCTTGACGCAATCTTGGTTTGAATGGATCCTTAAGCCAATTGTCACTCCATTTTTTGCTTGCTGATTTGGCTTCCGAAGTAAGCTTTCCGGTTTCCGGGTCAATGATGTTGTTATTTTCGACACCACTAAAGATGTTGAAACCACCCATTTGATTTTTAACCAGTTTGCTTGCAGCAATATCGCTTGCATCGATATATCCATAAGAGCCAACCAAACTGTTTCGGTAAGATTCATACATCATTTCGTAGTATTCACCAGCATCGGTAATAACATCGTAATTGCCGACACCACGTGTATTGAATCCTAAAGTGGCTTCCGCATTGATTTTCGGCTTACCGCTCTTTCCTTTTTTGGTTGTAATGATGATTACACCGTTTGAACCGCGGGCACCGTACATTGAGTTGGCAGCCGCATCTTTCAAAATAGTGTACGATTCAATATCCTGTTGCGAAATTGAGTTGAGTGAGCCTTCGTATGGCACACCATCAACAACAATCAACGGGTTCTGGCTTGCCGAGATTGAACCGATACCACGAATCAAAATCTTTGCAGACGAACCTGGGGTACCGCTACTGCTCGATGATTGAACGCCAGCGACTTTTCCTTCCAAGGCTTTCGACACGTCAGACACTTTCATCTTCTCAAGTTCGGCACCTTTGACTTGTGACGCAGAACCAGTAAACGATGATTTCTTTGAAGTACCATAGGCCACGACCACCACTTCGTCCATACCAATCGACTCTGGCTCGAGAGTGATATTAAACGTTGCCTGTGAACCGATAGGAATTTCCTGAGTTTCCATTCCCATGAACGAGAACACAAGTACTTCTGCTTCATTCGACACTTTCAAGGTGAAATTACCGTCGAAATCAGTGATTGTTCCCTGTGTTGTGCCTTTCACAACAACATTGACACCTGGCAGCGGTTGATTGTCTTCCGACGAAATAACCTTACCGGTCAAGGTTTTGTCTTGAGCATTAACTAATTGTGCCCCAAGGAACAGCAGGCTTACAATCAGCATTGCAATTTTCTTCATAAACCTATGAATTTAATTAAACTAATAGTTGCTTTACGAACTACAAAGGAAACAAAAAATTATATACGTAACACTAAGTTTTTTAACGGATTTTAAACAACAGGTATTATACGTAGTTTTAGTGGGTACAATAAACATTAGATGGTGATTTACAGGATTATGGCATCACCACTAGGCACCTACTCCACCACCTGTAATTTGGCAAACTTCAGCAGCAGTTTTTTCTCGCCTGCTTTCGGGAAGAAAATTATGGCCGCGCGGCTGTCGGCATTGCCATCCATACGAAGAACCTTGCCTTGCCCGAACTGCTGGTGCAGCACGGTGACTCCAGGCCGTATGCTGTCGATGGGCGAAGGCTGAATGCCTGACGGCTGGCTGGATTGTCCGCGCAACTGTTGCAAGCGGCGCTGTGCGGCGAATGATGCACCTGTCGGAATTTTTGTCTGCCCGAACGATGATGAACCAAACGATGATGAACCGAATGTTGCACGCTGCGCACCACCTACCGCACCCGAGACCACAGTCATATATTGCGGGTCGATGTCTTTGATGAATCGGCTCGGTGTTACCTGCTCCCGAGCGCCGCCGTATTTGGCTCGGCTGCGGCAGTAGGAAACGGTAACCTGCTGCATGGCCCGCGTGAGCGCAACGTAAAACAAGCGCCGCTCCTCCTCCAACTCGTGCTGACTGTAAACCGACATTGACGACGGAAACAGACCTTCCTCCACACCTACTATATATACATACGGGAATTCCAAACCTTTGGCCGAATGAATGGTCATCAGTGTGATGCTGTCCATGCTTTCTGTCTTGCGGTTGTCCTGGTCGGTTATGAGCGCAACATTCTCAAGGAATCCAACCAGACGCGGACTCTCGCCTTCTTTATAATTGGCTGCCACATAGTCGCTTATGCCGCGCAAGAGTTCTTCGATATTTTCAAGACGGCTGCGGTCATCGGGGTCGTCAGAATTTTGGTATTCGTTCTTAATACCCACGGTATCAATAATTTCACGAGCCATATCGTAAGCGTCAACCTTGTCGAGCATCGGAACGAATTTACCAATCAGTTCGGTGAATCCTGCAACTTTGGCAACCGTTCCGCGATTGAGCCCTGCCACTGCCAACAACTCTGGATTGGTCACAACCGTCCACATGCTGCAATTGTTGGCATTGGCTGTCGCGCTGATTTTCTCAACAGTGGTCTCGCCAATTCCGCGTGCGGGATAGTTGATGACACGGCGCAGTGCTTCATCATCGTTATTATTGACAATCAGACGCATATAAGCGATGGCGTCTTTCACTTCCTTGCGTTGGTAGAACGACTGTCCGCCGTAAATCTTATACGGGAAATTGCGTTTGCGCAAGGCTTCTTCAAAGGTTCGGCTCTGCGCGTTGGTGCGGTACAAGATGGCGAAATCGCTGTAGTGGCAATGTTTGTTGGCAATTTTGGCGAAAATGTCGCCCACAACGTTGTAACTCTCTTCAATATCAGTCATTGCGGCCATGACACGCACAGGGTCGCCTTCGTCCTTTTCTGAAAAAACATCTTTCGGAATCTGATGTTCATTCTTCTTAATCAGGCTGTTAGCCGCCGAAACAATGTTCTGCGTCGAGCGATAGTTCTGCTCAAGTTTGAACAATCGGCACTGCGGATAGTCGTTTCGGAAATTCAGAATGTTCTCAATTTTCGCGCCACGGAACGAGTAGATGCTCTGCGCATCGTCGCCCACAACGCAGATGTTCTGATGCTGCTGCGCCAATTTCTTGATTATCAGATATTGTGCGTAATTGGTATCTTGATACTCATCGACCAAAATATATTTGAACCGCTGCTGATACTTGTCGAGCACGGCAGGATTGTCGCGGAAAAGAATGTTTGTATTAAGCAGCAAATCGTCGAAATCCATTGCCGACGCTTGACGGCAGCGTGCCACGTAACGTTCATATATTGTGGCGATTAACGGCATACGGTTGGCATTGTCGGTAGCCATCAGTTCGGTGCTGGCCTTGTAGGTATCAGGCGTGACCAGATTGTTTTTGGCCATCGATATGCGGTTGGCGATGTGGTTGGGCTTGTAAACCTTGTCATCGAGACGCATCTCCTTGATAATGGACTTGATAAGGCTTTTCGAATCGGTGGTGTCGTAGATGGTGTACGCCGAAGGGAAACCAAGACAGGCACTCTCCATGCGCAGAATATGGCTGAAGATGGAATGGAACGTGCCCATGACAAGCGACTGCGCGTCAGAGCCCGCGACCAGCGACTCAATACGCGACTGCATCTCGCGCGCGGCCTTGTTGGTGAAGGTCAGAGCAAGAATGTTCCACGGTTTCACGCCGTTGGCAAGCAGGTGGGCAATGCGGTAGGTTAGCACGCGCGTCTTGCCCGAACCAGCACCTGCCACAATCAGGCACGGGCCTTGCGTGGCCTGCACTGCGGCTCGCTGCACATCGTTAAGTTGGTCGAGATAGTTCTGCATTTCTTCAGTTTCAATCGTCGGCAAATTACCGCAAAAAAGTTGAGAGAAACGGAATGTCGGCGACTTAGTTTTTAACAAAACGGCAAATCACGCGATTTGCCTAATTTTATATAATATTGCGCTCGATTTTTGAGTTATTGCTATCGACAGATTTTTATCAAGATGACAAAACGCGGACCATCAATTTTGCTGCTCGCCGGCCTGATTCTTTGGGGCGGCAGTGCCTTTTCGCAAATAACGGCCAACGCCAGCAGGTCCGACACCACCACCTACAAAACCGACTCGATTGCCAACGACCCGATTTTCGTCTACTACTCCGACCCGCGCGGATTCAACACCACAGGCACTCTTACAGCATCGGTGCCCGACAGCACAAACCTGACTTTCAGTTGGTTCAGTTACAACGAGCGGACTTCGAAATTCGACATCGCACTGAAAACCGAAAGCGGCGTGGCCGAATCGACCAAGGATAACTGCACGCAAGGCGGCTACATGGTGGCCATCAGCAACAGCCAAAATACATGGGACACAGCATTTTACGCATGGGTTTTCCAGAATGAGTTCAATGTGAGCGCCATAAACGTCTACAACTCCACCTGCGAACTGATGGAACTGCACACATCGATGGCCTACGACGAAGAATTTGAATACTACGACCGTGTGAGCGGCAAGCCCCTAACCTATTTCAGTGACAACGTGAAGTTTATGAAATATCGATGGGAAGCCACACCGCAAGGCGCAACAATTCCGTCGGTGAAAAATCCCGTTTTCGAAGCACCCACAAAACCAACGGTTTACAAACTGACAGTTGAAGACTCGCACGGCGAGAGCCGCACAAAGAAACTCGAGATTGAAGAAGGCGACGACAACGGCGACGGCAACGTCTATCTGAAAGCCGTGAAAGCCAAATTCGCGGCCAGCCGCAGTTTTGTACCGGCTGAAGAAACCGACAGCAGCGGCCAGGCTCCGCTGTTTGTGCAGTTTATCGACAGTTCGGAAAATGCCACCGAATGGTCGTGGTATTTCTATAAGCCTATCGACCAGCGTGTTTTGGAAGTCGACTCGCTGATGACAGACACCATCACAACGCAGTATCTGCCCGACTCGATTCTGTACAGAAGACCGAACGAAAAATACGGCTACGATGTGGCTTTGATGGTGAAAGGCCCTGTCTACATCGTCGACGGCGAGCAGCACCAATGCATCGACCGCCTGCTGAAAGAAGAATACATCAACGTCGATTCATCGTTCATCGCCAAGAATCCTGACATCCCGAATGCCTTCACACCAGGCGGCGCCAACCCTGTGTTCAAATTCACTGATGAGACAATGCCGAAATCAATCCGCCACTTCGAAATCAAGATTTACGACCGTTGGGGCATGAGAATCTACAGTTACGAAGACAACGATGGCAGTTGGGAAGGTTGGGACGGCAAGACATTCGGCTTTGGCGACGCGCCCGCAGGCGTCTACTTCTACACCATCTACGCCGAAGGTTGGAACGACGAAAAATTCCGCCGCAAAGGGTACGTGCATTTGTTCAGGAAGAAGTAGACTTCGGGACAAAAGACCACGGACAACAGACTTCGGACTATAAGATTGGTGAATCGGATAATCGGTGAACTGGTAAATCGTAATTCGTAATTCAGAATTCGTAATTTATCCCCTATTCATACTGATACGTCCGTTTCACGCGACGTGAGATGCCAGTCAGCACCTCGTATGGAATGGTGTTCATCCATTCGGCCACTTGCGTGATAGGCAGGTTCTTGCCGAAAATCTCAACCGGGTCGCCTTCGTGCGCATCAAGACCAGTAACATCAACCATACAAATGTCCATACAGATGTTACCAACAATCGGCACCAGATGACCTTTGTACCAGAGTTTGCCGTTGCCGTTGCCCAGACAGCGGCGCAAACCGTCGGCGTAACCAATTGGCACTGTAGCTATTTCCGAATCACGAGTCAACTTGCCGCGACGGCTGTAACCTACAGTGGTTCCTGCTTTCAAGTGCTTGATTTGTGCCAGCGAACTTGTCAGTGTTGCAATGGGCTGAAGCTGCGCACCAGCCACGCTCAAGCCGTATAGACCGATGCCCAAGCGCACCATATCGTACTGCCATTTGTCCGCAAAACGCTCAATGCCAGCCGAGTTAAGTATGTGACGCTTAATCGGATAGTCCATTTGTGCCATTATCGCACTGCTCATCGTCTCGAAAGTGTTCAACTGCGACAGCGTGTAATCATCTTGGTCGTACTCGTCGGCGGTGGCAAGGTGCGAGAATATTGTTTTGATTTTCAAGCCTTTCGAATTACGAATAGCTTCAATCACATTGTCGGTATCGTCGGGCATAAAGCCGGAACGGTGCATTCCTGTGTCGAGTTTCAAGTGGATTGGATAATCGGTCTGTCCCGCGTCGAGCACTGCCTGATTGAAAGTACTGAGCGTCACATAGTTATAAATTTCAGGCTCGAGCCGATACTCAATCATTTGCGCAAAACTCTCACGTTCGGGGTTCAGTACCAAAATTGGGATGTGGATACCGTCACGGCGCAGTTCGACGCCTTCGTCAGCAAAGGCCACGGCAATCATTGCAACTCGCTGATACTGACAGAGATTGGCAATTTCGTGCGTACCGCTTCCGTAGGCAAAAGCCTTCAGCATACAGCACATTTCAGTTGTTGGTTTCAGCAAACTCTTGAAATAGTTCAAGTTATGTTCCATTGCCGACAGGTCGATGGACATCACCGTCTGGTGCGACTGCTTTTGCAAAACCGACGATATGCGCTCGAATCCGAACGAACGGGCGCCCTTCAGCAACACCGATGAGTTCTGTATCTTGCTGAAATCGAAGTGATCAAGGAAATCTTGAGTCGATGCAAAGAAATCTTTTCGAAGGTCGAAGAAGTTCGAGAACGACCTGATGTCGGAACCGATGCCAATCAGTCGGTCAACGTTCTTCTGCCTGATTAGCACTGCAATGTGATGGTACAAATCGCTTTTGGTGTAACCACTTTGCTCTATATCGCTCAAAATCAATATCTTTTGCGGATGCTGATTTTGCACGCTCAAGTAATCGAGCGCAATGCGCAGCGATTCCATATCGCAGTTGTAGCTGTCGTTGATTATCGAGCAATTGTTGTTACCTTCCTTCAACTCAAGGCGCATCGCAATTGGCTCAATTGTCGCCAATCGTTGGATAATCAATTGGTTATCGTAGCCAAACACAAGCATCAGCGACCACACTTGCAAAGCATTCTCAACCGAAGCCTTGTCGGCAAACGGAATCTGCGCAGCAAAGCGCTCGTTGTTGTACATTGCGTGGATTGTAGCACTTGTAGGTTGATAATCAACCGATTCGACGTACAAATTGACATCGGGCATTGTTCCCCACGTAAAGAGTTTGGTTTCGGGGCTGACCGTCGCCTTGATTTTCTCACGAACAAGCTGATTGTCAGCGCCAAAAATCAGCACTTTCACATTCTTGAATAGTTTCAACTTCTCATTCAGTTTCTGCTCAATACTGGTGAAATTTTCCTGATGGGCGTCGCCGATGTTGGTGAAAATGCCAATGTCGGGCTTGATGATGTTTTCGAGCGCGTCCATCTCGCCTGGCTGCGATATTCCTGCTTCGAAAATGCCCAGATTGTTGTCGGGTTGAAGCAACCAAACCGAAAGTGGAACGCCAATCTGACTATTGTAACTTTTTGGATTACGGGCAATTAACTTTTCGGGCGCAAGACATTTGCAAGCCCACTCTTTGACAATTGTCTTACCATTGCTACCTGTGATTCCCACAACAGGCATAGTCATTTTACTGCGGTGCCAGCTAACCAACTGATGAAGAGCTTTCAGCGTGTCTTCAACCACAATAAAATTGGCATATTGGTAGTTTTCAGGCGATTGCGGCAGATTATCGACAACAAAATTGCGCACCCCGGCCTTGTAGAGTTCGGGGATGAAGCGGTGACCGTCGTTGCGGGTACCTTTGAGCGCGAAAAACAGGCTCTCGCGGGCAAAAACAACCTTGCGGCTGTCAATCAAAATGTGCGATACGTTACCGCCCGAGCCGCGTGTTAGCTTGCCGCCAATCACTGCGGCGATGTCGCCGATAGAATAACTTGCCATA
>JAFYYA010000015.1 GCA_017557785.1 Salinivirgaceae bacterium
AACTGGAACTACTGCGTCGAGAAGGTTTCGTCGAAACAAGACCTTGTCGATATCACAGCCAATGTGAAGAACTCGCAGTTCGCAACTCCGCTGTTCGAATTCTCGGGCGCTTGCGCAGGTTGCGGCGAGACTCCATACGTGAAACTCATTTCACAACTGTTCGGTGACCGCGAGATTGTGGCCAACGCAACTGGGTGCTCGTCAATCTACTCTGGTTCTGTTCCATCAACTCCTTACACAAAGAACGCCAAAGGTCAGGGACCGGCTTGGGCCAACTCTCTGTTCGAGGACTTCTGCGAGTTCGGTCTTGGTATGCAGATTGCCAACAAGAAGATGAAACAGCGTCTTACCCGTCTGATGACAGAGGCTCAGGAATGCACCTGCTGCACCGACGAGATGAAGGCATTGTTCCGCGAGTGGATTGAGAAACAAGAGGATGCAGCCGCTACAAAGGCTCTGGCTCCGAAGATTGTTGCAGCTTGCGAGGCTTGCGGATGCGACACCTGCAAGAACATTCTTACATATAAAGACCACTTGGTAAAACGCAGCCAATGGATTATCGGCGGCGACGGCGCTTCGTACGATATCGGTTACGGTGGTCTCGACCACGTTATCGCTTCGGGCGAGGATGTCAACATCTTTGTAATTGACACTGAGGTTTACTCGAACACTGGTGGTCAGTCGTCGAAGGCTACACCACTGGGTGCCATTGCCAAATTCGCTGCAAGCGGCAAACGCGTTCGCAAGAAAGACCTTGGTATGATTGCCACCACTTACGGTTATGTATATGTGGCTCAGATTGCAATGGGCGCCGACCAGGCTCAGACACTGAAGGCTCTGAAAGAGGCTGAGGCTTACCACGGACCTTCAATCGTTATTGCTTACGCTCCGTGTATCAACCACGGCCTGAAGGCAGGTATGGGCAAGAGCCAGGCCGAAGAGGCAAAAGCCGTTGAGTGCGGCTACTGGCATCTGTGGCGTTTCAACCCCGATTTGGCAAAAGAAGGCAAGAATCCGTTCAGTCTCGACTCGAAAGAGCCTGATTGGTCGAAGTTCCAGGAATTCCTGATGGGCGAGGTTCGTTTCAACTCGGTTAAGAAGATGTTCCCAGCCGAGGCCGACGAGCTCTTCAACGCTTGCCAGGATATGGCCAAACTGCGCTACCAAAGTTATGTTCGCATGACCAAAATGGATTATTCGGCAGAATAACATCTGCTTGAGATAGAGAAAAAGCCCGGCGGTGACGCTGGGCTTTTTTTGTTGGTGTTCCGCAATATTTCTTTACCGATTTTTGCTGAAAATCGTTATGTTTGTTGTTGACATTCGAAAATATGCCGAATTGAATAACAAATAAAATATTAATATTCAACAAAATAATTTTTATATGAAACGCATTTCCTTATTCCTTTTTTGTGCTTTGCTTACTGCACAGGCCTGGGCTGCCACAACTTTTACGGTTGGTGAACTGACGTACACCGAAATAAATACCACAAACCATTTTGTTTCGGTTGGCGCTGCAGACAAGAATAATATGTCTGGCGATATCGTAATTCCTTCAAAAATAACATACAATAATGTGGAATATACGGTTACAAGCATCTGTAAATACGCGTTCGAGGATTGTAGCGGTCTTACATCAATAACCATTCCTAATTCTGTTACAAGCATCGGTGAATGCGCGTTCACACGTTGTGCTTACTTGACTTCTGTTACCATCGGTAATTCTGTTACAAGCATCGGTGAACACGCGTTCTCTGAATGCAATTTGACTTCTATAATTATTCCTAATTCTGTAACAAGTATTGGCGGAGGAGCGTTCTCACGTTGCCTTAACCTGACTTCTGTTACCATTCCCGAATCGGTAACAAGCATTGGTGAAAGTGCATTTATTGAATGCAACATTGAAATACTCACATACAACACCAATGCTATTGGAGACGAGTTTGAAGGGCTGATGTCTTTAAAAACAGTCAATATTGGCGATGCTGTTACAGAAATTTCAGATAGAGCGTTCGAGGATTGCAGCGGCATTACATCAATAACCATTCCTAATTCGGTTACAAGCATTGGTGAATTTGCGTTCGAGAGGTGCGAAAAACTAACATCGGTAACCATCGGTAATTCAGTTACAAGCATTGGTGAATCTGCATTCGAAGAATGTGGCAGTTTGACTTCTATATTTATTCCTAATTCAGTAACAAGTATTGGAATATATACGTTCGCGAGATGCGAAAAACTAACATCGGTAACCATCGGTAATTCAGTTACAAGCATTGGTGACGGTGCATTTTTTGGGTGCAGCATTGAAACGCTCACATATAACACTAATGCCATTGGAAATGTGTTTAGTAATATGTGGTCTTTAAAAACTGTCAACATTGGTGATGCTGTTACACAGATTGATAACAATGCGTTCTGTGGTTGTGACGTTCTATTATCCGTAACCATTGGAAATTCAGTTGCAAGCATAGGAAATTCTGCGTTCTATGGTTGCGGCGGTCTGACTTCAGTTGCTATTCCTAATTCAGTAACAAGCATCGGTGAAAATGCGTTCTATGGTTGCGGCGGTCTGACTTCAGTTGCTATTCCTAATTCAGTAACAAGCATCGGTGAAAATGCGTTCTATGGTTGCAGCAGTCTGACATCGGTTACTATTCCTAATTCAGTTACAAGCATAGGTGAAAATGCGTTTCAATATTGCGCCGGTCTTACTTCGATAACCATAGGTAATTCTGTTGCTAGCATCGGTGAAAATGCGTTCCAATATTGCACCGGTCTTACTTCGATAACTATCCCTAATTCTGTCACAAGCATCAATGACTATGTATTCGACGGCTGTACAAATCTGACTTCTGTATATATTCCTAATTCAGTTGAAAGCATAGGCAATTCAGCGTTTAGTGGATGCGGTCTGACTTCTGTTACCATTCCTAATTCAGTTACAAGCATCGGTGAAGGGGCGTTCAGCCGTTGTGCAAATATGTCATCGCTAACTATTCCTGAATCGGTTACGCATATAGGAAATGGTGCATTTGGGGGCTCGTGGTATGGAGGGTGCCCTATTGAGACACTTACTTACAACACCGATGCTGTGGGTGCAATGTTCAGAGGTTTGCAATCGCTGAAAACGGTCAACATTGGCGATGCTGTTACGCGGCTTGAGGATGGAGCGTTTGCAGGGTGCAAATATCTGGAAAATGTGAGTGTGGGCAATGGCATTGAGAGCGTTGGAAACGACGTTTTTACAGGCTGCAACTTCTTGGATTACAACGTCTACAGTAGCGGTTACTATCTGGGCAACAGCCAAAATCCGAATATGATTCTGATGTCGGCCCGTAACAAGAACATCACATCGTGCACGGTGAGCGCCGATTGCCGTTTCATCTGCGATGGTGCTTTCCGTGATTGCAAGAAACTGGCAGAAGTTACTTTGCCGGAGTCGCTTACGTACGTCAACAACGGGTTGTTCTCGGGTTGCAGCAGTCTGCGGTCGGTTGCCATTCCGGAGTCGGTTACCGCCATTGGCGATGAATCGTTCAAAGGCTGCAGCAGTCTTACCGAGATAAAGATTCCGGAGTCGGTTACAACCATTGGCAGCAGTGCTTTTGCGGGCTGCAGCGGATTGACGGCTCTCACCATCCCCGATAGGGTAACAAGCGTGAGCAACAATGCTTTCGATGGCTGCACCGGCCTTGAGTCGGTGGTTATTGGCAAGTCGGTGGCTGAGTTCAGCAGCGGCATCTTTGCCAACTGCAGCGGCTTGAACAGCATAATATGCTATGCTGAAACGCCTATCCGTCTGGAAGACGATCCGTTTGAATTCAACGATACCATTTATGTTCCGGCTGCGAGCGTAAGCGCCTACAAAGCCGCAGCCATCTGGAAGCGCAAGGAAATTACGCCGTTCTACAAGGTGAAGATATTGAGCGCCAACGAGGCACTTGGCACCGCCGAAGGCGACACACTGATTTTGGGTGACCACAAAGCAACGCTCACAACCACACCGGCCGAGGGCTACCATTTTGTGCGCTGGAGCGATAACAATACCGAGAGCCCGCGTAAGTTTGTCGCCACAAAAGACACCGTGCTCACGGCTTATTTTGAGGCTCACACCACAGTTACCGATAGGGCTGTAGCAGTCACCTGTGAAGCCTTTGGTCTTACCGAGGGCTCGCACTGCCCGGGCTGCGGTCATGTGTTTGTTAAGCAGGATACTCTGCCGGCCACCGGCCACACCGAGGTTGTGGATGCGGCTGTGCCGGTAACATGCACCACGGCAGGCAAAACCGAGGGCAAGCACTGCTCGGTTTGCAATGCAACTTTGGTTGCGCAGGAGGTGATTACCGCCACAGGGCATCAGGTGGTGGTTGATTTGGCTGTGCCTGCCACCTGCACCGTTACCGGTTGGACCGATGGCAAGCATTGCTCGGTCTGCAACACTGTTCTGGTGGCGCAGAAAGAAGTGCCGGCCTTTGGTCATGAATTTGGCGCGTATGTCTACAACAACGATGCAACCACCGAATCGGATGGCACCGAGACCGCCTTATGCAAGCACGGATGCGGAGCAAGCGTCAGCCGTGTGGCATTGGGCACTAAACTGGCCGAAACACCCGGTGAAGGTCCATCTACAGCAGTTGAGGAATCAGCCGCAGATGCAGTCAGCATCTACGCACATCATAATGTAATTGTGGTGGAGAACGCCGATGCCGAAATCCGCGTTTATGATGCCATGGGACGGTTGATTTGTAGGGACGCAACGCCTTGCGTCCGCACAGAATTACAGGTAAATGCCGCAGGCATCTACATCGTTAGGGTTGGCAGCGTGGCAAAACGCGTGATGGTGAATGATTGATACCGGTAGAGACGGTGCATGCACCGTCTCTACAAAATCCAAATAGATATAAAAACATTAAGGGCGGGAGAGATCCCGCCCTGCGTTTTATGGTGTTGGATATTGTGTTTTTTGTGCGTGGACAAGTTTTGTCAACCGTCACTTCTGAAATACATTACTGTTCGTAAGTTAATGTGTAATAAGACGTTTGAAAAATTTCCCCATTTTCATCATAACTATATGAAGTGAATGTTTTAATGTTGTTTTTGTATACAAAGTTAGTATTCTTGCTCGTTAATATATTGTTGTAATAGAATGTGGATTCTATTAAATATCCATTATCGTATTCATAATATTCTTCACTGATGTTGGTGCCCCAAGCTCCTGTAGCAACATTTTTATAATATGAGATTATTTCACGATTTGAATCGGTGTATACAGTCTCATCATAAAGATTCATATTCTCTTCACCATGATAATATGAAATTATTAATGTAATTGACTGATACCCATCGATACTTGTTTGAATAAACCATGTTGGAATTCCGTCTGACGTGCTTTCTGTTGTGGTTTCTATTATATTACCATTGCCGTCGTATTTGTATGAACATTTTATTTCTTCGATACTTTTTTGACCGTCAGCTTCAACAACTTCAGATTTTGATGATACCATATATTTGAGGTCAGAGTCTGTGTAAACTTCGGTTCCATCAGTTTTTTTAGTTCCTTTGTCAGTGTATTGTGTGGTAGAAAAATTCACAGTGTTCCCGTTGTACTCATATCGGCTTTCTCTTATCAATTTATCATTTTGATATACAGTAACTTCCCTTCCATGTTGGTCATATCGGTACTTGTTTTTTTCTTTCACTTCTCCATCGTTGATAAATACATATTCAAGAGGATCACCGTTGGCATTGAATTCTTCTGTGGTAACTGAAGAAACAATGCCGTCATCAATGTGTGTTGTCTCTTTTTTGATGCGATTACCGTTTGCATCGTATTTGTACTCTTCCTTTTCTTGATATACGATACCATCCACAGTCCATTCACGAAGTTGCGACAATAGCATTTTTCGTTCAGTGGTAATGGTAACATCGTTGTCATCGTCAATTAATGAGCAACCGCTAAATGCCAAAGCAATCGTTAAATAGACTGATAATCCAGGTTTTAACATCTTTTTCATATCGTACGATTTTATTGATTTTCTGACTTGTTCGTGAAATATGGAATACAACAATACTACAAATCTATATAATTCCGACATTATTATCCCTTTTGTGGCATTTTTTTATGACAAATGGATGAATTATCGAATGTTGAGTTGGCTGAACAGCTTTTTGCTTTTCAAGTAGTAGCCAATAACAATGCTGCCGTTGTAGCACTCGTTGTGGTTGTTGGTTTTGCGCGATGCTTGCAGTGCGTTCCGTTTGGTGCGAAGAGCGCCGATTGCTTTGTAAAAGGCGATGTGCGCCCGCAGAACCGCCCCAAAGAACCCGAATTGCAGTTTGGCTAGATAGAGGCCTGTCGAGATGCCGTCGAGAATCATGCGGATAATGAGCGTTCGGTGGAATCCTTTGTCCGGAAGATTCTTATAGAGCATGAAAAGATTGTTGCGGTAGTTGAGGAATAGTTTGCGGGGATTGTCGTTGGGCAGTGTTCCGCCGCCAACATGGTAAACCACCGCCTGTGGCACAATGGCAATGCGGTAGCCCATGTTTTTCAGCCGCCAGCAGAGGTCGATTTCTTCCATGTGGGCAAAGAAGTCGCTGTCGAGTCCGCCGGCTTCAGCATACAGTTTGCTTCTGACAAACAGGCACGCGCCTGTGGCCCAGAACACATCGCGGGTGTCGTCATATTGGCCGTTGTCGCGCTCGATGCTGCCCAAAATGCGCCCGCGGCAGAACGGGTAGCCGTATTTGTCGATGAATCCGCCCGAAGCACCGGCATACTCAAAATCAGTCTTGTTGCTGTATGCGAGCAGTTTTGGCGCGCAAGCGGCCACATCGGGGTTGGCGTCCATATAATTTGTAAGCGGCTCAAGCCAGCCCGCTGTTACTTCGACATCAGAATTGAGCAGTACAAAATATTCAGCGTCAATAGCTTCAAGAGCCTTGTTGTAGCCGCCGGCAAAGCCGAAGTTTTGGTCGAAACACAGTACTTTGACCGAAGGAAATCGCTCGCGCAGAAAGTCGATGCTGTTGTCGGTTGAGCCATTGTCGGCCACCCACACATCGGCCCCGGCCGAAAACTCAACCACCGACGGAAGAAACTTTTCAAGAAATCCCTTTCCGTTCCAATTCAATATTACAACTGCGGTTTTTGACATAGCCAGGTAGTTATTGCCAGACAAAAATAAGAAAAATGGGATAGAAGCCGATGACTTATGTGGTAGCGGGCAAACATTTCTAACATATTTGTTTTTTTGAATTTTGATATGCATATCTGTATTGTGGTTGAAAAAATTATTTTTGCCAATGTTTTAATCATAATAAATCGGAAAATGATAAACGGCAGCTCCATTGCGGTAGTAATCCCATGTTACAAGGTTGAGCGGCATATTGAGAAAGTGGTGTCAGATATTCCGCAATTTGTTGACCATATAATCGTTGTAAACGATTGCTCACCGGACAATACATTGTCGATACTGAATAAAATTGCATCGGTTGATGCCCGGGCAATTGTGACTTCCAATGCGAAAAACATGGGTGTTGGCGGGGCAATGCTTACGGGGTTTAAGTCGGCTTTGCAGATAGGGTGTGACGTGGTTGTCAAAATCGACGGCGATGGTCAGATGGATTGCAGTTACATTGAATCAATGGTGTCCAAAATGTCTGATGATGTTGACTATGTAAAGGGCAATCGGTTTTTCGACAGAAAAATGCTGTCGGCAATGCCTTGGGTGCGCCGATTCGGAAATATGGGTATTGGATTCTTTGTAAAAATGGCATCAGGCTATTGGGAAATATCTGACCCGACAAACGGTTTTTTCTGTATTAAGGCTGGCACCATTCAGAAAATTGAAACTCAACGAATTGCAAATAGATTTTTCTTTGAAAGTTCGTTGCTTATTGAATTGTATTATACGGGTGCTGTGATAAAAGAGATTTCGATGCCTGCGATTTATGCTGATGAGAAATCGAACCTATCTGTTTTTAAGACATTGCTGACGTTCCCGCCAAAATTGTTGCACGCATTCAATAGGCGAATATTGTTGCGGTATTTTGTGTTTGACTTCAACATTTGCTCGCTCTACATACTGTTTGGTGTGCCGATGTTTTTGTTTGGTGTGATATTCGGAGTTATCAAGTGGATTCAGTTTGCATCAGTAAATACACCTGCGCCGACAGGAACAATCATGATTCCTGTGCTTGCTGTAGTGTTGGGCTTCCAACTTCTGCTTGCGGCTGTTCAATTTGACATTACATCAAAGAATCCTTTTAACAAGAATTGAAATGTTGACATTGATATCTGTTAAACAAAAGATAACCAAAAATATAAGTCTTGTTTTTATCTTGCTTCTGGCTTGCTTTCTTGTATTCAAATTGTTCAATTCGCATCGTTACCGCCAGCCAGAAAAGGTTATTGCAAACGATGTGATTTCATATTACGCATATCTGCCGGCTGTTTTTATCGAGCACGATTATACACTTAAATTCATGGAGCATGAGCACAAAGGGACGTACTGGCCTGAGGTTTTGGAAGATGGCACAAGAGTCATAAAGACCACCATGGGTTTAAGTATGCTGTATTGTCCGTTTTTTATTGTTGCCGACGCTGTCGCGCCTAAACTGGGCTATGAAGCCGACGGTTTTTCATTACCATATGCCTTTGCCTTGTCGTTTGCTTGTTTGTTTTATGTGATTGCAGGTTGTTTGTTTTTGCGCAAGGTGCTTCTACGGCGCTTCAGCGAATTGGTGACAGCCGTCACTTTGTGCATAGTAACTTTATGCACCAATTTGTACTGGTACACAATATATGAGCCGGCCATGTCGCATGCCTTCAATTTTGCACTAATTTGTCTGTTTTTATTTTTGACGGAATGTTGGCACGAAAAGCCTACATGGTTCAATTCGTTTTTTGTGGGATTGACAGTGGGGTTGATTTCGCTCATTCGCCCAACTAATGGCATTGTGGTGATTTATTTCTTGATTTATAATGTGTTCAATGTCGAAACATTGAAACAAAAAATTGACATATATCTTAAAAATGCATTGAAGATAGTTTGTGTGGCATTCGTGGCATTGGCAGTTTGGCTACCACAAATAATGTATTGGCATTCGCTCACTGGCCACATTTTCTTCTATTCATACACTGATAATGAAGGATTCTTTTTCAGTCATCCGGTATTTATGAGAGGTTTGTTCGGATTCCGTAAGGGATGGCTGCTTTATACCCCGTCAATGATTTTGGGTGTTGCGGGAATCGTATTGCTGTTCCGAAGATTCAAAGAGTATTCTTGGGCTGTATCTGTTTTCATGTTTTTGAATCTGTATATAATGCTGTCGTGGTGGTGCTGGTGGTATGGCGGCAGTTGCGGACTTCGTGCTGCCATTGACTGCTACGGAATTATGGCCATCCCGATGGCGGCATTTATTGCTTGGATAGGAAGTCGGACGGTTAAACTGAAGATACCGCTTGTCTGCATTGCTATCGCATTGTCAGGATTGTCATTTTTCCATAATCTGCAATACAAGCATGGCTCAATTCATTGGGACTCAATGAGCAAGGCCGCTTATTTTGATTCGTTCGGACACTTGCGTCAGTCCGAGAATTTCCAAAACTTATTGCAAGAGCCCGATTACGCGGCAGCAAAGCAAGGCGACCGATAATAGGAGAAGGGAAGTTCTTCTTCGGAGTTTTTTTGCATACAAGTTATTCCACGCAGTCGATGTTTACATACAGATTGTCGTAAGTCATCCGTGACTTGTGGTTGTTCCAAAGGTAGAGTTTGAAAATGTCGCCGTCGATTTTTCCTTCGAAAACTATTGTAGTTCTGAAAACAAATGATTCTTTATTGCCAGTATTTTTGATTTCATTTTCTTGATCTTCAATAGGAACAGCCAAATAGTAACTATGCTCGCCGTTCTTTTCGCACACAATCTTTGGCAATGTGGCTGATGTGTCGAGGCTCTGCAGTGAGAATCTTACATCAACTTTAAGTTTATGGCAGTCGCGTGTCAGTGTGATATTGGGACATATTGCGCCGAACGTTGTACTACTGTCAATCATTAGGCATTTGTCGCCGTCAATGGTGGTCAGTTGTGCCTTAAATGAGTCATCGGTCAGGTTGTTAAAATCCGTATTGATGTGGTACAAAGTGGCAATGCTGTTTTTGTCGGGTTTGATAAGGTAGTCATTCGCCACATAGCGGCTGAGTATTCTATAGTTGTCAAGAGTATGGTTGATTGAGTCGCAAACGTTTTGATTGTCAATTTGTTTGAGCATCATATTCTTGCTTACCGAAAACAGTCGGTTGCTGCTTACAAACAACGTGTCTGATAGAAAACTAACCAAATCGCGGTTGTCCATCATAAAAGCCAATTTCTTTTTGCTGCTGAAATTAGATGTGGTATCGAAAACCGAACCAATCCAATGACAATATTCTGAGGTTTTAAAGTTATAATTATTTGATAAATAAGCGATTGTTGACGGAGTGATATCGAGGTGTGATACGATGCTTTCCATTGTTTTGTGTTGTTTCAACAATGGCGAATAAATAATCAGAGGCACATTATATCGCATGAGTATGTTGTCCATATTCAGCAAAGGATACATTCTGTGGTCGCCAGTGATTACGAAAATAGTGTTTTCGAAATCGGGGCGGCTGCGGTAGTATTCGAACAGTCTCCTGACGCACTCGTCGGTGTACATAAAGCATGCAAAAATGTTCAGGTTTGCATTGATGTTTTTCAGTTCCTGCTTGTTTGTAGATGTGGCACGTTGGGCGGCTAACTTCTTGTATTTCTCTATTTGGGGAAGGTCGAACGGTTCGTGTGTGCTGAGAGTCAGATAGATATCGGCGGTTGGCGCATTGCTTGTCTCAGTTTTTTTATGGTTGATGGCCAAATCGAACATTTCTCCATCATCGAGCCCCCAGCGATGATTCTTTTTCAGCGCAGTGTTTCGGGTACTGTCCGATGTCTCTGGTGTGGCTTCCAGAATATAGCCTATATGATTGCTTAACAAGAATTTGTCTTGACCGTCGAATGCGGGGCTGCCACCATAAAAGAACGAAGTGTGGTAGCCGTTGGCGGCAAGTTCTTTCAGTAGTGAGTTATGATCGGGGATGGGTTCCCACATATTGGCAAAGCCGCATTTGCCGTGAGGGGCCGATGCCAGAATGGCCGGCAGTGCGCCGTAGGTGCGTTCGGTAGTTGAAAGGCAGTTTTTCCAAAATAGTCCGTTTGCTGCAAGGCTGTCGATGAATGGTGTGAAGGAAACTTCAGGATTATCAACGCCTGTGAGCTTGCGGCCAAATCCTTCAATCACAATAAACACAAAATTAGGCATTTGGCCATTGCTGGTCAGGCTGAGGAACGAACCAAGAACATCATTGTCATCGGCTTTGCGCCAAAACGGATATTTATTATCGGCAAATTCGAAATTGTCAAGCAACGAGTGGTATTGCCGTGCGGCGTTGGTGATTTCATCGGCATTGGGGGCCGGCTCATCATTATTAATGTGGTCGGTAATGTTGATGAATGAGTATGTAAACTGATTGACTGCCAAATAGAAATCGGCGTGAGACCGATACCCGACTTCGTTACGCACAATATTGCGGTAGCGGAATCCGAATGATAACCAGGCCGATAGAAGCAAAAGAACCACGGGGGTTGCGATGTGGAGTTTTACTTTTTTCGCGCCCCAAATCAAGCAGATAGTCAGGCCAATGCTCAAGACCACATTTGCAATTGAATCAAACGAGACCGAAGTTGATTTCAGCACAATGTTTTTGACTTCGGACGGTGAGTAGGAGAACAATATATGGTCGAGGGGGCGCGACATTATGCAGAAATATTCGGAGAGTAGGCTTGTGGCCAATGCGTAGAGAATGATTGTCGAGCCTGCGATAATTCTGGCGGTTTTTGGTGCAAAAAAATGCACAAGGCAATAGGGAAGGAAGGTTGCCATTGCTACAGAACCGGTTAGCACAACATCGAATTTCACCCCCGACATTATAGTCCAGAATATTTCTGTTTCGGGTCTTAGCCTGATTGAAGTGATAGCATAGAACATCAATCTGAGAATCAGCATCGTGGCAGCAAATGTCAGATTGACTTTTGTCCACGATTTAATAGATTCTTGTATTTTTAATTTCGCTTCCATCATTTTGTGGTATATTTCAAACTAATATTTAAATCAGCCAAATGGGCTTTGCATTTCTTTGCATTCCATATATATATCTTTATCACATCGCCTTTCTGAAAATGGTAGTTTTCAGCCCGCAAGTTGTATGTAGTTATGAAATCGGCCCATTTGTTGAAATCGTTGAACCAATTGCCGCAAGGCTCTTCAGCGCTCCAATGAATCTGTTCACCGTTGCGCGATATTTCGGTAACAATTTTCAAACCGTTATCGATGTCTGGCACATTGATTTTGAAACTGGTTGTGAAGATAATCTGCCTTTCGTGTCCGGTAACTTTGTATTTGCATAGTTCCAGAGGAAATTCGCGGCTGATGTCGGCGGCATTGCGGCGACCATCGAAATCACCGACTTCGAGCCCGGATTTTTGGAATAGGAACATACGCTCGCCGTGCGAGTTAACTTTGAAAACGGTGTAGAATCCGTTTTGCTGCGTTTTGTTCTCAAGTAGCGCGTTGTTCGATGTAACATACTGGTCGAGTGCGCGATAACTTTTTAATAAACTGCTGATATTGAGCGAGTCGGCAACGCTGGTCAGGGTCAGATGCTGGCCGTTGTAGCCGATTTGTTTCGCGCCGTAGTCATCGTTCAGGCAGCCGTGGGCAACCATTCGGCTGATGGTGCGGCTGACATCGAGGAGCGGGGAGAAGGTGGTACAGCGGAACTGCTGCGCGGTGTCGAGTCCGCGGTTGAGCCATGCCACTTTGTCGGGTGTGCTGATGCCGTAGCGCTCTTTCAGCAAGGCAAGGAATGATGGCGTGATGTCGCGGTGCGATGCCAAGGCGTCCATCTGGCGTGCGCATTTCAGCATCGGCGACCAGATGACCAACGGAACATGGTGAACTTCAATGGGTTCAGCAGATGTGTTGAAACTATGGTCGCCCGTTATCACAAAAATCGTGTTGTCGAATCCGGGCTTCTGTCTGTAGCCGTCAATCAGTTGTCGCAGACTTTTGTCGAGAAATAAGTATGATGCGTAAGCGCGTGTCATTGAACTGTTTACGCTAGTATTTGCTGCGTTTGCGATTGACAGATATTGATTGATGTATTTCTCTTCGTCGGGATATTCAAACGGGTCGTGTGTTGTCAGCGTCAGATAGACGTCGATGCGTGGCTTGCCGTCGTTTTTGATTGATTTTAAGGCTTCTGCGAACATAAAATCGTCATAGATTCCCCAATTATTGCGTTGGGGAACGGAGTCGTAAAGGTGCTCGTCGAGAGTGAAATCAATCTGGTTCTGGCGCATGAAGTAGCACATATCGTCGAAACAGAGCCAGCCGCCATAGAAAAACGACGAGCGGTAGCCGTTCTGGTGCAGTATTTTCAGCAGCGAGTGGTATTCGGGGGCGTTGTCGCGAAGGTTCATAAAGCCGGTTTTGCCCATCGGCAGTGCGCCAAAAATCGATGGCAGAGCTTGAATAGTCCGCATCGATGTCGATAGGCAGTTGGTCCAACAAAGGCTGTTAGCCGCCAGCGAATCGAGAAACGGAGTGGCTGATGGTACGGCACTGTTCACGCCGCTGAACTCGCGCCCTAAGCCTTCGACAACAACAAAAACAAGGTTTGGCTTTTCGTCTTTCAAGTTGAAAAAGTCGCCTAATGTGTTGAGGCTATTATCGGTGTGCAGGAACGGAAAATCAGTGCTTACAAACTGATGGTCAGGGAAATGGCTTTGGAAGAGTGTAGCATCTTCGGTTATCGGATTGTCCGATTTTTGATTGAAACTGCTTGCAACGCTGCTCACAAAATGGCGCAGTTTGTTGTCGGCGGTATATTGATCTTTAGTGTTGTCCATCATCGGCCTTCCAAAGCAGAATCCGACAATGACAATCAGTAGGTAAATACCACACATCCAATTCTTTATACAATAATCGCGCCCCGATGCCCAAAAGTAAAACGACGGGATACCGGCACTGAATATGTAACTCCACCAAGCCGCCTTCTGCGACGAGCCGATAATACCGAAAACTTCTTTCAGCGAATAGGCAAAAAGCGACCGGTCGAGCGGTACGCCGGCGATAGAGTAGTAGGTGATAAGTAGGCACGAAATCAGAATAATTGCGGTTGATATTATTCTGAAAATCAGTTTACTGTGTTGGGACGTAAACCAATCGACAACTGCAAAAACAACAAAGACAGGCACCGATAGGCGAGCAACGAAACAAATATCATAGAATCCGCCAATGGCATTTGTTTTCAGGCTGTTACCAAGACCGTATGCCGGTTGTAACAAAAATACTTCATAAAATCGGGCCGCTGCAATCGCAATAAGAAGCGGAGCAATAATGGTGATGTATTTCTGAAGTACACCAACAATCTGGCGAATTATTTGAGTGTTAATGGTTTTCATGGTCAATAAGTAATATTGATTTTTGCATTGCGGAACCGCATTGTAGCGCCATTATTGTTCCAGAAATACAATTTTAGATTTTTTTTGTTGAAGTGTGAAAAGAACGGACAGATGATGGTTGTCTCATAATGCACAGGCTGAAAGCCATCAGTTTCAGGTAGATAATACTTATCCCAATATATGCCTGTGATGTCGGAAACAAGCAGCGGAAGTTGGTCTGCGGGCGTTCCTTGTGAATCGATTTCAACATCAACACTCAGTTTTATATAATTAGCGCGCAGTTCGAATCGACCAATACTTGAGTAGATGATATCGGTTGTGACGGTGTCGTCGGTAATGAATTTGATTTTCTTATCATCTTGATTATCAGTTATCATGATAGTCTTCGGAAAGAACGGCATTGTTGCGTGATGATAACTCGCGAACGCAAGCAACAGCAAGGTTCCACCCATTATGTATTTGTCGGCTTTCAGAAGTCGGTCGGGTGTTGGAATCTTATCGAGCAGTTGCACTAATAACTTGTACAAAGGTTTGATAATAAGTGCAGCAGCGATGGATGCGGCCAGATATACTATAGCAATAATCAAGCTGAAAGCGGCATTGTCGTGTGTCAAAGCAAGATTTATAAATGGTTGCCGCAGAAATCCATGCACGGCAAACAGAAACATCGAAATCGCTCCGACAAACATCAGCGGGCGTTCAAGAATCTTGTGGCGATTGATGAAGTTTTTGGCATCGTTATAGCCAATCACAAATATCACGCTGACAGCCAGAAACGTGAATGGGTAGAAGGGGAGAAAGTAATTTCCAAGCCCGAAGACCGCCAGTGTGGGCAGCAGCCACCAACGGCTGATTTTTCGTGGAGCAAGTGCAAGCCAAATGCCTAAGCAGAATTCGGGAAGATGACCGGGGGCGTTTTGCATTGATAGTAACGACTGCGGATCGTCCGAGTAGAAGTATATGTTTGTCAGAATCCAGGCATAGGAGAGCAGGACGGTGCCGAACAGAATTTTCTCACCATGCCGCTGCGTCAGTTTTATTATAATCGGGAATAAAATATAGAACTGCACAATTAGCCCGAAAAACCACCAAGGGCCGCAGATGCTGACACCTTCGTTTGGCGTCAGAGTATGGATTAACAGAAGTTTGTAACCAATTTCGTTCCACTCGTGTGCTGATGGTATTTGTTTGTTAATGAGAAAGCTCGCTACAACGAAGCCCAATATGGCTACAATCAGCAGCGGATAGATTTTTTTCAGCCGTGAGCCCATAAATTCCACCCAACTTTGCGGTTTATTGAGCATCGATTTTGTTAGGCCGTAGCCGCTAATCAAAATGAAAAGTTGGACGCCGAAGTGTCCAAGATAACTGAAAATGATGTTGATAAATTCTTTTGGATGGGCTGTCAGCTGTTCGATGAATTTGTACACCGTGTGAGCTGCAAATCCGAACTCATTTTCCCCAACCGATGGCTCTACCCAGCGGAAAAAATTATGAAAGACAATGACTAGTATTGCCAAGCCTTTGATAATCAAACTGTCATCCTTTGTGAATTCAGTGCGTTCCATTTCTTCTGATGTTCCGCAAAACTACATCACGCTGTCTGCATTTCCAAAAAGTTAGCATGGCATGACGACATTTCAAAAAATCCACCAGTGGCAGTCAGCAATAACCGAAATAAGTGCTAAATTTGAAATTCATTTCGCCAGTTGCGGCGGATGAAACAGGTTAAATATTAAATGCGGTGCGATATGAAATTGGCTAATCTACGTAAGTTGCTGATAATGCTGCCGTTATTTTGCTTTGCGGCGGCGTCGGCTGAAGATACTCTTGTTGTATACTCTCAAATAAATATTTATCCGTATTATTTTGATACAGAAGAAGGTAACGTTGGCGTTATGCCCGATGTGCTAACCGGTATGTTGGGCGATAAATATGATGTTAACTACTACACACTCACTTGCGAGACGTGTGACGAGAACTTCAATCCCGACATCATCTGCTGCCCTGCCGACGAGCCTGTGCCTGACGGTTATGTCAAGCATCAGTTGCCTTTGCAGATAAACTATGTTGTCTGCTTCCGTAGGGGCGAGCCTGTTGAATCAATTTTCAGCCTGTCGGACAAGAAAGTTATCATTGTGCGTAACGACTATCCGTTTGAGCCGCTCTACCGTCATCGCACATCGCATATTCTGAACGTGGCGTCGGTGGACGAAGCACTTCGAATACTTTCGAGCGGCTACAACGACTGTGCCGTGTTGCCATTGTCGGCCGTGCTTCCGGTGCTTTCCGAAAACAAATACAAAAACATCGATTTTCTGCCCACACCGTACATTGTTAAGCCGCTGGCTTTTGCTGTCAGGAAAGGGGAGAAGGCACTCGACAGCACCGTGAGTGCAACATTGCAGAATCTGCTCAATAACGGCAAGTTTGAATCGATAAGCGAGCATTGGCTGAGTTACGTGCCGCAAACAAAAAAGAGTGCACCAATGTGGCTTTATGGCCTTGTGGCGCTGCTTTTGCTCACCATTGTGATTATGTACATCTGGATTCGGACGCTTTACGACGAAACCAACGACTCGTCGCGCGAACTGATTAACAGCATGATTCATAATCCGTTGTCGCCGCTTGTGATGCCTGCCGACAATCCGCTTTTGCAGAAGATAATGTCGAGCGCGCCGTTCTGGTTCGCCATCAGCAATCATGACGGAAAGATTGTACGCGCAAGCCGTGCCTTTCTGCATGGTGTGGCTCAGATCGACGAATTGCCGTCGAATGGACTCACCTGGACCGACCTTTTCGAAGAGCAAACAGCCGAACAGTTGCTCGACGCCGACAATCAGATTTTCGAAGGCCGGGTCAATTCGGTGCTGAAAACAATCGAATACAAGTCGAAATTTTTCAACGCATCGTGCTGGACCGTCAAGCATCCGTTCAAGTACGATAACCGCCCCGAGATTTTCGTAATCACAGCAGTGGTTTCGCCGGTGTTCGATTCCAATCTGTTCTTCAGCAATATGACGCCCGACGCAATGATTCAGGCCGTCATCGACACATCGTCAGACTTGATTTACCTGAAATCGGCTGAAGGCGCCTATCTGCAAGTGAACAAAGCCTTCTGCGACTATTACCAGACAACGTTGGACAACATTGCCGGCAAAACCGACGATGAACTGTTCGGACCGAAAGACGCTGAACGCAACCGTGAGTCGGACAAACTTGTTTATGAGAACGGCGAAACGTGGACCGAGCAAGCCTGGCACACCGACAAGCAATGCATCGACCATAAGTTCGAAAACCGCAAAATGCCGCTCATCACCCCAGACGGCCGCATTTTCGGCATAGTGGGTATTGCGCACGACATCACCGATACCGAGCGATACACCAAGCAGATTAAGAGCATGAACGACAAACTGCAGGAGTCTGACCGGCTCAAACTGTCGTTCCTTGTCAATTTGGGGCACGATATCCGCATTCCGATAAAGACTATCATCGAGTACAGCGACATGCTTGCCGACAGCGACCTGACCTACGACCAGCGCATCGAGATAATTGAGATGATTCAGACCAACGGCAACCTGCTCATCGACCTTGTTGGTGATATGATTGACTATTCGAAGATTGAAGCCGGATACATCCAGATTAAATATTCCGATTTCAATCTGAACTCTGTGGTGGCCGACGTCTACAACATGGCCAACAGCAAGAAGATGCAGTTGAACAAGGACAATATGTACATCTCGCTGCTCATCGACACCATCGAAGACGACATAATGATTCATTCCGACTCGTTCCGTCTGATGCAGATACTGAAGAACATGCTCACCACCATCATAAAGTTCGCCAACACCGATACCATTTACTTCGGTTATCGTACCGCATTAGACAAAGTCTACTTCTTTGTCAACACCGACCGTGGCGACCTTACGCATGAGGAACTTGAAACGTACGCTGAAGAGCATGAAGGTAGCGATGTGACGCTTTCTCAGGTTGAGGAATCATACGGCATTTCAATTATCATCGCTCAAAGCGTGATAAAAATGATGGGCGGAAAACTGTGGGTTGAGGACATCAATTCCGGACACCCGAGTTTCATTTTCTACATCCCATATGAGCGCGACGAGGAACTTTCGTCTATTATGTACGACTCGAAAAACAACGAGTTTGAGATTCCTGATTGGACGGGACATACAATTCTGATTGCTGAGGATGAGGAACTTAACTTTATTCTACTTCAAGGTTTGATGCTGCGCACCAAGGTGAAGGTGATTCGCGCCAAGAACGGAATTGAAGCCATTCAGCAGTACAAGGACAACCCCGATATCGATGTGGTGCTTATGGACGTGCGTATGCCTGAGATGAACGGTCTCGATGCTTCGGAGGAGATTCTTGAGTACGACCGCAACGCTGACATTATTGCACAAACGGCTTACGCCATTCCCGAAGTGGCCGAGCGCTGCAGGAAAATCGGCATTCACAAACTGCTCGAAAAGCCAATCGACCAAGGCGAACTGCTTGCCGAGTGTGACAAATACATGCAGCACAAGCATGCTGCAAATGATAATGAATTGATGGAGTGATGAATGTGTGAAGGACTGAATGATTGAATGCGTGAAGGACTGAATGCGTGATTGTTTTATTTTTGACTTTTGATGTGAATAGATAATGGAACAGTATGACAAAATTGCTTTTCGGGAAGAATTGAAAAATCGCACAAAACGCTTCGCTGTTCAATGTGTTAAATTTTATCAAAGTTTGCCAAATTCAGGTGAGTCATGGGTTATAGGAAAACAATTCATCCGTTCAGCAACTTCAATTGCTGCCAATTATCGGGCTGCTTGCAGGGCACGTTCAGGTAACGAGTTTTTTAGCAAGATTTGTATTGTGGTTGAAGAAACTGATGAAACAATGTTTTGGCTTGAAATGCTTGATGAAACAGGTATAGTGGCCACCGAAAAAATCTCACCCATTTATGATGAATGCGAGGAGATTTTGAAAATAATGGTGACTACAAGAAAAAACAGTGACCCCAAAAAGTAACTTGCTAATCATTCAATTATTCAATTATTCAATTATTCAATTATTCAATCCTTCAATCCTTCAGTCCTTTAGTTATTATGGATAGAATTGATTTTTTGCGCGCCGAACTGAATCGGCACAACTATTTATACTACGTAAAGGCCGAGCCTGAAATCGACGATTATCAGTACGACCAAATGATGAACGAACTGATGGCGCTCGAGAAGGCCAACCCCGACCGTTTCGACCCAGACAGCCCAAGTCAGCGCGTGGGCAACGACATCAATCAGAATTTTCAGCAGGTTTACCACCGATTTCCGATGCTCTCGTTGGGCAACACTTATAACAAAGAGGAAATCATTGAATTTGATGAACGGGTGCGTAAAACATTGGGCCACAGTGTGAAATACATCTGCGAACTGAAATACGATGGTGCTTCAATCAGCCTGACCTACGAGCACGGAAGGCTTGTTCACGCCGTGACGCGCGGCGATGGCGAGAAAGGCGACGATGTGACAGCCAACGTGCGGACCATCAAGTCAGTGCCGCTGCGGCTGCCCGAAGGCAACTATCCCGACCTGTTCGAAATCCGCGGCGAGGTGCTGATGCCGCGTGCCGTGTTCGACAAGCTGAACGAGGAGCGCGAGGCTTCGGGCGAAACGCCGTTCGCCAATCCGCGCAATGCCGCCGCGGGTTCGCTCAAAATGCAGAATTCGGCGCAGGCCGCCAAACGCCAACTCGACTGCTGGCTCTACTTCCTGTTTGCAGCCCAACTGCCCACCAATTCGCACCTTCAGAATATGGAGTGCTGCCGACAGTGGGGCTTCAAAGTGCCAACTTTTGTTGCGGAATGCTCATCGATTGACGACATTCTCGCCTTCATAAACCATTGGGACACAGAGCGTCACAACCTGCCGTTCGATATCGATGGAATCGTAATCAAGGTTGACAACATCAGCGACCAACTGGAGTTGGGCAACACTGCCAAAACGCCGCGTTGGGCCATCGCCTACAAGTTCAAGGCCGAGCAGGTGCAGACCAAACTTCTGTCGGTGTCGTTCCAAGTCGGGCGCACGGGTGCCGTCACGCCTGTGGCCAACCTTGAGCCTGTGCAACTTGCAGGAACCACCGTCAAGCGGGCAACGCTGCACAATGCCGACATCATCAAGCAGCACGACCTGCACGTCGGCGACACCGTGATGGTGGAGAAGGGCGGCGAGATTATCCCCAAAATTGTTGGCGTGAACACCAATTTGCGCCAATCAGATGCTGCACCCGTCGAGTTCATCGAGTGCTGCCCCGAGTGCGGCACACGGCTTGTCCGTAACGAGGGCGAGGCTGCCTGGTATTGCCCCAACGATTCGGCTTGCCCGCCGCAGGTGCGCGGCCGCATCACACACTTTGTTAGCCGCAAGGCGATGAACATCGATACGTTGGGCGAGGAAACCATTGATATGCTTGTGTCGAACGGCTTGATAACCAATGCAGCCGACCTTTATGATTTGACAGTCAGCCGTTTGCTGCCGCTCAAGAAAGACGGCCGAGTGTGGGCAACCAACATTGTGAACGGCATTGAGCAATCGAAGCAGATACCGTTTGAGCAGGTGCTGTTCGCCATCGGAATCCGCTTTGTGGGAGCCACGGTGGCCAAGATTCTGGCGCGTCAGTTCGGTTCAATCCAAAACTTGATGCAGGCTTCGTTCGACGAGTTGAAAACCACCGACGAGATTGGCGACAAGATTGCGCAAAGCATTATCGACTATTTTGCTGAAGATGGCAACAGGTTGTTTGTCAATAGGCTGATTGGCTACGGATTGCAGTTCGAGATGAAGCGTCAGGAGGCCAAAAGCGCAAAACTTGCGGGGCTGACCATTATTGCAAGCGGCAAACTTGAGCATTTCAGCCGCGACGAGATTAACAAGGCGATTGAAGAGCACGGCGGCAAGCCTGTTACATCAGTGTCATCGAAAACCGACTATCTGATTGCAGGTGAGAATATTGGCCCCAACAAACTTGCCAAGGCGCGCGAGTTGGGCATTCCAATTATCACCGAAGCGGAGTTCCTGCAGATGATTGCCGGCGACGATAGCGCCGAAGAGCAACCTGATGCACCAAATCAGCCACAGCAGTCTGATTCCGGAACGAAAGGTGATAATCCGGTGCAGTTGAGTTTGTTCTGATGCTTAGTGATTAATCGCTAATCGGGCCAAAACCAACTTCCTATAGTATTGCATAAGGCATTCTTTTCACTGACAATTAGCATTTTGTTTTATTGCAGCCAATATTTAATTTTGTTAATTGGTTGTTGAACTAAAAGTTAAAGTACAATAATTTGTATATCAATAAAATAGAATAATCATGTTAGACAAAAAACGTCTTCCGATTGGCGATTCGCTTGCATTGATAGGCGGCTACGCTAAATCGCGGATTATGGGGCAGGTAAAGTCAGTGGCCTTTATCATTTGCTACCTTGTGTTTTTTCAGGTGGCCATTTTGCGCACACCGTTGGCCAATGCGCTGGGAACGGCGGGCGGCATAGCCCTTGTGGTGTTTGGTCTGGCGTTCTTCCTTGAGGGCCTTGTGCTGGGTATGATGCCCATTGGCGAGCGCGTGGGTGTGAAGCTGCCGGCAAAAGTGGGAATTGTTCCAATCTGCATTTTCGGTATCATTCTGGGCTTCGGCTCAACGCTTGCCGAACCTGCTATCAGCTCGCTGAAGACAGCCGGAGCAACAATTACGGCTTGGGACTCGCCGCTGCTGTATATGATTCTCGACAAATACTCGGGAATGCTGGTCAACGCCGTTGGTGCGGGTGTGGGACTGGCCGTGGCGCTCGGTATGTGCCGTTTCTACTATGGCTGGAACATCAAACCGATAATATTCGTGGTCATTCCGCTGGTAATGGCGCTCACGGTTTATGCGTCGTTCAACGTCAATCTGTCGAAGATAATCGGCCTGGCTTGGGACTGCGGTGCTGTAACAACAGGAGCCGTTACCGTGCCGCTTGTGCTGGCGCTGGGTATCGGTGTTTCGCGAACAGCAAACAAAGGTTCGGGCAACGACGGCGGATTCGGCATCATTATGCTGGCGTCGGCTTTCCCAATTGCAGCCGTGCTGGGTCTCGGACTCTATTTGAATACTCTTATTCCTGCCGCCACAACGGAGGAAGTCTTCTTCGCGCCTGAAAACAAGGCCGCTGCGGTGCAACTTTTTAACGGCAACGAGGCTATGATTGCCGAGCACGCTTTCACTCACGGCAGCGAGAAGGGCCGCCGAGCCTTGTTTGGCAACGATTCGGCCAAGTTCAACCAAACCATTCTGGCCATTGCCAACGACGAGGCGGTTTGCCGTCAATATCTTGGAAACCAAACACTTCAGGACTGGCTTGCACATCGCGCTGGCGACTATGAGCGCGGCTTGCTCTCGTCGGTTGAGATTTCGAGCGAGGCGCCCATTACCGAGCCGTTGAGCGAGACGCTCAAAGAGGAGACGGTTGGCGGCTTGCGGGCTGTGATTCCGCTTACGCTGCTGCTTATTCTGGTGCTTACGCTCTTCCTTCGCGAGAAAATCCGTAACAAAGACGAGGTGGCTCTGGGACTTGGTTTCACGCTCATCGGTATGATTCTGCTCACATCGGGCATCAAACTTGGTTTGGGCGCGCTTGGAGGCGAGGTGGGCTCGCAACTTCCGAAGGCTTTTGCAAGCGAGGAGAAATTCGTTGAACAGGTGGTTATCAACAACTTCGACAGCACAATGCTCTACAGCGGCATCAGCCCCGAGGGCGAAAATCTGACCTTCTTCAATCTTTACGAGAACGGCCAAGTGAAGCCCGTTGAGTACAATCCTGATTATTACGACAACGAGAAACACACTTATACACAGATAATTACCGAAAAACCGCTGTTCAACAGCCAACTGTCGGTGTTGGGACTTGTGCTGGTGCTGCTGTTCGCCTTTGGCCTTGGCTACGGCGCAACTCTTGCCGAGCCTGCGCTTAACGCATTGGGAATCACCGTCGAAGACTTGACCGTTGGCGCCATCAAGCGCAAACAGATTGTGCAGGTTGTGTCGGTGGGCGTGGGAATGGGCATTGTGCTCGGCCTGTCGCGCATTTTGTTCGACCTGCCGCTTGTCTGGCTCATCGTCATCAGTTACGGTTTGTTGCTGATACTCACCATCTTCAGCGAGGACGGCTTCGCATCGATAGCGTGGGATAGCGGCGGCGTGACAACTGGTCCTGTTACCGTGCCGCTGGTGCTGGCGCTGGGCCTTGGCATCGGCGGAGCACTCAACATTTCCGACGGCTTCGGCATTCTGGCAATGGCTTCGGCCTGGCCGATTATCACAGTGCTTGTGTTCGGAATCTTCACCCGACTGAAACAACGTAAAACCCTAAAGACCAATAACAATGAATGATAATATAGAAAACGGAAAGACGGGCCGTAACCGTGCGTTCTCGCCGTCGCGCACCGTCTGGCGGACGCAAATGGCCAAAGGTATCTACACACCGCACCGTGTGAGCCTTATAACCTGTATGATTAACAACGATTTAAGCGCATTGCTTCAGGATTTTCTGACGCAACTCGAGGTTGACGCCTACATTGAACAGGCCCGTAATGTGCGCGAACTTGTGAAACCGCTGCCGTTCGGCATTCCTGGCGATACGGTCAAGTTAAGAAGCACACCTTCAACCATTTTCCGTTTCACCGTGCCGCGCGAGAACGCCAAAGACACCATCGGTGCCATCATCGCCCTGGCGGGATTGAACGAGCCTGGCCGCGGAACCATCTTCTCGCAGGACCTTATGGAGTTCAGTAATCAGCCGCCGACCATCAATCTCGAATTTTTGGAAAGCAAAAAGGTTGAAAACGACGACGTTACGCTGCTGAACCACCTTTCGTATATGATTTGCGTTTTGTCGGAAAACGGCGCGGGCGACAGTCTGGCCAAAAACGCTCTCGACCTTGGCATCTGCGTGCCGCAACTCACCAACGCCACTGGCAACGACATCCGCGACCAACTGGGTCTTATCCGCGTCACCATTCCTGCCGAAAAGGAGATTGTGCATCTGATTATGCCCGAACAGGATTCGAGTAGCATTGCCCAATTGTTGGCAGAACAAGCCAAACTCGACCGTCCTGGACGTGGCTTTATCTACCAAACGCCTATCACTGTAGGACTTATCGATACCTATATGAAGATTGGTGGGCAGAAGTTCGCCGCTTCAATGGAGCAGGTTATTGCCGCCATCGACTCACTCAAGGGCAACACCAACTGGCGCCGCCGCTTGGACGCAGAAGGGTCGGCCGACAGCCGCAACGCCTGTGTTCATTCCGACAACTGCGAGGTGACAATCATCTCTGACGAGGACCGCATCGACGACCTGCGCGCCACCTGCCTGAGCGTGGGCGCAACGGGCGCAACCACAACACGCATTACAAGAATATCGGGACAAGGCGAGCTCGGCAAACAGTCGCTTGTGCGCAGCGCCGTCAGCATCCCTGCCTCAATGGCCGACACGGTGGTCGATTCGTTGCTGCAAATCAGCACCATCGACAAGGAAAACGTTGACAAAATCAAAGTTCTCGACTCGCCTTCGACGTATGTCAGGGCGCTATAGGAGAGAGTGTTAAATAACACAGAAGGCCGCCTGAAGACGATTCGGGCGGCTTTTTTTTGCTCATAAGCCAATATCGCCATCATCATTGCGCTTTCGGCATGGTTTTTGCGCTCAATTGCGCCGAAAACATTTTTGCAAATGATTGATTTTTCAAGTCTTGACAAGCCTGCCATTATCACCAAATGGCACACATATACTTTCTCTGAACTACAAATGCTTGTGCAGCAATATGCTGCAACCTTCCGTAATACTGATGGCGACAAGATTGCCATCTATTCGGAAAACCGGCCTGAGTGGATTTTCGCTTTTTATGCAGGGTGGCTCAATGGCAAGATTGTTGTGCCGATTGAGGCTACCGCATCGGTTGACGATGTGGCCTATATGCTCAACGACTGTCAGCCTTCGGTGGTGTTTTTCAGCAAAAACAACAGCGCATCGGTGACTGAGGCGGGCACAAAACTCAACTACACACCGAAATACGTTTGCTTAGATGATATTGAATTGCCGCAAATTTCTGAATCAGAATATGTTAAGCGCGACTATCCCGATGACAAAACTGCAATAATTGTCTACACATCGGGCACAACGGGCACCCCAAAAGGAGTGATGCTCTCGTTTGCCAATCTGCGTGCCAACTGCGTTGAGGTTAGCGGAAATGTCGATATCTATCGTCCTGACCGCAAAACACTGATACTATTGCCGTTGCATCACGTTTTGCCGCTCATGGGCTCGCTCATCATGCCGTTGTCGATAGGCGCGACGGTGGTGATGTCGCCATCGATGCAAAGTGCCGACTTGATGGAAACACTGAGTAAGAATCAAGTCTCGATAATTATCGGTGTACCACGGCTTTACGAGATGATCCACAAAGCCGTGAAGGTTAAAATATCTGAGAATTTCATCGCCAAAATGCTGTTTGCCATTCTATCGATTAGGCCGAACAAGCGTATCGGACGTGTTGTTTTCAAAAAGGTTCACGATACATTCGGCGGCCATATCGACATAATGGTGTGCGGCGGAGCATCGCTGCCACTCGAGACCGGTAAGTTCTACAAAACATTGGGTTTCACGGTGCTTGAAGGCTATGGTATGAGCGAGGCATCGCCAATGATAACCTTCAACCGACCGGGCCGCGAGCGTGTTGGCACACCCGGGCAGCGACTCGAGAGTGTGCAGATGAAAATTGTTGATGGTGAGATAATTGCAAAAGGCCCGAACATCATGCAGGGCTACTACAACCGCCCCGAAGAGACGGCTCAGATTATCATCGACGGTTGGCTGCACACCGGCGATTTGGGCTACGTCGACAAAGACGGCTACCTTTACATAACGGGCCGCAAGAAGGAGATAATTGTGCTTCCGAACGGTAAGAACATCAATCCGGTTGAGTTGGAGGAGAGTCTGATGGCATCGTCGGCGCCAATCAAGGAAGTGGCTGTGATGGAGCACAATGGATTGTTGCATGCACTCATCGCACCCGATTATGCACGGATGCACGAGTTGGAGATATCGGATGCCAAAGGCTATTTCAAAGAGACGTTCTTCCCGGAGTTCAACGCGCACCTGTCGTCATACAAGCGCATCATGCAGTTCTCAATCATCGACCGCGAACTGCCGCGCACCAACTTGGGCAAAATTCAGCGCTACAAACTGCAGGAGTACGTGGCTTCTAGTGAACAAAAACGCAAGGCCGCACCCGAACCCGACTTCGACGAATACAAAAGCCTGAAGGCGTTTGTTGAAGAGCAGACCAATAGCAAAGTGCATGCAAGTCAGCACATTGAATACGATATTGCACTCGATTCGCTTGGCAAAATCGGGCTCATTGAGTTCATCCGTCAGTCGTACGGATTGGATATGACCGAGGCTGAATTGGTGGCTTTCAGCAATATAAGCGAACTTGCGCGTCATGTGGCCGACCATAAAACCAAATTGCAGGTCGAAACCATCAATTGGTCGATGATTCTGAAGGAGAAGATTCAGCTCACACTTCCAAAAACATCGATAACCCAGAACCTGATTAGGAACGCGAGCAAAATCTTGTTCAAACTGATTTTCAAGTTCCGGGGCGAAGGCTCGGAGCAGATACCGCAAGGGCCGTGCATCATTGCGCCCAACCACCAGAGTTTTTTCGATGGCTTGTTTGTGGCATCGTTCATCAAGCGCAGCATTATGCGCAAGACTTATTTCTACGTGAAGAAAAAGCACGTTAAGAGCCGTTTCCTACAGTTGATGGCACGTCGCAACAATGTTATTGTGATGGACCTTCACAACGATTTGAAAGAATCGATTCAGAAATTGGCCGAAATACTGCGTCTTGGGCGCAACATCATCATCTTCCCCGAAGGTACACGCACCAACGACGGTTCGATTGGCGAATTCAAGAAGACATTCGCCATTCTCAGCGCCGAACTCAATGTTCCGATTGTTCCGGTTGTCATCAACGGTGCCTATGATGCTTTGCCGCGAGGCAAGCATTTGCCGCATTTTTTCTCAAAGGTGAGCGTTAAATTCCTTAAGCCTATCTATCCGAGCGGTTACACTTACGATGCGCTCAGCAACATGGTCAAAAGCCGCATTGGCGCTTGCTTGAAGAAGTAGGGAAAAGGCTCATGCCGCTTAGAGTTTGTTGTCTTTCGCTGCACGACGATGATAAGCTGATTATTCTCTAAAGACTGTATAAGTAATTGAATTTTTGTTATATTTGCCAATGTGAAACCAAATTTCAATCATTGGCAAATTATGTTGATGCGACCATTGTGCAAACACAAAGGCCGATATCAATGAGATATACATTTATTTAAACAACTAATTTAAACTTTAAGTCTATGAAAATCAGAAGTCTTTTACTGACATTTGCCGCTACAGCAATTACCACGGCAGCTGTGGCGCAAAACAACGGATTTTCGTACCAGGCTGTGGTGCGTAATGCACAAAACGAACTTGTGAGCAATACCAAAGTGGGGTTGCGCCTGACGCTGACCGACCAAACAGGTACCCCGGTGTTCTACCAAGAGACCCAGAGCAATGTGGCAACCAACGCCTAC
>JAFYYA010000002.1 GCA_017557785.1 Salinivirgaceae bacterium
ACCGTCGTTCGAAGGCCCGTGGACACACCGCGGACAGGTTACTGGCGAGGCTGAAAACAGTTTCACAATCCACCCTGGGGTTATCGAGTTCAACGGCAAATGGTACTTGTTCTACCACAACGCCACGCTTGAGTTGAACGGCATTAAAGGCGCAATCGGCCGCCGCTCGGTCTGCGTCGACGAAATGGAATTCAACGAGGACGGCACTATCAAATTTGTGAATCAGACGAAATAATTCTGCGCTATGAGAACCAACAAACACGGAATAGTATCGCTTCTGCTGATTGCAACTGCATTGTTGTCAGCAAGTTGCGGCTCGAAAAAAGAGCAGGTTGCGGTTTCGCCCGACGGGAAAATAACCGTCTATGCCGAAGCGGGCAAGTATTTTGTCAAATATCTTGACAATGATGCACTTACGATTGCCAAAATCGGCTACGACAGCCTTTCGGCGAAGACCGAACTGAAATTCGCGCAAGCGGTAACTGCCGACTACACAATGCTTATGGGCAAGCGGTCGCACTGCACCAATCAGGCGAACGAGTACACCGCCGCGCTGGACAAGAACACCAACCTGATTTTCCGCGTCTATAACAACGGAATCGCCTTCCGCTATCAGTTCCACGACGTGGCCGAACCGAAGGCAATCCCCACAGAATTAACTTCTTACGAGATTAAAGAAGGCACCCGCCGCTGGTTTATGCAGTGGTGCGAGTCGTACGAGGGATTCTTCACGCCCGACACCACCGCAAAGCAAAAGGCAGTGTTCAGTTTTTCGGGCACTTTCGTGAAGGACGGCTGGTGCTGCCGCTGGTCGTATCCCGCTCTGATTCAGCCCGCAAGCGATGTTTATGTGCTTTTGAGTGAGTCGGACGTGAATGCCGACAACAGCGCGTCGTGCCTTTGGAACGATAGCGGTAACATTGAGATTTTCAACGTCCGCCCTGACAAAAACGAGACCGAAATCACTGGCTCGTACCTGACGCCGTGGCGCGTGGCAGTTATTGGCAATCTTGCTGATATTGTGGAATCTACACTTATTACCGATGTGGCCGCCGACTGCAAGTTTGACGATGTTTCGTGGATTGAGCCTGGCGTGGTTTCGTGGATTTACTGGGCCTACAATCACGGCTCGAACGACTACAACATCATCAAAAAATATGTGGATTTGGCTGTCAGTCTGAAACTTACGTATATGCTTATCGACGCCGAATGGGACGAAATGAAGGACGGCAAAACCATTGAGGACGCTGTTAAATACGCCATTGACAACAAGATAAAGCCACTCATCTGGTACAGTTCGTCGGTGGGTTGGATTGACGGCGCGCCTGGTCCGAAATTCCGCCTGAACAAGCCCGAAGACCGCGAGAAAGAGTTCGCGTGGCTCGAAAAAATCGGGGTTGCTGGCGTGAAAATCGACTTCTTCTCGGGCGACAACCAATTCAATATGAACTATTGTATCGACCTTCTGCAATCGGCTGCAAAACACCACCTTACGGTTAATTTCCACGGTGCCACACTTCCGCGCGGATGGCAGCGCACCTATCCCAATCTGTTGAGCACAGAGGCGGTTTACGGTGCCGAATGGTACAACAACGGGCCTACTTTCACCAACAAGGCCGCCGCTCACAACGCCACGCTGCC
>JAFYYA010000016.1 GCA_017557785.1 Salinivirgaceae bacterium
GGGCCGTTCGGGTCGCTGTATTTTGCAAAGTTGGTCCAAGCGGTCAGCATCTTCTCTGAAAGGTCCCAGTCGCCTTGAGTCCAAGGACGCCAGCAATGTTTGAGTGATTTAAATACAAACCACAGGTCAGACGAGTGGAAAGCACCTTTCAGACGTTGAGTAACTTCAGGGTGAGAGCCGTCGTCAGGCAATGGACGGGCAAATTCGTAAACATAGCATTTGTTGCCAATGCTGTCGCGGTTTAAGCCAAATGCGGCAATGCCACCTGACATGTCACCCATATCGTCGAGTGTGTAACCCATCATATAAGGAACATCAGCAAGTGTGCCGTCAAGAGCTGCCTCATCGAAGCTTTCGCGAGATACATAGCCATCAACCATCGGCATAGCAGTGATACCACCAAAGTTGCCTGTTGCATTCGAATAAATTGTGCCAACAGTATGCATTACTTCAGTTTCAGCGGCACGCATCTTAGCCAGTGTGTTGTAACCTGCCCAATCCATAATCACTTTAGTGTTGAATTCAGCACGTTGAAGAGCGTTAAGGTTCTCAGGAGCTTGTGGAGCTTTGTAAGCTGCAATTTTCTTCTCAGCAGGACGATTGCCAAAATTGCCAAAGTTGAAGCCTGCAGGCATACGCATACGGCCACCACCCATACCGCCAAGACCACCAGCACTCATAATGACTGCCTTGTGGAAGAGACCACGGGCAAGCGGAGATTCGCAGATTGTACGAACACTGCCACCACCTGCACTTTGTCCGAATATCATTACATTGTCAGGGTCGCCACCGAATTGTGCAATGTTTTTCTTAACCCATTTCAAAGATTCGATTTGGTCGAGAATGCCATAGTTGCCAGAAACGCCATTTTCGCTTTCTGCAGAAAGTTCAGGGTGAGCAAGGAATCCGAATACGCCAAGACGATAGTTGATTGTTACAAGAACAACGTCTTTATTACCCCATTCTTGACCATCAAATTCTGGTTCTGTGCCAAAACCTTCACGATAGCCACCACCGTGAATCCAAACAGCAACAGGAAGTTTTGCGTCAACTTTGCCTGAAGCCTTTGTCCAAACGTTCAAATAAAGGCAATCTTCAGAGAAAGGTGCTTCGTCGCCATAGCCCCATTCGGTGTAGTAACCACCTTTATACTGAATGTGTTGGTAACTTGGGTTGGCAAAACGGTCGCATACCTTAACGCCTTCCCAAGGTTGAACAGGTTGCGGCTCTTTCCAGCGCAAATCGCGTATTGGTGCTGCAGCGTACGGAATGCCGCGATAAACAAGCACGCCTTCAGTTTCGGTCTTAACACCTTGAATCTGACCGCCTTCGATGGTGAGCACAGGATTCTTCGAGTTGTCGCAGCACGATAGATTGCAGCCGCTGTTGTTGCAGCAACTAACCATTGTCAGCGCCGCAAATCCGAATAGAATTGATTTTCTCATTTCAATTACGTTTTAAATAGTTGTTAAAATTTATTTCTGAATGGGGCGGGGGCACGTTGCCGCGTCCCCGTCCTGCGATTCATTTCACTTCAAAGTCGATGGCTTTCAGGTCTTTATCCAACGATGAGCAGCCATACAGAATCTGATATTTGCCCGAGTGTGTCGACAGTTCGTCAATCGACGCGTCGTAGTACTCAAACGAGCCGCCGTTGAGCGTGATTTCAGCCGTTTTGGTCTCGCCAGCGGCTAATTTTACGCGTGTGAAGCCTTGCAGCGACTTGATTGGCGCTTCTGCATAATCGAGAGCCTTCACGTAAACTTGCACAATCTCTTCGCCGTCGCGTTTGCCAGTGTTAGTGACAGGAACAGAGACAGTTACGCTGCCGTCCTTTGCCATTGACGCTGCCGACAGTTTGCCCTCGCCGTACTCGAATGTGGTGTACGACAGGCCGTAACCGAAGGCGTAGAGCGGCGTTCCAGTGAAGTATTTGTAGGTGCGGTTGTTCATACTGTAGTCAAGGAAATCGGGCAGGTCCGAGTTCGATGCGTAGAACGTAACAGGCAGTTTGCCCGACGGGTTGTAATCGCCGAAGAGCACGTCGGCCAGAGCCTTTGCGCCGCCCTGTCCAGCGTACCACGCCTGCAGAAGGCCGTCGATTTGGTCCTCGACGCTTGCAAATGCGATTGCCGAGCCCGAGCAGTTCACATAAACAACAGGCTTGCCAGTCTCGTGCATTGCCTTAATCATACGTTGCTGAACAGCAGGCAGTTCGATGTCGGCCTTGTCGCCGCCTTCGCCCTCAAGTTGAGCCGAGATGCCACCAATGACGATGATAACGTCAACGTCGGCGGCCATTTTCTTCTCTTCGGCAAAATCGGCGTATTTACGCTCGCAGAAGTCGGCGCGCAACATTGCAAACGGGCCAACGCCGCGCTTGTACTCAATGCTGATGTCGTAGGTTTGGCCAGCCTTGACGGGGAATGTCTTGTACTGCACGCCACGGCGTCCGAAACCGAAGCCGAAACCGCCGCGTCCCATACCAGGTTTGGCGTCTTCAACAACCTTGCCGTTCACTTTAAATATGTAGCCGTTGTCCGACGAGATGGTGTAACTCAAATCGCCGCTGAAAGTGGCTTTGTATTGGCCTGTAATTCTTACCGATAGACTGTCGGTGCGGATGCCCTCTGCAAATCCGTAAGCACCGAAAGTGCTGAAATTCAGAGTTGTATAATCGCCCACAACGTCGGGTTGGCCTTTCAGTTCGCTGTTGTTGAAGAACTCAACTTTCACGCCCTTGCCGTCGTTGAAGTCGGGCAGATGATAGAACGTGTTGTAGTCGTCGGTCAACTCGCAAGCCTTTGAGTATTTGACGTTTGCGTTCGGCAGAGCGTTCTTGATGCCTTCCAAAAGCGAGTGAGTGTGCTCTTTGGTTGGCGAGCCACCGTAGTTGCCTTCAAGCAGTTTGGCGTCGTCGGCGTTCGGACCCACAACAAGCACATTCTTAATGTCTTTCGACAATGGCAGAATACCGTTGTTCTTCAGCAGAACCATTGATTGGCGGGCGGCCTCTGTAGCCAGTTCGTTGTTCGACTCGCTACTGATGACGTCCTCGCCCAGATTGGCCCACGGCAGCATTTCGGCAGGGTCGAACATACCCAGTTCGAAGCGGCCGCGCAGAGTCTTGCGAAGGTGTCCGTCAAGGTCGGCTTCGGTAATCTTGCCTTCCTTAAGTGCCTCTGTCAGAACCATAAACACTTTTCCGCACTCAAGGTCGGTGCCGTTCAGAACAGCGTCGACCGATGCCGACAGCGGACCGTCGTGGGTGCCGTGTTGGTTCTTGTTGTAGAAGTTGTTGATGGCGTCGCAGTCGGTCAGGATGATGGCGTCGTAGCCCCATTTGTCGCGAAGGATTTTCTGCAACAGACGGTCGCTTGCGCAGCACGGAACGCCCTCGTAGCGGTTGTAGGCGCACATAAACTCACGAACGTTGCCTTCGGTCACAAGTTTCTTGAAGGCAGGCAGATAAGTTTCCCACAGGTCGCGCATTGAAACGCGAGCGTCGTAAGAGTGGCGCAACGGTTCGGGACCGCTGTGCACGGCGTAGTGTTTCGCGCAAGCGTGAGTCTTGAAGTAGTGCTTGTCATTGCCCTGCATACCCAGCACGGTCTGAACGCCCAGAACGCTTGTCAGATA
>JAFYYA010000017.1 GCA_017557785.1 Salinivirgaceae bacterium
GATGGGACTTCGGCCCGAACTTATGCCCGACGGACTGTCGTATATGCGGATTGTGGGTTCGTTTGCCTTTGCGCAAGCAATATCGATGGCTTCATCGGCATCGCTGCGCAGCGCAAACAAGGCCGTCTATCCGATGATGGTGACGCTGGTGGTGAATATTTTCAACTTTCTGGGCAATTACACGCTCATTTTCGGCAAATTCGGTATGCCGGCCCTAGGTGTTGAAGGCGCCGCCATTTCGACGGCTGTGAGCCGCACAATTGCGATGTTTGCGCTGCTCTATTTCCTTCGAAAGAAGCACGTGCACCGCTTCCCGCGCGAGCTGTTCCGCCCGTTCCCATTTGTCGAGCTCAAAAAGCTGCTGCACATCGGCATTCCGTCGGCTGGCGAACAGATGTCGTACAGCCTTTCGATGGTGGTTATCACCTATTTCATCAATATGATTAGCAACGAGGCTCTGGCCGCCCGCACTTACTGTATGAACATCATAATGTTCGTCTATCTGTTCTCGGTTTCGGTGGGCCAAAGCGGCGCAATCACCATCGGGCATCTTGTGGGCGACCGCAGGCCCCGCGCGGCGTTTGTATTCGGCAAGCTGGTGATGAAGATAGCCGTTATAACATCTATTGTGATGTCGCTGATTTTTGCGGTCAGCGGCAAGTTCATCTTCCATTTCCTGACTGATAATCCGGAAATTATCGGTATGGGCGTTGTCATTCTCTGGATTGATGTTGTGCTTGAATTCGGCCGCGCTGTGAACGTGTTTGCCGTGAATGCGCTGCGTTCAGCCGGCGACATCTATTTCCCCGTGCTGCTGGGCATTGGTGTTATGTGGACGGTTTCTGTCGGCTTGAGCTACCTGTTCGGCATCGGCTTTGGCTGGGGCCTGATTGGTATGTGGGTTGCTTTCGTGCTCGATGAGAATATTCGCGCCACAGTGTTCATCAAGCGCTGGTGGGGAATGAAATGGACAACGAAGAGTTTTGTGAGGTAGTACAGGCTCTGAGATGATGGTTTTGGCGGCACTGCACAGCAATTACGCAGAACGCTGCCCCCCTTGTATCATTCTAAACAAAAAAGGCTGGAAACTTTATGGTTTCCAGCCTTTTTTGAATATGAATCAAATTTCGCTATTGATCCAATCGTCTCAAAATCTCATCAATTTGACTTTGCAGCTTATTATTGACAGCTTCCAAATCTTCTATTTTCTTATTCTGTCCATCAATTATCGTTTGTTGATCTTTGATGGCTTCAATAAGCAAAGGTGTAAGATTCTCATATTTCACAGCTTTAAAGCCGTCTTTATCAGTAACAACCAACTCGGGCAAAACTTCTTCAATCTCTTGAGCGATTACACCAATCTGTTTCTCGCTATCGAAGCCATAGCTCATATTATTGACATCTTTGCCTTTGGCTACAGCCATCTCTTCTTTGTTCTTCCAATAGAAGCTGACACCACGCAGTTGCAGCACCTTATCCAATGCACCGTCAAGTTGTTGAACATCTTTTTTCAAGCGGATATCCGACGGCCCAACTAAACCACTATGGGTTATTGTACCATTAACTGTCATATCGCCGCTTTTATAAACTATCAACGCATCACTGTTTCCCGTTTCTCCGTTTCCAATCACAAATAATCTGTCACTTGGATTCCAACTATTCAATTCTGTTCCTATCGGTGCATATTCAGTATTGCGGACACCAATTACAGTCTCATTTTTAGAATATGCTGTTAGTTTTTCACCCAATGCAAAGGAATAGTGTCCTTCTGCTGATGACATATGACCTATTGCATAACTGCTTTCACCTTTTGCTGTTGTTTTTTTCCCAAAAGCAAATGATACACTACCTGCAGCATAAGCATAATGACCAACAGCAAAAGACATATTACCTTCTGCTCTCGACATATACCCCATTGCTTGTGAATAATCGCCACTAGCAATACATTGGTAACCCGCCCTAAAAGAACCTACACCAAGACTATCATTGTTTGTTGGACTGCCACTGCCAAAAAAGCTTGCTGTAGAACTCTCTATATCGCCATTTTTAAAAATATTCTTGGCTGGATACCAACTAAGCTGGCTCTCATTATTGATGGTTATAGCATCTTTGCGAAGGTCGATGTTGAAATCATCGATATAGAAACGTGTACTATCGGGGTTAACAGTCATATAGGCTTTTTCGGTAGCATCTTTTCTGCCCGAGCGGCCTGTAACCAAAACACCGCTACGACGTGCGGCCTTGTTGGTACTTTCATCAAAGCTGAGAAGAGTACCATCTGTGGCCACCTTCAGATAGCTGTTGTCGCCTTTGGTTGCCGAGCGGCCTGTTACAAGGAATCCACTGCGGCGGGCAGCTTTGTTGTCATCAAGCTCGTTGTCGATAAACACTTTAGTACCTTCGTCGTTAACTGAGAGGAAATTGCTCGTTTCGCCATCTTTGGTTGCCGAACGGCCAGTCACAAGGAATCCGCTGCGGCGAGCCGCCTTCGACTCATCGTCGTCGACAAAGACTTTTGTACCATCGGCATTGATGGTCATGTACTCGTCAACAGCGCCGTCCTTTCTGCCCGAGCGGCCTGTAACCAAAACACCGCTACGACGAGCGGCTTTATCGCTGCTCTCGTCGAAGTTGAGTATTGTTCCGTTGGTGGCAACCTTCAGATAGTCGCTGCCATCGTTTTTGGTAGCTGAGCGGCCAGTTACAAGGAATCCACTGCGGCGGGCAGCCTTGTTGTCGTCAAGCTCGTTGTCGATAAACACTTTCGTGCCTTCGTCGTTAACCGAAAAGAGATTGTTGGTCATACCTTCTTTGGTTGCCGAACGGCCCGTAACAAGGAATCCGCTGCGGCGAGCCGCTTTTGAGTCGTCATCGACAAACACCTGAGTACCATCGGCATTAATAACAAAGTAATCCTGTCCTTCTCCATTTTTAGTTCCAGAGCGGCCAGTTACCAAGAATCCACTACGACGAGCGGCTTTGTTTGCATTCTCATCAATGTAAACACGTACGCCATCGGGATAAACAGCAAAGACGACGTTGCCATCTTTGTCCTTTACTTCAAACAATGTGTCGTCAGAACCGGTTATTCCAACCGTTTGAGCACCATTGCCGCTGCGGGCTGCATAAAGAGCCACAGGTACGGCCTGTATTTTGGATGCGCCAAAATCGATGTAATCAGTACCGCCATTAACATCGATTGCAATGTGAAGCCATGCGGGTTTTGTCCAATCAACATTCGAGAGTTTTGTACCGTTCTGCGCTGCTCCACGGCCAACCGTAACGCTCAGCACACCAAAGTCGTTAGTCGGTACAGTCTGAATTTCTTTGTACATAACATTAGTAGCTGCGCTGTCGGCAATTGTAAGCTGCAAGCCAACATTCTGTTTTTTAACCAATTCGCCTTTAGAATTCCGTATTACTGCTTGATACGAGAAACCATCGGTTTGTGCCATGGCCGACATTGTTGTCACCGTGGCGGCAATTGTCATAAAAATACTCTTAAGTCGTCCCATAATAATTATTGTTTAGTTATTAGTATTAATTGAGTTATTAAGTTATTAGTCTTGATTAGTCGGGAAAACTAATTTTAATACTACAAATATAGTAATAGAATTTTAATAATGAAAAATAATTTGTTAACAATAGGTATATTTTACTGTTCAATCATATTCGGGATAATCAACACAAAGCGGTTAATAACCAATTGGTTTTAGGGGTTGTTATTTGTGCCTAAGGAATAATTTTAGGCAGATGAACGATTTGTGGCCGAAGGTGGCTGAATTCGTTTCAACGAAAACATTTACAACTCTTTACATTATGAACATACATCAATCGGCTTTGACGGTCGCTCGTGTTGCGAAGATGTTTATTATGGTCTGGGGGGCTCTTGTGGCCAATCAGACAATGGCTCAGGATTCGAAAGAACTGTTGCAAAAACTTCAGCGCAGCAACGATAAAAAAGAGCAGATAACGATTCTGAACAAACTTGGTGACCTTTCGCGGAACGCAAACGCAATGGCCGATGCCATCGACTACCATCAGAGGGCCCTTCTGCTCTGCCACGAGACCGGCGATGCGGAAAACGAGGCAAAGACGCTCAATTATATCGGCTCAACCTATTGGCGGTCGAACAGTTTCGACTCGGCGCAGCACTACTACGAAATGGCGCTTGAGGTTTGCACCCGGACCAACAATTCTGACGATAAGATACGCATTCTGAACAACCTGGCACTTGTGAGCCAAAGTCAGGGTAACTACTTTTCGGCAAACTACTACTACCAAAAAGTGGCATCAGGATGGCAATCGGCGGGCAATCTTGCCGAATATGCATCAACGGTGAACAAAATCGGCAGTATGTTCCTGTCACGAAATCTTTTCGACTCGGCACTGACACAATATAATAAAGCCCTTGAGATTCGCACAAGTCTGAACGATACAGCCGCTATTGCGCAATCGTTCAACAATATAGCTACGGCATATAAGAATCAGAACCTGTTCGACTCGGCATTAGTAAATCTGCAAAAATCAATAGCTCTGCTCACCGCCATCAACGACCAGAACGGTCTGGCTGAAGGCTACAACAATCTTGGCGGGCTTTATTGGCAAAACAAGAACTACAAAGACGCTCTGGCCAACTACCTGCTTGCTCTTGATATCCGCGAAAAACTTGGCAACACAGAAAAAATTGCTGCCACAACAAGTAATATTGGCCTGATATATAAAGATTTGAACAACTACGACAAGGCTCTTGAATACTACAACAAATCGCTTGAGCAGTATAAAGCCAGCGGCAATCAGTTTCTGCAATCAGAGGCTTTGAATCTGATTGGCGGCGTTTATTGGCAGTCAGGCAATTACGCTGAAGCGCGAAATGTTTACCAAAAAGTGCTGCAAATGCGTGAGGCCGTTGGCGATAAACGGTATATAGCACGGTCGCACAACAATTTAGCACTAGCCTACAAGAGCTTGAACGAGCGCGACTCTGCCCTTGCCGAATACAACAATGCGCTTGTGATTTACCACGAGCTTGGCGATAAAATGAACGAGGCGGCAATGGTCAACAACATTGGTAATCTGCATCTTAAATTCGGCGAGACCGAACTGGCGGCAAGCAATTTTGCCAAAGCGCTCGAAATGCGCAAGCAGATTGGCCACGAGACAGGTATTGCCTACTCGGAACTCGACCTTGGTACTGTCTATATTCAAAAAAAGCAGTACAATAAGGCTTTACCGCTACTGAATGATGCCTTGGCCATTGCCCGAAAAATCAAAAACAATGAGCTCGAAAAAGATGTATTGTTCGCATTGTCAGAGACTTACGCGGCAAGCGGAATATACAACAAGGCTTATTCGAACATTAAAACCTATTCAGAACTGAAAGACAGCATTTTAAGTCTTGAAAGCATCAAGCGCATTGCCGACATGCAGATCAGCTATGAAACCGAAAAGAAAGAGCGAGAGCTGAAAATCAAAGATATACAGATTGTTCAGCAGCAGGAACGCAACAGCCGCCAGCGCATTATCATCTATTTTGCGGCCATCGGATTGCTGATTGTGCTATGCTTTGCCGCAGTGGTGGCAAGACAGAACAAGAAGATCCGCAAGGCTAACGAAATGCTCGATTTACAGAACAAACAGATTATCCAGCAGAACGAGGAAATTGAGCAGCAGCGCGATTATGTGACTATGCAGCGCGACCAGATTGCCGAACAGAAAGAGAAGATTACGGACAGCATTGAGTACGCCAGCCGCATTCAAAACGCCATGCTCACGCCCGCCGAAGTGTGCTGCGAGCTGCTACCGCAACATTTCATAATGCTCTGTCCGCGCGACATTGTGAGCGGCGATTTCTATTGGGTGAAAAAAGTTGGCAACAAGGTGGTTGCAACCGTTATGGACTGCACCGGCCACGGCGTTCCGGGCGCGTTTATGAGTATGCTTGGCACAACGCTGCTCGAGCAGATTGTAACCAACGGCCATTTCGACAGCGCGGCTGACATTCTTGAGCAGATGCGCAAATCGGTGAAAAGCTCACTGCACCAGGAAGATAAGCAGACATCGCAATCCGATGGTATGGACTGCGCGCTCTGCATTATCGATTTCGACAAAATGCAGCTGCAATATTCCGGTGCCAACAATCCGCTGATATTAGTCCGCAATGGCGAAGTAATTGCATACGAAGCCGATAAGATGCCGATTGGCATCCATGTATTCGACGAGACTGATTTTACCAACAGCGACGTCAAACTTGAGCCTAACGACACAATTTACATGTTTTCAGATGGTTTTGCCGACCAGTTTGGTAGTGATAACGGCCGCAAACTGATGATGAAAAACTTTAAGAAACTACTCGCCGAAGCAAGCAAGAACCCCATTGAAGAGCAAAAAGACTTTCTGCTTCAACGATTTACCGAATGGAAGGGCGACTATCGGCAGATTGACGATGTGCTTGTGATGGGCATAAAATTCTAACTTTTTGATAGAACAGATTAAACTTTGACAATCAATCATACTCAACTATGAAAAACAAAACCGCTAAAATAATTGGGTTGTCATTAGTGATAGCCTTATTTACCGGATGCGCAGACCCGCGAAGTACAGAAGAAATAAGCAAGTTATATGATGGTATATTTTTGCTTGGGAAAAGGTATGGTGAACCCATTAATTCGTTGCATTATATTATATTCTATCAGGACAGCACGTATATTCATAAATATATAGTCGGCAATGACACCTTAGTAAATAAAGGTAAGTGGAATATGACAAAAAGTGTTGGTTATGGACATACTTTTTGTTTATATGATTGGATTCCTTATGGAAACGATCCTTCATTATTAATGTATGAGGAAAAACGTAAAAATAGTTACCCATCCATTCTTTTGGGATCAAAAAAAGATGATTGGGCCGGTCTTCGGTTCCAAATTGATTTAGGATATGATTTTAAGAAGATATCAAAACAAAATGCAGACAGATTAGGTATTAAAGAAGATAGTATAACATGGCATAGAATACAAGAATATGATTGGGAATGGGCTATAAGGAATGCAGAAGAAAAAGAAAAGAATAAGGGTAACAAAAGAAAATAAATAACATGAAAATCAAAAACTTAATAACAATCATTTTTTGCTTAACTGCAACAACCACCTTTGGGCAGGACAATGCGGAAATTGACGATTTAACCAACCAACCCGATGGCCGTAAAAGCCGCATTCTACTTGAACGTGCCGAACAAAACCGCAACACCTTTCCTACTCTTGCGCGCGAACAATTGGCCGAAGCCATCTTCATATCACAAGGATCAACCGATTACGAAACGTTTGTAAACGCACTTATTATCAAAATAAAACTGCTTTGTGCCGCCGACAGTGTTGACGAAGCTGAAGACCAACTGAAAACAATGGAAAAAGCCGCCAAACGCTCAGGCAGCAAAGAGTTACAGGCAAAAGCACTTTTGACAAAAGCCGACCTGCTGATTGCCCGGAACGAACTTGATAAAGCGGCTGAATTATACTCAAAATTGATTGCAGACTGCTCAAAATCTGACTATTGCAACATTGCCATAACAGCTGCAAACCAGTTGGGCTACATCTATCGCGAAAAAGGAATGACCGAACAATCACAAAAATCGTTTCTGAAGGCCATTGAGATTGAGAGCCACAGCGATTATCCCGAACTTAAAGCCGTGAGCCTGAACTTTTTAGGCAGTCACTTCTGGCGCAACGGAAACTACACTCAAGCGCTCGACTACTACCGTCAGGCGCTCGAAATACGCAAAGGCTACAAAAACGAGTTTGATATTGTTAACTCTCTGATTAACATAGGAAATACCTACCAAAATATGGGCGATTTCGACAATGCGCTCACCTATCAGACCGAAGCAATGCAGATTGCCGAAATGTGGGAAAACAAACTCACTATTGCGCAGATAATGAACTATATAGGCAATATTTACTGGCGCCGCAGCCTTTACGACAGTTCGCTTTGCTACTATCGGCAGTCGATAACTCTCTATGAATCAATGGGCAACCGCCTGAAAACCGCAAGCCTGAACGACAACATTGGCAACGCCTACAAGATGAACAGCCGATTCGATTCGGCAATGCACTACTACAATTCGGCGCTGGCCATAAGAGAAGAGTTGGGCAGCAAACCCGACATTGCCTACTCGCTTTCGAACATCGCTTCAATCTATTGGAATACAACAAAATACGTGCAGGCACTTGAATGTTATTTTCAAGCACTCGACATTCGCGAAGAGTTGAACGACAAAGCAAACGCCGCAAGTTCGCTGACAAATATCGGTCTCATTTACAAGGATTTGGGTGAATACGACAAGGCTTTGGGTTACTTGAATAAGGCTCTTGACATCTACAAAAGCGCTGGAAACAAAGAACTTACGGCTTCGGCGCTAAACCATATCGGCAATACGCATTGGGCATCGGGCAACCTGCAGCAAGCGCTCGACAGCCATATGCAGGCGCTGCGCATCCGTCAAGAGATTGGCGATAAGAACGCCTGCGCCGCTTCGATGAACAACATTGGGCTGATTTATCGCGATTTAGGCGATTCGGGCAAAGCAATCGACTTCTTCAACGAATCGCTGGAAATCTACCAATCGTCTGGCAATCAGCAGGTTGCAGGTTTTGTGCTGAACAACATTGGCGATGTTCTCACACTCATCGGCAAGAGCCAACAGGCTGTGGCTCAATACAAAACCGCACTCGCCATCTTTGAAAAAATGGACGACAAACGCGGCATTGCCATCACATCGCAGAACATTGGCCAATTCTACTATTCCGCAAAGCGTTACAATGAAGCCAAACCATTCTACAGCAATGCTTTGCAGTGTGCGCAAGCGATTAACGACCTTGAGATTTCAAAGAATGTCAGTTTCGACCTTTTCAATCTCTACGACCAAACGGGCAACAGCGCTAAAGCGTTGGAAATATACAAGATATATAACGCTTGCCGCGATTCGATAAGCAACAGCGAAAACACCCGGCGAATGCTCGAACTGCAATCGCTTTACGAGATTAGCGTCAAGGAAAAGGATCAAGAACTGCAAAAAAGCAGGGATGAGAATGATTCGCTGAAAATCAAAAGTCAGCATCGGACGATGATTTTTGTAGCCGATGTTGTTGTGCTTTTGCTGGCGCTCGGCTTTATAATTCTTAACAGGCGAAGGAAACTCACAGGGGAATAGCGCCAATCATCACTGCTTGACAATTCTTCCGTACTGCACGGTGCCGTTGCTCTTGATGGCACGCACAATGTAGACGCCTTCCGGCAAATTGTTTATCGGTAGAATGTAGCGGTGAGAATCGACTGTGACACGCTCAACCGCAACGCCTTGCATCGAGATTAACTCAATGGTTTTTATCTGCTCTGCGCATTCAATTGTCACCACATCGGTTGCCGGATTGGGATAAACGAGCAGCAACATCTGCCCCACACTATCATTCTGATTGACAGATGTGAAGCCACGCACAACATCCAAAGCGCCACGGTGCCACATTCCGCCGTAGTGCTCGCCATAATTCAGTGCGCCGGCCCACATTCCTTTGCCGTTTGGCGCAATGCCAATGGCTGTAAATTGGTCAATATCAGTGTAGAAGTCGGCAAAATTGGTGAAAGTTGAACCATTGTCGGTGCTATACGACAAGCCTGAAGACGTTAGGAATCTATTAAATCCAACACTCACAAGAGTATCGGTGCCTGGTACATATGCAAACCCGGTTATAAAAAACGGTCCTTGCGGATGAATCTGTTCCCAATCAGAGCCGCCATTGGTTGTGCGATAGGCAGCGTAATTTTTTGCTGACGTGGCACTTATCACGCCTGTGTCACTATCGCGGAAAGCGAGTTTGAATTCAGAATTGAAAGGTGTCTGCACCACCGTCCATGTTGCGCCGCGGTCGACCGAGCGGAACAATCGTCCTGCGCTTGTGCCAAAGAAAACCGTGTTGCCACTGACCGAGAAACTGCCCACAAGGCCCGTCTCGTCGCGCTTGTTTGCCGGAATACGCGACGACGGCACGCGCGTCCACTGATTGCCGCCGTCGGTGGTGGTGTAAATTTCGAAGTAGCCGCCGTTGGGATCGCCAAGGCACATGCCGTTCTGCCTATCCCAAAAATGAACGGCATTGGGGAACGCGCTTTTGCCGCTGAACGTAGCCGTTGGCTGCACTGTCCACGTTGTTCCGCCATCGGTGGTATGTGCAATCTTGCCGCCTGTCAGCGTGTTGGAATTTGCACTCACATAAACCGACGCCCATGCTTCGGTGGCGCTCACGGCGCTTATCGACGAAATTGTATAACTCTCATTTTTAGGAATATTCACCGTCCCGGCAAGCCACGACTCACCGCCGTCGGTGGTTCGGCAGAAATCCATGCACTGTCCGTTGCTGATGGTGCCGTCGTAGGCCGAAGCCCACGCAACTCGCTCATTGACAGCCGAAATATTCTGAATGCCGCGGCTCAGTTTTTTAAATCCCGACGACTGAAAAGTCCATAGCAAAGGTGTTTCAGTTGACGGACGAATGCCAATAACAGCATCAAGTTCGCGGTCGAAATGTGTTGTTTCGAGAATCATCTTGTCGGGCAGGAAAAAACCATCGCATTCACCGCCCCATCCCCAATTGATATGAAGATAACCGCCTGAATTATAGCCATCTACAACCCACGCATGGCCTTCATCGCTGCTAGTTGCACCCGAGTAGATGACCGGCCGGCCGGCATCAATTTCAGCCTTTATCAGACTGAACCACTGCTCGTTTGTGTAATCAGCATAGGTACAGAGCATGATTGAATCAGAATAGCGGAAATATTGCGGCATCGCGTAAAGCACATCGACAGAGTATGAACCTGAGCCGTTTTCGGTGTACGACATGTCAACGGCCACACCTGCGTGATATAACAATTGCGCTACGGCCGATTTTTCGGCTTTAGAATGCTGTCTGCGCAGTTTGTCGGGCATTAGATCCCAATGGTAGGTTGTCGCCCCGAAATTGGCGAATTGCTGCCCTATTTCGGGATTTTCCGACGGCACGTATTTATGCCAACCGCGTCCTGTTTCCGGCCAACGGTGGTAGCGCATAATCTGCCCCATGGCAACGGCCACACACCCTGCGTAGGTCGGGCACGAGTCGTTGTAAGCACCGCTCTGTTCCCAAGCCGATGTCAGCAATGGTCCGACAGTTATCAGACTATCGATAACAGATGTCGTATCAACAACTTGCGTTGTATCTATCACTTGCGTGGAATCAACTGCCGGCACGGTGTCTACGGTTGGCGTTGAATCGGCGCGAGCACGCCATTTACGAAGGTTTGCGGTCGAGCCGATGCCCGACTGACGCACTGCCGATATTTTCTGCCCATAACGGTCAAGTTGGCGCATAAGCATCTTGTTTTCAATGGGTTCGCTCGCAGGCGATGTGTGCGAGAAGCCCAAAACGGGCATAACGGCATCGTCGGCAGAGATGATGGCAAAACCGCCATCGGCTTGACCGAAAACATAATAGACAGTATCAGCGCCGACTGTGCCGACATAGAGCAAACTTAGTGTGGATGTGGATTTTTGAGTGTTTTTGCCGAACACACCAGCGGCTACGGATTGTGCCTTGTCAACGGGCACAAAACCGGCCATTATTGGGTTGATTGTCAATAATAAAAAAGCAGTTATTGAAAGCAATAGTTTCATATCAGCCCCAGAAAATATATGCCACAACAATTGCCGCAATAATGCTGGCAAGGTCGGCAAGCAGACCGCACACCACGGCGTGGCGTGTTTTGGTGATGCTCACACTGCCGAAATAGACGGCCAGAATATAGAACGTGGTGTCGGTTGAGCCTTGGAAGCAGCAGGCAAGCCGCCCTGCAAACGAATCGGCACCCATTTGGTTCATCGTTTCAATCATCACACCGCGCGCGCCGGAACCGCTCAACGGCTTCATAAACGCCGTGGGCAGTGCATCCACAAAATCGGTATTCAGCCCCACAAGAGCAAAGAACGACCGCATTCCGTCGATAAGGAAATCGAGAGCGCCCGAAGTGCGGAAAACCCCCACACCCACAAGAATAGCAATCAAGTAAGGAATGATTTTGATGGCAACGCCAAAGCCTTCTTTCGCGCCTTCGATAAACGCTTCGTAAACATTAACTTTCTTCCTGACAGCCAACACGATAAACGATATGATTATTAGGAAAAGAATGACGTTTGCAATGAGCGACGACTGCGCATTGACCTGCTCGCGCGGCAGTTGGACAAAATACCAAATCAAGCCGCTGATTATGAGCGAGAACACGGCGAAATAGCCAAGAAAAACCTTATTGAAAAGATTGATTTTCTGATAGATGGAAACCGCCAGAATACCAACCAGCGTACTGAAGAAAGTGGCTATCAGAATCGGGATGAAAACATCCGACGGGTCGGCGGCGCCCATCTGCGCACGATAGACCATAATGCTCACCGGGATCAGCGTCAGTCCTGAAGTGTTGAGTACCAGGAACATAATCATCGAGTTCGACGCCGTGTCCTTCTTTGGGTTCAACTCTTGCAACTGACTCATAGCCTTGAGTCCGAGCGGTGTTGCGGCATTGTCGATGCCAAGCATATTGGCCGCAAGGTTCATCATTATTGAGCCGTTAACCGGATGATTTTTAGGTATTTCGGGAAACAACTTGCTGAAAAACGGTCCCATAATCTTCGAAAAGACATTAATCATACCGCCCTTCTCGCCTATTCGCATCAGACCGAGCCAGAGTGTCATCACGCCGGTTAGACCGAGCGAAATCTCGAAACCGGTTTTGGCCATATCGAACGTGCTAGCCACCATTTCAGAGAAAATCTGTGTGTCGCCAAGAAATATCAGTTTGATGAGCGCCACCACAAACGCTATCACGAAGAATGCTATCCAGATGTAATTCAGTGCCATATGCTATTTGGTGTTGGGTTTTAGGTGTTGGGTATTGGTGTTTTGTTTGTTGGAACGCGCCGTGGCAAGTTTATTTCAGTTTTCGTTATCGTTTTCTGTTTTCGTTAACAATGCATCAAGTATCGTTCTCATTTTCTGACCGTTCCACTGTGCCATTCCGCTTTTGCGCATCAGAATGTTTCCTTCGGCATCAATCAGGAATGTTACAGGCAACGTGTTTGTCGAGAGTTGTTCGGGATAACGCTTAATTGGCAGATATACAGGCAAATCCAAATTCTTCTTTTTTACGAATTTTGCCACATCTGTGCGTTTTTCGTTGGTGACGAAAAGGAAATTGACCTTGTCGCCATAATCGGCGTAAAGGCTGCGGAACTGCCCCATCTCTGCCAAACACGGCGAGCACCACGATGCCCAATAATTAATTATGGTCGGTTTTCCGGTAAAATCGGCCAGCGTGCAGGTATCGCCATTGAGCGTACGCAAATGCCAGTCGAGCGATGTTGTGAACAGCGGTATCGGCTGCTTGAGCAACGACGGCTGATAGACAAACACTGTCGGCCGCAAAACAAGCGCTATGGCCGATTTGCGCGTCTGTGGCACCATAATGAATATGGCCAGCAACACAATAATCAAGTCCAAAGCCAGACTCAACTTCGACTTGCGAGTCAACAGATTCCTGAAATAATTCTTGAAGAATTCCATACCTAATCGAAAAACAGCGCAAGGTAGAAAAATTTAAAACACAGAGGGCGCTGAGGAAACTGAGGTCACGGAAACAAAAAAGGCCAACCCCGCACGAGTTGACCTTCGTTGCTATATGAGTTTTGACTTACTTTCCTGACACTTCTTTGCAAGCAGCCAGAATGCCGTCGAACATCGGACGGATGTCCTTTTCGGCAACGGCTGAGAATGCAATGCGGATAAGGCCGTTGATGTTGATTGTGCCGATGCTGTACTTCTCGATGAGCAGCAGACGAACTTTCTCAGCATCGATTCCGTCGGCCGGCTTGATGCACATAAAATAACCCGAATTGTATGGCAGAGCCTTGAAATACGGTGCATATTTGGCATCACTCAAAGTGTTGCGAACTGCATTGTAGCGAGCCTGCATAATATCGAGTTTGGCTTTCTTTTCGGCAGCATAGGTTGGCGATTCAAATGCTTGAACCAAAAGCGATTGCGAAAGGTTGCTTGCATTCGATATATTGCCACGGACTGCACCGGCAGTCTTGTTTTCAAGTGCTTCGTAGAGTTGAGCATCGCCACCCTTAACGGCGTATGTGATGAATCCCACACGGAATCCCCAAACATAATCTTCCTTGGTCGGTCCGTCGACTTTGACTGCAAGCACATTCTCGTGCAAATCAGCCAGATATGCAAACGGTGACTGACGGTCGACACCTTCTTCGTAAACAAGTCCGAAATAAGCGTCGTCGCAGATGACAGCGATTTTCTTGCCATTCTCGGCGGCATTCTTGATGGCTGCAACCAGAGCCTGCATCTCGTCAACACGCGGCGAATAGCCTGTCGGGTTGTTCGGGAAGTTGAGCAGCAGCACCTTCTTGTCGCCATCGGCCAACAGAGCGGCTGAAAGCGATGCAATATCCATCTTATCGCCTGCAAACAAGTTGTACGGCGTGATTTTTGCACCATAGGCGTTGCTCAAAGCCAGATTGTAGTTGCCCCAATAAAGGTTCGGCACCAGAATCTCCTGACCGTCGTTCAGGAACATATAGCCGGCCATACTGATACCGTGAGTAAGCGCGCTTGTAGCGATTGGCAAACTGATGGTGATGCCTTTCAGACGTGGATTTTTCTCGGCAATCATTGCCTGCCAGCGTTTGCGGATGTCGGGACGACCGAAACTTGGTGCGTAAAGGAACGCCTTGTCGGCCGAAATGCCCAGTTTCGAGCTGATGCTCTCAAGATGCATCGGTGAGCCATCATCTTCAATGGCTGTGCCGATGGTAGCGTTGATTCGGGTGCCTTTGGCTTCGGCGCCCTGCCCTAAAATACCTTTCTTCGGGAAGAAAATGTTCTTGCCCCGTTCTGACAACAAATCAAATACCGCCTTGTTTTTCGAGGCGATAATCTCATTCAAGTTCTGTGCTTGCGGATTCATAATTGCGCGAATTTTCGGGATGCAAAATTACACGTTTTTCATGTGATTTCAATATGGGTTTTACGTAATAAGGACAGCAGTGAGCTATGAGTAGTGAGCCAATAACTCGGAATTCCTTATAATAGTTATCGATATTAAAACTTACCACTATTTCTGTTTTTAATGCGCGTTTTCTGATTGTGTCTTCAATTTGTGTTAGTGTTTTTAATACATTGCAATCATTATTTTAAACTATATGAAACAACTATTTACCACAATTGCGGCCATTGCCACTATTGTTGCATGCTCGGGCACAAGCGGGCCATCGCTCAAACTCAACGACCTTGAGTATTTTGAAGACCGGGGCGTCAACATTCTTGCTTACAGCAACGACTACAACGGAATGTTCTGCGACGAGAAGGAAGCAGGCATCGAAATCATCCTGCGCGGCGTCAGGATTGCCACTGGCGGCGGCATCAGACTTATGAACACGCCGGAGCAATGGGATGTCTACCCGAAGCTTGTTGAGCGCAAGGTTGACCGCGACAATCAGACTATCGAAATGGTGCTCGACTATGCGGATTATGAGTTCAAACCCACCGTTAAGGTTACGCCGAAGGACAAAGGCGTGCTTGTTTCGGTTTTCACCGATAAGCCTGTACCTCAAATACTTGAAGGCAAGGCTGGTATGAACATCGAGTTTTTCCCGGCCATCTATTTTGGCAAGACTTGGATGATGGACGGTCAGCCGAACATTCTGCCGCGGCACCCATCATCGGCAACCGAAATGCACCCGAAAAGCGAGAAGATAACGCAAATTTACGGCCTATCGACCTTCGACGACCGCGGCCGCGACGAGTTTATTGTGCCTCTGCCAATAAGCACTGGCCATCAGCTTGTTATGGCGCCTGAAGACGACAATCTGCGCGTATCATTCAAAAGCGAGCGTGAGATTTGCCTCTACGACGGCCGCAATCTGTCGGACAACGGCACGTTTGTGGTGCGCTCGCTGTTAGACACCGGCAAGACAGGTCTTGTGGGCGAATGGTACATCGAGACATCGTTCGACCCGAGCTGGACCCGCAAACCAAACATTGGATTCTCGCAAGTGGGCTACACGCCGAATCAGAAGAAGGTTGCCGTGGTTGAGCTCGACAAGAACGACCCTGTGGCCGCAACGGCAAAAATTGTGAAGGTTGAACCTGACGGCCGCCAATCAACTGTTCTTGAGCCTAAAGTGGAAGAATGGGGCGTTTACTACAATCGCTACAACTACGCACGAATCGACTTTTCGGCTCTGACCGATATCGGTTTGTATTATATTGAATATAAGGGTGAAAAGACCAACATCTTCCCCATCGCCGAATCGGTTTACGGCGACAAATGGCAGGCCTCGCTCGACGTGTGGCTGCCCGGGCAAATGGACCATATGGAAGTGAAAGAGGCATACCATACTATCCACGGACGCTCGAATATGGACGACGCTCTGCAAGCGCCTGTCAACTACAGTCAGCAAGACGGCTACACGCAAGGTCCTGTGACAAATACAAAATATAAATCGTATGAGCGGATTCCGAATCTTGCCGTGGGCGGTTGGTACGACGCTGGCGATTTCGACATTCAGGGCGGAACGGTGACGGGGCTGACAATGCAGTTTGC
>JAFYYA010000003.1 GCA_017557785.1 Salinivirgaceae bacterium
ACAACCGTCTATGTTGACGTGCAGGACGACAAGATGAAACGCAGCGGATTCCTGGTAACCGGCCGCGAAGCCAGCAAAGACGAAGGATTTGATATTTTCAAAATCGACGGCAGCACAACAACCGTATACGTTGATGACAATGACGGTGGCAAGATGCGCCGCAGCGGCTTCCTTGTAACTGGCCGCGAAGCGGAAAAAGGCGATAAGAGCATTGTTGATATCACTGGCAGCCGCACCAACCTGACAACATCCACACTTTCGATTGCTAACAACAAAGCAGTTGCTGATGATGTGGAAGAGCCTGCGCCTGTGGCTGCTCTGCAATTCACTGAGCAGAATCTGACTATGACCGACATCACGATTGAAAACAATGTGCGCCCTGTGCTTGATGATGTAGAGAAAAACAATGAATACTACATCTATATGAGTGATGCGGAAAGAGATTTCGGAGGCGACCCCATAGATTATGACTATACCAACACCAAGGGATACTTTATGATTGACATGAGTAAGTTGGTGAGCAACGTAGGTGAGTTTTACAACAACTATAACCATCTGGCATCGTTTCACGATGATCTTATAGTGCCGTTAAGCTCGAAAGATGCAATACTTATGGTCAACGGTCAAGGTGAGGAGACGGCCGTTGTACAAGATGCCGTTGCAGCTGTTTTTTCGAAGAATTATAGTTATTATGGAACAACATACTATTATATCTATGCTTTTCCGCTTGTTGCACTAAGTGATTTCAAATTCAGTTTTGCAATGACTGATTTTGAGCAGACATCCATCATTAGTGGTAACGCGACAAAACATACTCGTTTCAATGTAACGCTCAATAGCACAAAGAACTATGGCAAAAGTTACATTGATTTTGAAAGATCGCAGATTCCATATACGGCCATGGTCACAACAGCAGACGGCGTGACAGAGGCGGAGGAAATCAGCAGTACGAATGGATACGATTTTAATGCATTGTTTGGCGAAACAGTTGAATTGAAAGCTTCTGACATTCCAAACGACAAATTGTTCAGTTACTGGCTGATTAACGGCCGCCGTTACAGTGGCAATCCGCTCAACTTGCTGGTTGAATCGTTTGAAACATCTGTCAAGGTTGTGTTTAAAGATGAGTCGAAGGTTCTGTGGGTTGACGGCAGTGTGACAGTAAGCGGTGATGGTAGCAAAAACAGCCCATGCTCAAACTTTGCTGACGCATTGGCTATTGTTGCCACAAACGATGATGATGAAATAGGTTTCCGAATCAATGCTAAAAACATTGGCAATGGCGAGATTCTATTTGGAGAGGCACTCAACAATAAAGCCCGGTACATCACAATTGATTTCACCGATAATGCTGATCTTGATTTGCGAGATATTTATTATGGTTGGTCGAGTGAACAGCCGGGTTCTGTAATAAATAAGATTGATGTGGGGACCAATGTTCAGATAATCGTCAGAAACAGCGTTATTATGCCTGAAGAGACAACCGTTGGTTGTGCGGTAAATGTTGGTGAGGATGGTAATCTGTCGCTCGAAAACGGTGTTTTGGGCAGTTATAATTATAATGGGCCTATTTATTCGATACGTGGAGCGAATGTTGAATCGAACGGAGAATTGACACTCGCAAATGTATTCATGGGTGGTTTTAGCATTCCCGAAACTGAAGACGACAACTGTGGTGGCGGCGTATATGTGGCGGCCGATGCAACGCTCACGCTAAAAAGCCAGTCAGAAATTAGCTGCAATTGGGCTGAAATGGGAGGTGGAGTGTATCTTGAAAACGGAGCAACACTCAATGCCAGCAGTGGTGTTATTGCAAGTAATGTTGCAGAAAAAGGTGCTGATGTGTATGTAGAGGACGCTTCGGCCAATTTGAATCTTTACATGACAGCATCGGCAATAAATATGATAGGATTGGGCTCGGGAGCCTTTGTAACAGCTACAGGTGAACCCATCAAAAAGGTTTACAATTACGAAGATATGCCCGTTGCCTTTTTCGATTACATTGCCAATCCCGATGCCGTTGTTGTAGTACTTCCTAATGAAACCGAAGCAGAACGCCGGGCGAAAATCTTCAACGAGTTTGCAATCGACAATGAGCAGCTGATGGAGCTGGGATACGAGGAACGGATTGGTGCGGAAGGCAAGCCGGTACGTTCGAATTCGGTTTACTCGAAAGGCAAAATCGCACTGCGCTTCACCGGAGGTTTTTCGGACGAAATTTCATATACTTACTACCGCAACGAGGCCGGCGATGAGTATCTCTATCTGAAAGACGCATGGAATAATGGTGACTATGGTTATCGCAACTATTGGCTTGCAGGTGATAAAATCTACTGCGACACCATGTATTGCGGCAACGGAACCCCTATGTACGCATATCCGATTTATAATTACAAAGGTGATCAGTTTGCAAGCACTTTCGACCAATGTAATTGGTCTGACGATTGGGACTGGGAAAACGTGAAATTTGTTGATGCCCGCCCTGACGGCAATCTGTTTGCAGCCGGAAATCTGACCGATGGCAATGGTATTACGGTTCAGAACGGCGCAGTGCTTTCGCTGAACGATGTCGACGCATTCAAAAGCAACTTTACATCTCTAAAGAGTCTGCTTTCACAGTTAATTGGTGTTAAAGGTCGCGGGCTCAATCTCGGCAGCGACCTTCAGGACATTGCGTGGACAAACAATTATACGCTCTTTGGCGCAACAATAACACCAGAGAAGATTGCAGAAAAAGAAAATGGTGGCCCTAATGGTGAAGGTATTGAGTATGAGGGAGAAATAATAATGGCGTATGATGATTTGGATGTGGTGAAATATAGATACGAGCATCGTAAGCAATTGTTAGAACGCGAATACGATTACAGTATTAGCGCTTATTATGATGGCGGCCTTTATATTGATGAGATGTTCAGAAAACTGCGTGAAAATGACTTTACGCTTACCGCCGAGGCTGCACCCAACGGCAAAATAATGATTGGCGGGCAGGAGTTCAGCGGCAGCAATAAATACAATCAGAAATTGGCCTACGGCACAACCATAACACTTGTGGCTGAGCCAACAGGCGACGACTGCTCTTTCAGCACTTGGAGCGACGGTTGCACCGATGCCACCAGAACGGTGATGGTGACAAGAGACATGACTCTGAAAGCCCATTTCGCAAAACATTACACAGTCCATAATGCCGATGAAATTGACAATGCGCTTAGCGAAATGGAAGTAGGTGGCGAATACGTGGTTTATATTGACTCTGACGATAAAATCGACACCTATATCAATATTTATAATGATAAGAAAGTAACCTTTATTGGCAACGGAAACACAACACTGGGTTACGATAAAAATAAAAACGGTGTTGGCGTGTTCAGAGTTTCTTGGGAATCCAATGTCACAATCAAAAATCTGACAATCGATGGCAGTTATATTTCCGATGGAAACACTTATATGACTAATGGTATTAAAGTGGGATATAATACCGACCCTGCCACTTTAACATTGGAAAATGTTAAGATACAGAATTGCAGCTATGGTGTTGCATGTTCGGATTGGTATTATGTTTATATCACTGAATCTGAAATCACAGACAACAAACGTGGGTTAGATTTAACGGATTTTGTATGGAATTTTAATAAATACAGCAAAGTAGTTGTGTCGGGAGGAACTATAACAAATAATATAACCATTAATGAAGCAAGAAGTGGTAATGAAGTTATACAGACCGATGCAGTAGATGTGGACATTTATGCGAATTCTAATGAGCATGTTGACTTAACAATAACAGGGAATGCCAATATTGGAACTATTTGTATGAATGGATTACGTAAATTAAACGTTGGCACAATTGCCAATAACAGCAGCAATCCTATTAACATTACTTTTAAAAGTTATATAAAAAGCAATGGAAGTGTTTACGGTCAAGAAGAAAACATTTACTGGTCTTGTTTTAAAGATGTTGAAGACCTTAGTTCTATCGAGGACCAGCAGTTGTTTGTGCCTATCAACTCAATCGACATTGCCGAAGTATCGAAGAAGTTCCACCTTGCCACTCACGATTATTTTATAGATGCAGAAGGAATAATACGGAAATCTTATGAATTTGATGCGTCAGGTGAGGATTTTGGATTACAGAATTTGCAAGATGCCATTGAAAGCACACCCGAAACAGCTCGTGCAAGTGCTATTTATATTGCAAAGGATTTTAATGATGGAGTTTATCCCCCCAATTGGGCTGAAGGGTTACAAAATCTTTATAATGAAACCCCTGATGGATGTACTTTGTTAATTGATTGCAGTTTAAACGCAAATCCCGCACCCGATCAGGTTATTAAGGTAGAAAGTGGCAATAAATTTTTCGGATTAACAAAAAATAACACTTTATCATCAATGGCTACTACAAATCTATTCGAAGTATCTGGTGGTGCTCTTACTCTTGTTAGTGGTATCTTTAAATCGACTAGTTCTGCGGCTACTGTGTGTGTTATTAATGGTGGAACAGTCACTATATGTGACGGTGTTACCATTTCAGGGGAAGATTTTGGTTTAGGTATACAGTTGAATTCGGGCAAGTTGAATATAAAAGGCGGAATAATTACCAAATTCAGGAGTGATGCAGCAGTAACAGTTAATGACGGAGATGTTGAAATCACGGGCGGAACAATTCAAAACTGCAACAGTAGTGGAAGCTTAAAACTTTCAGGTGGAAGCGGAACAATTAAGAATCTCAGATTAATAAATAATTCAGGAAGCGGGGTCTATATCACCGGTGGCAACTACGAGTTTGAAAATTGTACATTTAATGATAATGCCTTTTCCGGTGGAAGTGGAAAACCTTCCTATGGCCTTTGTATCCGTGTTGGTGGAGGTACAGCATCATTCAACAATTGCTCAATAAGCAACAACCGCGTAGTTGCGGGCGGAAGTTGTGATATGTATGGAGTTGGTGCTTATATTTCCAGTGGCACAGCATCATTTAACAATTGTACAATAAGCAATAATTACATGATAATAAAGAAGTATGAAAGTGGGATAAGCACTAATAACAATCTGTATGGTGTCGGTTTATACGCCGAACAGGAGGATGGAAAAACAACGAATTTAACCATCAGCAATACAACCATTTCAGACAATAATATTGTGATTTCTGAAGATGAAGTTGTAACTGAAGAAGATGAAGTTGTAACTATGGATAATTATCAAGAAGGGGATGAGAAACCGAATCCTCATGATGGAATACAATATCTTATCAAAGCCGGAGTAAATTACAATGGAACAGTGCTTGAGGAGGATTTGAAACAGAATTAGTAAACAGCAAGTAGCAGATAAATTCAAAAAATCCCCTGTCGGGCTAAAGTGCACGGCGGGGGATTTTTGTTGTCATCCTACAACTTCAATCTTCTCGTTGGGCCAGACATACCACAGGTAGCCGCTCACTTTCTTGCCGGTGAGTTTCCGTAGGGCATCGATGTAGACGCTCACTTGCTGGTTGTAGTCGGGGTTGTGGTGGCTTGTGAACTTGTAGTCGATTACCACCATTTCGGTGTCCGATTCCAGAATACGGTCGGGGCGGCGTATTTCGCCATCGGCCAGCATTATCTGCTGCTCGGTGAGCACCGTCCAGCGCTGGCTGAACCAGTCGGGTTGTTTGGCGATGAATCGGGACGCGGCACGCTCGTAGTCGGCCTTTTTGTCGGCGGCAATGAGTCCTTCGTCGGCCACGGCAGCTACGGCTTCGTGCACATTGCCGGCATATTTGATGTGCTCAAAAATCTGGTGGTAGAGCTTCCCGACATTGATGCGTTGGATGCGGTCGAAATCGACACCTTCAAAAAAGTCGCGCGAGTTGCACTTGATGTTTATTTTCGCCGGGTTCTCGCAACTGTTGTATTGAACGGCATCGTCGGTAATGTCGGTGCCGACATCCGACTTGTAGGGCTGCTCGGTGCCGACGGTTATTCGGCTCTCGTCGCATGCGAAATTGGCGTCGGGGTTGGTGCGGGCCGATTCGAGCAAGACCCCGAGCGTCTTCAGGTCAGAAAAATCGTTTTTTTCATCTGAGTTGTTTTCCGGAATCAGTATCCGCATGTCGCGTGATGCGCGCGTGAACGCCACGTAGATGGTGTTCAGGTTGTCGACGTGCCGCATGAACTGCTCGTGGTAGTAGTCGTCGCAGAAGAATGTGGCGGCCATTGCCGATTTGTAGTCAATCGGCAGTTGTTCGAACTGGTCGAATGGTGCCTGGTTGGTCGAGCACCAAAGGGTGTTTTTCTTGTTGCCTTTTTCTGTAGGGTCGATGTATGGCAGCAGAACCGCCTTGAATTCCAAGCCTTTCGAAGCGTGGATGGTCATAATCTGGATGGCGTTCTGGTCGCTGTTCATGGCAATGGGTTGCTTGTAGCCGATCTCGTCCCACCATTCGACAAACTGCTGCAGGTTTGAGCCGTAGCGCTCATTGAACGTCTGCACGCGGTCTTCGAACTCGTTGATGAAAGGCTGGCTGGCGGTGCTTATCTCGTGCGGAAGACCGAAGAATGCTTTTGCGAGCCGGCTCGAGAGTTGAATCATATCGAGTTGGCGGAAATTATCTTTCAGAGCCGCAAAATCGGCCGGCATTTGTTCCCAGACGGGACTGGCGTCATCGCCAAACTTTGTCTGCTGAATCATCTTGGCAGCCTTTTCGAGTCCGTCGCTCACTGCGTAGTAGAGCCATATCAGTTGTGCCTGGACGTGCGGTTCGGCAGGGTTGAGCAGGAACTGCATGGCCGACACCAGCAACCTTATGGCCTGATTGTTGCCCAGCAGTACCGCTTCGCTCGACACAAAACGGTAGCGTTCGGCTTTTTCGGGGTTTTCGGCTTGCGCCTGTGCCAGACAATTGGCAATCTTGGTGCCGTCTTTGCGCCAGCGCACCAGAACGGCAATGTCGCCCGGCTGGTAGCCAAGTTCGGCAAGACGGTCGATCTGCTCAATAATCCATTCGGCGGCCACGGCATCGTAGTCTTCATCTTTTCCCACATAATCGACTGACACAAATCCGCCGCCGGTGGCGTTACGTTCAGGGATTTTCTGCACCACGTCGCTGTAGGTGCGCTCAAACATCTCGCCGTAATCGCTTTTGTAGGTACCTTTTGCAATCCGCTCGCCGATTTTCCGGCTCATGGTGTCGCCGATGGTCTTGAAGCACCAGTTGTTGAACTTGACAATGTTCTCGCAACTGCGCCAGTTGTATTCCAGATTTTCAATTTCGCTTGAGTCGATGTTGAAATCATCTTTAACCTTATTATCGAGCAGATTCCAGTCGCCGCCACGCCAGCGGTAGATGGCTTGCTTCACGTCGCCCACAATGAGCGACGGGCAGTCTTCGGCCACCTTGTTCTGAATGAGCGGTTTGAAGTTTTCCCAGTTCAGTGTCGATGTGTCTTGAAACTCGTCGATCATGAAGTGGTTCAACATGTAGCCAAACCGCTCGTAGATGAACGGGGCGTCGTTGTCGCCAATCATCTTTTTCAGGAACGGCATCGACGAACTCAGCAGGAAAAGGTTCTGCTCTTCGCAAATCTGCTTTCGCTGTTCGGTAACCGAACTCACAAGCGCGAAACTGCCCAGATTGGCAAGCACCAATTCGGCTGTGGCGGCCATTGTTGTCTCGGTGCTGTCAACTAGTTCGCAAAGTTGCCCGAGTGTTTCCATCAGCCCCGACTGTATGGCCGCAGCGCGTTTCGCCGGGTCTTTCGATATTTTTTCGGGGGTTTCGAGCACGGTTGCCACGTAACTGTTGTAACCAATGTTGAAAGGGCTTTTGACGGTCGAGCACTTGATTATGTATTTGGCCGGGCCTTTGCCTTTTTGGTAGAGATCATCGATTTCAATCCCGTTGACGGCCATTATTTCAGTGCCTTTTTTGGCTATGCTGCGGACTTTTTCAAGATATCCGTTCAGAATTTTTCCCAGTTCTTTCTTGAACTCTTTGATTTTCTCGTTCGACGGCGGGTCCATTAGTGGCACCTTGTTGAAGGCATCCGATGCAAGGTCCGACACTTCGCTTTGGATTTCCCAGCGCTTGCCGTTGCTCATCTTGTCGTTGATGATGTCAAGAATCAACTGGCACTCGTCGTCGTTGCCGCCAAAGTTGTCGATGATGCGGCTCACGGCATTGTCGATGACCGCTTTTGAGTCGAGTTCGAGCGAGAATCCGGTATCAAGCCCCAACTCGTAGGTTATCGATTTGATTACCTGCTGGAAGAAACTGTCGATGGTGCTCACCTTGAAGTAACTGTACTGGTTGAGCATCTGCTTGAGCAGAGTCTGCGCCTTTTCTTTCAGCGACTCGGGGGTGTAGCCGATTTTGCAAAGGTCGGCGGCATAGTCCGATTTGTGGCCGTTGGCAATGTCGCTCAGGGCTTCCAGTATGCGCTCGCGCATCTCGGCGGTGGCTTTGTTGGTGAAGGTCACGGCCAGAATGTTGCGGAAACGGATCTTCGGGTTGAAAATCAGTTTCAGATACTCGCCCGTGAGTTTATGAGTCTTGCCCGACCCGGCCGATGCCTTGCAGATGGTGAGAGTGCTCATGCGTCAACATTTTATTATGCTGAAAACCATCTCGTTAAGCAATTCGGCATCATCGGTGTTTGGTGCGTCGATACCTTTCGCGTAAGCGTCATATTTCCGCAGAATGCCAATCACATTGGCGCATTGTGTCAGAGTGTAGTTGCGTGCTGCGGCTTGATAGTCTTTCAGAAAGAACGGATTGATTTTCAGGGCAGATGTTAGTTCGGGGCTGGCGGCGCCGCGCATGCTGTGCAGAATCATCAACTTGGTGAAAAATCCGTACAGTGCGGCAATGTCAGGTATGACGCTGTGCTTGGCCATTGCCCCCATATGTTTGGCTATTAGCGCACTGCGGTAGACATCGCGCGCGCCAATGGCGTTTTGCAGTTCAAACACATTGTATTCCTTGCTGATGCCCACATGCCGCTCAATGTCGGCGGCGGTTATCTTCTTTGAGTCACCGATGGCCGTCTTGAGTTTGTCGAGTTCCATCACAATGGCCGACAGTTTGGTACCCATGTGCGCGGCCATAATCTCGGCGGCGTTGGGTTCGATGGCGATTCCGTTTCCGCGCAAATACTCGGTAATCCATCGGCCTACCTGGTTGTCGTACAGCGGTTTCGACTCGAACAGAACCTGCTCTTTGTCAATCAGTTTGGTCAACTTGCGGCGAGCGTCGAGTTTTTTGCCCTTGTAATTTATCACCAGCACGGTCGATTTGGCAGGATTCTCAACATACAGCGCAAACGGATCGACACTGCCTTCGGCCGAGCCGTCGAGTCCTTTTATGTTTTGGGCTTCCTTGACAATCACAAGGTTGTATTCCGACATCATCGGGTAGCGCTTGGCCATGTTTATCATCTGCCCCAAATCCACATCGGCGCCATACACAACGGTCTGGTTGAATGCTTTTTCGTCGTCGCGCAAAAGATTTTTCTCAATGTAGTCGGTGATGGCATCGATGAAGTACGGCTCTTCGCCCATCAGGAAATAGACAGGCTTGAACTGCCGTTTTTTCAAGTCGCTCATTATCTGCTCAAAAGTCTGCATATTATTGATGGATAAACAGTTAAAAATAAGCCGCAGTGCGCATTGGCGCACAATCCCAAGCCATGAGCCAAAGGTAATTCATATGACGAAAGATGGAAATAAAAAGCCGTTTATTTTGCTGGTATGACGAAATTCGTCATCCGGCTCACGTTCACCAATTCGCCGTTCTGGTTTGTGATTTTAATCTCGCACACGTGGGTTGTCCGGCCGCAGTGCAGCATTGTGGCGCGTGCCGTGACTGTGCCTGTTGCCGCTTTCAGGTGGTTGCCGCTGATGTCAAGCCCGCGTATGTCCTGCGTTTTCATGTCGATGTTGAGCAGCGACAGGCTGCTGCCCACCGTTTCGGCCAGAGCCATCATTGCGCCGCCGTGTCCGATGCGTGCCGGCGTGCAGTTGCGCTCACTGATGGGCATTGTGGCTTCGAGCCAGTTGTCACCCACAGCCGTGAATTTTATGCCGAAGAATTCCATCAGAGTCCCGTTCGAGCGGCTGTTCAGCATTTCAAGTTTGTCCATGTCAATGTTCGTTTTTTGTAACAGGCTATTTTACAAAAATCTTGCCGAAAAATATGGCAACCTTTATTATTTTCGCACCAAAATTTCAAGGTTATGACTGAATATAAAAGATACACAATCACATCGGCTCTGCCTTACGCCAACGGGCCGGTGCACATCGGGCATTTGGCCGGGGTTTATGTGCCGGCCGACATTTACGCACGCTACCTGCGGGCTCGCGGGCGCGACGTTATGTTCATCGGCGGAAGTGACGAGCACGGTGTGCCCGTTACCATCCGCGCGCAGAAAGAGGGCATCACGGTGCAGGAGGTGGTGGACCGCTACCACAATCTGATTAAAAAATCGTTTGAGGAGTTCGGCATCTCGTTCGACGTTTACAGTCGCACCACATCGGCCATCCACCATAAGTTTGCCGCCGATTTCTTCCGCAAACTCTACGACGACGGTCTGCTTGAGGAGAAGACCGAGGAGCAGTTCTGCGACGAGCAGACGGGCGAGTTCCTGACCGACCGCAACATTGTGGGCGAGTGCCCGCGCTGCCATTTCACGGGCGCTTACGGCGACCAATGCGAGAAATGCGGTGCAACGCTGTCGCCCGACGAACTCATCAACCCGACAAACAAGAACCATCCTGGACACGGCCTTGTGAAACGCCCCACCAAAAACTGGTATCTGCCGCTGGGCAACTATCAGGAGTGGCTCAAAAAATGGATTATCGAGGGCCACAAAGAGTGGAAAACCAACGTGTACGGACAGTGCAAGTCGTGGCTGGATATGGATTTGCAGTCGCGGGCAATGACGCGCGACCTTGAATGGGGCATTCCCGTGCCAATCGAGGGCGTGAAGGGCAAGGTGCTCTACGTCTGGTTCGACGCACCCATCGGCTACATATCGAACACCAAAGAGCTCTGCGAGAGCAACCCCGAGCGCTGGGGCACCTGGCAGCAGTGGTGGCAGAGCGACGACGCGCGCCTGATTCACTTCATCGGCAAGGACAACATTGTGTTCCACTGCATCATCTTCCCGACAATGATGAAGGCTCACGGCGGCTACATTATGCCCGACAACGTTCCTGCCAACGAGTTCCTG
>JAFYYA010000018.1 GCA_017557785.1 Salinivirgaceae bacterium
ACCAAATCTTTGAAGGCGGGAAGATAGGTCTCGCGCAGGTCGCGTTCCGACACAACGGCATCGAAACGGTGGCGGTTGCTCTCAAGGCCCGAATGCACGGCAAAGTGCTTCGCGCAAGCGTGAGTTTTGAGAACAGGCGCATCAGGGTCACCCTGCAGACCGCGAACAACAGCCATACCCAGTTGGCCTGTCAGATACGGGTCCTCGCCGTAAGTTTCCATACCACGGCCCCAGCGCGGGTCGCGGAAAATGTTGATATTGGGCGTCCAGAATGTCAGTCCCTGATATTGCCTTACCCTCCCGCTGCGAACGGCTTTGGTGTATTTAATGCGTGCCTCGTCGGAAACGGCGGTGAACACTTGCTCAATCTTTTCGGTATCGAACGAAGCGGCCATACCAATCGGCTGCGGGAAAACGGTGGCAGAGCCGTTGCGGGCCACGCCGTGCAAGGCTTCGTTCCACCAGTTGTACGACTTGATACCAAGACGCGGAATGGCAGGTGACGAGTTCAGCACAAGCGACGCTTTCTCTTCGAGCGTGAGTTGCGGCAGCAGGTCGGCGGCACGTTTTTCGGGCGAGATAGTCTCTTGCCGTGGTGAGCAGGACTGAAACAGAACGACCACTCCTGCAACAATGAAAAACAATTCTCTTTTCATAAAATTATATTTTGCGATTTATCTAAACTCCACAAATATAATCTTATATGAACACGAACCCCGTTTTGCCAGTTGGCACAATTGCGCCGTTTATCCATTTTTTTTGTAAAAATGGCGATATGTTCGGGCGGGGAAGGGGATTAGTTATACTGATTCCTGCATAAGCAATTTCGCACATAAATTGTGGTCGCAGTAATCAGTTGTCGAAATCAAATTGTACCAAAAATTCTTCTGATGTAAGAAATGGTATATCGCAGAATGATTGAAAGTCTTTTTTGTTGTTTGTTATAATAACATCGCACCCAGCCTCTTTAGCGCATTGGTACTGCATAACATCCTCAAAATCTTTTACTCCGGTAATCAGACCAGCATCTAATTGGGCCGCGTTGCACGGAAGCACCTCAACGGGTTGCCGCATCATACGAATCAGTTGGTATATCTCGTCAATGGGGTGGTGGCGTAGGATGTAACCCATATTTGCGAAAGAAAGATACGATGCTGTAAGTTCAATCAATCCTCGTCGCCCGAGTTCCAAAATGCTTCCGGCATAGTCTGCCAACTCGCGGTCGAGACCGTAGTCGAGAAGTATGTTCGTGTCAAGAAAAACGCGTTTCATTTGTCGAGAATGTATTTGACGCGCTCGTCTTTCAAATCCTCGTCAGTCAGTTTAATGCAGCCACGCAGCCGTTTTATCTCCGGCGATATTTCAAGATTCTTGTATTTCTCGCGGATAATCTCTCCTTTGGATTTCGCCGTTTCAGGTTCCTGCATCGATTCGGTAAGGAACGACACCACAATCATTTTTTGCTCTCGTGTCATATCCTGCATCAGGTCGATGTAAGGTCCCATTGGGGTTGATTTAACTTTTAATGCTGCCGCTGTCATATTCCAACATTTTTTGTTTCACCAGCAAAGTTAATAAATCTTAAACAACTTTTTAATATGTAAGTTTTTGTATTTGCGGTGTGAAGATTTTGGAAAGAATTATTTACTGATTTTTATATGAAAAAGTGATTAAAAATCCGCAGCGCGGAAACATCCAAAGTTGCGGATTATATGGGAACAAGGATATTTTAGGTTATTTCATTGGTAATGAAAATATTGGTGATTACTCTTTTTCTAATATACCTATTCGTTTGAATCCCCATATCCTCATTTCTTCCTTAAAGTACCAAGTTCCATTTTTATCTTTCCCTTTGTATTTGTAATCGCTTTTGAGCGCTTGGGGCAAAATATCATATTCTTCTTTTTTTATCATTTTCTTTATATAATTCCCGTTATCGTCTTTTTTATACTTTCTGTTATCATTTTCATATTCCGCAACATTTTGCCTTTTGCATCGTGCTATTCCGCCACCTTTAATACAGGTTCTCCATTCTACCTTATACTCACTATCATTACCTATAAAAACTCCATTTGGAAACATATCATCGAATATATGTTTTGAATGTGGGTCAAAATTAGGCTCTTTAAGGTTATTCAATTTCGCTTCAATATTTTGCAATTCTTTTATATCTGTTATTTCAAATACCCGATAAGAACGAATAAGAAATGACGCTCTGTATTTCTTTTCTTCACCAGTAACTTCATCTTTTTCTTTCTCAAATGTCACATCAACGCCAACTTCGTGCAGATTGAAACTTCCAAATTTGAAGTATGGTAATTCTTTCCCTTTGAAAAATTGCGAATACGAACCCGTATCGTTGGTGTGATACATTATAGGGTCTTTAATATCACCTTCTTCTTCGTGGTAATACAATTCTATACAGCCCAAATCAATAATATATTTTCCATTGATAAGAAAATAACCATCGCAAAGAATTTGCCTTGCACAATCTTTAAAACATTCGGCGACTTTTTCTTCATTCCATTGAGCTGTTCCAAAGTATTTTGTTCTTTCAACATCAAATTGTTTTAAGATTTCAATCAAATCTTTCATAATCACACATTTTAAGGTTCAACAATGCAATAGTATAAGAAAAAATCCGAAATCGTGAATTTATTCTGTTAAGAGTTGTTAAGAGATTATAAAAGATTATGTATGTGACAGTTAATGTCGTTTAATGTTACAAAAAAGCCAGACACCCGCAAAGGCATCCGGCCATCAAAAAATCTATTCGCATTTCCGATTATCGGCCATTACACCGACGGTGTGATAAAAACCCGCCACGAGCCATCGGCCGAACCGCGCTCAATGTAATGTTTGTCAGTCAGTTGTTTGACTAATTTCTTCACAGCCGACATATTGATTTTCAAGTGATTCTGCATATCGGCCAACGTCAACACAGGTTCTGACATCATCAGCATAAGCAGTTTGCTGTAGTTCGGCGAACGGAATTCGATACGCTCACCATCGTACCACCAGAGATTCTCGTCGTGCTCGGTCAGGAAGCAGACATCAGTATAAATCTCGTGAGCCATCATACTCTTGAAATAATGTACAAACGGTCTGATATCCTGTAGTTTGGCATTGGCACCAGTAAATGGTTCCGGCCCAACAATCAGGTCGGCGGCGTGCAAGGCTTCCAGATACTCGTTTTTCAACCGGCTGCGCACCACTATCATAGGGTAGTCGTGTTTAGTCAGAATGTAATTGACCAGCAACCGTGCAATGCGGCCGTTGCCATCCTCAAACGGGTGAATGCGAATGTAGCGGTAATGGAACAGCACCGCCAGTTCAACCGGCGAGAGTTTGCCGTCGGTTTCAGCCTTGTTATACCAGTCCACAAGGTCGGTCATCAGAGCCGGCGTCTCCTCGGGCGACGCATATTCAAAACGGTCGCCATAGCGGGTAATGACACTATTCGGACGGGTTTTGTACTGCCCTGCGTGAATGGTGTAACTTGTTTGCATTCCACCCGGCAGCGTGCGGTGAACGGTGTAATCCTCGCGCAGCAAAGTTCTGTGCAATGTGCGGATAAAATTCTGTGTTAAAGGCGTTTCCTTTACAAGAGCCTCTTCCTGCATCATATTGAGCGTAACATTGCTTGCCGCCATATCCTGCACATCCTTCACTTTGGCCTCGCCAATAACCTTGCCAAAAAGCAAGAGAATTTCCGTCTGCCCGTAAGTCAGCGTATTGCCCTCAATATGGTTTGAGTTGAAATTGAAATCGATAGTAAACCTACGGCTCAAACGGGCTCTGTCGGCTTCCGACAGCGGCTGTAATTTCTGCCATTCATCAATGGCTTTTTGTAATGTAAGGTATCTCATATCGATTAAATTTTATAATAAAGTGGCTAAATAGCCACCTTTTCGCCGACAAAAATACACATTTATTTTTAGCCGGAACAATTTTCAAGAATCTTTTGTCAAAAAGAAAATTAAAAAGGTGGCTTGTTAGCCACCTTTTACGTGTAATATCGCAAATTTTACCCGTTCGCAGCCTATCATCGCACGCGCGCCAGAGTATGGAATGACCTAAACGTTTTTTGTGATTATCGCCACAGCGCAAGGCATCTTGCCTTCAACAAGGTGATACTCAACGTTTTCGTATCCTGCGTTTTTGAAAAAAGCCTTGTACGATTCAATGTCGAATTGCTTTTTGAAATTCGCCCCTGCCTTCTCAAAAATCTTGACAAAAACGTTTTCCTTGCCATTGCTGTATATGTTTATGTATGTGGGGATTATAACTTTTCCGCCAGGCTTGCAGACACGCACAAGTTCCGAAATCGCGGCAACGGGGTTTTCCAACAAGTGAATCACATTTCCTGCCACAACTTTGTTGAAACTGTTTTCAGGATAGTCAATCTTTGTCATATCCAACGGCTTGATTTCCACATTATTGAACTTCCGTAATTTTTTTGCAGCCTGTTTCAGCATCTTTGGCGAGAAGTCTGTAGCCGTCAGGTGTTTGCATTTGGGCGCAACATACACACTGATTGCACCCGTTCCGCAGGCACATTCCAAAACATCATCATTGCCGTCTATCTGTTCTGCAACGGTTTTACCCGTGTTAGCATAAACCTTTCCGTTGTAGGTGTTCTCAAAAAAATCGTAGGCAAAAGCCACTTTATCC
>JAFYYA010000019.1 GCA_017557785.1 Salinivirgaceae bacterium
GGATAAAGTGGCTTTTGCCTACGATTTTTTTGAGAACACCTACAACGGAAAGGTTTATGCTAACACGGGTAAAACCGTTGCAGAACAGATAGACGGCAATGATGATGTTTTGGAATGTGCCTGCGGAACGGGTGCAATCAGCGTGTATGTTGCGCCCAAATGCAAACACCTGACAGCCACAGACTTCTCACCAAAGATGCTGAAACAGACTGCAAAAAAATTACGAAAGTTCAGCAATGTGGAAATCAAGCCGTTGGATATGACAAAGATTGACTATCCCGACAACAGTTTCGACAAGGTTGTGGCAGGAAACGTGATTCACTTGTTGGAAAATCCCGTTGCCGCGATTTCGGAACTTGTGCGCGTCAGCAAGCCTGGTGGAAAGGTTATAATCCCTACATACATAAACATATACAGCAATGGCAAGGAAAACGTTTTTGTCAAGATTTTTGAAAAGGCTGGGGCGAATTTCAAAAAGCAATTCGACATTGAATCGTACAAGGCTTTTTTCAAAAACGCAGGTTACGAAAATGTTGAGTATCACCTTGTTGAAGGCAAGATGCCTTGCGCTGTGGCAGTAATCACGAAAAACGTTTAGCCTTCCATACTCTGGCGCGCGTGCGAGAAGTGACGGCAGCCATAACTTTCTGTGCAGAAATTCCGTGTTCGCATAGGGTTGCTAAAGTTTTGTAATTGAATTGAAATCAAGCGAAAAAGGAGCGTCTGGCGTTATGCTGGGCGCTCTTTTTGTATTATTTTTTGAATAAATATCAGTTGTGCTTACATTTATAGCCAACATAATAGACTTATAGTATGACAGAATTTGAAAAAATGCGCAACGAAGAGTTCTATGACTTTACAAACGAGAAATGCTTGGCAAGTTACTATAGAGCCAAGCACCTTTGCGCAAAACTGCAAACCATGACAACCGAGGACGTAGATTACAGGAAGACAATAGAAGACCTGATTCCTGGTATTCCCGAGTCATCCACCATTTCACCACCATTCCATTGCGACCATGGGCATGGCATCAAACTGGGTGAAAATGTTTTTATTAACTATAACGGTACGATGCTCGACGGTGGCATTATTACCATAGGTTCCAACACTCAGATTGGACCTAACTGCCAGTTTCTGACCCCGAACCATCCCATAAATTATGTTGAACGTCGCAAACCTATTGAACGATGTTCTCCGATAACCATTGGGGAAGACTGCTGGTTGGGTGGTGGCGTAACAGTATGTCCTGGAGTAACGATAGGCGACCGTTGCATCATTGGTGCAGGAAGTGTTGTGGTTAAAGATATTCCTTCCGACTCAATGGCTGTCGGCAATCCCTGCCGAGTTATCCGCAAGTTATGAATAAATGCTTGTAAATTACCAATTTTATCTCATCTTCCCAAACATCGCCTTCATCATCTCTTTGTCCATCGGCTGTATAGTGTTGAGTTTGAGCGATTTCACCGTTGCTGGCTTCCCGTCGTTCTTCTACAGTTTCGAGAAATAAGTTAAGTTATAGACGTTATGGTTTTTAGTAAGCCGAATTCCGTACGTGGGGTTCGGCTTTTTTGTGCTACGCAGAATTAACCACGGAACGCACAGAAAACACGGTCCCGATAACTATCGGGATTAGTCACCTAAAGGTGACTTTCTGACTCTAACCAAATGAATCCAAACTAAACCAAAAACAAATTTGGGATTCAATTTGGGTAAGTTTGGTTAGCGATAAAAACAGTAACCTTTAGGTTACCCTTCCGTGTGTTTCGTGTTTTCCGTTGTCAAAAAAAACTCAATAGTTCCCGAAATTGATTTGTTTTGCGTATTCGTATTTTTACAAAATAAATAACGCGAATGCTAAACTTTCACACGTTGACAGTTACTGACCGCGAGACAGTGCAGGCGGTGACGCTCAAGGCTGGGCGGCGCAACTGCAACTACACCTTCGCCAACCTTGTGGGCTGGCAGTTCTGGTTCCACACCGAGGTGTGCGTGCTGCCCGACGCCGTGGTGCTGCGGTTCACCTTCAACGGCGAGCGCGCCTATATGGTCTGCACGGCGGGCGATTTGCAGCCCGAACTCATATCGGCACTGGTCAACGACAGCGGCGGCCGACTGATGCTGCTCGGGCTTGAGGACTCGCAGGCGCAGGCCGTCAGTCAGTTATCGCAATTCACGATTGAGACCGAACCGCGCCGCAACCAATACGACTATATCTACCACCGCGACCGCCTTGCCACGCTTCAGGGCGGAGCCTACCAAGCCAAGCGCAACCACGTCAAACGCTTCCGCGCCGAGCACCCCGATTTTGAGTACCGACAGCTCACGCCCGAACTTTTCGACGAGTGCCGCCGCCTTTCGGCTCTGTGGCGCGAGGAGAAAGAGGCGGACGGCGGAACCATTGCCGCCGAACAGCGCGTGATGGAGACGGTTTTTGCCAATTGGGACGCGCTGAAAATGACTGGCGGCTGCATTTTCGCCGACGGGCGGATGGTGGCGTTCACCTACGGAGCGGCCGTCACCACCGACACTTTCGATGTCTGCGTTGAGAAAGCCGACCGCCGTGTTGAGGGCGCATTTCCAATTATCAATCAGCAATTTGCCGAGCATTTGCCCGAACAGTTCGTTTATCTGAACCGCGAGGAGGATATGGGAATCGAGGGCCTTCGCAAGTCAAAATCGTCATACCACCCCGAGATATTGCTGACCTACAACAAGATAATCGTCAGAAAATCTTACGTTTTAGAACGGATGACCCCCGCCGACGCACATTTGACAATCGATTGGATGGTGCGGCAATACGGTTTCAGCCGCACCGATGTTGAGCAATGGGTGCGCACTCTGCATTTCAACTGGCCATTGAGCGTCAAGGCTTTGGATACCGACGGGCAGGTTGTCGGCCTGCTGAATATGAGCGACTACCGCATTCAGGACGAGGTGCCGCAGATTGCCACCGACGCCCCCGACCTGCTTGCCACCCTGAACGCTCGACGCTACACAGCCGTTTTCTCGTTCATTGTTGCCGAGCAATATCGCGGCTCACGCCTGAACTATAATATGTTAATGTCGATTCTGCCCGAACTGAAGGCCCGCTACGATTTTCTTTTCATTCCCGTTCTGCACCGCCTGAAAACCCACCAATACTGGCAGCGCTGGGGCGCCACCGAGTTCTACCGCGACGCCGAATGCGTCTGCTACAAACTTGAATTGAAGGACGGTGGAATTGTTTGAATTACAACCACGGAACGCACGGAAAACACGGAAATGTTAGCCACCTAAAGGTGGCTTATTAAGTTTCTAACCAAACGAATCCGAACTAAACCCCAAAACAGTTTTGGATTCAATTCGGATAAGTTTGGTTAGCGATAAAACAGCAACCTTCAGGTTGCCCTTTCCGTGTGTTTAGTGTGTTCCGTGGTTATAAATTTTGTGAAAATCAGTGCCCCCGACGTCAGTCGGGACAGTGTCGTCTGTGCGAGAATAACGTGTCGCCCGTGCGAAAAAATCCGCGTTCCCCAAATTCGGGTAATTCTTCCCCAAATTCAGATACTTTCAACAACCTGAATATGGCATATTTTTGTATCTGTAAAATTCAAAAAATGTTAAAAATGAAGAATTTAGTATTAACCGCCGCGTGTATTGCCGTACTAATGGGCTGCTCGCAGCAAAAAACCGACAAGACAATGAACGCACAAGAATTACAACTCACGCAAGAGTGGGACAAAGTGTTCCCCCAAAGCAACAAGGTGAACCACAGCAAAATCACTTTCCACAACCGATACGGCATTACGCTGGCAGCCGATTTGTATGTGCCGAAAAACGCCACGAAACCGATGGCCGCCATTGCCGTTTCAGGACCGTTTGGCGCTGTAAAAGAGCAAGTTTCGGGCCTGTACGCGCAGACAATGGCCGAACGCGGATTTCTTACCATTGCCTTCGACCCGTCGTTCACGGGCGAGAGTGGCGGCGAGCCGCGCCGTATGGCTTCACCCGACATTAACACCGAAGATTTTCTGGCGGCGGTCGATTATCTGTCGGTCCGCGAAGATGTTGACGCAGAGCGAATTGGCATTATCGGTGTATGCGGTTGGGGCGGAATGGCCGTGAACGCTGCGGCTATTGACCCGCGAATCAAGGCCACCGCAACAATCACAATGTACGATATGAGCCGTCAGATTTCGAACAACTACAATGATGCCGACGACTCGAAGGAAAAACGCGACATTCAGCGTCGCGCCATTGCCGCTCAACGCACCGAAGACTATCGCACCAACACATATAAGGACGCTGGCGGTCTGCCCGAAGTGTCGCAACTCACCGACGAGACGCCGCAGTTCATTAAGGATTATTGCGACTTCTACAAAACGCCGCGCGGCTACCACAAGCGCAGTGTGGGCGGCAACGAGGGCTGGCGTGCGATTGGCTGCCAATCGTTCCTGAACCAACCGCTGCTCTGCTACGCCGACGAAATCAGCACGCCCGTGCTGCTCGTCCACGGTGAGAAGGCGCACAGCCGCTACTTCAGCGAGGGCGCGTTCAAACAGATGACTGGCGCCACACCCGAAGCGGGCAAATCGGCCAAAGTGGGCAACAAGGAACTGCTGATTGTGCCTGGTGCCGTCCATTGCGACCTTTACGACAACCGCGCAGGTGTGATTCCTTGGGACCGAATCGAGGCGTTTTTCGGCGAGAATTTGAAATAATTTTAATTTTAGAGATATGAAACAGATATTATTAACATTATTCAGTTTATTGATTATGAACACAATATCAGCACAAAACAAGACGCTTGTGGCATATTTTTCGCACACGGGCGAGAACTACGGCGTGGGCTACATTGAGAAAGGCAACACCGCCATTGTGGCCGAAGA
>JAFYYA010000020.1 GCA_017557785.1 Salinivirgaceae bacterium
AATTTACAATACAAAAATGAGCAACATCGAACTTAGCGAGCAGGAACTGCAACGCCGTCAGAGCCTTACAGAACTTCGCAACTTGGGCATCGACCCTTATCCGGCAGCCGAATATGTGGTTTCGGCATACTCAACCGACATAAAAAATGAATTTTCGGACGACGCCCCGCAGCGCGACGTGACCATTGCCGGCCGTATTATGAGCCGCCGCATTATGGGCAAGGCATCGTTTATCGAACTTCAGGACAGCAAGGGCCGCATTCAGGTTTACATTGCCCGCGACGGCATCTGCCCCGAAGACAATGCCGATATGTACAACGTTGTGTTCAAGAAACTACTTGATATTGGCGACTTTATCGGAATCAAAGGATATGTTTTCCGCACGCAGATGGGCGAGATTTCGGTTCACGCAAGCGAGCTGACAGTGCTGAGCAAGAGCTTGCGTCCGCTGCCAATCGTCAAATACAAAGACGGTGTGGCCTACGACGCTTTCGATGACCCCGAGTTGCGCTATCGCCAACGCTATGTGGATTTGGTTGTGAACGAAGGAGTTAAAGATACTTTCCTGAAACGTGCTACCATCATCCGCACCCTGCGTTCGATTCTTGACGAGGCAGGCTATACCGAAGTTGAAACGCCTACACTACAAGCAATTGCGGGCGGTGCATCGGCTCGTCCGTTCATCACGCACTTCAACGCACTCGACATCGATATGTATATGCGAATTGCCACCGAGTTGTATCTTAAACGCTTGATTGTGGGCGGTTTTGAAGGTGTTTACGAGATTGGCAAGAACTTCCGCAACGAGGGTATGGACCGCAACCACAACCCCGAATTCACTTGTATGGAGCTTTACGTTCAGTACAAGGATTACAACTGGATGATGAGTTTCACCGAGCAGATGCTCGAAAAGATATGTATCGCCGTTAACGGCTGCAGCGAGAGCAAGATTGGCGACAACATTGTGTCGTTCAAAGCACCTTACCGCCGTCTGCCGATTCTCGACGCCATTAAGGAGAAAACCGGCTTCGACTGCAACGGCAAGTCGGAGGACGAAATCCGCCAGTTCTGCCTGTCAAAAGGTATGGAGGTTGACGAAACAATGGGCAAGGGCAAACTCATCGACGAAATTTTCGGCGAGTTCTGCGAGGGCACATTCATTCAGCCGACATTCATCACCGACTATCCGGTGGAAATGTCGCCGCTTACCAAAATGCACCGTTCAAAACCCGGCTTGACCGAGCGTTTCGAACTGATGGTCAACGGAAAAGAGTTGGCCAACGCATACTCGGAGTTGAACGACCCAATTGACCAGTACAACCGCTTTGTTGAGCAGATGAAACTTGCCGACAAGGGCGATGACGAGGCAATGATTATCGATTACGACTTTATGCGCGCTCTTGAGTACGGAATGCCGCCAACATCGGGCATCGGCATCGGCATCGACCGCCTTGCAATGTTTATGATTGGCCAGCCGACAATTCAAGAGGTGCTACTCTTCCCGCAGATGAAACCCGAGAAGAAGGCTCAAACCGTCACACCTGACGATTTCGTTGCGATTGGCGTTCCAGCCGAATGGGCTGAGGTAGTGATTAAGGCCGGATTCAACTCGGTTGAGAATCTGCGCAACTGCAAGCCAACACAGGTGCATCAGCAGCTTAACGGCTATCGCAAAAAGAACAAACTCGAGATTCCCGCACTATTGCTTGAAGATGTGCAGAAATGGTTTTAATAATATAACTGACAATAAAATAAAAACGCCTCATCTTGAGGCGTTTTTACTTTGTCTTTATGTCAGATAGATTTATGCCAAATCTTCAAAATTGACATCAGTAAAGCGCTGGTCTCCATTGCTTTTGTGCAACTCGTCGGCAGGCGAGCTGTTGTTTTTTATGTATTGGAAAACCTCATTCAAGCTATCTGTAAACTTCTCAAAATCTTCCTTATACAAGAAAATCTTGTGTTTCTCGTAATGCGAGTTGCCGTTGTCTTCAAATATTTTTTTGCTTTCGGTTATTGTAATGTAGTGCTCATTGCCGCGTGTGGTCTTCACATCAAAGAAATAGGTACGCTTTCCTGCTTTAACCAATTGCGAAAACACTGTGTCCGAATCTCTTTTTACTTCATTTTTCTCGAAATCTTCCATTGTTACGATTGTTAGTATTGAACAAAAGTAAAACAATAGTTCAAAATTCCATATTATTAATGATTTTTTTAGAAAAATGCCTTTAAATATTGCCGGACACACAAATTAAAAGGCTCCCGCTCTCGCGGAAGCCTTTAATTAAACTAACCTAAACATTATGAAAAAACTACTTTCTGCTTTGCTTTCATATCTGTTAAACGCTAAACCCTACTAAAGGTTCTAAAAAAATGCGTGTCAGTAATCATACTATTATATGATATGAAAGCAATATTAAACTGACGGCTTACTTACTTTTATTCGCCTTCACCCACTCAAACGCGTTACGCAGAGCCACAACCCACGGCGACAAATCGTCTTGTCTGCGGCCCTCGGGGTAGTGCGGCCACTGCCACGGGAACAGGGCGCGCTCGGGGTGCGGCATCATTGCCACGTGGCGGCCGTTATCTGAACAGATGCCGGCAGCGTTGAACGCCGAGCCGTTGGGGTTGGCAGGGTAAGTGCCGTATGCGTATTTAACCGGAATATTGTATTTATTCTCGCCGTATGGGAAGCCGAACTGACCTTCACCGTGAGCCACCCAGACACCAAGTCTCATTCCTTCCATATTCTTGAAGAATACGCTGTTGTTCGGCTCAATCACAACATCAACAAAGCCCGATTCGAACTTATGCGATTTGTTGTGCAGCATACGTGGTTTTTCAGCGTGGTCGGGGTTAATCAGACCGAGCTCAACCATTACCTGGCAACCGTTGCAGATGCCCATACTCAAAGTGTCGGGACGGGCGTAGAAGTTGTCGAGAGCACGTTTGGCCTTCTCGCTGTAAAGGAACGCACCAGCCCAGCCTTTTGCCGAACCAAGAACGTCGGAATTCGAGAATCCGCCCACGAAGATTATCATATTCACGTCCTCGAGCGTCTCGCGGCCGCTTACAAGGTCGGTCATATGCACGTCTTTCACGTCGAAGCCAGCGGTGTAGAGCATATAGGCCACCTCGCGGTCGCACTGATTGCCCTTCTCACGGATGATGGCCGCCTTCACGCCGCTTTTTGCGCGACGCTTAAGGTCGATGCCGAGCGATTTTGCCGAGCCGTCGAAGTTTTTGAAATCGAACTTGTGGGCGTGGTTCTTGTAGTTGTTGAAACGCTCAAGAGCCAGTCCGTTGCGGGTTTGGTCGCAATCGAGCAGGTACGAAGTGCGGAACCAGGTGTCGCGCAGCTTCTTGATATCGAACGAATAATTATTTGCCGATGTCTCGATGTCCAGTTTGCCAGCAGCGCCAAGCGTGCCGATAGTGATGAATTCGATTCCGGCTTTGTTCAGAGCCGTAGCGGCCTTGCCGTTGTCGGCAACCTGAAGAACCAATGCAGGATTTTCGGCAAACAGCAACTTCACAGGGTCGCTCTCGCCGAAAGGCTTAAGGTTGATTTTCAGACCAGTCTCGTCGTTCGAGAAGGCCATTTCGAGCAGTGTGGTAACCAAACCACCTGCAGAAACGTCGTGTCCGGCAATCACCAGACCACCGTCAATCAAATCTTGAACAGCGTTGAATGCCCTTACAAAATATTCAGTATCAGTAACGTCAGGGCAATCAGCACCCACACCGTTGATTATCTGTGCGAAAGCCGAACCGCCTAGTTTGAGAGTGTCTTTCGACAAATCGATGTAGAGCAGTTGCGACTTCACGTTGTGCAGCACGGGCGACACAGCCTTGCGGATGTCGGTGGTTTCGCCAATGGCCGACACAATCACAGTTCCGGGCGACAGAACCTTGTCGCCGTTCGGATATTTCTGCGTCATCGAGAGCGAGTCTTTTCCTGTCGGAACGTTGATTCCAAGCTTGATGCAGAATTGGCTCAAAGCCTCGACAGCCTTGTAGAGACGAGCGTCCTCACCAGGATTAAAGCAAGGCCACATCCAGTTGGCGCTCAACGAGATGCCTTTAATCTTATCTTGAATCGGTGCCCAAACAATGTTTGTAAGTGCTTCTGCCACAGCCATTCGTGAGCCTTTGGCAGGATTAATCATTGCGCAGAACGGCGCGTGACCAACCGATGTGGCAACACCGTAGTGTCCTTGATAGTCGAGCGCAACCACGCCGCAGTCGTTCAGCGGCAAGTGAAGCGGGCCGGCGCATTGCTGCATAGCCACCTTACCGCCCACCGAACGGTCAACCTTGTTGGTGAGCCAGTCTTTGCAAGCAACCGACTCAAGCTGAAGTACTTGCTCCAGATAATCGGCTACTTTTGCGGTGTCGTATTTCAAATCGGCGTATTGCTCGTCGATGGTTTTGTCGTTCATTATTGTGCGCGGCGGATTACCAAACATATCGGCAAGTTGCAGATTGATAGGGTCTTCGTTGGTCTGCTTGTCGGTAAAGCGGAACTGCATATCGCCTGTGGCCTCGCCCACAACATACATTGGCGCGCGCTCGCGGTCTGCAATCTTCTTCAAGTGGTCTATATCCTTGTCTTTCAGCACCAAACCCATACGTTCCTGACTCTCGTTGCCCACAATCTCCTTGTCAGACAATGTCGGGTCACCGATAGGCAGCTTGCGGATGTCGATAACGCCGCCAGTGGCCTCAACCAACTCCGACAGACAGTTCAGGTGACCGCCTGCGCCGTGGTCGTGAATTGATACAATCGGGTTATCCGACTGCTCGCTCAAGGCGCGGATTGCGTTGTAGACGCGGCGTTGCATTTCGGGGTTCGAACGTTGAACAGCGTTCAGCTCAATCGAGTTGTTGTACTCGCCCGTTGCCACCGACGACACTGCACCGCCACCCATACCGATTCGGTAGTTGTCGCCGCCCAGAATCACAACCTTGTCGCCCGGCTCCGGGTCGGCTTTCAGACAGTCTTTCTTTTTGGCGTAACCCACGCCGCCGGCCATCATTATCACCTTGTCGAAGCCGAATTTCTTGTATTGTTCAAAGTGCTCCATTGTGAGCAAGCTTCCGCAGATGAGCGGCTGTCCGAACTTGTTGCCGAAGTCGCTCGCACCGTTCGACGCCTTGATAAGAATCTGCTCTGGTGTCTGATAGAGCCACGGACGCGGTTCGGTTGCTTTCTCCCATTGACGGCCGCCGTCCAGACGCGGATACGATGTCATATAAACAGCTGTTCCGGCAATCGGCATACTGCCCTTTCCGCCTCCCATACGGTCGCGGATTTCGCCGCCCGAACCAGTAGCAGCGCCATTGAACGGCTCCACTGTTGTCGGGAAGTTGTGCGTTTCGGCTTTCAGCGAGTAAACCGATTCATAATCGGTAACCTCAAAGAAATCAGCCTTGTCCTGACTTGCCGGCGCAAACTGCTCGAGCTCGTGGCCCTGCATAAATGCGCAGTTGTCTTTGTAGGCCGAAACCACGTTGTTGGGGTTGGTTGCCGTTGTCTTCTTGATGAGTTGGAAGAGCGTGTCTTTCTTCTCCTCGCCGTCGATTATGAACTGACCGCCGAAGATTTTGTGGCGGCAGTGCTCCGAGTTCACCTGCGAGAAGCCGAACACCTCACTGTCGGTCAGCGGACGGCCTAGTTTCTTTGCAAGACCTTCCAAATAGTTGATTTCCTCTTCTTTAAGTGCCAAGCCTTCCTTTTTGTTATAAGCTCTGATGTCGGTTATATGGACAATGGGCTGCGGCTTGATATCGACAGTGAAAATGCTTTGGTCGAGCTTGTTGTAGAACGATTTGAGCATTGGGTCGAACTGCTTTTTATCGGCATCCTGTGCCTCAAACTCCTCGATTCTGACAATGCCGCTGATGCCCATATTTTGGGTAATCTCGACGGCGTTGGTGCTCCACGGGGTAATCATCTCTTTGCGCGGACCAACGAATGAGCCGGCGGGCGCGTTTTGACCTAGGCACTCCGAACGGCCGAACAGCCAGTTCAGTTTTTCAATGTCGGCAGCTGCGATGTCGGCAGCCGTTTGCACTGCAATCACCTTATTTTCAGGTGTTTTGAAGAAGGTAACCATCAAATTTCGTTTTAAAAATATAATGCGCAAATCTACAAAAGATTAAGGGGCTGTCAATAGCGGTTTATTCACATTTTAAGAACGATATATGGAAAAACGAAATGGGATATATATTATATGAATCACCCTTCTAAAACGAAGCAAGCCTCGGTCTCCTGTGCGGAAACCAAGGCTTGCTGAAGGAAGGCGGCGGCCTACTCTCCCACTGTACGCAGTACCATCGGCGCTGAAGGGCTTAACTTCTGTGTTCGGGATGGGAACAGGTGGAACCCCTTCGCCATAGCCACCCAA
>JAFYYA010000004.1 GCA_017557785.1 Salinivirgaceae bacterium
CTTCTTGACTGACGAGACCGCTCGCAAGCACATCCAAGCTGGCGCAAAGAAAGTCATCATGTCGGCTCCTTCGAAAGATGCTACCCCGATGTTCGTTTATGGTGTTAACCACAAGACCTACGCTGGTCAGGACATCATCTCGAACGCATCTTGCACAACCAACTGCTTGGCTCCTATCACAAAAGTTCTGAACGACAAGTTCGGTGTTAAACGTGGTTTGATGACTACTGTTCACGCTGCAACTGCTACTCAGAAAACTGTTGACGGTCCTTCGAAGAAAGACTGGCGCGGTGGCCGTGGCATCCTGGAGAACATCATCCCGTCATCGACAGGTGCTGCAAAGGCAGTAGGCAAAGTTCTTCCTGCTTTGAACGGCAAACTGACTGGTATGAGCCTTCGCGTTCCTACTTCTGACGTTTCTTTCGTTGACCTGACTTGCGAACTCGAGAAGGCTGCTTCGTACGAGGAAATCTGCGCAGCTATGAAAGCCGCTTCAGAAGGCGAGTTGAAAGGCATCCTGGGTTACACCAACGAGGCTGTTGTTTCAACTGACTTCCGCAACGACTCTCACACTTCTATCTTCGATGAGAAGGCTGGTATCCAGCTCGACCCGACATTCGTTAAGGTTTGCGCTTGGTACGACAACGAGTGGGGCTACTCTAACAAAGTGTTGGAAATGGCTCGCGTTATCTCTAAGTAATTTAGATTTAACAAAATATGAGAAAAGCCATCCTTCGGGGTGGCTTTTTTTATGGGGCTAATATTTGAAGTTGAAAGGATGGATTGATGGTCTTTCACACTTTTCATTTTAATTTTGCCGCCACAAAAAAACGATAGAATTATGTCGCGCAAGAAAAATCAGAAGCAACTGTTTGAAAATGTTGAGATTACCGACATTGCCGCCGAAGGCATGGCAATGGGCAAGTACGAGGGCATGGTTGCCTTTGTGCCGCTGGCCATTCCAGGCGACGTTGTAGATATTGATGGAAAAATAAAGCACAACCGCTACATTGAAGGCCGTGTTGTGCGCTACGCAAAGTTGAGCGACAAGCGCATTGAGCCGTTCTGCCGTCATTTTGGAACCTGCGGCGGCTGCAAGTGGCAGATTCTGCCATACGAGATGCAGACCGCGTGGAAACAAAAGCAAGTGATTGACAATCTGACACGTATCGGACATTTGGAATTGCCCGAAGTGTCGCCCATCTTGGGCAGCAAAAAGACTCGCGAGTACCGCAACAAACTTGAATTCGCCTTCTCGCCCTTGCGCTGGCTCGCCCCCGAACAGATTGCCGATGCCGACAAAATAGAGCAGCGCTCGGTTGGCTACCATCTGCCGCGCTTCTTCGACAAGGTGGTTGATATTGAAGAGTGCCTGTTGATGCCCGAGCCTGTTAACGAGATTCGCAACTCGCTGAAACAGTTCGCGATAGAAAACAATATCAGTTTCTACCACCAACGCGAGCACACAGGACTTCTGCGCAACATTGTCATCCGAAACTCGAACACGGGCGGACTGATGGTAATTCTGATTGTCTCGGCCGACGACCGCCCAAAAATCAACCTTGTAATGGATTTCCTGCATCAGAAATTCTCGCAGATAACATCGCTGATGTATATGATAAACAACAAGTTGAACGATTCGTACACCGACCTGCCCGCAACACTTTACGCTGGCGACGACCATATTGTTGGCGAGATGGCGGGGCTGCGGTTCAAAATCGGGCCAAACTCGTTTTATCAGACCAATACCGACCAAGCCGCGGTGCTTTATGGTGTGGCCAAAGATTTTGCCGAACTCACTGGCAACGAAGTTGTTTACGACCTTTACACGGGCACTGGTACCATTGCTTGTTTTGTAGCCGACAAGGCGCAGAAAGTGATTGGTATTGAGTATGTTGCCGATGCCATTGCCGATGCCAAGGTAAACGCGCAAATGAACAGTCTGACCAATCTCGATTTTTTTGCTGGCGATATGAAAAACGTCTTGACCGACAGTTTCATAGCCGAGCACGGGCGCCCCGATGTCATCATCACCGACCCGCCGCGCTCGGGCATGCACCCCGATGTTGTGCAGGTGATTCTGAACGCCAACCCCAAGCGCATTGTGTATGTGAGTTGCAACCCCGCCACGCAGGCCCGCGACCTTGCCCTGATGAGCAGTCAATACCGCATTGCCAAAGTGCAACCCGTTGATATGTTCCCGCAGACTCAACACGTTGAGAATGTGGTGCAATTGGTAAGGATTGAAAATTGAAAGAATCGATAATTGATTGAATAAAAATGCTAAATTTGGGTGGTAAATAAAATGTAAAAATCGTTTCATTGGGCAACGGTCGTCGTGATGACGGCCGTTGCTGTTTTTGTTAGGAAGTGATGGCTCGTGGTTTGCAGTTTCAGTTTAGTTGCTAAATTTGAACTACATTTAATTCAATTAAAACAAGATTTATGGCAATGGCAAGTTCGCAAGTATGGCTGAAAAGAATCAGAAACATTATCGGGTTTATGGGTATGATACTACCCTGGATAGCGCTGTTTGGCGCGTATATGGTATCGAAATCTGTCTGCATACCAAGCGCTTTTTGGGATAATCTTTCCATTTCCGCCACATACTACATTACACCCGCTCTCACAGGCATTCTGACAACGGCCGCCGTTGTGCTAATGTGCTACGACGGCTACGAGTTGAAAGACGACGTTGTTACCACCTTGTCGGGTGTGTGCGGACTAATGATTGTGCTGTTTCCGTGCAACTGCGCCGTTTCGCCCGAAAGGGTTGGATTGTTTCAGTTGCCCGCAAATGTGTCGCACATAATCCATTGTGTGTCTGCGGTTTGCTTCTTCTTGCTGCTTGCCTACAACAGTCTGTTTCTGTTTACTGAAGGCACAGAAAACCCGACCAAACAAAAGAAGACGAGAAACACAATCTATCGGGTCTGCGGCGTCGGAATGCTGGTGGCTTTAATCCTGATGCCCTTGCCCATAAAGTTTTACGCAAAGACATTTATTGTTGAGACTATCGCGCTCACCTTCTTCGGCATAAGCTGGCTTGTGAAAGGACAAGTGTTCGGACTTTTTGCGGATAAATAGTGGTTTTGCATAACGGCAATTATTAGTCGAAAAACGAAGCAGGAGTATTATGAATAATCCGTGGGAAGAGATCAGTTTGGACGATTATGAGAATCATATGAGCCTTGATTCCGTAAAACAACTCCAAGCTATGAATAAAATAATGGAGGAACAGTTTGATGCATATCCTGCTTCCACGGCTATGGTGCTTGGTGTTGCCGGAGGAAATGGCTTGGAACATATAAGGCGGGATAAGTATCAGACTGTTTATGGCGTGGATATAAATGGAGATTATCTTCGCACGGTTTCGGAAAGGTATGCCGACCTGTCGGATGTACTGAAGTGCTTGAAGATAGACCTAATCTATGAAACGGATAAGCTTCCCGAGGCGCAGCTGCTGATAGCAAATCTTCTTATCGAGTATATTGGTTATGATGTATTTCAGAGAGTAATCCGCAAAGTGAATCCTGAATATGTGTCTTGTGTGATTCAGATTAATACGGATGATAAGCAGTGGGTATCAGATTCGCCTTATCTACACGCTTTTGACAGGCTTGATGAGGTACATCATCAGATGGACGGGAATCTTCTTTCGACAAAATTGATGGAGATAGGATATAAAGAGATACTTCAAACAAGAACCGCACTTCCTAATGGGAAGGCTTTATTAAGAATGGATTTCATAAAAGGACAACAAACAAAGGATGAGTAAATGATACTATTAGTTGTAGATACCCAAAAGGGCTGTTTTGACGAAAGGTTATATTCGTTTGAAAGGGTAAGAAAAAATATAAAACTGTTAATTACTATAGCAAGAGAGAATAATGTTGAGGTTGTATATGTTCAACACGATGACGGCCCCGGTTCTGGTCTGGACAAAGCAACGGATAACTATGAGATATATGAAGATTTTGCACCGAGAAACGATGAAAGGCGTTTTGAAAAGAATGTAAACAGTGCTTTTCATCCTATGACAGGATTGACAGAATATCTGCAGTCTAAAGGGGAAAAAGATATTATAACAATCGGAGTGTCAACAGACTATTGTATGGATGCAACCATTAAAAGCGGATTTGAAAAGGGATTCAACATTTATGTTCCGGCATACACCAACTCCACCTATGACAATCCTTATTTTGATAAGGAAACTGCCTACAAATATTATAATGAATTTATGTGGGGGAAACGGTACGCAAAGGTGATTACAGTTGAACAGGCAATCCAATTGTTACAACACAAAATTACTACCGGGCAAACCGAACAATAGCTTTCAGATTATTAATGAAACGAGAGGTTTTTTATTATGCAAGAGGATTTTTATGAATCGGTATCGAAGCCATTGAGGAACAAACAGATATTTGAGATGGCGAAAGGTTACGCATTCGATTACATCGATGGGATTTCAAATCGGAATGTGTATCCAAAAGAGGAGGATTTACTAAAGCTTAAGAACTTTTATGAACCACTGCCTCAAGTTGGCACAGATGAAGAGGAAATTTTGTCAGCACTTCATCAGAATGGTTCGCCCAATACATTGGCACAGACCGGAGGAAGATACTTCGGATTTGTGAATGGCGGTGCGTTACCGGTCACACTTGCCGTCAAATGGCTGACTGACGTGTGGGATCAGAATTCTGTACTCTATGTTGCATCGCCTGTTGCGGGTGTAATTGAAGAAGTGTGTGAGAAATGGATTGTTGATTTGTTCGGGCTTCCGGCAGAAACTGCGATGGGATTGGTTGGGGGTTCTTCTGATGCATCACTGTGCGCGTTGACCGTTGCGCGAAATACCATATTGGAACGTAACGGATACAACATTTACGAAAACGGATTGATGGGTGCCCCTGAGATACGGGTTGTATTGAGTGAAAATGCTCACGCAACCATCTTCAAAGCCTTATCCATTTTGGGAATCGGTTCCAAAAATATAATTAAGGCAGAGGCAAATCCTGACGGGACATTGCGTTTGGACAAGCTGCCTGAACTTGATGAAAGAACGATTTTGATTCTTCAAGCCGGTAATGTAAACACAGGAGCATTCGACAAGTTCGACACACTCTGCGATTTGGCCAATGAAAAGAATGCTTGGGTCCATATTGATGGAGCGTTTGGACTATGGGCAAAAACAAGCAAGGAATATGCTTATCTGGCAAAGGGAATTGAAAAAGCCACATCGTGGTCTGTCGATGCGCATAAAACATTAAATGTTCCGTACGATTGCGGAATTGTTCTTTGCAAATATCGGGACGCATTCTGCAAAGCTTTACAAGCCAATGGCGAATATATCATTTACAGTGGGAAACGAGATGGTATGTTATATACAACGGCTATGTCAAGAAGAGCAAGAGCTTTTGAATTGTGGGCTGCAATTAAGTACTTAGGCAAAGAAGGAATTGCAACTCTTGTGGAAACTCTTTGTAGGAATGCAAAAACCTTTGCCGGACGACTGTCACAACTTGGATTTACGATACTGAATGATGTTGTGTATAATCAAGTACTGATACAGTACGTAGATGATGAGATGACAAAACGTGTTCTTGAATATGTGCAAAATGATCGTGTGTGCTGGTGTGGCCCGACACAATGGAAAGGGAATATGGCAATTCGATTAAGTGTATGCTCTTGGGCAACCACAAAGGAAGATATTGAATTGTGTGTCGATAGTTTTAAAAGAGGAATTGAATATACAAGAGAGAAGAATCTTAACTAAACAATGAAAATTGTCCCCATCGTCTGTTGTCCGTAGTCTGTTGTCAAAAAATCTGCCGCCCCGAAAAAAACTGCGTCATTAAAAGAAAATTTATAATTTGCCGACAATAAAAACCGACGATTATGAATTATATACTCTTCGACGACAGCACTTGGGACGAACTGCTTCCCTTGACCTTCACTCGGCCCGCGGCCGAAATACGTGTGGGCATTCTCACCATTCGCGAGAAGTGGGAAAAATATCTGGCTGGCGAGCCATTGTCGTACTGCACGCGCGCGCATTTGCGGGCAAAGTTCCCGATGAGCGTTGGTGCCGATAATATTTTTATCAATGGTACGGTGATTCCGACGGCCGAACTGCTGGCCGAACTCGAGGAACTGCAACCTGGGCAGGCGCTGGTGTGCGACGATTCGGTGACGGCCATCCGCTTGGATAAGGCGCAGGCCGAACGCTTCGACCCGACACGCATCGCCTTCAAGAACTATACGCAGCAAATATCTGAATGTCATCGCGTTGAGCATCTGTCGGACATCTTCCGCAACAACGGCGACGCCATTGAGCACGATTTCCGCATCATCACCAAAGGGCGCAAATCGGCGCAGTTGAGCGCGTCAAACCGCATCATCGGCACGGGCGACATTTTTGTTGAGCACGGCGCGGTGGTTGAGTGCTGCATTCTGAACACCACCAACGGCCCCATCTACATCGGTCGCAACAGCGAGATTATGGAAGGTTCGTGCATCCGCGGGCCGTTTGCGCTCTGCACGGGCTCGGTGGTGAAAATGGGCGCGAAGATTTACGGGCCGACAACCGTGGGACCGCACTCGAAGGTAGGCGGCGAACTGAACAACGTTGTGATTTTCGGCAACAGCAACAAGGCTCACGACGGATTTTTGGGCAACACCGTGGTTGGCGAATGGTGCAATTTCGGTGCCGACACCAACTGCTCGAACCTGAAAAACGACTACGCCGAAGTGCGTCAGTGGAACTACCCCGAAGGCAAATTTGTGAAGACAGGGCTGCAGTTCTGCGGCCTTGTTATGGGCGACTACAGCCGCACGGCCATCAACACAATGCTGAACACGGGAACGGTGGTCGGTGTGGGCGCAAATATCTATGGCTCAGGCTTTCCGCGGAATTTTGTGCCGTCGTTTATGTGGGGCGGTCCGGGCGGATTCAAGCCCTGCACGCCCGAAACATTGTGCGAGGTTGCCGAACGCGTTCTGGCGCGCCGCAGCCTGCAGTTGAGCGACATCGACCGCCAACTGATTGCCGACGTTTTCGGCTTGACCGCAAAATACCGTGGAGGATATAAGAGTTAAAAGGTTAGAGTTTAGAAGTTAAGAAGATTAGAAGTTGAGAGTTAAGTGTTACGAATGTGTTTTTCACTAACACCTAATCCCCAACACCAAATCATTGAATATGAGTTCGAAAAAAGAAATAAAGATTGAAGGTATAATGGCGTCGGACGGCGACGGAATGGAGGCGAGTTTTATTCCGATTATGTCGGAAGGCGGCCACCCGAATGAGAAGATTGAGATTCCTGACGAACTGCCAATCCTGCCGCTGCGCAATATGGTTATCTTTCCTGGCGTGCTGATTCCTATCAGCGTCGGGCGCGAAAAATCGCTTGAACTGGTGCGGCAGGCGTACCGAAGGGACAAAATTGTGGGCGCCATTGCCCAACGCGATTTCAACGTGGAGGACCCCAAGCCTGAGGACTTGTACAATTACGGCACTATTGTGCAGATTGTCAAGATATTGGAAATGCCCGACAACACCACCACAATCATTGTTCAGGGCAAGCGTCGGTTTGTAATCAACAACTACATTGCGACGGAGCCTTACTGCACAGCCAACATTTCCGTCATCGACGAAGTGCTGCCCGACAACAGTCAACTTGCCGAATTTGAGGCTATTACAAGTTCAATTCGCGATTTGTCGTCGAAGATAATCCAAATGACGCCTGGAATGCCGAACGAGGCGGTTTTCGCTTTGCGCAACATCGAGAACGCCTTTTTCCTGATAAATTTTGTGTGCGTCAACACCGCCATCAACACCGAAGCGAAACAGGAACTGCTTGAAGAATCGAACGTTTTCAACCGCAGCGTCAGGTTGCTCGAACTGTTGTCGCAGGAAATGCAAAAGGCTCAACTTAAGGAAGATATACAATCGAAAGTGCGGGCCGAACTCAACAAGCAGCAGCGCGAGTTCTTCCTGAACCAACAAATAAAAACCATTCAGGACGAGTTGGGCGGCAATCCCACCGAAAAAGAAGCCAAAAACCTGAAAGACAAGGCGAAACAGAAAAAGTGGAGCAAGGAAATGGCCGATTATTTCGACAAGGAGATTGAAAAACTGCAACATCTGAACGCCGCTTCGGGCGAATATTCAATCCAACTCAACTATCTGCAAACGCTGCTCGATTTGCCGTGGGGCGAGTACACTGACGACAATTTTGATATGAATCGCGCACGCGAAATACTTGACAGTCAGCATTGTGGACTTGAGAAGGTGAAGGAGCGCATTCTGGAGCATCTGGCAGTTCTGAAACTCAAGGGCAACCTGAAATCGCCCATTCTGTGCCTTTATGGCCCGCCTGGAGTGGGCAAAACGTCGCTTGGGCGGTCGATTGCCGAGGCGCTCGGGCGCAAATACGTGCGAATGTCGCTGGGCGGCCTGCACGACGAGGCCGAAATCCGCGGACACCGCCGCACCTACATCGGCGCAATGCCTGGCCGCATCATCGAGAACATCAAAAAAGCCAAATCGGCCAACCCCGTTTTTGTGCTCGACGAGATTGACAAGGTTTCGAACGACTACCACGGTGACCCCGCGTCGGCTCTGCTCGAAGTGCTTGACCCTGAACAGAATGGCGCATTCCACGACAACTATCTCGACATCGATTTCGACCTTTCGAATGTGATGTTCATTGCCACTGCCAACAGTGTTGCGCCAATCAGCGCGCCGTTGCGCGACCGTATGGAAATGATTGAAGTGAGCGGTTATGTGATTGAAGAAAAAATTGCAATCGCCCGTCAGCACTTGATACCCAAACAGTTGAAAAATAACGGTCTGGAAGACCATCCATTCACGGCCGACGACGCCACACTGACATATCTGATTGCAAACTACACCCGCGAGTCGGGTGTGCGCGAGTTGGACAAGCGTGTGGCCGAAATTGCGCGGAAGATTGCGAAGAAAATCGTCTTTGGCGAGTCGGTGCCTGAAGCACTTACGCCCGAAAATATTGTTGAATACCTGGGCAAGCCGCTCTACTCGCCCGATATGTACGACGACAACCGTTTTGCTGGTGTTGTCACGGGCCTTGCGTGGACAGCGGTTGGCGGCGACATTCTTTTCATTGAGACAAGTTTGAGCCGCGGCAAGGGAACTCTCACATTGACAGGTAATTTGGGCGATGTAATGAAGGAATCGGCCACTCTGGCGCTGGAGTACATCAAGGCGCACGCCACCAAATTCGGCCTGAAGCCTGAAATTTTTGAGAAGTGGAATGTGCATATCCACGTGCCCGAAGGCGCCATTCCGAAAGACGGTCCGTCGGCGGGCGTTACAATGGTGACATCGCTGGCATCGGCGTTCACGCAGCGCAAAGTTCGCAAGGCCTTGGCTATGACGGGCGAGATTACCCTGCGCGGCAAAGTGCTGCCCGTTGGCGGTATCCGCGAGAAGATTCTGGCCGCCAAACGTGCTGGCATCAAAACCGTGATTCTCTGCGAGCAGAACCGCAAGGACATTGACGAAATCAAGCCCGAATATATCGAAGGCGTTGAGTTTATATATGTTAGCACAATTGAGGAAGTGCTGCAAAATGCGCTGCTTGACGAGAAGGTTGACGGGGCGATAGTTGTGGAATGAGAGAATCATCACATATTTAAACAACTAATTATGAAGTAGGTTGCGCGCCTACGCTAGATTTGCTCGTTGATGCGAGATGGTAAGATTATTGTAGTTTTACATATTGATAATTAATGCGGTTTAATACGAATGAGTTATAATCGGAATTTTATGAAACAAAACAAACTATTCATCGTGTCTGGTTTTATTGCATTAACAATATTCGCATGCAACAATAATGGAAAGGAAAACAAGTTTTTAAGTGCCGAATCATTTGCCAGTGCTGACTCTTGCAATGATAATGAAGGCAATAACAATGTTTTAAGTACCGACACTTGCAAGATTAACGAAAAGGAATTCATTGGTTTAAACACCGAGATATTTGTTTATAGCGATTCTTGTAAATATGCCGATTTGTTTGTTAAAGCTGAATTGCCGTTGGATGCCAATCCAGTTTCTGTTACCATTCGTAAAGGTGTGATTTCGTTAATAAAAAAGGCATTAACTCGCCCTATCAAACCCGTATACGATGGCGATACTAATAATGCGCAAGAAATGTTAAAATTCTATTGTGAAGAACTATATAAAGATTATGTCAAAGATTCACGAAATATGGTTGAATCTGAAGATTCGGCTCTCATTACACAATGGGAATATCTCATGAATGTTAAAATAGACCAAGAAACCAATGACTATATTGTTTTTCTATTCTATGAATATGGGTATTGGGGAGGTATTCACGGCGAAAATTTTGGAGATGGTCCAGTTTTATTCAGCAAAAAAAACGGAACTTTCATATCCACGATACTTGATGGCAGAAACCACATATCCGCAGCAATAGATATAAGCAATTATTCAGCCATCCAACCTTTACTGAAAGAAGGGTTTGAGACTTATTATTCGGGAAAATCAGGGGTTCCTATAGTTGATTTGGGTGAATTCCTAGATGATACTGTGCGTCGGTTACCTGACTATTTATTACCAATTGGGGATTCGATTTTGTTTGTATATCGTCGTCATGAACATGTTGCTTATGGAAATGGCAACCCCACTTTTAAATTCCCTGTCAGCAAGGTTAAACCATTTCTGACACCGCAAGCAATAAAAGTTTTCGGAATTAAAAATTAGTTCCATAAAAAAGTTGCCGATGCGGTAAAATATTGATAATAAAGCGCATTAAAGAATGAACAAAGATTGGTCTGAAAAGAATAAGACAATCCAAAAGCAAATAAAGAAACGGGAAACATTCGGCTCGGGAATAACGGCTTTGATGGAACTGCGTTCCTGTCTGATGGATACAATCGATTCGTGGCGGAATAGCCTAAAAGACGAAGATTTTTGCGCGATTCCTTTCATTAATGCGACTGGTTATCACAACAAAACAGTAGCGTATTCGCTTTGGCATATCTTCCGAATCGAAGACATAGTTGCGCACACTTTGATTAAAGAAGATGAACAGGTTTTCTTTAGTGACGGTTTTCAACAGAGAATTGGGACACCGATTATTACAACTGGAAATGAATTGGTTAAGCAGCAAATTGCCGATTTCTCAAAGCAACTCAATATAGATGAACTTTATGCTTACATTCATAAGGTAAAGAGTAGTACCGAATTGCTAATCAATAGTTTGACTTTCGATGATATGAAACGTACGATTACTGATAATCGTAAGGCTGCGCTGAAGAACCTTAATGTTGTCAGTGATGCCGAAGAAGCGGTCTGGCTTATCGATTATTGGTGCGATAAGGATATTCGCGGTTTGATTCAGATGCCGTTTTCAAGGCATTGGATAATGCATACCGAAGCGTGTATCAGGATAATTAATAAACTTGTATAATTGTGTATCATTTTCAAAAACAAACTATTATGAAAAGTGGAATAAAAATCGCAATCGGATTAATGATGCTGGCAAGCGTGATTGCAGGTTACGCGCCCGAGCCCGATTTGCTTGTTGAATTCACCTGCGTTTCAAACGTTTTGGGCGGTCTGCTGCTGATTGCCGACGGAATCCGCAATTTCAAAGGCAAAACCGTTCCCAACTGGTTGTATCTGAATGTCTGTTCAGGAATTCTTTTTGTATTTTTGGTTTGCTTGGGAAGCCTTTCGGGAATGTATCATATGAATTATTCAGGGGCATTTTTCTTCCTGCACGCAGTCAATCCCGTCCTTATCATTCTATGCTATATTATTCTGTATAAAGATGATACAAAACGCACCTTTAAGCGTCTGGCTATCACACCAGCCTTAATACTCACATATCTTCTTTTTGATTTTATCCTTGGCAATTGCAGAGGCTACTTTGTTTACCAGTTCTGCCGTCCCGAAGATTTGAATCTGCTGATAATTATGATTATTGCGCTTTCCGTATATCTGCTATTCCTGCTTTTCGGACTGCTGCTACTCGCTCTCAACCGCCTTGCTCACAGGAAATAAGGGCTTATAACATTGCAGTAAAACTTGTATTGTACTTACGGGGGCGTATTCCTAAATTTGCGAAAAAGGTAATTGGCAATGATGATTATAAACCGAAACGTAATGAAAACCGCATTTCCTGTGTTGAAATGGTTATTCATATCGTTAGGTGCCATATTCCTAATCTTGAACATTTTAGCGCTCACCCCCGCACCGTTTTATATGCACCGCTGCTTGGGTGAGGATTCCGCGTGGAAAAAAGACTCGACAAAAAACTTCTGCCCCGAATACATAATTATGTTCGGCGGTGCCGGAATGCCGTCGGAAAGCAATCTTATAAGGCTTTACTATACAGCGGAAATTGCCAATAAACTGAACAAACCTGTGATTCTCGTGCATCCGGAAGATTCTGTCTGTCAAGTAGAAATGACAAATTACCTTACTCGCAACAGCATTCCGGCCGACAGCATTTTGTATATGACTGGCGGCAGTAACACCCGCTCACAGTCGGTTTGTCTTGCTGATAGTTTCCCACAGTTAAAGACGGCTTCAGCACTGATAGTTACCGCACCTGAACACCTTTCACGCACCCTGAAATGCCTGAAAAAATGTGGTATTTGCAACATCTACGGCATTGGGGCGTTTGAGAGCACTGTCGATTTTGACCTTACGCTCGACAAGCAGAAACTGAAAGGAAACACGTTCGTTCCCGACATTGAGAGCACTAACATCAGATACACATACTGGAATTATCTGAAACTGGAAATCATTTGCTTCCGCGAATACTTTGCAACTGCATATTACTGGGCAAAGGGGTGGATCTAAAGATGGAGATAAGCATACAAAAAAGGCTTCAAACGTTTGTTTGAAGCCTTTTTTCAAAACAAATTATGATACACACTATTTTATCAAAATCCAGAGATTAGGATTCTCATACACCATGTTGCGCCATTCGGCAACTGCTTCAGAGCGAGTGTCGAACTGCTTGATGCTGACGTAGTAGTAACCTGTGTTGCGAGTCACAATCTGAGCATCATAGCCACGGCTGCGCATATCTTCCTGATAGCGTAAGGCGTTCGACTCAATCTGGAAACTGCCGGCAATAATGTGGCAACGCTTCGAGCTTGGGTCAATAGTAGGTTCCGAAACAATCACAGGCTCGGGCTCTTCGACAACGGCCACTGTGTCAACAGCGACAGTATCAACAACCGGTGTGGTATCAATAACTTCAACTGGTGCTGCCGGGGCTTCTTTAGCCTTTTTGAACGGACCAAACCAATTAAAATCGATGGCCATCCAAACAAGGACGCCAACAATAACTAATGCTGCAACGATGATTAAGACGGTAGTAACCGACTTATTGTTTTTAGTTTTTATTTCCATTTTATTATTTGTATAACTGTTGTTAATATAAGTTGTCTTTGGTGTTGCGGTTGGCTGCGGCGCGGCTGCCTGCGGTTTTGGTGCAGCGGCCGGTTGCGGTTTCACTTCAGGTGCAGCGGCCTTGGGTTCTGCTGCAGGTGCCGATGCCGGTTTCGCATCTTCGGCTTTCACTTCAGCCTTTGGCTCGGCTTTCGACTTTGCTGTGGCTTTCGTTTTACCCTTTGCCTTTGCACTTTCGTCTTGCACAAAGTTGATGTTGTTCTGACCGTCTTTCGACAGATAGCCGACACCTTCAACGGCGAAACTCTCGCCAGCCTTGAATGCAGTCTCAATTTCCGTCACATAAGCCTTTATGGCTTCTTTTCCCTTAGTTGCGTCAACCTTCTCGCTTGTGATAATCTTGTTGAGCAGAACACTGTCGTTGAACTTCAGAAAATCGTTGAACGATATGACTTTACCTGTAGGCGTGTCTTGAATCATGAATGCACCGAAATCAGGAATTATTATCCTTGAATTGCCGGGTATCAGTTCTTTTATGTACTTGCTTATCATAGATAGATTTTTTGATAGTGTAAATGTATAATAAAAAATATTTGTGCGACAACAAACCAATTAAAACTGTTAGCCGACTGATTATTAGCAGTTTAATATAATTTATACAAGTACGATTAGTATTGCAAAATGGTTGTTTGCCAACGTTTTCGGCATTTTTTGGATGAAAATGTCCGACTTACGCAAAAAATTCTTCAACTCGTCTTATCTTAGCACGTCAAAAAATTACGACCGATGGGGCTGCTTTTTATAACATTCGGCTTTGCCGATTTAATCGACATTCTGCTTGTGGCCATTATCCTTTACCAGCTCTACAAACTGGTGCGTGGTACGGTGGCCATGAATATTTTTGTCGGTCTGATGTTGCTCTATCTGGTATGGCTGATTGTCAAATTCTTGAATCTCAGCCTATTATCAACCATTCTCGACTCATTCATCAGCGTTGGTGTGATTGCTGTAATCATACTTTTCCAACAGGAAATCAGAAAATTCCTGCTGCTTTTGGGCAACACCGACTTCATGAAAAAACGATTTGCTCTGGCTCGGCACTTTTCCGATTCGGGCGAATTCACCACATCAGAAAACACTTTGCGCGAAATCGGGCGAGCATGCCGCAACATGTCGGAAACCAAAACTGGCGCATTAATCGTGCTGACCGACAACTCGGAACTGGCTACTTTTGCTCAGAGTGGCGACACGCTCAATGCCGATGTGTCGCACCGCCTGATTGAAAGTATCTTCTTCAAAAACAGCCCGATGCACGATGGTGCAATGATAATCATCGGCGACTACATTAAGGCTGCACGCTGCGTTCTGCCCATCGACGATGACCTTGTGCTGCCGCCACATCTTGGCTTACGCCACCGTGCCGCGCTGAGTATGTCGAACGAAACAGAAGCATCAATCATTGTGGTGTCGGAAGAAACCGGAAGCATATCGCTCGTGCGCAAAGGTGAAATCAAGTACGACATTACCCCCGAAACCCTGATAGCTCTGCTCAGAACAGGCGCAAATTAATTCTACTCAAATTCTTCAACCGCAAGCTCCCCTGTCAACAGGCAGACGATAAGTTTTAGAATTCGATTAGTCATTGGCTAATTGATTGATTGTTTATTACAAAAATAGAAGAAATTACAATGCTCACAGTTTTTTTCGTTGTCGGTTTGCCTGAACGGCTGTGATGGGTCGAACAGTTGAGTCAGGATTGCGCCAAGACTGTCGCGCACCACATCAGCCACACGCATATAGTTACCTTCGCTGAAAGCGTCTTTTTTACTGCAGACCTTGAACGAATCGCCGCTACCTAACCGTGTGGTTTTGAACAGATATGGCGTCATCACATCGCAAGTGGGCATTTCGTGTTCAACCATCATGCAATAAATCAGCGTCTGCAGTATTCCCTTATAGTCGTCAATTTTGGCAGGATTAAACACTTCATCAATCGAAGGACAACTGACTTCATTTTTTCCTGTCTTATAATCGATTACCCTTACGCTTCCATTAGTGCGGTCGATGCGGTCGATGGTGCCGCCAATCTTGATGCTGAAATGCTCGCCATTCACTTCAATCGGGAACGGCATGACGCCTTCTTTTTCAAGACCAAGAAACTCTATCGGCGACTGGTCGGCAGTGTCGGCATCGTAGTCGCGCTGAGCCTTCACGTATTTTTGTATTACGCTGTAAACCATTTTGTTGTTGCCGTTCAGTTCGTCGATGAGTTTGCGCTGGCCGCTTTTGATTTTCTCGCAAAGGGCGGCATTGTTTTTGAAAATCTCATCGACAAAGGCTTCTTCGATTTTCGATTCGATGAACTCATCTTTCAGTGCACGGATGTCATCGCCCGAAACCTTGACCTTCTTTTCCATGAAGTCGTTGTAAATCTTACACATGGCACCATGAAAAATGAGTCCGAACTGCCGGATATCGATGTTTTCGTCGGTTTCGCTGTCGGGTTCGAGCCCGAGCACCCGCCCGAAATAGAATTGCAACTGGCACTTCTGATAGGCCACAATGGCACTGGGCGACAGTTTTTTCACCTTATCGAACGGTCTGTCGTCGACCACATAATTGCGCAGCAACTGCATTGTGCGCTCATCTTTGGCTATTGTCAGCGGCTGGCTGCCGGCAAAGTTTACGTCGGAACTCAGCACGTTATGAATGGCTCGGTTGCCGTCGTAGAGCAACTGCATGATGTAACGGCTCGGCTCGCCGTTTTTTCCGTTGGTTTTTCCTACAAAATATGTAAGAGTCACGTTCTGAGCCCTTTGCAGCAAACGGTAGAAATAGTAGGCATACATCGACTCGCGGTCGTCGTGAGTTGGCATACCGAATGCGCGCCGCAGACTGAACGGCACAAATGTGGCCGATGTGGTATCGGCCGGCAGAACACCTTCGTTGACACTCAATATTATAAGGTTGCGAAAATCGACGTTTCGAGTTTCAAGAAAACCCATCAGTTGAAGTCCCTTGATGGGCTCACCGCTGAACGGCACACTCAACGACCCAACATATTTACGAAGCAGTTTGAAATATGTCGTCATATCCACTTCGAGTTGCTCGCTGACGAGTTCGGTGTCGAGTTGCTGAATCTGCAGTATAAGCCTGTAAACCAGTTCCTGCTGGATAACCCACTTGTTGCCTTCATCGTCGGGCAACTGAGCCCAGATGCTCATCAACTGCTTCAGACCGTTGAGCAGGTAGTTCGAAAAATCATGTGGATTGTCGATGGCGACGAACAGCATTCTGGCGAACTCATCGATCTCAAAAGCACTCTCTGGGACTTGGAACAGCGCTTCAGTCTTGATGCTGGCCGTCAAATCGGCTGCGAACTGTTCGCTTGCCGACACCAGAAACGGATGCTGCAGTAGTGCCAGCACATTTTTATAATAGAAAGTGGTGCCGGACTCAACTGTGTGCTTGTTGGCCTGCAACTGCACCAGTTGCTCAATCCACTGCCCCGCCACCGAGTTTTTGAGTTTGTAGCCCATTGTCACGTTCATGTCGGAAACGTAGGGTGCCACATGCTCAATAGCACTCATCAGCAGATTCTCATCGGCAAGCACGAGCGCAGTATCCGACAGTTCTTCGATAGGCGTCTGGGTCAACTGCTTGGCCACCACCGACATCTGCCCGCTCACGGTGGGCGATGCATAGACGTTTATCTTACGGTTGGCGGTGTCGAACCTGTGGTTGGCGACAAAATCGTAGGGCTCGGCAAACTCAACCACAAAACGTCGCAGGAAGAATCCGGCCATCTGGTATTTATCGTCGATGAACGACTGGTCGTAGTCCCAGAAAAACAATGCCTTGCCTTGCGCCTTGAGAACGCTGAACACTTTTTCTTCGCTCTTAGTGATAGCGTTGAAGCCGATGAAAAACACCTTTTTGAACGGCAGTTCGTAGTCGGCCGAGCCGATGGTTTCGGCAGCCTTGCGGTAAACCTGTCCTTCGTAGGCCAATCCTTTGTCGTTGAGCCGTTTGCAAAACATCTCGTACATTGGCAATAGTACTTGCCAGATGTCGAGAAACTTCTTTTTCAACTTCGACTTGCCATCGCCAATCACATTGAAGAAAAACTCTTCGACAGCATTGCGCTGCTCGTCGGTCAGATAATCAATGGCACTATCGAGTTTCTTGATTTCCTGAATGTTGCGCAGCAGCGATTTGGCGTCAACCAGATATTTGTCGATGTCGTTGAAATCGGCCAGAATGGTCTGAGCCCACGGGAAAAAGCGGTCGAATGTCTCGTCTTCCCTGTCGGGATCGACAGATTTTGCCGCTTCTTTGTGAACCTGATACAAAAGTGCAAGCTGCTCGATGAGTGTGGCCAACTTCTGACCGCTGATTTTGTGAATGAACTCATCGATGGTGAAAATCGAAGGCAGCCAAATCACCTTCTGATTGATATTCTTCAGTTCATTGCAGAAATAGACTGACGAGCGCTGGTTCGGGAACACAACGCAGCAATCGCGGAACTCATCGGAATAGTGGTTCAGCAAATATTCGGCAACATCGTGAAGGAAGGTGGTCATATCTTAAAAATTTTAATTCGAACTCTTTATGGCCAATACCCGAACCGGACTACTGACACAATGCAAATGTAAATCGCTTTTTACAAAAAAAACGGTCGGCAACAGCCAAATATAAAAGAAAATACCATGCATCCCGAAACTTTGCAACCAAGTTGCACTCACCCCACCATATTTTTGTTTCCGAAAGAATTTTAAAAACATACAATCATGGAAACAGAAAACTTTGATCAGATGCAGCATTCTCACGATGAGCATGAGCATCACCACCATCACGACGGTGAGCATCATCACCACCATCACCACGATGGCGAACACCATCATCACCACGACGATGAGCATGAGCACGAGCATCACCACCATCATCACGACGGCGAACATCATCATCACCACCATCATCACAGCCACGGGCACGAAATCAAGTCGCTCAATTCGGCGTTTATTGTGGGCATAATGCTGAACGTGCTATTTGTGGTGGCCGAAGCCGTTGCGGGCTGGGTGAGCAACTCGATGGGCCTGCTGGCCGACGCGGGCCACAACCTGAGCGACGTGGCAAGTCTGCTGCTGGCGCTTATTGCCTTCCGGATGGCGCGGCGCAAGGCATCGTCGCACTACACCTACGGCTACAAGAAAAGCACTGTTCTGGTGTCGCTGCTCAATGCGCTGATACTGATTGTGGCGGTGGTGTTCATTGTGTATGAGAGTGTTGAGAAACTGCTCAACCCCGAACCTGTGGGCGGCAAGGTGATAATCATCACGGCAGCCATCGGTGTGGTTATCAATGGCTTGACTGCTTATCTGTTCATCGATAAGAAAGACAGCGACCTGAACGTGAAGGGCGCCTATCTGCATATGGCTGCCGACGCGCTGGTATCGGTTGGCGTGGTCATCTCGGGCGTGGTGATTTACTTCACCGGCTGGTACTTTATCGATGCCATCATCGGCTTGACCGTAGCCGTAATCATCATTATCTCGACCTGGGATTTGCTGAAAGACAGTCTGCGCCTGGCTTTGGACGGTGTTCCGTCGTCAATCGACACCGATGTGCTGATGCACGAAATCGGCGAAGTTGAAGGCGTTGAAGAAATCCACCACCTGCACGTGTGGGCTATCAGCACCACTGAAAACGCCGCCACGGCTCACGTTGTGGTGGCCAATATGGCCGAGATGCAGAACATCAAAACCGAAATCAAACACACAATGGCTGGCTTCGGCATCGGCCACGCCACGCTCGAGTTTGAAGAATCGGGCTACGAGTGCGGTGAGCATGACCATTGCTGAATCGGGCCTGTACACAATAGAGACGTGACGCACCGCGTCTCTACAATACCACAAAAAAAGCCTGCACCCTAACAATGGATGCAGGTCTTTGTGTTTTAAGAAATTGCCCGATTATTTACGACGGACGGGGCGAACCGATTGTCCATAGTAGCGGCTGCTGCCGCTCAACGGATACACACTACTGTTGTCGAAGTAGCAGCAATGTGCGCCGGTCGGGTAGTTCTCGTCGAGCGAAGCCGACCAGTAGATGCCTTGCAAACTAACGTAGATGTGTCTCGTACTGCTGTAGAAACCGGAAGCCGGAAGGAAAATGTGTGCGTCGGACAATGAATAAGACGCTGACGGTGTATCGCCGCTATAAACTACTGTTCCCTTATCGACTTCGGCTTTGGCTTTATAAACTATATAACCACTTGCGTTATACTGATTATTGTAATTTTCCGTCCAAACCCAATAACATTGGCTGCCCAATTCATTCCATTCCGTATAGGTTGGGATTGTCCAACCTGTGCCCAATATTGCTGTGGCTGCGTCATCAGCCGATTCAAGAGTGGTAAGGTTGTCGGTGAAACCATTGTTGCCATATTCTGCATCATAACAATATTTTGTAAAAGTTTCTTTTGAGCCTTTGCAATACTCATATGTCTCCCAACTGTAAGCATCTTTTGTTTCGGTCTCACCCCACGCATAATAATCACCATAGTACCACGGGACTGTGACGCCCAAATTACAAGTTGCCCAAAGTGTGCCGCTTTCAAGGCCTAAATCCACTGTGGGTGTAAAAAAATACGCTGTCAAATTAATATCTTCTTTGCCAATGGTTATGGTTCGTGGATTGTCGGTATATCCATCGCTCCAACCTGCAAAATAGTAATCTGCATTAGGTTTGACGGTAACGGTTACACTGCTGCCAGGTGCATAACGGCCATTAACATCGGTTTCAATAGTGCCGTTATCGCTTGCGGAAATGATAAGAAGTGGCATTTGCGCAAATTGAGCCGTAATGGTTATTTCTTTATCTATGGTTATGGTTCTCGGATTTTCGGTGTTGCCATCGCTCCAACTTGCAAAGTAGTAATCTGCATCAGGTTTGGCAGTAACGGTTACACTGCTACCGGGGGCATAGCGGCCATTAACATCGGTTTCGATTGAGCCGTTTTCGCTTGCAGATATGGTAAGAAGCAACATCTGCGCAAATTGAGCCGTTAAGGTTAAATCTTCATTTCTTATAGTTATGGTTCGCGGGTTTTCGATGATGCCATCGTTCCATTTGCTAAAATAATAGCCATCGGCAGGGACTGCCGTAAACACAACGGTTTCACCTTCTTTGTATTCGCCATTCTGTCCTTCAACGGTTCCGCCTTCGGTGGCAGCAACTTGAACCATATATGTCGGTTCATCTTTTTTGCACCCTGCAAACACCAACGAAATCAATGCAACACCAAATGTTGCCCATAAAAGTTTTCTCATAATCAAAATTAAAATCTGTGTTAATTTTTATTTGAAGACAAAACTAATGTTTTTAATGAGAAACAAACAGTCTGAAAGACTGAATCTGCATAACCGGCCGCAAGCGAAGCGCAGCCGCCGGACACTGCGTACAACTATCAACACTCTGAAAGAGTGAACATTGCTAAGGTTCAGTCCTTCAGACTGACATTCCAGTATCGGCAATACCGTAGGTTACGCTCTGCTCACCTACGGTTATGAAAATATTGTCTTTCAGACAATTATTTATCACCAACATATCAAAGGGCATCAATTGTTTGCCTTAACAGTCATCGCATAACACCACCACACTTCAAATTTTTGCTATTCAGCAATATGCCTTTTTGCCGAAAAAAATCCGCGCCGACGGCTAACAGAACCAACCAAATTCCGTATCATTGCAAAATTTTTTTTATTCCGAAAAACGCAACAAAAATGGCAAAGATTTTCAACGACGTATCAAGAACATTTGGCGAGTTTCTGCTGATTCCGGGACTCACAACCAAACAGTGCATTCCCACAAACGTGTCGCTCCGCACGCCGCTTGTGAAATTCAAGAAGGGCGAAGAGTCGGCCATCAACCTGAACATTCCGTTTGTGTCGGCCATTATGCAGTCGGTTTCCGACTCGGGCCTGGCAATCGAGCTCGCTCGCAACGGCGGCCTGTCGTTCATATTTGGCTCGCAGCCTATTGAGTCACAGGCTGATATGGTTCGCCGCGTCAAGAAATTCAAAGCCGGTTTCGTTACCAGTGACTCGAACGTGAAACCAGACAACACTCTCTACGACGTGCTCGACCTGATTCAGCGCACCGGCCACTCAACCATCGGCGTGACCGACGACGGAACACCTAATGGCCGCCTGCTGGGTATGATTACCAGCCGCGACTACCGCACTGATAAGGACGACCTGAACGACAAGGTGGCGCAGCATATGACTCCGTTCGACAAACTGACCGTCGGCAAACTGGGCATCTCGTTGAGCGACGCCAACCAACTCATCTGGGACAACAAGCTCAACACGCTGCCTATCATCGATGAAAATCAGAAACTTATGTACTTCGTCTTCCGCAAGGACCACGACAGCCACCACGAGAATCCGAACGAACTGTCGGACTCGAACAAGAAACTGCTTGTGGGCGCCGGCATCAACACTCGCGACTATGAGCAGCGCGTTCCGGCACTGGTTGAGGCGGGTGCCGATGTGCTCTGCATCGACTCGTCGGACGGATACTCGGAATGGCAACTTGAGACGCTGAAGTGGATTAAGGCAAAATACGGCGACAAGGTTAAGGTTGGCGCCGGCAATATTGTTGATAAAGAAGGTTTTGACTACCTGGTTGCCGCAGGCGCCGATTTCATTAAGATTGGTATTGGCGGCGGTTCAATCTGCATCACTCGCGAGCAGAAGGGCATCGGCCGCGGTCAGGCCACTGCAGTGATGGATGTGGCAGCCGCTCGCGACGATTACTTCAAGAAAACTGGTATCTATATTCCAATCTGCTCCGATGGCGGCATTGTGCAAGACTACCATATGGTGCTGGCTCTGGCAATGGGCGCCGACTTCCTGATGATGGGCCGCTACTTTGCCCGCTTCGACGAGTCGCCGACCAAGAAACTCACTATCGGCAACCGCATTGTGAAGGAATACTGGGGCGAGGGTTCGAACCGCGCAAAGAACTGGCAGCGCTACGATATGGGCGGTGCCGCTGCTCTGAAGTTCGAGGAAGGCGTTGACAGTTACGTGCCTTACGCCGGTAAGATGAAGGACAACCTGGCACAGACTTTGGGCAAAATCCGCGCTACAATGTGCAGTTGTGGTTCACTGTCAATCAAAGAGTTGCAGCAGAATGCAAAAATCACCGTCGTTTCGTCGACATCAATCATCGAGGGCGGCGCACACGATGTGATTCTGAAGGATCAGAATTGATTTAAGTTGTTAATTGATAGGTAAAAGGTCGTCGTAAGGCGGCCTTTTGCTGTTTTTACTGGTGATATGGGCGCAGAATTCCCCAAAAAGTACCAGATAAAGCCGTTTTTGTCCTAATCGCGAAAGCCTGCCGGAATCTACTTTTGCGGTGGATTTTGAAACGACTGGCAATGTTATTTTTAGGCATTCTGCTCACATCAGTGGCCGCACAGGCCGACACAGCCATCAACCTTGAAGGCGTTGAGGTTACGGCATCGTTCAAGGTGCGCAACGATATGCGGACAATGCCGCTTGCTTCATCGTCATTCTATCTGAAAGACATTGAACAACAGCAGATTAAATCAATTCAAGACTTTGCCGCCACCACACCCAACCTGCACATTCCCGACTATGGTTCAAGCACAACATCAAGCATTTACATCCGCGGAATGGGAAGCCGAATCGACAACCCAGCCGTGGGGATGTACGTTGACGGTGTGCCGTTTCTGAACAAAAGTTCGTTCGATGAGCCGCTTTGGGATGTTCGTCGGATTGACGTTCTGCGCGGACCGCAAAGCACACTATACGGACGCAACACCATTGGCGGGATTATCAGTGTGTCAACGCTCTCGCCATTCGATTACACCGGAACACGCGTCAGCCTTGAAGCCAGCAACGGCCAGATGTGGCGCGCTTCGGCATCGTCGTATTTGCAACCGACCAATCATTTCGGATTGAGTGCAGGGCTGAGCATTGGCCACACGGGCGGATTCTTCAGCAATGAGTTCACCGGCGACCGCTGCGACTGGCGCAACAGCGGCAGTGCACGTTTGCGGATGATGTGGCGCACGGGCGATTGGACTATCGATAACTCATTGAATGTAAACCTAACAAACGAAGGAGGTTATGCCTATGCACAGTTCGACACTGTGCGGCGCACCACACTGCCCGTGGCCTACAACGATGAGTGCGGCTACCGCCGTCTGCACATCGCCGAAGGACTTGTGGCTCAACGCAATATGAATGTCGTAACGATGAAAAACGTACTCTCGCTGCAATATCTCGACGACGATATGCGGCTCGACCAAGACTTCACAACGCGCAGCCTTTTCACCTTGCAGCAGACTCAAAAAGAGTTCACCGTGAGCGATGAAATTGCTTTTCAGAATGCCGATAAATCGCAGATGCTCAATTGGCTGGCGGGTGCGGCAGCATTCTTCAAGCACAATCGGATGAGCGCACCCGTGATGTTTAAGCGCGACGGTATCCACGAGTTGATTCTGGACAACGCCAACCACGGCTTGCAGACGGTTTTCCCCGACGATAGTCTGAGTTTCAGCGAGGATGAGTTCACCATCGGCAGCCGCTTCACAACGCCCACCATCGGGCTTGCAGCATACGGACAAGCCGAATTACGGCTGTCGGATTTTGTATTGACTGCGGGCCTGCGGGCTGATTATGAACGCATTGCATTCGACTACGCCAACAGCGCCGAAGTGCACTACAATTTCTCGTACACAATGCGCGACTACCGCCTGTCGCGGACGGCCATCAGCGGCAGCGAGCACCAGACTTTTGTGGAACTGATACCGAAACTATCGGTGCAATACGTTGTGGGTGAGCAAAATATCTATCTGTCGGCAGCACGCGGATTCAAGGCAGGCGGCTACAACTCGCAGATGTTTTCCGACATTCTGCAAAACCAGATGAAGGCAGACCTGATGGGTGCTTTAGGTGTTTATTTCAGCACAGGCACTGAGGGCTATCCTATTGATAAAGTGATTGATTACAAACCCGAACACGACTGGAATTTTGAGGTGGGGGCTCATTTCCGCACACCCGACCAGCGGCTCACCGCCGATGTGGCGCTCTTCAGCATTTTCTGCACCGATCAGCAGTTGACCGTATTTCCGTCGGGCAAAGGCACCGGCCGGATGATGACCAACGCAGGCCGCTCACGCTCTGTTGGCGTCGAAGCCGCGCTAGCTGCAAAACCTTGCAAAACAATCAGTTTATCAGCATCATACGGCTATACCAACGCCACTTTCACCGATTACGATAACGGTCTGGCCGACTTTTCGGGCAACCATCTGCCCTACGTTCCACAGCACACCATTTCGGCCACTGCCGACTACGAGCGAACCATTAGCAATCGTTTTATAAACAGCGTTTTAGCACAACTGCGCCACACTGGCGCAGGACGCATCTATTGGGACGAAGCCAACAGAGTCTGGCAAGACTACTATTCGCAATTGGGTGCGTCGGTTGGCGCAAGCGGCAATGTCTGGAATCTGCAACTATGGGCAAAAAATATTACCAATCAAGATTTTGCAAACTTTCATTTCACGTCGGTTGGCCGGACGTTCCTTTCGAAAGGAAAGCCGCGGCAAATCGGCCTAACATTGAATCTTTTTTTATAAACAATTAAATATCAGTTAAAATGAAACATTTTTTTAGTTTTTTGATTTGTGCCGCAATGCTCTCATTTGTGGCTTGTGACGAGAACGACGACAGCAAAGACGTCAATCCAACACCCCAAGCAGCATCGGCTTTAGGAACAGTTACAGTGACGCAAGCCGACAGCAGCGAGTTCAGCAAAGACGACGTGAACGTTGCTTTGACCTACGCCGAAGACAGCATGACCATCGCCATGTTCAAAGTGAAATTTGCCGAACGTATGCCGCTCGAACTCGACATGACCATCGGCGGTGTGCAGTACAGCAACAACGACGGCGACATCAAACTGTGGGGCAACAACATTGTTCCGCAAGCAATGGGCGGCGCGTTCCCGAAGTACACCATCACCAATCTTGAAGGGGAAGTCAGCGACGGGGAAGTCTCATTCACAATGATGTGCGGTGAGTTTCCTACACGGTTCAAAGGAGCGCTGATGAAGTAATCGCTATTTGGAACTAATTCTGCTACACGAAGGTACGGGCAACCGTGCCTTTTGTGTTTCAATGGGTTAGATGTCTGATTATCGACTGACGGGAACGGTGTTGTCGCTATTTTTTCTTACGTTTGCCGCAAAAACCGACACAGATGCACACACCAGCACACGGCGGAACTAATGCGATGGGGCGGATTGGCGGCAGCAGAATGGCGCCATTCTCTATCCGTCTGCTCGACGAGCATTGCCAGCATGCAGTGTCGTGCCCTACACCACCCATCCGTTCGGCAAATCACAACTTCATGTTTCTCATGAAAGGCGAAGTGCTGATTGAAGCCGAATCGGTTCAGCAACTGGTCGGAGCCAACGAGTGCATCATTATTCCCGCGGGCAACTTGTTCTCAATCAGATATTTCAAAGACTGTTTCGGCTATATGGGCAGTTTCAGCACCGATTTTCTCTGCACTAGTCCGGCGGTGGCGGGAATCTACAAGGGAATAGCCTTTGTGCAGGCCGGCGGCAGCCGCATAACACGCTTCGACCACAGCCGTAGCGGATTTGTCGAGATGCTGCTCGAACGCGTCATGGCCGAAACGCTGTCGGTGCCGCAAAGCGACGATGTCATCCGAGCCAACATGAACTCATTTTTGGTTGAGATGGCCACCGAATCGGAAAAAACAACGGCACACATTGCGCTGCCTAACGTACTGAGCAACAAGTTCATGAAGATGGTTTTCGAAAACGGGCAAAGCAACTTGTCGGCAGCCAAATATGCAGAAAAACTTGATGTCAGTCCGAACCATCTGAGCAAAACCATCAAACAGAACACAGGCCACCCCGTAACATACTGGATAAACGAATCGGCTATGATGGCCGCCAAAATGCTGCTCAAAAACACCGATTTGACAATGAGCGAGATAGCCGAGCAGTTGGGCATGATGGACCCGTCATATTTTGCCCGCCGCTTCCGCCAGCACGAGCGCATGACACCCACCGAATACCGAAGGATTGTCCGGGGAAATTCAAATTAGAGTTTGTCGGCAGAAGTCGGATTCATCATTTTCCACATCTTCACAACCTGCACTGCTTCAAGCACATCGTGAACTCGCAAGATTGATGCGCCGCCTTGCAGAGCAAGCATGTTGAGTGCGGTGGTAGCATTAAGCGACTGCTCAGGTGTGATACCAAACAATTTATAAATCATCGATTTGCGAGAGATGCCCACAAGTACAGGACGTCCGAAAACCGAAAACTCGACCAAGTGGGCAAACAGTTCGTAGTTCTGCTCTAGCGTTTTGGCAAAGCCGAATCCAGGGTCGATGATGACATCGTGCACACCCAAATCGGTCAGGCGGCGAAGCGGCTGCGAGAGTTCGCTAATCACATCGGCAAGCAGATTATTATAATGGGTGTTCTGCTGCATTGTGGCCGGCGTTCCGCGCATGTGCATCAAAATATATGGAACTTGCAGCCGTGCAACAGTAGCAAAAATCTTGTCATCGAGTGTGCCGCCCGACACATCGTTGATGATATCGGCACCGGCATCAACGGCTCGTTCGGCCACGCTACTGCGGAATGTATCGATGGAAATAACAGCCTGCGGATGGCGGCGGCGAAGTTCGGACACCACGGGCGCAAGGCGGTTCCACTCTTCGTCGGCTGGCACTTCGGCCGCACCGGGTCGCGTTGAGTAGGCACCCAAATCAAGAATATCAGCACCCTGAGCCAACGCTTCATCGGCACGAGCCAGTGCCGCTTCGGTCGACGGACAGCGGCTTCCGCTGTAGAAACTGTCGGGCGTGACGTTCACAATAGCCATCACTTTCGGGCGGCTCAAATCGACAAGACGGCCGCGGCAATTAATTGTGCTCATTGTTTTCTGTTTTCGGCAAAGGTAATTAAAGACTTCAGACTACGGACAACAGACTTCAGACAATAAAACTGTTGAATAGGTGGCAAGAAGTTTGATGGTTTGCGTTTGTGTCTTCGATTTGTGTTTTAAAAATTCCTTATTATTGCATTTTAAATCTGACTGAAGATGAAAAAAATATCATTGATAATGGCAATACCATTCATTATGGCAAACACAGTAAATGCACAAATACCAGAAGGTTACGAAGTGGCAACCTGGCACAATTTCAGCAAGGCAGCCATCACCTACTCTTTCGATGACGGCACTCCGAACCAGATTCCAGTGGCTGTTCCGTTGCTCGACAAATACGGTTTTCACGGCACTTTCAATCTGATTACCAGTTGGGTAAAAGATTGGAACGAGTGGAAAGATGTCGCTAACAAAGGCCACGAGATTGCTTCGCACACCGTGACGCACGCCAACTTTGGCCAAACACCCGAAGACAAGCAAGACGAAGAGTTGGCCGAATCGAAGAAAATCATCGAACGCGAGATTGGAAAAGAGTGTATCACAATGGTTTATCCGTACTGTGTGACCGGCAACGACCAGATTGTGGCACGCTATTATATCTCAGCGCGCGGTTGCAGCGGCCAGATTGGCAATTCAACTCCCGAAAATATGTTCAACATCACATCGCGAGTGGTTGGTACTGAGAGCGACATGCAGACTGCCGACAATTTCAACAAGTGGGTGGATTCGGCTACCCAAACCAAAGGTTGGTGCGTGTTCCTGATTCACGCGCTCGACGGTGACGGCGGTTACTCGCCAATAGAATCGACAGAGTTTGAAGCACATCTAAAATATGTAAAGCAATCGGGGCTGACATACTGGGTTGGCACTTTTGCTGAAATCTCAAAATACATTATCGAGCGCAACTCACTCACAATCAACGAGCGGCAAGACAACGACTTTTTTGAGATAACCATTGGCTGCACGGCTCAAAGCAGTCTGACCAAACTCGACCAGCCAATAACCATCAAGCGCAAGCTGCCCGAAGGCTGCACTACAGCCCGCATTGTGCGCAACAACAGTGAGATACCGTCGCTGATTGCCGATGGAAGCATCATCTTCGATGTGGTGCCCGACGAAGTTTATGTGCTATCGTTCTGATAATTAAACATTAATAGGTAGGGTATTAGGGGAAGCTTTGTGGCTTCCCTTTTTGATTGCCAATCGTACATCTTAATAAGATAGTTTGATAATCAATCGATTATCTACTTTACTATCGATAATTCCGCATTTTTTGCCCACAAAACAGATATTTTTTGGACTGATATTCAGCCACCCATATTTCAGCATACGTATCATACTGATTTTCAATGGTACTATTTTAGGATTTATCGGCAAAAAAGGCTGTTTGGAATGGTATTTGTTAGTTCGCGTGCCGCCAAACGGCGTTTTTATCGGTAAAAATGGGCGAAACATAGACTCAGATTAAAATTCGGGAACTTCAATCGGCATTTTCTAACCCTTCATCTATAAGAAGATTGCGGTTTGGTTGAAACAAAATATACTTGCATCGTCGAAAATGACAAAAAAGAGAATGAAATTATAAACACATAAAAAAACAGTGATATGAAAAAGTTGAGTTTAATTCTTTCGGTTCTGATTGGCAATGTGGCAATAGCACAAACCACATCAATCTCAGGTCAATTGCTTGACAAAACTACAAACGAAGCCTTGCAGTATGCAAACGTACAAATCTACTCGCTGCCCGACAGCACATTTCTGAAAGGCGACGTGACTAAAGAAGACGGTACGTTTGTTATTGAAGGCATCAAAGCTGAAAAATGCGTTGTGAAAGCTTCGTTTATCGGCTATACTGCTGTTTACAAGAATGTTACTGTCACTAAAGGCCAAAACAATTCTGTCGGCAAGATTTATTTGTTGGAAGACAGCAAACAATTGGCAGAAGTCAGCATTCAGGCAGAAGCCACACCGGTTGTGGTCCGCGACGACACCGTGGTTTTCAACGCCGATGCCTTCCACGTGGTTGAAGGCGCAATGGTTGAAGACCTTGTGAAGAAACTGCCAGGCGCCGAGATTTCATCAGACGGCAAACTCACTATTGGCGGCAAGGAAGTCACCAAAATACAGATGAATGGCAAGGAATATTTTGCCAACGACCCACAAGTCGTTCTCAAGAACCTTCCTGCCAACATGGTTAAGGACATCAAGTCGTACGACAAAAAGAGCGAGCAGGCCGAACTGACCGGCATCGACGATGACGACGAAGAGTTCGTACTCGACTTCACCGTGCGCAAAAGCATGATGGACAGCTGGATAGGTAATGTTTGGGGCGGCATTGGCCACGACATCAACGGTCCTGACGATTTCCGCTACGACGGCCACTTGGATTTGAACAAATTTGACGACCAAGGCAACATGGCCATCATCGGCAACCTGAACAACACCAACAATACCAGCAGCGACCTTGGCGACACCGGCGGCATGGGCGGCGGCATGATGGGCGGCGGCATGCGTGGTGGCATGGGCGGCGGCATGATGGGCGGCGGCATGATGATGATGGGTGGCGGCATGATGGGCGGCGGCATGATGGGTGGCGGCATGATGGGTGGTATGATGGGCTTTGGCGGCGGCATCACCGAAACTCAGAACATCATGGCCAACTTTGAGAAGGAAAAGAGCAAATCGTTCCTGCATGGTGGCAACATCCAATACAGCCGCACAAACACTGAATCGGAAGGCAAAACATCGACCGAAACATTCCGTGGCGATGACTACTCGACCGTTCAGAACGACACCACAACATCAACAAGCATTCGCAACAACATCAATGCTTCGTACCGTATCAAATGGGCTATCGACTCAATGACAACCATCATTTTCCGTCCCAATATTCGCATGAGTTTCTCTGATACGGAAAGTGACGGACAATCGCTGAGCTTGGGCAACCTTATCAATAACCTTCGCGACACGGTGAACACCCAAACAAGCAACAACACATCGAATTCGACAAGCATCTCGTATAATGCAAACCTTCAGGCTGTTAAGAAACTTAATAACTACGGACGTAGCATTCAGTTGACACTCAGGATAAACGGCTCGCTAAGCCCGTCGGACAGAACATCGAAGTCGAACACTCACTTCAATCTGAATGACTCAACTTCGCTGATTGACCGCAACACCGACGGCAAGAGCAGTAACCTGACTCTGATGGGTCAAATAGGCTATGTTGAACCGATTTTAGAGAAGAACTATCTGCAATTCAACTACAACTTCCAGACACGTTCATCTGACTCGTACTCATATGTTTACGAAGATGGCAGCAGCACACGCAACGACAGTTTGAGCAGCGAAGTTGAGAACACTTACTACAACCACCGCGCCGAGATAATTTGGCAAGGCCGCTACGACAAACTGAACTACAATCTTGGTATATCGCTTCAGCCACAGATTTCGGAAACACACAACATTTTGGGTGCAAATGTGGGTAACGACAAAAAACAGACCGTTTTCAACTGGGCACCGACCTTGCGTGTACAATATAAATTTACAAAGCAGCATACCATTCAACTGCGCTACAACGGCCGCAGCTCTGCTCCCGATGTGCAGAACCTGCAAGAGATTATCAGCGTAACTGACCCATTGAACCTGCAATATGGTAACCCCAACTTGAAACCGACATTCACCAACAATGTTCAGTTGAACTACAACAACTTCATGCGCGAGTCAGGCAAGAGCATAATGTTCAACCTGTCGTACAACAACACGATGAACACCATTAGCAACGAAATCACTTACAATGCGTTGACTGGTGGACAAGAGACTCGCAAAATCAACTTGAACGGCAACTGGGGCACAAACGGATTCCTGACCTTGAGTTCGCCACTCGGAAGCAAGAAACTTTCAATCACATCAACTTCAATGGCAAGCTACAATGAGAATGTTTCGATGTCAAGCGCAACCAAACTGCCTACAGGACAGACGATTGGCGGTGGTAAAATCACCACATCGACAACCACTCTTATGGAACGTTTGCAACTGAACTACCGCTGCGATGTGTTCGACTTCTCAATCAATGGTTCGGTACGCTACCTGAAGAGTGGCAACGACCAAAAGGCAACCACAACAGGAACCATTAGCAATACATCAATAAGCAACGACCGCGAGACATTCGACTATGAGCTTGGCGCTAACACAACCATCAACCTGCCTTGGAAGATGACGTTCGCAACCGACTTCAACTGGAGAATATATAGCGGCTACACTGATGGCTACGACCGCGACCTGGCCATCTGGAATGCACAAATCACCAAAAACTTCACAAAAGACAACCGCATGGCAGTCCGCGTGAAAGTGTTCGACATCCTGCAGCAACAAAAGAGCATTTCGCGCTACGTGAGCAGCTCGTCAGTCATCGACTCGGAATCTAACACACTTGGCAGCTACGCAATCGTACAGTTTGTTTACAAAATCAACTCGATGCGTAAGCAGGCTCGCCAAATGGGTCCTGGCGGATTCGGTCCTGGCGGATTCCCCGGCGGTTTCGGCGGTCCTGGAATGTTCTAAACAATACAATAGATTATGTCACAAAAAATCCCGTCAGTGTTGGCGGGATTTTTTTGTTTGTTGTGTAGATACGCAATGTTTTGCGTCTCTACAATTTTTTTCATCAATCATCGTAACTCTTAACAATCTCGACAAGCCCCGATGTCAGGCTCTCGTTGTAGTCGGCTTCGGCGGCAAGGCGTTTTTCGATGTAACTGATAAGTTCAGCGCGGCGTTCGTCGGTGATTGAGCCTTGGCGGTTCTCAATAACGGTGAATGCTTCGAAGGCCAGTTCGAACGGCGAGTCGAACACCAAATCGATAAAGAGTTCGAGTTTTGGCAGATAGTCGATTTTCGAGTACCAGCACGATGTTACGAGCATCTGCTTCACATTGTCATCAGTTTCGGCGGCTATGGCGGCGGCCATCTCGTCGACAAGGCCAAGTTGGCTGGCATCGCACAAAAGTTTGAAGACGGACATTTTTATGTCGTCATCGCCACAGGTTTTGTACACTTTCACCAAGGAGGGCAGAAGTTTCGGCACGCCAATCTCTCGTATTTGCTCAAGAACAGCCAGCACGGCGTCTTTTCCGCCGTTGGCCAGTGAGTCTTCAATTGATTTCAAACGGTTGTTTTCCATAAAAACACAAAATTTTTCACGAATGTAGCGCAAGTTTCGCTTCAAGCGAACGAAAAACGCTTGCGGTTTTGTAAAAATACCTATTTTTAGCCGCATTTAATTTCAAAATCTGAAAATGAAAAATCTGAATATTGTATTAGCATTGGCCGCAGGCCTTCTGGCAATGAGTTGCGCCAACACCAGCAAACCAAAAATCGACGGCGATGTTGATTTGGCAAGTCTTGACATCAATAAAGAACTGAACCGCGCCAAACAGGTGTTTTACGCGCTGCCGTCGCCAGTTGAAACGGCTCACCTGATTCAAAGCACGGGCGTGTCGTACAATATGGATCTAGCCAACCCTACAAGCAATGTCGACAAATACACCACAACCGCACAGAAAGCGCTCAACTTCGGCATTTACGGTGCCGACCTGAGTTACGCAAGCCTTTTCAATCAGACACAGACGGCTATTCAATATATGGCCACAGCGAAGAAACTGGCCGACGAATTGGGAATCTTCGATTTTGTACAACCCGACATCGCCGACCGCATTGAGAACAACATCAACGACCGCGACTCGCTGATGGAAATCATCACCGAAGGGTTCACCAACGCCAACGAGTATCTGAACGATGCGGGCCGCGCCGAAGTGGCCGCTCTGATTGTTGCTGGCGGCTGGATTGAGAGCCTTTACCTATCGACAGAACTTGCCGAAATGGCCAACAACAACACCCGCCTGATTGACCTTGTGATTGACCAGCGCTACTCACTCTCGATTCTCGTGAAAATGCTTGAAACCTACAAGAATATGAGCGGCGTGAGCGAAGTGTATGGCTGGCTGACCGACCTTCAGAAAACTTTCGACCGCGTGAAATCAATGCCAGCGGAAATAAAGGCAGAAACATCGAAAGACGGCAAAACCACGCTTGCCGCATCAACCGACACCTTCATCAACGAAGTGCTCTTTTCGGCCATCTGCCAGAAGACCGACAGCATCAGAACGGCGGTTGTGAAGTGATTTTTTGATAATTAGAAAAACTTAATCGGGGCATCAGCACAAGTCTGATGCCCCGATTCTTTTATTGACAAATCAGCAGATTAGTGTTTCATTGCCGCCAGACGGTCGGCCACAATCTTATGCCACCGTGCGGCCAGCCGCGACTCGTCGTCGGATGTGGCTTCGATGTTGCTGTTGTAGAACTCGATGTAAGTGTCGGTTTTAGCATCGGTTGCGAAACTCAAACCAATGGTGTCGGGCTTGTCGATAATGCTGCATGTGCGAACATTCTCTAAATCAATGCATTCGCGCAAGCCGCCTTTGCAACGGGCGTAGAAAAGCCAGCGTCCGCTGCCGTCGATGCCGACGCTGTTGTTGCCGCAAACTTCTGAATTGCAGATGGTTGTAGATTTAAGTTGCGCCATCTCGTTGAGCGCGTCAGTGAGTTTTTTCTCGCGGCGTTTGCGGGCGTTGCCCGAAAGCCAGAATGGCAGGACGCATAGTGCAACTATGGCCACACCTATAATTAATGTTGTAATGTCCATTTTATTTGTATTTTATTGATTATTAAATAAGTGCGAACACCAAAGCATAAGCGGCAATGGTGTCGCACACAAAAAGTCATTTTGCGAAAGTCTAAAGAATATGCACGGCTTCAACTTTTAGGCTGCCGTGCGCAAAGTGGGCGGTTCGTTACCAGAACACGCTGAACGGGAAGGAAATACTGACTTTTGGAAACTTTATCAGGAATCCAATTCGAGTTAATTTGCCGTGCGAAAACGAGTTGAAGAACACTTTCGACGACGACTTGACAATCTCGAAAAAACCGTCGTAAATTGTCCGCTCGTTGAGTTGGCAGGTGCGCACCGTGAGTTGACTCTGCGGCGGCATCACACCGTGAAAATCGTGCACGGCTTCGATTATCGAGCAACCAGAATCGGGCTCGCCGCCACATGGCTGCCAACCTTCGGCAACAGCCACGGGCTGAAAGGCGTAGAAACACGCCATTGCCAGAATCATCGCTGCGTAACCCAAAATGCGTTTCATAGTGCGAAGATGGGAAAAATCTGAAACTGTGCGCAATATTTTATTGTTGGTTTTCGATTATCAGATGTGCAAGGCTGACGTGCCGCAATGCACCTGTTGAAAAGGTGGTAATTTATTCACAAGTTATCAACCGCAAGCCGCCGAGTGTTGATATCTTAACCCCGCAAATGTGGATTAAATCACTACCTTGCACCGAATAAAAATAGGAAAAAGACAAACGTAAGTTGTTGATTTTAAGAATATTGTAAATAACAACATTAAATAACTGACATATATGGCAAAGATTATAGCCGTCGCCAATCAGAAAGGCGGCGTTGGCAAGACTACAACATCAATCAATTTAGCCGCAAGTCTATCTGTACTTGAGAAAAAAGTGCTGCTCGTTGATGCTGACCCGCAGGGCAACGCCACTTCGGGTTTCGGGTTCGATGTGAACAATATCAAGGTCGGACTGTACGAGTGCCTTGTCGACGAGATTGACCCTGCAAACGCCATACTTAATATTGAGAATCTGCCGTATCTCGACCTGCTGCCGTCGAACATCAATCTGGTGGGCGCAGAAATCGAACTGCTCGAAAAGGCTGACCGCGAGAAGGTTATGAAAATGGGGCTCGACAAATTCCGCGACAAGTACGATTTCATCATCATTGACTGCTCGCCGTCGTTGGGGCTCATCACCGTCAACTCGCTCACTGCGGCCGATTCGGTAATCATCCCCGTGCAGTGCGAGTATTTCGCGCTCGAAGGCATCGGCAAACTCATCAATACCATAAAACTCATCCAGAGCGGACTCAATCCCAGCCTGCAAATCGAAGGCTTCCTGTGCACGATGTACGACTCGCGCCTGCGCCTGGCCAACAACGTGGTTGAAGAAGTACGCCGCTGCTTTGAAGATATGGTTTTCGAGACAATGATTACGCGCAACGTAAAAATCACAGAAGCACAAGGCTACGGACAGCCAAGCATCTTGTACGACCCGCAGTCGGTGGGTGCAATCAACTACCTGAACCTTGCCCGCGAAGTGCTTCAGCGCAACAATATGACACAAATGGATTCTGACGAAAAAATTATTGACTAACTATGGCTACACCAAAGAAACCTGCTTTAGGCAAAGGTTTGAACGATATTATGGCTAACAAGGGCGCGGGATTGGGGGCTCTGCTCAAAGGCGGAACGCCGACCAATTCCGACATCAGCGAGATTGAACTGAACCTGATTGATGTGAATCCCTACCAGCCGCGAACTGAATTTGACGAAGACGCGCTCAACGAACTGGCTGCATCCATAAAGCAATATGATATCATTCAGCCAATTACGCTGCGCAAACTTGATAACGGCCGCTACCAGATTATATCGGGCGAACGCCGCTGCCGCGCGTCGAAAATGGCTGGACTCACGCGCGTTCCCGCCTATGTCCGCACGGCCGACGATCAGGCAATGCTCGAACTTGCTCTGGTTGAGAACATTCAGCGCAAAGACCTTGACGCAATCGAAATTGCCATCAGTTTCCAGCGCCTGATTGACGAATGCGGCATCACGCAAGAGAATCTGGGCGACCGCGTGGGCAAACAACGCTCAACTGTCACCAACTATCTGCGTCTGCTCAAACTTCCCGATGAGATAAAACTGGGCCTGCGCAAGCAACTCATCACAATGGGGCACGCAAAGGCTCTGCTCGGCATCGACGACCTGAACGACCAGAATTTCCTTTTCGAACGCATACTGAACGAAGGACTGTCGGTGCGCGAGACTGAAGATGCCGCAGCCGAAATGAAAAGCCCCGAAAAGAAAAAGGCAGGCCGCAGCAAACGCAACGCCGACGACACTTATAAGGCTTTGGAAGACAGTCTGAACAGTTTCTTCAACTCGAAAGTGAAGTTCAGCCGCACCGACAAAGGCAACGGCAAGATTGTGATTGCGTTCAAAAACGATCAGGACCTTGAGCGCATTATATCGCTGTTCGACAAACTCAAATCGCTTTAATTGAGGCTTGAAGGTGGCTCTTAAACGCATATCGCTGCTGATTGGTGCGCTGCTGCTTATGGCTGCTGCGCCGCTAACCGCGCACGCTCAATATGCCGACGGATTCGACATCCCTGACAGCACCTACCGCGTCCGGCACAAGCCCAACAAGGCAACGTTTATGTCGTCGCTGGTGCCTGGCCTGGGGCAGTATTACAATCAGAAATACTGGAAGATACCGATTATTTACGGCGGTTTCACAGGGCTGATTTACTATGCGAGTTACAACAACTACGTCTATAAAAAATACCGACGCGAGTACAAGTGGGCGACCGACGACGACGACCGCACCGTGAGCCAATATCCCGCCGCAAACACCGAGCGGCTGAAGGACACGTGGCGGCGCTACCGCGACATCTGCTTCATCGGCATTGGGGCGCTCTACCTGCTGCAGGTGATTGACGCCAACGTTGACGCGCACTTTTTCGATTTCACCATCGACAAGGACCTGTCAATCAAGGCAGACCCGATGCTGATGCCCGATTTCACCGAAGTGGCTGGCTCGCGGACAAGCACGCCGCTGGGCGTAAATATTACCGTAACATTCTGATACACTAGATTTTGAAATGATAAAACCAATCATCACCATTTTGTGCGCGGCGGCACTCGCAGTGCACGCAAACGCCACAACACAAATCAACGACTCAACACCTATCACTGACACACTTTTTGCCGCTGACACCATCGATTTTGGCTGGCCCGAACCGTCGGACACACTCGACATTGAGGTTTCGGAAACGGTTGACAGCCTGTCGCAAATGTGGTTCGACGGGCAGGCGTCAATCGGCAACGACACATCATTCATCGCGACAGCCGACACGGCGCTAATCCCCGATTTCCCCGATTCGGTATATCGGAAAAGACTGGAAATGCTGCCGCTCGAAATCGAACTGTCGTATAACAAGGTGGTTAGCAATCTGATAAATCTCTATTCGCACAAGCGTCGCGACTTGGTTGAGAATATGCTGGGTGTGGCCGACTACTATTTCCCGATTTTCGAGGATATTTTCGACTCAAAGGGAATGCCGACTGAACTGAAATATCTGGCTGTGATTGAGTCGGCGCTGAACCCTGTGGCCGTTTCGCGCGTAGGCGCCACTGGACTTTGGCAGTTTATGCACAGCACAGGGCGAATGTACAAACTTGAGGTGAACAGCCTTGTTGACGAGCGTCGCGACCCGATAAAATCGACCTACGCCGCCGCCAATTTTATGAGCGATATGTACCGCACCTATCACGACTGGATTCTGGTGATTGCCGCCTACAACTGCGGTCCTGGCAATGTGAACAAGGCCATCAAGCGCAGCGGCGGAAAGCGCAACTACTGGGACATCTACTACCATCTGCCCCGCGAGACGCGCGGCTACGTGCCCGCCTACATCGCGGCAGCGTACATAATGAACTATTACGCGGAGCACAACCTGAAGCCGACAGCACCGAAAATGCCCGTGAAATGCGATACGGTTATGGTGAGCAAAAAGATTCATTTTGAGCAGATTAACCACTTTATGGGCATCCCCGTCGACGTGCTGCGAAACCTGAATCCGCAGTATCGCCACGACATCATTCCTGGCCACATCAAACCCTACGCGCTGCGCCTGCCTACCGACCAAGTGCTGCGGTTCATCGAACTTGAGGACTCGATTTCGCGCTACAACGACGCCTATTATTTCCGCCCCGAGGTGATGAACAAAAAGCCCGAACACAACACCTACATTCCTGGCCCGCCCAAAGGCGACTACAAGAAACTGACTTACACGGTGAAATCGGGCGACAACCTGGGCTTCATCTCGAGTTGGTACAATGTGCGCGTGTCCGACATCAAATACTGGAACGGAATGTCGCGCAACACCATCCGCGGCGGACAGAAACTGATTATCTACGTGCCCACATCGAAGGCATCGAAATACGAGAAAATCAACACGATGACGTTCGACGAGAAACAGGCGTCGGTGGGCAAGAAAACGACCACAACAACGCAAACGCCGACTCAATCGGCCGAACCGCTGGCTGACGGCGAGTATGAGATTTACACCGTGCGCCGCGGCGACTCGCTGTGGGAAATCGCCCGCACGTTCAACGTCACCGAGGACGACATCAAACGCTGGAACGGCTTGAGTTCGTCGCGCATCGACATCGGGCAGAAACTGAAAATCAAACGATAACGAGCGTGAAACCAATTAAGATTCTGGTCTTTCTGATTGTTACGGCGGCCATTTTGGCGGCTGTGGCAATGCTTTTTCCGAAAGACGGAATTGAGTTGGGCGGCGGAATCAAGTTGCATTTCGATTTTACTGACAGTCAGGCTGATACGGCGCAGACCAATATTGCCGAAGTGGTTGAAATCATCGGCAACACAAGCGCCATTGAGGCCGAACTGAAAGCCGACACCACCACGCTGCCCGCCGACACGGCTGTTCTGCCGCAGCCCGACACTCTGCCCGCAGCGCCCGCGCCAAAACCCAAACCCGCCCGCACCGACAGGCCCCGAAGCCGCCAACCCATTGAGTTTGCCGACGACGACGAGGTGCGTCTTGCGCCGTTTTTTGCCGCGCTGGCCAACTGCCAAAACCGTCAGGTGCGCATTCTGCACTACGGCGACAGTCAGATTGAGGGCGACCGCATAACGGGCTATTTCCGCAATCTTATGCAGAAAAAATACGGAGGCAGCGGCCCTGGACTAATGCCCGCCGTGCCGCCCGTGGCCAAATCGTCGGCCATAGTGCACTCGGCATCAAGCAATTGGCGCGTCCACTCAATTTATCAGAAGCGCGACACGTCGCTGCACCATCAGCGGTTCGGCATTATGGGCAGTTTCGCGCAGTTCGGCGGAAGTCAGGCGTGGATAAAATTCTCGCCTTCGGGGCAGGCGTATCGGTCGGTGAAGAAATTCACGCAGTGCAACATTTTTTACGGCCGTGCCGACAGCGCGTTCACCGTGAAGGGCTATGCCGATGGCGAGTTGCTATGGTTCGAGGACATCGACCCGACTGCCGACACCAAGCGCCTTCAGTGGAATTTTGAGCAGACACCGACCAATTTCCGCATTGAGTTCGGCGGCAGCCAAAGTCCTGACATTTATGCGGTTACGCTCGACTCGCCCGCTGGCGTAATGGTCGATAATCTGCCATTCCGCGGAAGCAAGGGCACCGAGTTTGTGAAAATCGACCTGGCGCAAATGAAGCAAATGGGCCACTATCTGCCTGTGAGCCTGATAATTTACGAGTTTGGTGTGAACGCCGTCACCAACCGCTCGCGCAGTTACAGTTACTACGAAGAGAATCTGCGCAAGCAACTGCAGTACCTGAAAAAAGTGTGGCCGCGCGCGGTGATTCTGGTTGTGGGCGTGAGCGATATGTCGGAAAACGGCACCAACGGCTACGTGACGCGCTCATCTGTACCGAAAGTGATTGAAGCCCAACGCAATGCGGCTATCGCCGAAGGGTGCGCGTTTTGGAACCTGTACGCCGCAATGGGCGGCCGCAACAGTATGCCCGTGTGGGTTGAGAGCGGAATGGCGCAGAAAGACTACACGCACTTCAACCGCAAGGGCGGCCACCGCGTGGCGCAGATGCTGTTTGAGGCGATAATGGACGAGGAAGAGTAGCGGTTTGGGTGGAACGCGGATTGAACCGATTTGCTCAATCTAAATGTTTGAGTGCGCAATTGATAAATCGATAATCAGCCACATTTTCAACTTTTCCCCTTAAATTTACCGCGCATAAAAATCGATTGCAAAATATGACACCGATTCTCGAAACCAACAATGTTTGCAAGCAATACGACGGCCACACGGCGCTCGACAGCGTGAGCCTGAAAGTGCCGCAGGGCATAGTGTTCGGGCTGCTGGGACCTAACGGTGCGGGCAAGACGACGCTCATCCGCATCATCAATCAGATTACCGCACCCGACAGCGGCACCGTGCTGTTCGACGGCCACCCAATCGGGCCCGACGACATCAGCAAAATCGGCTATATGCCCGAAGAGCGCGGCCTTTACAAGAAAATGAAAGTGGGCGAGCAGGCTGTCTATCTGGCACAACTCAAGGGACTTACAAAAGCCGACGCCACACGGCGGCTGAAAGAGTGGTTCGACAAGTTTGAGATTGGCGGCTGGTGGAACCGCAAAGTTGAGGAACTCTCGAAGGGTATGCAGCAAAAGGTGCAGTTCATCACCACGGTGCTGCACGAGCCGCGGCTGCTCATCTTCGACGAGCCGTTCAGCGGATTCGACCCCATCAACGCCAATCTGCTCAAGCAAGAGATTCTGAATCTGAAAGATAACGGCGCAACCATCATCTTCTCAACCCACAATATGGCGTCGGTTGAAGAGATTTGCGACCACATTGCGCTCATCAACAAGTCGCGGAAGGTGCTCGACGGCACGGTCGGCGAAATTCGTCAGCAGTTCAAACTCAACCTGTTCGAACTCAACTACATAGGCGAACATAGCAGGGCAATGCAACTGATTGAGCCGATGGTTGTTGTGAAAGACGACGAAGCGGGCGCCGTCAACCGCATCAGCGGCGAGATGAAGCCTGGATTCACCTACAACCAACTGCTTTCCGCGCTTCTGCCCGAAGTGCAGATTACGCAATTCAACGAGTTGATTCCCAATATGAACGACATCTTCATCAAGGCGGTGGGGAATAGTTGAGTGTTGAGTTGTAAGTTTTTAAGTTATAAGTTATAAGATGCAAGGTGCAAGTAATTGAAAATTGAAAATGATTGCAGAAAAGCAGATAATAAACTAACCGATTCAACCCGATTTTATCCGATAACTCATTCTGATTGAATCTGATAAAATCTGTTAGAGAAAAAAGTGAAAATCAGTGTATTCTGTGTTCCCGATAACTATCGGGACAGTGCGAAAATCCTAAATTATTAAATCAAAAATCCTAAATGAAAAAAATTCTCACCATAATCGAGCGCGAATATCTGACGCGCGTCAAGAACAAGAGTTTCATAATTATGAGCATTCTGGGGCCGCTGCTGTTTGCGGGTCTGATGATTGCCCCGTCGCTGATTATGAATATGAACAACACCGAAGTGAGGATTGTGCAGGTGGTTGACAGCACCCACATTTTCCGCGGCCAACTGCCCGAAACGGACTACATCAAGTTCGTCTATATGCCCGACGCGAATTTGCAGAAATACAAGTCACAGTTCAGTGAATCAGGGTTTTACGCGTTGCTATACATCAGCCACCAAATTGTGAATTCCGACAACGCGGTGAGCCTGTATTCCGACAAAAACATCAATCTCGACCTGCGGATGCACATCTCGAACGCCATCGAGAAACGGCTCGAGAATGAGAAACTGCGGTCGTGCGGCGTTGACCCTGGCATTCTGTCGGCCGTGAAGACGAACATCAACATCAACACCATAAAAATGACCGACGACGGCCGCGAGGAAAGTGACAATATGACGCTGAAACTGGTGTTGAGTTACCTGATGGGAATTCTGATTTATATTGCTATCTTCCTGTCGGGCAATGCGGTAATGCGTGGCGTGATTGAAGAGAAGACGAACCGAATTGTCGAGGTAATTGTGTCGTCGGTGCGGCCCGCGCAACTGATGGCGGGCAAGATTATCGGCGTGGGGCTGGTAACGCTCACGCAGTTTGCTCTGTGGATTGTGCTGACATTCAGCATCTATTCGGCCGTGGCACCGATGCTGATGCCCGACACTGCCGCCATCGGGGTTGAGACGGCGCAGCCGCTGATGTCGCAGGGCGGAAGCCAACTGGCGCCATCGCAACCCACAACCGACGAGATGGCCGACGAACTGAAGGCGATGCTCGGCACCGTGGGCAACATCAATTTCGGGGTTATCATCCTGTCGTTCATCTTCTTCTTTTTGGGCGGATACCTGCTCTACGGTTCACTTTTCGCGGCCGTGGGCTCGATGGTTGACAATGAAGCCGACACTCAGCAGTTCATTCTGCCGCTGAGCGCGCCGTTGCTGCTGTCAATCATTGTGATGACTGGAACCATTGCCAACCCCGACAGTCCTATGATATTCTGGCTGAGCATTATACCGTTCACCGCGCCCGTCTCAATGCTGACGCGAATCCCCTACGGCGTGCCCTATTCAGAAATTTTCCTATCGGCCGCGTTGCTGATTGCCACCTTTGTGGTCTGCACCTGGCTGGCTGGCAAAATATACCGCACGGGCATACTGATGTACGGCAAAAAATCGACATTGAAAGAGATTTGGCGGTGGATTAGGCGATGAGTGAATGAGAGAAGGATTGAATGAGTGAATGAGTGAATGGCTGAAGGTTTGAATCTTTTGCCAACACCGATTAAATGTGTAACTTGCGCGAAACTTGAAACGGACCGCACCGAAAAACACTGAAAAATGAAAGTTGCGATTATCGATTTGGGAACCAATACGTTCAACATTCTGATTGCCGACATCCGCAAGGGGCAGCCGACCGACTATCTGCTGAAAACAAAATCGGCCGTGATGCTGGGCAAAGAAGGGCTGATGACTGGCAATCTGACCGACAAGGCCTTTGCCCGCTCGTTTGCCGTGCTGCGCGACTACAGCAGCCTGATTAAGGACTACGGCTGCGAGAAGGTGTTCGCCTTTGGCACATCGGCCATTCGCAGCGCCAACAACTCGGCCCACCTGATTGAGAAGGTGAGCCGCGACCTTGGCATTCAGATTACGCCAATCTCGGGCGAGCAAGAGACTCAGTACGTCTTCAACGCGATGCTCAGCGCCGTTCCGCCACAGGGCGACAGCAACTATATGATGGTGGATATTGGCGGCGGCAACAACGAAGTGATTATCGGCCGCGAAAACCGTATGCTATGGTCGGCAAGTTACGAACTTGGCAGCGCCCGCCTGCTCGAGATTTTCAAGCCGTCGGACCCAATCTCGCAAGGCGAGTTGGCTAGCATCAACCACTATCTCGACGAGAAGATGGCCGACTTCAACGAAGCCATCAGGCAATACCCCGTCACGCGGCTCATCGGCTCGGCTGGGGCGTTCGACAGTTTCGCTGAGATGATTCATCAGAAGAAAACACAACGACCGCTGCCGCTCAACTCGAAGCACTCGAATTTCACGGCCGACGATTTCAACGGCATCTACAAAACCATCACCAACACAACCCGCGACAAGCGCGCGCTCATTCTCGGCCTTGAGCCGCTGCGACAGGACACCATTGTAATGTCGTCAACTTTTGTTAAGTATCTGCTTGACAAGACGCAAGTTACAAGCATTACTCAATCGTCGTATGCCTTGACAGAAGGCGTCGCAATTCAACTCGAAAACACACTTTGAAATGGCACACATACTTGTTATTGATGACGAACGCGCCATCCGCAACTCGCTGAAAGAGATTCTTGAATACGAAAAACACCGCGTGAGCCTGGCCGCCAACGGCACTGAAGGGCTCGAACTGTTGAAGAAGGAAACGTTCGACGCGCTTCTGCTCGACATTAAAATGGAAGGCATCGACGGTATGGAAGTGCTTGAGCAGGTGTCGAAGGACTACCCCGACCTACCTGTGGTGATGATTTCGGGCCACGGAACGGTTGATACTGCCGTGAAAGCCATCAAGATGGGCGCTTTCGACTTCATTGAGAAGCCGCTCGACCTGAACCGTCTGCTCATCACCCTGCGCAACGCAATGGACAAGGGCAAACTGGTGACCGAAACCAAGACTCTGCGCAAGAAGGTGGCCGCCAAAAACCGCGAACTGATTGGCGAGTCGGCGCCACTGAAACTGATTAAGGCGATGATTGAGAAGGTGGCCCCGACCGACGCCCGCGTGCTCATCACTGGCCAGAACGGAACTGGCAAGGAAGTGGTGGCCCGGATGATTCACAACCTAAGCAATCGCGCCGAAGCCGCATTTGTTGAAGTGAACTGCGCCGCCATTCCATCAGAACTGATTGAAAGCGAATTATTTGGTCACATGAAAGGCTCGTTCACTGGCGCTGTGAAAGACCGGGCAGGCAAATTCGAGCAGGCCGACGGTGGCACCATCTTCCTTGACGAGATTGGCGATATGAGCCTTTCGGCGCAAGCCAAAGTGCTGCGCGCCCTGCAAGAGAACAAAATCACCCGCGTGGGTGCCGACAAGGATATTGATGTGAATGTCAGGGTGATAGCCGCCACAAACAAGAATCTTGAAGAAGAGATTAAGGCTGGGCGCTTCCGCGAAGACCTGTACCACCGCCTGAGCGTGATTCTGATTCAAGTGCCAACGCTGAACGAGCGTGTTGAAGACATTCCGCTTCTGGCCGACCATTTCATCACGCAGATTTGCGAAGAGTCGGGCGTGGCCAAATCGACCATCGAGCCCGACGCCCTGGCCGAACTGCAGAAAATCAACTGGACAGGCAACATCCGCGAGTTGCGCAACGTGATTGAGCGCCTGCTCATCCTTTGCGACAAGAACATCACGGCCAAAGATGTGCAACTTTATGCGCATCCGCTGGGAAGCTGATAAAAGCAACAAAAAAACCGGAACAAATCCGGTTTTTATAATCTATAGTACTCAACAAGTTTAATACGCCTCGTTGCAAATAAATTTTATCCTCATCAGGCGGATTTCCTCCTCGGTGTAGTCATCCTCGCCCAACTCTTTCAGCGCGTCTTCGAGTGAGTCGGTAGCAGCCTCGCGGAAATACTCGTAGATGTCATCCTGGCAGTCCTCGTCAATCACCTCGTCGATGTAGTAGTCGATGTTCAGTTTGGTGCCCGAATTCACGATTTTTTCCATTTCGGTGAGCAACTCGTCCATTTCCAGACCTTTGCCGTCGGCAATCACATCGAGCCCTAACTTGCGGTCGATGCTCTGAACAATGTAGAGTTTCATTCCCGAATTGTTGCCTGTGGTTTTCACCACAAGGTCCATCGGACGTTCTATCTCATTCTCTTTCACGTATTTGCTAATCAAATCGCAGAACGGTTGACCGAATTTCATCGCCTTTGCCTGACCAACGCCAGGGATGTTACCCAACTCCTGAAGCGTCATAGGATAGTGGATGGTCATATCCTGCAAAGCCGGGTCCTGGAAGATGATGTACGGCGGCAAACCGCGCTTTTTGGCGATGTCCTTACGCAAGTCGCAGAGCATACTGAAGAGTGTCTGGTCGGCAGCCACCATTGCGCCACCGCCTTCGCCCGAATCGTCGCCGCCATCGTCGTAGTCGCGCTCTTTGGCAATCATAAACGAGTGTGGATGCTCAAGGAATTCGTGTCCTTGCGGCGTGACGGTGAGTGAGCCGTAGTTTTCGATGTTCTTGCCCAAAAGGTCGGCCACAAGTGCTTGGCGGATAATGGTTTGCCAGTATTTCTCATCGTGCTCTTTGCCACTGCCGAATTCGGGTATCGTGTTGTATTTGTATGCTTTGATGGTGCTGTCGGCCACGCCGCAGAGCACATTGGCCACAAGGTCGGGCTTGAAAAACTCCTTGACGGCGATGACGGTTTTCAGAACCTTCACCACGCTGTCTTTGCCCTCGAACAGTTCGCGCGGGTGCAGACAGTTGTCGCAAGCGCCGCAGTTGTCCTCGTTGTACTCCTCGCCAAAGTAATGCAGCAGTTGCTTGCGGCGGCACACAGCCGATTCGGCGTACGACACGGTCTCCATCAGCAGATGGCGGCCAATCTCCTGTTCGGCCACAGGCTTGCCCTGCATAAACTTCTCCAGCATCTGGATGTCCTTATAAGAATAGAAGGCGATGCAGCGTCCCTCACCACCGTCGCGACCGGCGCGGCCCGTCTCCTGATAGTAACCCTCAAGGCTCTTCGGCATATCGTGGTGGATGACAAACCGCACATCGGGCTTGTCGATTCCCATTCCGAAGGCGATGGTGGCCACAATCACGTCAATCTCCTCCATCAGGAACTTGTCCTGGTTGGCCGAACGCACCGCCGACTCAAGTCCTGCGTGATATGGTGCGGCCTTTATTCCGTTGATTACCAGTGTCTCGGCCAGTTCCTCAACCTTCTTGCGGCTCAAGCAGTACACAATGCCCGACTTGCCGGGATTGGCCTTGATGAACTTGATGATTTCTTTGGTCACGTCGCGTTTCGGACGCACTTCATATATAAGGTTGGGGCGGTTGAACGACGATTTGAATACGTCGGCTTCGACCATTCCCAAAGTTTTCTGAATATCGCTCTGCACCTTTGGCGTAGCGGTGGCTGTGAGCGCAATGATGGGCGCGCGGCCAATCTCGTCAACACGAGAGCGGATGCTGCGGTACTCCGGACGGAAATCGTGGCCCCACTCCGAAATACAGTGCGCCTCGTCGATGGCGTAGAACGAAATCTTTATCTGCTTCAGGAACTGGATGTTATCGTCTTTTGCCAGCGATTCGGGTGCCACATAGAGCAGTTTGGTCTTGTGGGCCAGAATGTCGTCTTTCACGTTCTGAATCTCGTTTTTCGAGAGCGACGAGTTCAGAAAATGGGCAATGCCGTCCTCCTCGCTGAAGCCGCGGATGGCATCCACCTGGTTCTTCATCAGGGCAATGAGCGGCGAGATTACAATGGCTGTGCCGTCCTGAATCATAGCCGGCAGTTGGTAACACAGAGACTTGCCGCCGCCTGTGGGCATCAGCACAAAGGTGTCGCGCCCAGCCAGAATATTCTCGATAATTGCCTCCTGATTGCCTTTGAACGTGTCAAAGCCGAAGTACTGCTTTAGATAATCCTTCAGTTCCATCATCAAACATTTAAGGTGGCCCGCCAACCGCAAGGGTTTTTCCGTGCCACTCCCCCTTTAAATTTCATTAACGGCGAATTTTGAAAAATCGCCTACAAACGCGAAAATAAATTTAGTAAAATTTATGAGTCCATTTATATTTTTGTGTGTTTTTTTGAAATGTTTTTTCCGAACCGTCCGAACCGCCTGAAATTCAGCGCGGCGGCAAACAAAAGGAACGTGATTATGAAGACAAACGACGAAATAACAGCCATTGCGGCCGATGTGATTGAGCAGGAAGCGGCCACCGTTGCCAATCTCAAAAATATGATTGACAGCAATTTTGCCGAAGCCGTGAGCACCATCTTCAAAAGCCGCGGCCGTCTGGTTGTGACCGGAATCGGCAAGAGCGCCATCATTGCGCAGAAGATTGTGGCCACAATGAACTCAACCGGCACCCCGGCGCTCTTTATGCACGCCGCCGACGCCATCCACGGCGATTTGGGTATGATTCAGGCAAATGACATTGTGATGCTGCTTTCGCGAAGCGGCAACACGCCCGAAATCAAGGTTCTGGTGCCCATCCTGAAGATGCGCGGCAACCGTATGATAGCAATGGTGAGCGACACGCAGTCGTATCTGGCGCAGCACGCCGACATTATTATAAATGCGTATGCCGCCCACGAAGCGTGCCCCAACAATCTGGCGCCGACATCGAGCACCACGGCTCAACTGGTGATGGGCGACGCCCTGGCCATCGCTCTGCTCGAGTGCCGCGGATTCTCGCCGTCCGACTTCGCCAAATATCACCCTGGCGGTGCATTGGGCAAGAAACTCTATATGCGCGTCAGCGACCTGTATGTAAACAATGAGAAACCGCAGGTTGCGGCCACCGACAACATCAAGCAGGTGATTATGGAAATGACATCGAAGCGGTTGGGCGCCACGGCGGTGCTCAACGCTGACGGCGATATGGCGGGCATCATCACCGACGGCGACCTGCGCCGAATGCTGATGTCGGGCCGCGACATTGCCAACCTGACCGCCGCCGACATTATGTCGGTCAACCCGAAGACGATTGACGAGAACGCAATGGCTGTGAACGCTTTCCACCTGATGGAACAGAACCACATCACGCAACTCATCGTGCTCAAGGAAGGCCGCTACGCCGGCGTCATCCACATTCACGACATTCTGCAGGAAGGAATTGTGTAGCCGTGTGGTGTTGAGTTATGGGTGTTAGGTGTTGGTGTCTGACGTCTGTTGTCCGTTGTCTGTAGTCTTCACAAATAATCTGTGCCAACAGTGTCGGTGGTGCGATTTGTTTATGTATCTTTGCCGCAGATTTTAATAACAATTTAAGGCTCTTTCAAATGATTAGCAGACGATTAATCAGGGTTAAGGTTCTACAACTACTCTACGCATACTTCAACGGCAACAACACTGACGGCTTGCCCAAATACGAAAAAGACCTTCAGAAGAGTCTCGAAAAATCATACGACCTGTACCATTTGTTCTTCCTGCTGCTAATCGACGTCAGCCGCTACGCACAGAACAAAATCGACATCTACAAGTCGAAGATGATGGCCACCGAAGCCGACCTGAACCCCAACACACGTTTTGTTGACAACAAGGTCATCCGCCAACTGGAACAGACTGAAAAACTGACGGTTTACGCCGACAGCAACACTCTGAACTGGAACGCCACACCCGAACTCATCAAGCACATCTACACCGTGATGGTTGAGTCGGACAGTTACAAAGCCTATATGGCCAGCCCCGACAACAGTTACGATGCCGACCGTAAGTTTGTGATGAACTTCTTCAACGAGTATATGGTGGATGACGATATGCTCTACCAGGTGCTCGAAGAGAACTCAATCTACTGGAACGATGACATTGAGTTCGTGTTGAGTATGAACATCAAAACCGTTGAGCGGCTGAAGGAAAGCGCAACATCGGTTTCGCTGATGAACCTTTACAAAAACGACGACGACCGACGCTTTGCCACCGACCTGTTCTGCAAGACAGTGATGCATCACGAAGAGAATGAACAACTTATCCGCAACAACATAAAGAACTGGGACCTTGAGCGGCTTGCGCAGATGGACCTTCTGATTATTGAGCAGGCCATTGTCGAGATTACATCGTTCGAGAGCATTCCCGTGAAGGTGAGCCTGAACGAGTACATCGACCTTGCGCGCTTCTACAGCACCGACCGCAGCAACGCCTTCGTGAACGGCATTCTGGACAAGATTGTGAACCAGATGAAGGCCGAAGGCAAAATCAAGAAAACAGGTCGCGGACTTATTGAATGAATCTGATGGGTAAACTTGCGAAAATCGGTCTGCTGATGGCTGCGTTTTGCGTCAGTTGCGCTGGAAACCAGCCCAAAACCGATGCGCAGAACGGTACGCCACAAATCAGTTTCGATGACGTAAGCCACAATTTCGGCACCATCGCGCAAGGCGAGAAAGTGACGCATACGTTCAGTTTCCGCAACATTGGCGACGGTCCGCTGCAGATAACCGATGTGACAACCAGTTGCGGCTGCACAGCGTCGAAATACTCGCTTGTGCCAGTTGCACCAGGCGCCACAGGCAGCGTCGAAATCATCTTCGACAGTTACGGACGCGAAGGCAAGCAACTGAAAAGCGCCAGCGTCTGGACAAATTGCGGTGAGCAGCCCGTCAAATTGCAGATTTTCGCTAATATTGAAACTTCAAAATAGTACATATTTATAACTAAAACACTATGAATCTGTTGAGTATTTTTCTGATGGCGCCACAAGGTGGAGCCGAAGGCGCTCAAGGCGGCGGCGCAAGCAGCCTGATTATGCTGGTGCTTATCATTTTTGTGTTCTACTTCTTTATGATTCGGCCGCAAACCAAAAAACAAAAGGAAGTTAACGAGTTCCGCAAGGCACTCAAAAAGGGCGACAAAGTTCTTACCGTTGGCGGAATCTACGGCACAATTGCCGAGGTGAAAGAGACAACCGTTCTGCTCGACGTATCGAACGGCGTTCTGATTAAGGTTGACAAGGCCGGACTGGTTAAAGACCCATCGGACGTGGCTGCCAAGGCTTAATTTCTGAATCACCGGAAATGCATAAGGCGCTGAAGAGATTCGGCGCCTTTTTTTGTGGTTATTGGTGTGTTTTTGAATTAATTAGTTTAATTTAGTAACCACTAACAAAAAACTATTATGAAAAACACTCTAACTAAAGCAATTGGTGCCGCACTGATTTTATTGGTGCTCGCAGGCTGCAACAGTAGCCACAACAAAGCCGACGGCGAAAAGCCCAAATACAAGATTCAGGCTGTTGCATCGGATGGCGGTTCTGTAACAGGGAAAAACGGCCGATACACCGAAGGACAATTTGTTAAGTTTCAGGCCGTTCCGAATGACGGATATTACTTTGCAGGTTGGAACGACCGCGTTTCCAATAATCCCCGAATCATAGAAGTCGGATTAAGCGACATAAAACTGATCGCACTTTTCAAACCGAATCCGACTCTGACCATTTCGGCAGAAGCCAATGGAAAAGTCAACACTGAAATCAATGGACGCTATTCGCCATCAACCCCTGTGACAATAATCGCTACGCCCGACAGCGGCTTGTGTTTCAGCCAATGGAGCGACAGCATCTACGCGAATCCGCGCACCATAATTATGGGCACCAACGACATTGAACTGACTGCCCAATTTGGACCGAGAGACACCACAACTGTCGATTTGGGGTTAAAGAGCGGCATCCGCTGGGCAGTCTGCAATTTGGGCGCCGCCAATCCGTGGAACTACGGTGATTACTATGCTTGGGGCGAAACCGAAACGAAATCATATTTCAATTGGGAGAACTACAAGCACTGCGATGGTTCCAACACCACAATTACTAAATATTGTTTTGATGCCTTTATGGGTAAAAACGGGTTCACCGATTCAATTGGAACTCTGGAGCCCGACGACGATGCCGCCACAATAGTGGCTGGCGCGGATTATTCAATGCCAACCGCTGCCAACTGGCGTGAACTGAACCGCCGCTGCTATTGGGTTTGGACATCGAACTACAAGGGGCGCAAAGTGAACGGATACATTGTTTACAAGGCAAAAACAAAGGCTGACCGCGGCATTAAAGTTCTTTTTGGCGACACGCCGTCGGAATTGTACAGCCTTGACGATGCGCACATTTTCCTTCCTGCTGCTGGCAGTTTTAACGATTCACGCTGCTACAACGATGGCGAATATGGTATATATCGGAGCGCATCGCTTCGCTACAATTCGTGCTACTGCTGTTACCTGAAATCAGACTACGTTGGCCGGACTGTAACCGACACTCGCTGCTATGGTCGAAGCGTCCGACCCGTGCGCAAATAATCAGCGCATATTTTCACCAATCGGCATTTTATTCCGTCAGGTTTGCTAATTTTGAGACCTGAAGAAATTCGCGATTTTCATCGCCAGACAATGAAACATCCAAACCTTGACATATCAGCGGTCAAAAGCCGATTGCGGTTCGACAAGCGGATGCTGCTCTATTTTGTGTTCATCGGCTTCTCGTCGCTGATGTGGTTCTTCAACAAGTTGGGCGACGAGACGAACGCCACCATCCACTACCCCGTCACGTTCATCAACCTGCCGATGCAGAAGGTGGTGGTTAACGACCTGCCCGACAATCTCGATTTGAGCGTGCAGGGCCGCGGATTCGACATTCTGCGCTACAAGATGGGCAAGATGCCCGAACCAGTGGTCATCAACTTGAGCCGCCTGAACCATATTTTGGCCAAAGAATCGACAATGGAATTCCATTTGGGCACCAGCGCATTGTTTGAAGAGATTAAGTCGCAGTTGCCTGCAAACCTTGCCCTGTCGATGATTCAGCCCGACACCATCTACTTCGTCTTCTCAAACTACAGCGAGAAACGCGTGCCCGTGCGCCCCGTGCTCGACCTGTATTTCGACAGCCAGTGCCGCATCGACGGCGAGATAACCGTGACGCCCGCCGAAGTGACGGTGAACGGCCCCGACTTGCTGCTCGACACCCTGCAGGCCGTTTACACAAAACGTATTGTGGCACGGAAAGTCACACGCGACATCACACGAAACGTTGATTTACAACCGATTGACGGCATTGCGCTCATCCACCGCAAGGTGAAGGTCGATGTGCCCGTTTCGAAATTCACCGAAGCCGTGGCCACCGTGCCCATCAGTGTTGTGGGCGAGCCCGATTCTGCCGCTATCAGGCTGATGCCCAACGAAGTAACCATCCGTTATTGGGTTTCGACCAATGACTACGCCCGCATCAACCACACCGATTTCAAGGTGGAAGCCGACGCACGGCAGATTGAGTCGATGATGGGGATGCAACTGCCTGTGACAGTGACTGTTCAGCCTGCCAACGTGTACAACGTGAGCGTTGAACCGCAAATTGTTAATTTTGTGCTCGAACCGCGATGATTACTATTGGACTAACAGGCGGCATCGGGAGCGGTAAAAGTTTTGTGGCAGAACGTTTTGCTGCAAATGGCATACCTTGCTACAACTGCGATGAGCGGGCAAAACTGCTCTACGATACCGACAACATAAAGCACTTGGTTACTGACCGATACGGTGCTGAAGCCTACAATGGCGGCAAACTTAACCGTCAGTTTTTGGCAAATCGTATTTTCGCCGACAAAGCTGAGCTTGAATGGATTAACAGTATTATCCATCCTGCCGTCCGCGCTGATTTTGAAGATTGGCGCAGTAGCCAGACGACTGAAATGGTAGCCGTGGAGTCAGCCATTCTGTTCGAAGGCGGTTTGGACAAACTTTGCAACGCCGTGGTGGCAGTCACTGCACCGCGCGATGTTCGAATTGCAAGAGTGATGAAACGCGATGGTGCAAGCCGACAGCAAGTGCTGCAACGCATCGGAAATCAAAACAGCGATGCTGTTTTTGAAGCTAATGCTGATTACGTGATAATGAACGACGGTTCATCAGACATTGATATTGAGATTAAGAAAATTATTGAAAACCAACGCAATGCCCAGGCGGCAAAAGCGTAAAATGAAATTGAGATGAAATTTGGAAAATGGATAGGCGGCGGCATTGGTTGGGCTCTAGGCGGACCTTTGGGCGGCATTCTAGGATATTTTATAGGTGCCGCTTTCGACACAAACTCACAACCCGGCGGTCAAAGTCAGGCCGGTTTCAGCGGGCGCCCAGGCGGTAGCGCAGGCTACTCACAGCAGCAGACATCGCGCGGCGACTTTATGGTGAGCCTTGTGGTGCTGACTGCCGCAGTGATGAAGGCTGATGGTAAGGTTACGCAGGCCGAGCTCAACTACGTGAAGCAGTTTTTTGTTCGCCAATTTGGCGTGGAGACCGCCACCGACGGCATCCGAATGCTGCGCGATGTGCTCAAACAACAGATTCCCGTTTACGATGTCAGCCGGCAGATTGGCCAGATGCTCAACTATTCAAGCCGTCTGCAACTGATTGACTATCTGTTTGGTATTTCAAACGCCGATGGCAATGTCCACGCCAACGAAGCGAGCGTTATCGAAGTGATTTCCAGAAATATGGGCATCAGCGACACCGATTTTAACTCAATCAAATCGATGTTTGTGAAAAAAGACGCCGATTCGGCTTATAAGATATTGGGAATCAGCCCGTCGGCCACCGACGACGAAGTGCGCAAGGCCTACCGCAAGATGGCCGTCGAGAACCATCCCGACAAGGTGGCTTATTTGGGCGAGGACGTGCAACGCGCCGCCAAAGAGAAATTCCAAAAAATCAATGAGGCGTATGAAGAAATTAAAAAACAGCGAGGGTTCGCTTGATTCCAAAAAATATCGTTCTTTTGAAAACTAATCGTTTTGTTTAACTAATAATCAAGTTTATATCATGTCTTATAAAATCAAATCCTTAGCGTTAGCAGCAGCTACAATTGCTGCCACATCGGCACCCTGTATGGCACAGACCTGCGCATCGCAGTCATCGTGCGGAACGTTTTTGTCGGTTGGCGCATTAGTTGTGGCTCTTGCCGCACTGTTTATGGCATTCAAGGCGATGCGAGACAGCAAGCGCGCAATGATTAACGCCACCGAAGAGTTCCAGATTATGCTCGAATCAACAAAGAACTCTATCGATAAGGATATCAAAAATTTGCGCCGCGAAGTACGTGGCAAAGGCGGCAACAACCGCAAAACGAGTGGCGACAGCGACAGCGAAAACGCTGATAATAAGTCGGATGATGTTCGTCGCAACAACAACCGCCGCCCATATCGCCGTCCAGCAAAAAACAAAGGCGGTGAAAATGCAGAGCAAAGCGCTGAGACTGAAGAATAAACAATATCAACTATGATAACCCCACCCCCACTGCAAAAAGGCGACAGCGTTGGAATTGTGGCGCCTGCACGGTTTGTTGGACAGGAAAGCTACGCAGCCATCTGCTCAACCATTGAGAGCTACGGCTACAAACCCGTCCGCGGCTTGACAACGCGCCTCGAGCACGGCATTTTTGCCGGAACCGACAGCGAGCGCGCCGCCGATCTGCAGCAGATGATTGACAATCCTGAAATCAAGGCAATCTTTTGCGTCAGAGGCGGGTACGGCTGCGTGCGGATGGTGGATAATGTCGATTTTTCGGGGCTTTTGCAGTCACCGAAATGGCTTGTGGGGTTCAGCGACATCACAGTGCTGCACGCGGCGTTGTCAAACTTGGGCATTGAGAGCGTCCACGGGCAGATGCCTGTCAATTTCAACAAGCCGCAAGCTAGCGTGAGTGAACTTATCGGGGTGCTCGAAGGGCAACAGGCAAGCTACAGCTTCAACAGCAATGACAACCGCGCAGGCGAAGCCTACAGCGAAGTTTGCGGCGGCAACCTATCGATTCTCTGCTCGCTGATGGGCACACCCTGGCAACTCAACACCAATGGCAAGATTCTTTTCATCGAGGATGTTTGCGAGCCGCTCTACCGCATCGACCGTATGATGCAGCAGTTGAAAGCCGCCGGCGTGCTGGCTAATCTGGCTGGCTTGGTCTGCGGTTATTTCACCGATGCCGAAGACAGCACACCTTCTTTCGGCTCGACCGCCAACCAAATAGTGATGGACTCGGTGGCCGAATACAACTACCCGGTGGCCTTTGGATTTGAGGCCGGGCATCAGCAGCCCAACAACCCGTTAATCTTTGGTCGCAAGGCGCATCTGTCAGTTAGTGAAAGTTTTAGTAAATTTGTATTCGACAATGAGCGAGCATAACGACATCGGACGCGAAGGCGAGGATGTTGCCGCCAGCTATCTGATGCAGAAAGGCTATAGGATTGTCGCACGCAACTGGCGCTACGGGCCGAAAGAAATTGACATTGTGGCACGCAACGGCGAGACAATGGTGTTTGTTGAGGTGAAAACACGCTCGACACTTGCTTTTGAACTGCCGCAAGAGGCTGTCACAAAGAAAAAGATGAAGAATCTGGTTGAAGCCGCCGATGCCTATATGTTGCAGTATAACATTGAGCTCGAAGGCCGATTCGACATTGTGGGCGTGCTGAACGGAAACCCGCCTAAAGTGATTGAACACATTGTGGAAGCCTGGCAGGCGAATGATTTATTATAAGGATGATTAGAAATTAGAGAATTAGAA
>JAFYYA010000021.1 GCA_017557785.1 Salinivirgaceae bacterium
CGGCGGTTTTCACCTCGTAGTGGAAGATGGTCTCCAGCAGGCTCTTTTTCTTTTCGGTCTGCGGACGGAACCAGGTCACCATTTTGGTGCCGAGTCCAGGCGTCTCCTTTTGTTCAAGAACCGAATATTCGGTGATGTTGCCTTGAGCGTCGAAGCCCACCATAACCTTGATTTCGCCGCCGAAACCGTTTTTCGACATTGACTCAACAGCCGCGCCAATGAATTGGCCGTCAGTCTTGTAAGCCTTGTAGATGTTCAGGCCGTTGGCGGTGTCGTTCTCAATCTTGTCGAAGGCGGGCAGCACGGCTTTTATCGCGTCGACCGATTTTTGCTCTTTCGATTTCTGAATCGGCTCCGATGTCACGTTGTAGAGCGCGGCCATAAGTCCCGCCGCTATAAGTGCTATCGCCGTGAGCGACAGCAACATATTCTTCATTGATGATTCAAGTTTTGCCATTATTTTACCTCCCCGAATCGTTTTGGTTTAATGTAATTGTTGATGAGCGGTGTGAAGGCGTTCATAATCAGAATGGCGAACGACATTCCTTCGGGGAACGCGCCGAAGTTTCTGATTACCACTGTGATAACACCAATTCCGATGGCATACACAATCTTGCCGTTCACGCTCATAGGCGATGTCACATAATCGGTGGCCATAAATATCGCGCCAAGCATTAAGCCGCCAGCCAAAAGATGCTGAACAGGCGTTGCAAATTGCACGGGGTCAGCCAGATACAAGATTCCTTGAAACACAAACACTGTCGCGAAAATGGTGACGGGAATGTGCCAGGTGATGATGCGCTTGTAGAGCAGCCAGCCAAAGCCGATGAGCAGTGCCAGAGCTGAAACCTCGCCAAGCGAGCCGCCCATATTTCCAAGGAACATTTGCGACGCGTCGGCCACGTTGCCGAAGTGGTTTTTCAGCATATTCAGCGTTGTGGCGCCCGTTTCGGCGTCGATGTAATTGGTTGCAAGTCCCTGTGGCACAGGCCAGGTGGTCATTTGCACGGGGAACGATATGAGCAGGAACACACGGCCAGCCAGAGCGGGGTTGAACAGGTTCTGCCCAAGGCCGCCGAAGGCCATTTTGCCCACGCCGATGGCGAATGCCGCACCAACTATTATTATGCCGATGGGCAGGTTCGACGGCAGGTTGAACGCCAGCAGCAAGCCCGTCAGGATGGCCGAGCCGTCGCAGATGGTTGGCGTCTGTTTCAGCAGGAATTTCTGAATAAGATATTCGAAAAGTACGCAACTCGCTACCGATGTGAGAGTTACAATAAGCGACCCGATGCCGAAATAAAAGATTGAAACGGCCAGCGCGGGAAGCAATGCCGCAATCACCCCGTACATTAGGTTCGGGGTTGAAACGCTACTGCGAGCGTGCGGCGACGGTGATACAACTAATTGTCCCATTATTGTTTTCTACTTCTAATTATTTTACCTACAGTATTTTTGCCCAACCGCACATAGTCAAGGATTGGCCGTTTGGCAGGGCACGAGAAAATGCAGCAGCCGCATTCGATGCAGTCCATAATGTGGTTGGCCTCGTCTTCGGCCCACATTTGGCGTTGGCTGTACTGCATAAGCGAGTATGGCTCAAGTCCCATTGGGCAGGCGTCAACGCACTTCGCGCAACGGATGCACGGCCCTGCGGCGGCGCGTTCCGACTCGTCGGCGGCCATAAGCAGCAGTCCCGACGTGCCCTTTGTGACGGTCGATTCCAGATTGGTCATTGCCTTGCCCATCATTGGGCCGCCGCTGATGACTTTTCCGCTCGCCTCAAGGTCGCCGCCTGCAGCGGCAATCAAGTCGGCCACGGGGGTGCCGATGCGTGCGCGGAAGTTCGACGGCTCACGGACCGTCTTGCCCGTCACCGTCACGATGCGCTCGATGAGCGGCTTGTTCTTCTGCACGGCCTCGTAAACGGCGAAGGCGGTGCCCACGTTCTGCACCACTGCGCCCGCGTCAATCGGCAGTTTGCCCGACGGAACCTCGCGGCCCGAAATGGCGTTAATCAACTGTTTCTCACCGCCTTGCGGATATTTCAACTTGAGCGGAACAACTTCGATGCCTTGCTCTTTGGCGCACAAATCAGTCAGTTTGCTGATGGCGTCGGGTTTGTTGGCCTCAATGCCGATGTATGCTTTTGTAACGTTGATGGCTTTCATAAGAATCTTGACGCCCACAATCAGTTCGGCGCTCTTCTCGAGCATTAGCCGATGGTCGGCGGTTAAGTATGGTTCGCATTCCACACCGTTGATAATCAGGAAGTCAGCCTTTTTCCCTTCGGGGATGGCCAACTTGACGTGAGCGGGGAACGTTGCGCCGCCCATACCCACAATGCCAGCGTCTTTAATCTTGCCGACGATGGTTTTTGCGTCGTCTTTGATTTCGCTCACAAGCGCGTCCGAGCGGTCGATGGTCTCGAGCCATTCGTCACCTTCAACGTCGATGAAGACGGCAGGTTTCTTGAATCCCGATACGTCGGGTGCAACGTCGATTTTCGACACTGTTCCCGAAACCGATGAGTGAATGTTGGCCGATACAAAGCCGTTGGCCTCGCCAATCAGCTGACCCACTTTCACCTTGTCGCCTTTCTGAACAACGGCGTTGGCGGGTGCGCCAATATGC
>JAFYYA010000022.1 GCA_017557785.1 Salinivirgaceae bacterium
CCATATGGTCGACGACAAGATGCACGCACGTTCAATCGGTCCTTACTCACTCATCACTCAACAGCCGCTTGGTGGTAAAGCACAATTCGGTGGTCAGCGTTTTGGTGAGATGGAGGTTTGGGCTCTCGAGGCATTCGGCGCAGCCAATGTGCTTCAGGAGATTCTGACCGTCAAATCAGACGATGTGATGGGCCGTGCAAAGGCTTACGAGTCAATCGTGAAAGGCGAGCCGATGCCGACACCAGGCATTCCGGAGTCGTTGAACGTATTGCTGCACGAGTTGCGTGGTTTAGGTTTGAGCATTAATTTAGAGTAAAAACTTGACGGTATGGCTGTAAAAGGCCATACCATCTTTATAATCTTCTTAAAATTTCCATCTATGGCATTTAGAAAGGAAACTAAAACAAAGAGCGAGTTCTCGCACATAACAATAGGCCTGGCATCGCCGGAAGAGATTCTCGAGCGTTCGAGCGGTGAGGTGCTGAAGCCGGAAACAATCAACTACCGTACATACAAGCCAGAACGTGACGGCTTGTTCTGCGAGCGCATCTTCGGTCCGGTTAAGGACTATGAGTGCCACTGCGGCAAGTACAAACGCATCCGCTATAAAGGCATTGTCTGCGACCGTTGCGGTGTTGAAGTTACAGAAAAGAAGGTACGTCGTGAGCGTATGGGCCACATCCAGTTGGTTGTGCCTGTCGCACACATTTGGTATTTCAAGTCGCTGCCAAACAAGATAGGTTATCTGCTTGGTTTGCCGACTAAAAAACTCGATATGGTTGTTTACTATGAGCGCTATATCGTTATTCAGGCCGGTCAGATGGCAGAGCAGGGCATCAATGACCTTGATTTGCTGACAGAGGAGGAATATCTCGATTGGATGGAGAAAGTTCCAAAAGACAATCAGTTCCTTGAGGATACCGACCCGAACAAATTCATTGCAAAAATGGGTGCAGAGGCCATCTATGACCTTCTCGCCAAATTGAATCTTGATGACCTTTCATACGATTTGCGTCACAAGGCCGACACTGAGACATCGCAGCAGCGCAAAGGCGAGGCTCTGAAACGTCTGCAGGTTGTTGAGTCGTTCCGCGCATCGCAAGGCAAGAACCGTCCGGAATGGATGATTCTGAAGGTTATCCCCGTAATTCCGCCGGAGTTGCGTCCGTTGGTTCCGCTCGATGGCGGCCGCTTCGCAACATCCGACTTGAACGACCTTTACCGCCGTGTAATCATCCGCAACAACCGTCTGAAACGCCTTATCGAGATTAAGGCACCGGAGGTGATTCTGCGCAACGAGAAGCGTATGCTTCAGGAGGCTGTCGATTCATTGTTCGACAACTCACGCAAATCAAATGCGGTTAAGACCGAAAACAACCGCGCTCTCAAATCGTTGAGCGACAGCTTGAAAGGTAAGCAAGGACGTTTCCGTCAGAACTTGCTTGGTAAACGTGTCGACTACTCGGCTCGTTCGGTTATCGTTGTAGGTCCTGAATTGAAGATGCACGAGTGCGGTCTGCCGAAGGATATGGCTGCCGAACTCTACAAACCATTTGTAATTCGCAAGTTGATTGAGCGCGGTATTGTAAAAACCGTTAAATCAGCCAAAAAGATAGTTGACCGCAAGGACCCTGTTGTTTGGGACATTCTTGAGAACGTCATCAAAGGACACCCGGTTCTGCTCAACCGTGCTCCGACCTTGCACCGTCTTGGTATTCAGGCCTTCCAGCCGAAACTTATCGAGGGCAAGGCTATCCAGTTGCACCCGCTTGCTTGTACGGCATTCAACGCCGACTTCGACGGTGACCAGATGGCCGTTCACTTGCCGCTTGGCAACGCCGCCATCTTGGAAGCACAGCTGCTGATGCTTGGTTCGCACAACATTCTTAACCCGGCCAACGGTGCGCCTATCACCGTTCCTTCGCAGGATATGGTGCTTGGTCTGTACTACATCACCAAGGCCCGCAAAGGCGCTCTCGGCGAGGGCATCACATTCTACTCGCCAGAGGAGGTTAACATCGCCTACAACGAGAAACGTGTTGACCTTCACGCAACTATCAAGGTTAAGACAAAAGACCTGATTGACGGTGAGGTTAAGGATACAATCCTTGAGACAACCGTAGGTCGTGTGATTGTCAACCAGTTTGTTCCGGTTGAGGTTGGTTTCATCAACGAGGTGCTGACCAAAAAGTCACTTCGCGACATCATCGGTAAGGTTTACAAAGCTTGCGGAACAGCCGTTACAGCTCAATTCCTTGACGACATCAAGAACCTTGGTTACCGTATGGCGTTCGAGGGCGGTCTGTCGTTCAACTTGGGCGACGTGATTATCCCGGCTGAGAAGGCTGAACTCGTCAGCGAGGGTTACAAGCAGGTTGACGAAGTGATGAACAACTACAATATGGGCTTCATCACCAACAACGAGCGTTACAATCAGATTATCGATATTTGGACACACACCAACGCCAAACTGACTCAAATCCTGATGAAACAGTTGAGTTCAGACAACCAAGGCTTCAACTCAGTATTTATGATGCTTGACTCTGGAGCCCGTGGTTCGAAGGAGCAGATTCGTCAGCTTTGCGGTATGCGTGGTTTGATGGCGAAACCGCAGAAGTCAGGTGCTGAAGGTGGTCAGATTATCGAGAACCCAATTTTGGCGAACTTCAAAGAAGGTCTGTCCGTGCTCGAGTACTTCATCTCTACTCACGGTGCACGTAAAGGTTTGGCCGATACCGCTTTGAAGACTGCCGACGCTGGTTACCTGACCCGTCGTCTTGTCGATGTGTCGAACGATGTGATTATCACAGAGGAAGACTGCGGCACACTGCGTGGTTTGGTTGCAACAGCACTGAAGAAAAACGAAGACATAGTTGAATCG
>JAFYYA010000023.1 GCA_017557785.1 Salinivirgaceae bacterium
CGGCGGTTTTCACCTCGTAGTGGAAGATGGTCTCCAGCAGGCTCTTTTTCTTTTCGGTCTGCGGACGGAACCAGGTCACCATTTTGGTGCCGAGTCCAGGCGTCTCCTTTTGTTCAAGAACCGAATATTCGGTGATGTTGCATTGAGCGTCGAAGCCCACCATAACCTTGATTTCGCCGCCGAAACCGTTTTTCGACATTGACTCAACAGCCGCGCCAATGAATTGACCGTCAGCCTTGTATGCCTTGTAGATGTTCAGCCCGTTGGCGGTGTCGTTCTCAATCTTGTCGAAGGCGGGCAGAACGGCTTTAATAGCCTCCACCGATTTTTGCTCCTTCGATTTCTGTATCGGCTCCGATGTCACGCTGTAGAGCGATGCCATTAGGCCTGCCGCGATGAGTGCTATCGCCGTGAGCGACAGCAACATATTCTTCAGTGATGATTCAAGTTTTGCCATTATTTTACCTCCCCGAATCGTTTTGGTTTAATATAAGTGTTGATGAGCGGCGTAACGGCGTTCATAATCAGAATGGCGAACGACATTCCCTCGGGGAATGAACCGAAGTTTCTGATTACCACTGTTATAACGCCGATACCGATGGCGTAAACCACTTTTCCGCAGATGCTCATTGGCGATGTCACATAGTCGGTTGCCATAAATATCGCGCCAAGCATAAGACCGCCAGCCAGCAGATGCGCAACAGGCGATGCAAATTGCGTCGGGTCAGCCAGATACAGAATTCCTTGGAACACAAACACTGTTGCGAAAATGGTTACAGGAATGTGCCAGGTGATGATTCGGCGGAAGAGCAGGAACGCAAAGCCGATGAGCAGGGCGATGGCCGAAACCTCGCCAAGCGAGCCGCCCATTTGGCCGAGCAGCATTTCGGTGTTTCCAGGAAGGGTGCCGAAGTGGTTCTTCAACATATTCAGAGCGGTCGCGCCCGTCTCTGCGTCGATGTAATTGGTTCCGAAGCCCTTTGGAACAGGCCACGTGGTCATTTGCACGGGGAACGAGATGAGCAGGAACACACGACCTGCAAGAGCAGGGTTGAACAGGTTCTGCCCAAGTCCGCCGAAGGCCATTTTACCAACGCCGATGGCGAAGGCCGCACCTACTATTATTATGCCGATGGGCAGGTTCGACGGCAGGTTGAACGCCAGCAGAAGGCCCGTCAGAATGGCAGAGCCGTCGCTCAACGTTGGTTGCTGTTTGAGCAGGAATTTCTGAATCAGATACTCGAAAAGAACGCAACTTGCAACAGATGTGAGAGTTACTATCAGCGCTCCGATTCCGAAATAATAGATTGAAACGGCCAAGGCCGGAAGCAATGCCGCGATAACCCCGTACATAAGGCTCGGGGTTGAAACACTACTGCGAGTGTGCGGCGACGGTGATACAACTAATTGTCCCATTATTGTTTTCTACTTCTAATTATTTTACCTACAGTGTTTTTACCCAACCGCACGTAGTCCAGAATCGGACGTTTGGCAGGGCACGAGAATATGCAGCAGCCGCATTCGATGCAGTCCATAATGTGGTTGGCCTCGTCTTCGGCCCACATTTGGCGTTGGCTGTATTGCATTAGCAGATATGGCTCAAGCCCCATTGGGCAGGCGTCGACGCACTTGGCGCAGCGGATGCACGGGCCAGCCTCGTCGCGCACGGCTTTCGCCTCGCTCAACATAAGAATTCCCGATGTGCCTTTTGTAACGGTCGAGTCGAGATTGGCCATTGCCTTGCCCATCATTGGGCCGCCGCTGATAATCTTGCCGCTGTTCTCAACGTCGCCGCCAGCGGCTGCAATCAGCTCTGCCACAGGCGTTCCGATGCGTGCCTTGAAGTTCGAAGGCTCTTTAACGGTGTCGCCCGTAACGGTTACGATGCGCTCGATGAGCGGTTTGTTCTTCTGCACGGCCTCGTAAACGGCAAAGGCGGTGCCCACGTTCTGCACCACGGCGCCAGCGTCAATCGGCAGCTTGCCCGACGGAACCTCGCGGCCCGACACGGCGTTGATAAGCTGTTTCTCGCCGCCTTGCGGATATTTCAACTTAAGCGGAACAACCTCGATGCCTTGCTCTTTGGCGCAGAGTTCGGTCAGTTTGCTGATGGCGTCGGGTTTGTTGGCCTCAATGCCGATGTATGCTTTTGTAACGTTGATGGCTTTCATAAGAATCTTGACGCCCACAATCAGTTCGGCGCTCTTTTCGAGCATAAGCCGATGGTCGGCGGTCAGGTACGGTTCGCATTCCACACCGTTGATAATCAGGAAGTCAGCCTTTTTCCCTTCGGGGATGGCCAACTTGACGTGAGCGGGGAACGTTGCGCCGCCCATACCCACAATGCCTGCGTCTTTAATCTTGCCGACGATGGTTTTTGCGTCGTCTTTGATTTCGCTTACAAGCGCGTCCGAGCGGTCGATGGTCTCGAGCCATTCGTCGCCTTCAACGTCGATATAAAAGGCAGGTTTCTTGAATCCCGATACGTCGGGGGCAACGTCGATTTTCGACACTGTTCCCGAAACCGATGAGTGAATGTTGGCCGATACAAAGCCGTTGGCCTCGCCAATCAGCTGACCCACTTTCACCTTGTCGCCTTTCTGAACAACGGCGTTGGCGGGTGCGCCAATATGC
>JAFYYA010000024.1 GCA_017557785.1 Salinivirgaceae bacterium
ACAACCTTTTTGCCGGCTTTCTTTATCAATGAAATACCACCTTTGAATATCTTTGCGATAAATGCGCAAACCGTTGCAATCCAACCGCTTGCGGCGGCTGTTCCTGCGGCGGCTGTTACAGCTTCGCCCAATCCGGCCACATACTCATAACCATTGTCAACAAGCCCGGCAATGCCGTTTACCAAAACATCTTCTGCTGTTGCGAAGCCAGCCAACGCTGTTTTGTCAACAAAGCCGTTTTTGCCGTCAACTGTGGCGGCGGCTATAAAGTTGTCTTTGGCCTGCGAAGCGTCAATGTAAACCGTATCGCCTTTTTTGAGTGCTACAAGTTGTTTGCCTTTGGTGTCGGCTGTTTCGTATAGCGGCGCGTCTTTTTTCAGCACCTTGCCGTTTGTTACAGCATCAACCATTTCGGTTGTTTCAACGTTCTTTTTGGTTATCAGTTGGTCGGTAGGTGCGTCTGCGCTTGCTTGTGCGCCTTGTTTTTTCAAATTGGCTTCCTCTGCCGCTGTGTCAGCATTTATTTCTTGCACTTCTGCCTGAAATTCTGCCGAATTGTCGGCTTCTTCCGATGCCTCTTTTATCTGCGAAGTAAAATCGGCACTATTCTTTATATCTTCCTCGTTTTCGCTGAAATCGGCTGCGTCCAAACCTGCCCATTTGCGCTTGCTGCCTTTTTCGAGTGCGGCAAGCACCTTGCTTTCTTTCATTCCAAGCGTGCCACAGCATATTTTATGAATCTTGTCGTAGGCTTGTTTAAACTTGTCATAGTTTGATACCTCGATGCCGTTCTTTTCAGCAAACACCGCAAAATCAGCCTCGCTGTATGAGCCTGCATAACTGCGGCTTGAAATTTTGAACATATTTAGACGGAAAGCGATAAGCAAACCGGCTTTGATAAGCAATGTAATCGGGTTGTATAGCAAAACGGCCTTAATTACCTTTTTGGCAACCTTTCCAATAACCTTTGTTACTTTCTTTGTAATTTTCAACGCGGCCTTTGTCGGGTTTACAATCGTTTCTTTTACAATTTTCTTAACCACATCTTTTGCCGAACTTACAACAGCCTTAACCGGTTGCGTAACAGCCGATTTTGCTTGCTGTCCGGCTTTTTTCAGCGTTTCTTTTGCCTTTGCCTTGTTGCCGGTTGCCGCCTGCGCGCCTGCCTTAACTACGTTAGCGGCGGCTTTGGTGGCATTAACCGTTGATTTTACGGCGGCTTTGGTTACGTTGGCTGTCGCTTTGGCGGCTGATTTAACAGCGTTGGCTGTCGTTTTGGCGGCGGCTTTGGTTACGTTGGCTGTCGTTTTGGCAACTTGCTTTGCGGCGTTGGCTGTCGCTTTCGCCACGTTTTTGGTTGCAGTTTTAACGGCTGTCGCAGTCTTTTTGACGGCATTTTTTACCTTTTTCAAAAGTTTGCCGGCCAAACCGCCGTCGATACTTCCGACACCACCTGAATATTTGGCTATCATTCGGTCGAGTGCTGCCTCGTCGCCAACAGCATAATATAACTCATCGAGCATTGCCAAAACCGCATCGGCTTCGGCTTGTGTGTTATAAAAACCTTTCGGGTTCCGGGTAATTGCAATTCGCAGTTTCAGGAAGTAACGGCGGTAGTTATCTACGTTGTCAGTACCTGAAAGTCCGTCAGTACCATTAAAGGCAAAGTCGGTGCCGTGCATCAACTCGGTAAATGTGCCTTGCTCAATCTCGCCCAAACCATTCACGGTCGGCTTTTTGATTGTGGCGGCAAGTTTTTTGCCCTCCGGCGTGCGGCTTAATATCCTGATAGTGTCGGCTGTGGTTGCTGTTTGTTGCGGCAGTTTAACAGTCGATGTATGGACATATCCGTTTTGTATTCGTGTTTTGCGGATTGCTTTCGGGCGGTCTTTTCTTGCTTTCTTAACAGCTTCGCGCAATGCGCCAACAGCCTTGCGTGTCAGTGTGTTGTCGGTAACAACTTCGGCATCTTTTGATAGCACGTTGGCATTAACGCCTGCTTGTTTGATGCGGTTGAACAGCCCACGATAGCCGGGTTTGGTTTCCACCATACCGTTTTTCACAACGTTTTGGCGGTCGGCATCGTAAATTTCATCATCAGTTAGATAATGAGCGTCGCTGTCGTTGCTATCGGTTTTGATAGCGCC
>JAFYYA010000025.1 GCA_017557785.1 Salinivirgaceae bacterium
ATTTTTGATTTTTGATTTTTGATTGAAATCAAAAAAAGAGACCTTATTCTATTTGCAAATAATGTTTTTAACAGTAACCGAATCAATTGTCTGTAAATCCTCTTGGTCTGTATCAAAACCATTCAATATTTTTATTGTATGCATCAAATTATATGACTTTAAAACGTTATTTACCACTTCTATATCAAACACTTCATAGTCATCACAAATGGTGTCTCCGATATATTTGTTAAAATATTCAACAGCACCATTAATATACTTATTATACAAATAGTTAGTATAATCTACTCCTTCATATTCGATAATAGGTTTCATTGCAAAACTATCACAATACATTACCGATTCATATCTATGAGCCTCATACACCGCAGCATTCTTATACATATAGGCATGGAATAAATTTTCACCTATTTGTTCTAATTCATAACCATTCCATAATGATAATTCTTGAATAAACACCCATTGACCGTTTTGATATTTATAAAACCGCTGAATAGCAGCATCCGTAACTCCCGAACAATGTTGGTGTAAATGGACAATACATATGTCACCTATATAGAAAATACTACAATCATATTCTTCTTCAATGTCAACAGAGCGTGAGAGACCATCTTGAAGCATTTCAGTCTTAACCTGATTGAAGTCAATTTCGCGATAATGGTTCTGCGCTACAACGTGTATGGCGGACAGCACAATTATCATTATTATAAATCCAAATCTTGCTCTCATGGTACTTTTTTGTTAATCAGTTGTTTGCTTCTTGTTGGCGGCTGCCACGGTGTGACAGCCCTACAAAATTTCATTCAAAACCTCGCATTCTTCGCTGACTGACAATAACATAAATCACTACCGGCGCACCGAAGAACGGCGTGACGGCATTCAGCGGCAAGACACCTGCGTTGCCGGGCAGCAGGCAGACCAGATTGCACGCCAGCGCCACAACCGCGCCCACGAGCATCGTAACGGGCATCAGCACATTGTGGTTCGATGAGCCGATAACCATCCGCGCAACGTGCGGAACGGCCAGACCAATGAACGAAATTGGCCCGCAAAAGGCTGTAACTATGGCCGATAGCAGTCCCGTTGCCACAAGCAGCAAACTGCGAACTCGCCGAATATTAACACCCAAATTTTCGGCATAGTTAGCACCTAACAACAAGGCATTCAACGGTTTGATTAGCAAAACGGCCATCAGCAGGCCGGCCGACACGGTGCCTACAAAAACGGGCATCTGCGAAAGCGAAACACCGCTGAAACTGCCCAACCCCCAAATGGTGTAGGAATGGACGCCTTCGGCTGTGGCGAAAAAGTTGAGAATCGATATGAGCGACGACGCCACGTAGCCCACCATCATTCCGGCAATGAGCAGCATTGCGTTGCTTTTTATAACGCTGGAAAGCAGCAAAATAATCACCAAAACCACAAACGCGCCCACCAGCGCACCCGCAATGGTGGCCGTGAGCCCCATCAGGCTGCCTGCAGCCGAAAACGAGCAGCCAGAAGCCAGCGCAACCACCGCCACGCCAAGGCTTGCGCCCGAAGTGATACCCAAAATCGACGGGCCTGCCAGCGGATTGGCGAGCGTGGTTTGAAGCATCAGTCCGGCAGCCGAGAGTGCCGCACCGCAAAACAGCGCCGTAATGCACTGTGGCACACGCGATTGCAAAACAATCACCCGCCACGCCTGATTGCCGCCATCACCACCCGAAAGAATATCGGCAACTGCGCCAAGCGGAATCCGCACCGAACCCAACGCAATGTTGAGCGCGGCGAGAATGACGAGCAGAAGTGATAATATTATGTAGGTGCGGGTGGGGTTCACTTTTTTCTTTAAAAAACAGAATACCAATTTTTTACTCTTCAATGGCACTAAAGTAGCGCAATTTATAATCCGGCAGCAATTCCGGGTGAAAAATCCTTACCAAATCGCGCAGAAACCAATCAGGACGGAACGGAACTTCGTCATAATAAGGCACATAATCGGTGTTGCAGCCGTAGATTTGGCGAGTGCCGAAGGGTGTGAATTGGGTGTAAAGGTCATTTTCAGCGGCAAGCGCGGTGTAGGTGTAATCGGTGACGCGGTTGTACTTAAATAGCCAGAAATCAGCGTTGTTGGCGCGTTCAAACACCGTCTCGAAGGCCAGCGGAACAGCGCCCGATTTTTGGAAATCGGCAAATAGGTAATTGGCGCCGGCATCGGTGTAGAAACGGCCTGTGGTGCTGCATCCGCCGGGCACGTACCAGGCGGCGCCGGTTTTCAGGTCGGTGAGCAGGGTTGGGCGGGTGGTTGTCTGCAGGGCCGAGTCGCGCAGCGAGCAATAGTTGCGCTCAACCACGCAGAAAAGGCTGTCGGCCACATCGGCGCGACCGAAAAGCAAACCGTAGAAACGCATCCATTCGGCGCAAGCCAATGGCGAAACTTCCATATAATCAGCACATTCCACAATCGGGATGCCCATTTTTTCAATCGGGCCGTAGCCGCCATTCTCAAACGGCGACAGCAGCACAGCATCGGGGTGCATTTCGGCAACCCGCTCAATGTCGGGGCTCATAGCGTTGCCCGCGTCAACAATCTGCCCGTCGGCAATGCATTGACGCACAATGGGTTGCTGCAGATATTCGGCATCGCAAACGCCCGCAATCTGATTGAGTGCGCCCAAACTCACAAGCAGCCCCGTGTGCACCGACGTGTAAACCAATGCGCGGCGCACCGGCGTGCGGACTAGCGTTCCTATGGGCAGCGAGTGCGGCAGAGCCGAATCGGCGGGTACGAGCACGTAGGCGTGCAGCAGCCGCGCGGTGTCCCACGGATTGCGCAACTCGACAACAATGCAACTGTCCAATTGACTTATTTTCAAGTTTGTGGCATACTCGAAACTAATCGGCTCGCCGCCAATTGTTTGGCGTTGGTTGTGGCACGATTGCAGCGAAATGCCGCAAATGACTGATAATATGAAAATTAGTTTTTTCAATTTCTTAAAATATTGAGAAATGCGGATGCACGAAGCACCCGCATTTCTTTGTAAAGCAACTATTTAATAAAAACAGCGTGGCTTGGATTAACGCTGCTTGTCTCGAATTTCGTGATGAATTTGCCGGTTTTGTCGAAGCGGTAGATGGTACCGTTGGTCACATAATCAGCAGCGCCAACATAGAAATCACCATTATCAGGGTCAATTTCAAACAGATAGATGGCTGCTGTTTTAAGTTCGGGGGTTGAAGTCAAATCCAAAATTTCCGAATCTTTGCCAGTTTTCACGTCGCGTACAAAAAAGTTTGTATTTATTGTGGCGTTCCAGTCGGCATCGTAAACAGTAGCTGCGTTTGCACAATAGAGTTTGCCGTCGTATGAAGCCATTTTTGTAGCTGAGCCAGAAGCTTTTACAGTTCCTGATTCAACATCTAAATTCACCATTTCAATTGAATAGGTTGGTGTGTAATAGGTGATGTAAACGCTGTCACCAACAACTGTAACTCTTTGGAAATTACCAATTTGAGCTTTGATGCTCTTTTTAAGAGAGAACGTAGTCAGGTCAATCACAGAAATTGTGCTGTCGTTAACGGGATATTCTGTTGAATTGCAGACAATCAGATCGTTACCTTTTACGGCAATTCCTTCGGGATTCAAGCCTACTTCAACAGAACCTTTCGGTGCAACAATGGCTGCGGTGTCGAATTTCATAACCTTGTTACCCCAAGTTGATACATAGATAAATCCATCTTTTGCAGCAAGATAGCGTGGCGAGCCTTCGGTTTCGGTGAAAGAATATTGCTCAACTATTTTGCCTTTCTGATCGAGTTTCGCAAGGTAGTTCGAGCCTGAAACGCTCACATAAAGGCGATCGCCATAGGCAATCAAATCCTGGCCGGTATCACCCAAACCTTGACCATTTGCTGCGGCGAAAATCTTTGATTGATAAGCATTTTTGCCATCAGGATAGTACACATCGAGAGTTGCGTTGTTTGAATCCATTTTTCCTTCGTTCAGGATGTAAACTCGTTTAGCGCTGTTCACTGTTTTGTCATCACCATCATCGTCGTCCTTGTCGCATGATGAGAAGATCAACGAAGTGCTTACTAATAAAGCACTCAAACTCAAAATTTTAACAAACTGCTTTTTCATTTTTTTTATGATTTAAAAGTTAAACATTATAAAGTAAAATTCACTTGCAACTGGTAATTCCGCCCGGGCATCGGATAGTACTGAACCACGCAGTACTGCTTGTCGGTCAGATTGATACACGATAAACGGGCCGAAAGCGTGTTTTGTCCTATGCGGAAACTTCTTGATAATGTGGTAGATAACTCTGCGTATGGTTCAATCTCGTTGTCTTTGATGTTGTATTCCAAAAAGTAGCGCTTGCTCGAAATAAAAGATGACAACGACAGTGTTATCTTGTTGTATATCAGCGATGCCGACACGTTGCCCGAATGACGCGGCGTGTACGGAATCTGCGATTTGTAGAGTTTCGAGTTTTTGTCGGTTACGTCGAGCGCGCGCTGGTAAGAATAATTTGCTGTGGCTATCAACTGAAAATCACCAATTTGCGCGTCTTTGTTAACGGCAATGTCGGCACCCAGAATCTCAACTTCGCCATAGTTGGCCATCTTCCAAACGTAGAGCGTTGGGATGGCAACTATCTTATTCTCAATGCGGTTGGCATAGAAATCAGCCGACACGAAAAAGTCATCGGTACCTAAATTGCAGCCAACGTTCACTTCGCGGGCAATTTCTGGCTTCAATCCTGTTGTGCCTAACGTGGTGTAATACAACTCGTTGAACGTGGGCACACGGAACGTTTCCTTCAGTATGGCGCGGAAAACCGCAAAGCGATTGAAAAGTTTGAAACTGAATGCTGGCGAGAGTCGGTTGATGTCATCGGGATGCGAACCAAATTCCACATTTTCAGTTATATGAGTTGCTACAAGTGTTGCCGTAGCGGTCACATGCGGTGCCGAAAACCGGGCGTTTGCCACTGAAAGCAACGTAAGGCGCCGCGGTTGCGGATTACCCATCATATTGCTTTTCAAAGTGTTATAAGCGGCGTCGCCGGCGAGCGAGAACGACAGAAAGCGCAAACTGTACATTCCCGCAACCGACAAATAGCCTTCGTGCTGTGTGTTCAAATCGGTGCGCAAACCATTGGGGTACATTACGTTGCGGTCTTCGTACCGGTTCCACGAATAGTTGTATTTTGCTTGTAATCTGACGATTAGATTATCGCGCAAACGCCACCGTCCATCGTCTTGAACAAAAAAGTTTTTGTCCCAAAGCCGTTCGTTGGCTGTGGGGTTGTAGAAGATGACAGCACCCGGCAGGCCGCGTTCAGAGTAGAAACCATAGGCTTTCAAGTGGTTGCGGAAGCGGCTGCTGTCGTCGGTTGTCAGGTTGAGTTCGGCAAAAGCAGAACGGATATCGGAATTGATGCGCCGCTCGCGGATGGGGTGCTCGCGGTTGGGAATTGTAAAGCGATATTCGCCATCGGCCCGCATAAAATCGGCGTTTGCCGACACTGCAGTCCGGTCCGTCAGTTTGTGCGCCACGGCAATCCGCGCATCGGCCGCACCAAACGAGCCGCACTTTGCGCCAACATCGATTCGTGTTTTCCGCTCGTCGAATCCAAACCGCTTGCCGACAATGGAAAGTATTGCTGCTGAAGCAAATGCGCGTGCGGGTTGCAACAAGTCGTCAGTCTGACCGACGGCAAGCATCACGGTTTCAACGTTGTCGATGTTGAACCGCCCAACGTCAATTGGCCCTGCCTGACAGTCGCTCACCACCATGCCGTCGTAACTTACGGCCGTGTGCGCCGCGCCCATTCCGCGCACCGACACGGTTTTCAAGCCTCCAACACCGCCATAGTCCTTGACCGTGGTGCCGCCGAAATGCCGCACAACATCAGCCACATTCTGCGCGCCAACGCGCTGAATCTCAACCGCCGACATCGTCTGCACGGGCATTGCGGTGCGGCGGTTCTGCTGAGCCTCAATATCGACGGCCTCAACATCACGATGGATGGTGCTGTCGTTTTGCGCAAACAATGAACCTGCCCACAGCAAGGCAATCGCCACAACTGCGAAACATTGAGTTAAAAACCTCATAAAAAACTAAATACACTTGCCGATGGTTCCTTCCTCGAGGCCTTTCGGCGAAACGTTTTGCAGGTCTTCTGGCTCATCTCAGATCGGTTCGCCTTCCCGTCCTTGCAGACAGTGGCAGTGAGTGTTTGAACCGCCCATCAGCGAGATTTACAGCAGCGGGACTGCTCCGGGTTTGCACCGGATTCCCTTTTAATGCCGGATGCGGAACCGCATGCGGCAACAAAACGTGGCAAAGATATGGATATTTGGAATTTAGAAATTAGTATATCAGATTTTTGTTGTCCTAAATAAAGGGTCATTGAGCACTTTTTTTGAGCCAAACATAAACTTGTTTTTCCAAAAAAACTACATTTACAACGAAAATCAAAAATCGACCGTTTTTGCACGATTTTCATTTTTCAAATACCGTTCGTTAAGTCAAACCTGCCGTTTGTTAATTGGCTATTGTTTTTTTGAATAGAAAATCGGTTTTTTGAAATATTTTTCGTCAAAGACAAAAAGAATGTAAAGCATTTGTAAAGAATGTAATATATAACTTGATATCAATAATTATGTTTAACTAATTTAATTTTACAAAAGATGAGAAAATCCTTACTGATTTTGGCATCGCTGTTTGTCGTGGGTAGCGCAGGCACCGCATTGGCACAGAGCGATTATCTATTGAGCGCTACGCCTATTGGCGACGGCCCAATTGAATTTAAACTTTCGGCATGCGACCAAACGCAAACACGCCCGTTGGTTATTAAAAACAACACCGACGAACCTATTAGTGGCATTATCGCTTCACAGAATGCCAAAATTGAATTAGGCAACAAGGTTGCAGAAATGCCCTATTTAAACCTTGCCTTTGCAGAGAATTACGTTTATGCAATGAATTTAATGAACAATGCGATTATAAAACTCAATGCCAGCACATGGGAAGAAGAGAAAAGTATTAAACCCAATGAGTCTGTATACAGCATTGCTTACGACGGCAAAACACTATGGGCTTCAACCGAGAGTGGCAAAATTGTTGCTTACGATGCCAATCTGAATCCAACCGGCGCCAGTTTTGAAACTGGATACGATGGTCAGTTGATTGTATATTCTGGCACTGAATTGCTGGCTATTGTATTCGATGAAGCCAATAATGAAGTTCGCGTTATAGCCATCGACACCAAAGGCCAGAAAACTGCTGATTACGGCACTCTGCCACAAGATGGTGTTGGCGAGATGTGCACTTTCGACCCCAAAACACAAACACTTTGGTTCGTAGGTAGTGAAAACTTATACGCCTATAACCTTTCACATGGCAAGTTTGTAAACTCTGCCAGATTACCAATGAAGTTGTCTACTAATATGAATATTGTGGCTGGCTTCGACAACAACGGCAATGTCTATGTGCTTTCGGTAAATTTTTCGACCATGGATATGAGTTTTTATGCCGACAGCAAGATTTGCCTGTTTAGCGCTGGCTTCACTGCTTCGCACACATACATCGACCTGCAACCAGGCGAACAAACCACCATTAACATCACTGCCGACGCATCACATGGTTCAAGCAGTACTCAAATTGAAGCCTACAACCCGGATGAAGACATTACTTATTTCAAACGCACACTCATCTCCAATCTTGACGTTGAAGCAGAATATGTAACAAGCCACACCACTTTTACAACATTTAAAGATTTCTCATGTACTGACACCGTATGGTTCAAAAACACCGGTTGCAAACAGATTATTATGAACTACGAACCCATATTGACATCGGGCACAGTTTTCACTAAAAAAGGAATTGTGATACCAGGCGCTGGTACGGGTGTACTTTATAATAATGATTCCATTGGCTGCATAGTTAGTTTCAATCCCACTTCAGTTGGTGAGTTTACTGATATACTCAAGGTACGTGCCAACGGCACAGCCTTTGAAGTTGAACTTACAGGCACTTCCAAAGCCTTGAACTACACAATTGCCGACAACAACCCAAGCGCAACAATCACCAACTGCGGACCACTTACCGTGACTGATCAAATCACTAACGGCAACAACGTGCCAATGATTATTTCAAAAGAGACACATACCATTTTTACCATACACGCAAGTTATTGGGCGTCAGAAATGTCTTGGAAATTATACAATGCCGATGGTAGTGTTGTTAAAGAAAGTAAAACATATTCAAGAAATACTGTATATACAGAATCATTTGTGCTTCCGGAAGGCTCATACACCCTATATATGTATGACAGTTATGGAGATGGTTGGGATGATGGCACTGGATATATTGACATTACAGGAAATGTGAATTTGTCTGGAGCAACAGTTACAGGAAGCCAAGCACAGGTATCATTTACTATAAATCCATGGTCTACAACCATTGCAGCCAACTCAAGCATTACAGGGTTCGATATTACGCCTGACAAACTCGACCCATCAGGCACAACCAATCTATATGTGTTTATTGAAGGCTTTGAAGAATCGCTCGAAGCCATAACACTCACCACCACAGGCAGCGGACAACCCGAACTGGCCGTTGCAGATGCAATCAACTTAGGTGATCTTTATCCAGACCAGACAAACAGCGTTGTGATACCTGTTACCAATAGCGGTTGCGCACCGCTTACTGTTACCGCTCTTCAGCTTACTGGCGGTGAAAATAACAATATGATGTTTTGGGATTCTGAAAACGAAATACTGAGCAGCAATCTCTCTTTCGACAAAGTAATAGAACCAAATCAGACGGTTGAATTCACTCTCGCTGCTCGCCCCTACGGTGCTATTAACACCGAAGTAACTGATGTTATGAATGTTGTAACAACTGCCGGAACCGCCCAAATTCAATTGAAATCCGTCAACATTGGCTTACCGGTAGCCGAACTGTTATACGGTCAGTATGATAGTGAGATTAAAGACACTATACCGTGCAGCCATAGTGGTGCTGTAACAATAAAAAACAGCATTAAGAACTCTGGTACAGGCACTCTTAAAGTCAGCGAGCCGATGGAAATCCGCTATCAAGCCGGCACTACAGGAACTTGCTATTGCTACCTTTATGATGCTGATGGGCATTCTATTGGTAACACCTATTATTGTTCGTCTTTTGACATAAACAGATTTTATACGTCAATTGAAGGCGATTACAGAATCAAAATTTCCAACTACAGATGTGACGGTACAATAAGTGTTATCAGCAATGGCAAAACACTGCTAACAATAAATCTCGCCGATGATAATGACGGCAATTACTATTTCACTCTGAACGCCGCCGACATTGCAACTCACAGCATTGCCGCAGGCGCGTCGAAAGAGCTACAGATGAGCGTTTACCCCGATCCAACATCAGTTACCAGTGATCAGACATTTTACTATTATCTTTTAACCAACGATGCCAACAACACAGAACTTACAATGTATGGTAAGGTCAGAGTTGTGCGTGCACCAAGCCTTGTGTTCCCTGAGACAATCGATTTTGGCGAAGTTACCCAAGGTCTATATGAATCAGCCTATTTGAGATATGAGAACATTGGCTGTGGTGATATCAGCGGATATAAAAATGTTTGGATTGTTGAAACAGGAACTCCGTTTGAGTATTACCCCGAGGCTGGTGGTGATTTATGGTTTGAACCAACAGGCGAACCTGGTGACTACACCGCCACCCTCAAGGTCGCAACCTACTACTATGTTCTGAGCGAAGAAGTTAAAGACACCTTCGAGATCACACTCAAAGGCAAGTGTCTGGCTGCACCGGCTTTAGTGTTCGATGGCGAAACCATAAACGTAACAGCCGAACCTGGCGCCGAGACCGTTACTGCCACCGCAACTATTGGAAACAACGGACAAGGCACACTGATTCTCACTGATGCCACCAAAGCATTTTTGTATGGCAACGCAGGTACAGGCTCGAATGCCAACAAAATATATTGGAGTTTGGATCGGAAAACCGAAACAGGCAGTTGGACAACAGTTAAATCGGTTAGTTCGGATACTTATACCGCAGCCGGGCAATCCATCTATGTGAATAATATATCATTGCCTGCTGGAGAATACCGATTGGTCATGGACTGCAGTGATTATTATGTTTATGGTTGGAACGGCGGTTACCTTGCTATAGAAACCGATGACGGAATCCAACTGCTCAATGAGACACACGTGGCATCCACATCAAATAGGACAACCGTAAAATTCAATGTTACCGAGCGTCCGGAAATAACAGTTGCTGCCGGCGCCCAGACTAACATCGACATTGTTATCCCTATCAAAGGGCTTAGTTCAGGTAGTTATACGTTCTATCGCGAGTATAACACCAACGATGCTGCAAACGTTAAGATTCAAGTAAACGTTACTATTAATGATTCTTACGCTTATGATTTAAATAAGACGAAAGCCGTGTTTGAACCGGTTCACATCGGAGCAACAAGTTACGCTTCAGTCACCTTGCGCAACCGTGGAACAGTGCCACTTGGCATCTCCGGCTATTCATACAAAGAATCTAGTCCAAAATTCCAAATTTACGATGTAATAGGCAGCGAAGCTCCTGGAGACTCTATCACCGTGAAACTTAAATTCACTGGCGATGAAGCAAAACTCTACCGCGACACACTGTACATTGCACACGGCACTGAGAAGCCTGATACCATCGCACTTGAAGCCACAGCAACCTTAACGCGCGTTATTGCAGTGAGCCCGGTTGAGCCAAACGGATTCTACCGCGTAGGCGACACCATCAACATCAATGTGGTGTTCGATATGCCGATTTTGCTCAACGGCGGTGCCAACGACACAATGCTGATGCTGTTGAACACTGGCAAATTTGCAAAACTCTACTACGATGAGAACAGCACCGATAATTACGCTCTCACCTTCCGCTACGGAGTTGAGAAAAACGACAACGTGGCCGCTCTCGATTATAAAGAAGACACTATCTACCGCAACGGTCGCTATCTGTTGGAGCTCAACGACCCAACTTCAAGCATCAATTCAATTGTTCTGCCAAAGGTTGGTACATTTGCCAGCGCATACGCGATAGCTCTTGACAACAAGGCTCCAGTGTTGACCGACACGGCCTTCAATCTGAACATTGCCGATATGCAACTCGAAGTGAAAGTAAAATTCAACGAGCCTGTCAGCGGCTTCAACGAAAAGAGCTTCCGTTTCGAAGGCGGTGCATCGCTCAAATCGTTCAACACCAAAGACAACCAGACTTATTCAGCTGTAATCGGGTTGGAGAGCTGCAAGGATATTGATGTGAGCATCAACGCCACTATCGCCGACCGAGCCGGCAACACCAAAAAAGTGAACGAATCGAAGAAAATACCGGCATTCCACGTCTATACACCAAGCGTTGTGGCTCCAACCTGCACCGAAGAAGGCTGCACTTTGCTTGTCTGCAGCGTATGCAAGCACGAAGAGAAAACGAATGTTGTTGCCGCCACTGGTCACGTGCCTGGCGAACCGACAATCGAAGTTAAGGTTGCCGCAACTGAGACCGCAGCCGGCAAGTGCGACACTGTGGTTTACTGCACCGTATGCCACGCTGAGTTAAGCCGCACTGAAGGTGTTATTCCGCAACTGCAGACTGCAATTGCCGAAAACGAAGCCGCAGTTGCCATCTACGCCATTGGCCAGACCGTTATTGTTGAAGTTGCCGAGCCTAACGGCGACGAAATCATCGTGGTTGACGTGAACGGCCGCGTGGTTGCCAAAGCACAAGCCAACAGCACTCGCACCGAGATTACACTGCATGCAGCAGGAATCTACATGGTCAGCGTTGGCCATACAACAGAAAAGGTTGTGCTGCAATAAGCGGCATACCAATGCGATAAAAAAAGGCTGCTCCGTGTGGAGCAGCCTTTTTTGTTATGATTCACAACAGTGCCACATGCCCATTGCGCTTTATTCTCTTTAAGATAGTAAGCAGGTAATGGCCCAACATGAAAGCCAAACTGAATGAATGGGCTTATGCTAAATACTCTTTCCCTAAGTGCTGAATTGCAACGAAATCCCGCATTTGTGTTACAACTATACTGTAGGCCATGCAAAAAGCAACGCCTTTCTGACGCATTTATTCATAATAATCCTGCATGCATGTCGACAGCAGTATAACACAACAAAAAGAGCCACCCGAATTGCTTCAGGTGGCTCTCCCCAAACTAATAAATACTAATCTCTAATCTCTCTTAGAATCCGAAGCTTACACCTACAGAGTAGATTCCACCAATCTTGTCACCGTAGGGGAACTCACGCTGCTCAGTATTGAGTAGGTTGTGTGCGTTCAAGTAAACCTCAATGCCATCAGCAGGTTTGTAACCCATCTTCAGGCTAACGGTGAAGCGGTCGTCAAGTTTCTCTGTACTATACTTGGTAGCGTAGGTACGCTTGCCAATGTAGTTGCCATAGGCGGTGATATCGAACTTCGGTGTCGGCTTGTAGATAAGACCAATCATACCGTAGAACGATGGTGTTGCCTTGTGAACGTGACCATTCTCAAGCTTAGCTTCGTATGGTTTCGAGTTACCGAAGTAGAATAGGCCATTCTGGCTGTAGGTGCCGTATTCGAGCATGTAGTACGAAGCATATTCCTGCGGATCATCGCTAGCGCGAAGTCTTGCTTTCATATCTGCCTTGCCGGCATCATCAAGTGCGGCATATTCGGTTTGCAGAGCTTCAACATTGTCAATGTCGGTTACGGCACGCTGCAGATTACCCTGATATTCCATAAGGTAAGCCATGAACTTTTCAGGATCAGTCAGGAATGTGTTCTGGTCTTCATCAGTAAATACTCCTCTTTCGATAAGATTCATAATTGCATCGTACTGAATATCATAAGTCAAATCGGGAACGCGGGTAATCATACCGAAAATCTGTCCCAACTGGCCAAGAACTTCAGAGTTCTGATTGTAGACATAGTAGTTGTCGATGGTGGTCTTCTGAATGTTAGCGTTTACCTTGGCAATCAACTTCTTCGAAATAATCCAGTCAACATTCACGCCAAAGCCCATCTGCTTAACCTTATAAGGCAGCTCACTGTACTTGATTGACGATACAACACCAGACATACCCATGAATTTGGTAAGCACCGTCATATCCAGATTACCATCCTTAAGACCGTTCAAACCACCCAGATTAGACGTGTCGGTCATGAAACCAAGGATGCCGACACCTTTCTGCACACCAGGTATGTCAATTTGACCTGTAGGCATGATAACCGATGAACGGTTGGCCTTGAGTGCGCCAAAGTCCTCGCTCTGTGAGTAGTACAGCTCGGCATCGACAAGGATTTTCTCTGTCGGACGCCAGCGGTAACCGAACTCAACGTTCTGAGTTTTTGCCAGCGGTGCATTCTTGTCGGCGTCGAAATAGATGCTGTCAGGCGGCATCATACCGTCGCGGTGCCATGTGTATTTGGTGTTCGAGTTAACGAAGTTGGCCGAACGCATAGCTGTACTGAACGACGCGCGGACAAGGTTGTTGTCGTTAATCAGGTAGTTGGCACCAACCTGGTACGACGGGTTCCACTTGTCAGGGATGTTGGTCTTGTCGAAACGAGCGGCACCAATCATACGGAAATTACCAACATGGAAATCAGCACGAAGACTCGGTGCAAAGTCGCTCAACTCAGCCTTGTTACCATCGAAATAGCCAGTCAGGTGCACCGGATTTGGCGATTTGTAATTATGGTCGTGATACGTCCATGTGAAATCAGTGATTTCTTTTAAATCCCAAGTATTGTATTGATTTGTGAAATCAGGAATATCATCAACAAAGTTTACATAGTTGTACGATACACCCGGCACCACATTCAGCATGTCGCCTAGCTTAAGGTCATACTCGGCACTAGCCTGGAAATTGTGTGCATAAATCTTGAAGCCCGGAGCACCTTTCATGTAGTCCTGCGGACCACCCATATAGTTGACATTCAAGCTCAAGCCCTTAACATAGGCATTCAAGTTGGCGTACCCTGTTTTAAACACACGCTCTGAGATTGAAACTGGCAATTCACCAACAGGATTGGTTGCAGCGCGCGACTGCTGATAGCCAACTGAAAGATCGAAGGTGATGTCGTCAGCCGGACGATACGACAGGTAAGAGTTGAAGCCGTACGATTTGCGTGACAAACCCGGGTCGTCATACATATTGCTGACCTGAAGTTCCCTCTCCATGCAATCGTATAAGGCATAAGGCATACCTTCTGCCAAATCCTTGAGGAATGCTGCCACAGTGGCTTCCGATGCCTGATCGGTACCATAATCCGCTTTAAATCCTTCAGGGTCTTTCTGAGCCTTCATCATTTGTATTTGAAGAATCTGTGCTTTCAACTCATCGGGAACCTCGCTGGCAATAGCACCAAAGGTGAACACTTGTTTCAGGTTCTCAAGGTCGGTCATCTTGTAGTATCCGCCCTGCGAAGCATCAACGAGTTTTATTACTGACGGATCGTAACCTATTTGTCTGACTTGTGTCGGGTCTGTAGTTTCATTTCCGTTCTCATCCAGATAAACATATCCTTTTACGAAACGTCCCATCTGGGCTTGGGTCATACTGCCTTCTTGCTGCGCTATTAATGCACGTTCCAGTTCATTCATATTCGAATAGAAAAGACCTTGTGTCGGGTAAACATAAAGGTCGTTGGCGTTGCGGCGGCGGTATTGCAAGTTGGCTGTAACGCCCACACTCAACTTCTTGTTGATGTTCTTGCGGAAGGCCACATCACCATAGTAGTTTTCATGAGTACCCATTGTCAGGTTGCCTTGCAGCTCCTTCGAGTTCTCACCCGGCTTCTCGGTGATGATGTTGATAACACCCATCATGGCGTTGGGGCCGTAGAGTGCGGCATTGGCACCGCGCACAACCTCAATACGCTCAATATCTTCGATGCCGATTGGCAGAATGTCGAAGTTGACATCGCCTGTTGCGTAGTTGTGAGCAATGCGGCCGTCAATCATCAACAAGGTGTTGGCGTTCTCGGTATAGAGCATCATCTGGTTGTCAGGAATGTTGTTCAAGCCACGGATGTGCACATCGTACATACCGTTGGTTTTCTCCTGAACAATCAAGCCCGGAATCAGACGCAGTGCTTCCTCGATTGTAGTGATGCCGTAAGAGCGAATCTCAGCTTTGGTGATAACCGTTGATGACAGCGGTGATTTGAATGAATCCTCAGCCTTCTTCGATGCCGATGACACCGATTTGTTCATAATCATGGCGAACAGTTCGTCCATTGAAACACCCATCACATCTGCCAAATGAAGCACGTCTTCAAACGGCATCTCAAGCAGCTCGTCGTACGAAAGTTTCATAATGTCGTCCTTGGTCATCGACGACACGTCTTTGGTTTGCGCAAACAACTGGCAGGTCATTGCCAAGAGCAGTGTGGCGCAGAATATCAGTTTTTTCATTTTTCGTTATTTTTATTAATTTCTTACTCAAACAGTTAGTTTACTGCCACACCCAGCGAAAGCAGCTGCGACGACACCTTGACGCCAAAATCGTTCAAGTGGTTTTGATTGACTTCAAAACTCTGCTTGCCGTCTTTTTTGATGTAGTTGATACCCGAAGTCGATTGTGCCAATCCTGGTTTGTCGGTGATGAGCACCACGCCCTTGCCTTTCACTTTGCCGGCAATGGCTGCAGCGTCGTCCGACTTGTTCTCGGCCACATACACAATGTGCATTTTAGTGACCTCGTCGCTTGCGCTAATCTCCTTGATTTTGATTGCCTGCGAGCCAACGGTTTTGCGCTGTGCGATGGCGTTCAATTCGCCCACAATGGCCGGATTGCCGATTACGCCAATCACAAAATCACCTGACTGCTTGCTTTGTGGCCACTCAATGTACTTTGTAAAGTTGTACATGAAAAGTGCCTTGAACTTCTCGTCCTGCGCCCTAGAAGTAAGGCACAAAGCGAAAAGTCCCAAAATAACTAATGCGCTTTTCTTCATATCAATAGTTTTAAAAATTAAAGTTCACAAATATAAAAATGCATTTTTTCCGAACCATCACTTATATGTAATCATAATCACATATAGTCAAATTCTTCAGCATGCTGATTTTGATTGCCTGTGAGCCAACGGTTTTGCGTTGTGCGATGGCGTTCAACTCACCCACAATGGCCGGGTTACCGATTACGCCAATCACAAAATCGCCCGACTGCTTGTTCTGCGGCCACTCAATGTACTTCGTAAAGTTGTACATGAAAAGTGCCTTAAACTTCTCGTCTTGTGCTTTTGCAGTGATGCTCAAGGCGATAAGTCCCAAAATAATCAATGCGCTTCTCTTCATAAATATTTCAAATTAAAGTTGCTTCTTCTCAAAAAATATCTCTTTAACACCAATTTTCTTGTACGAAACATTGCTCCCGAAAAGACATCATACCCGTTTGAAAACCAACATTAAAAAAACTGACATCCATCATTATTTTAGATTGTCAGTTTTCTTGTCGGCATCAACTTGCCCCCAATTCCACATCACCGATTTTGTCCCCCTCGGCATATCGGCCTAAAACCATCTCGCCGCCCTCAGCAGGAATCCGTATATCAGAAAATGCGGTACAAATATTGCACTCGGCAATGCATGTCCGATTTATATTACTGATATATACAATGTTAGTAATAATATTGGGTGATACTGCAAGGCAGTGCACGCTGCCCGAGAAACTCAAAAACGATGTTGGTGCTTTTCTTTTCACTTGCAATCAGATGTTTTCCCCTTGTACTATCGCAAATTTAAAATTAACCTATTAAAGCACTTTGTAATCTGAAAAATTAGTCTAAAATTTTAAGGCTTTTTTCAAGTTTTTACCAATCATATAGCACTGAACAATAATTATTTAAAATAACCGCAAACGTTGTCAGCTTCGAATTTAAAATAAAAGTATAATAACGGAAACACCATCAAACGATATGATTACCATCAGTAAAATAAATGTTTTCAGACATAAAATATAGCTACGAAACAGGTTGAATTATTGTTTGTCTCTGACAAGAAATGCATATTCCAGCCGACAAAGAATGAAATCCGCATTTTTTAATTGTTGCATAAATGCGGCGGCTTTTGTTGCTTTGCCATTCAAACAAATGCATTTCAAAACTAAAATCGGAACAATGGGCAACAAATTGGAAACCAACGGAAAAACCTTCAGTATGGTGGCAAAGACCTTCGCCGGACTTGAAGATGTGCTGGCCGGTGAACTGACCGCACTTGGCGCAACAAACATCAAAAAACTGATTCGCGCCGTATCGTTCGAAGGTGACAAGGCCCTGATGTACCGCGCCAATTACTGTCTGCGCACCGCTTTGTGCGTGCTGAAGCCGATAGCCGATTTTGAAGCAAAAAATGAAGACTCCTATTATAAAGAGATTGGCCGCATCAATTGGGATGAGTATATGGGTGTGAATGAGACACTTGCCATTACGGCCACCACCAATTCCACCATTTTCACCCACTCGCAGTATGCCGCTTTGAAGGCCAAGGACGCCATTGTCGACCAGTTCCGCCGCCGCACGGGCAAGCGCCCCAATGTGGATACCGAAAATCCGGACCTTCGGATTGAGATTCACATTGCCCAAACACACGTTACGGTGCTGCTCAACAGTTCGGGCAATCCTCTCTACAAGCGCGGCTACCGCCAGGCAAGCGTCAAGGCGCCCATCAACGAAGTGTTGGCTGCCGGAATGATTATGCTCTCGGGGTGGAACGCAAAATCAGACTTTTACGACCCAATGTGCGGCTCGGGCACACTGCTCATCGAAGCAGCCATGATTGCCTACGGCATTGCCCCCGGCACCTTCCGCAGCCAATTCGCCTTTGAGAAGTGGTCCGATTTTGATGCCGACCTTCTTTCTGACATTGCCGAAGAAACGCCCGAAGTGCCGGAATTCAAATACACCATTGCCGGCAGCGATTTGAATCCAGGTGCTGTGAAGGCGGCCGAGATGAACATTAAGGCGGCATTCCTAAGCAAGAAAATCAATGTGCAGTTGAAGAATTTCTTCGACCTGCGCCCCGCCACAGCAACAGGAACCATCATAACCAATCCGCCTTACGGTGAACGCTTGCAACCCAACGATTTGCGCATCTTCTACCAGAAGATTGGCGACAAACTGAAAAGTGAATTCACCGGCTACGAAGTGTGGATTATCGGCAGCAATACCGAACTGATGAATTTCATCGGCCTGCGCCCCGAAAAGAAAATCAAACTTTACAATGGTGCGCTCGAATGCTCGTTCCGCAAATACAGTGTGTATGCCGGCAGCAAAAAGGACCGGTACGAATAATGCATAATGACAAGTTGTGTCAAGAAAGGCTTGCGGCTAATATTATTGTTACAAACAATAACCCCATACAAATGAGAATCCAAATTATTGACTCTTTACTATTACGAAAATCCCTAATCCAACTCATAGCCTATCAAACTTCAGCGCCTCGCCTTTTCGGTCAGAAACAAACTTGCCGTTGCAGTAAACCAGATTGCCGTTTACAAAAGTATGGGTAACGGTCGAGCCGAAAGTGTGGCCTTCGAATGGCGACCAACCGCATTTGTAGAGTGTGTTTGCCGATGTGACGGTTTGCGGCTTATCGGTGTCAATAATCACAATATCAGCTTTATAACCTTTACGGAGATAACCGCGGCGGTCGATTTTGAAAAGGTCGGCGGGTGCGTTGCACATTTTCCGCACAACATTCTCAATGCTGATTTTTCCTGCCTTGCACAAGTCGAGCATTACAAGCAGCGAGTGCTGTATCGACGGCATTCCCGAAGCCGAAGTGAAGTAACTGTCGCCGAACTTTTCAGCGGGCAAGTGCGGTGCGTGGTCGGTGCCGATGGTGTCAATCTTGCCCGATGTGAACGCGGCGGTCAGCGCCTCGCGGTCAGCAGCCGATTTGATTGACGGATTGCACTTTATGCGATAGCCGAGTGTTTGATAGCCCGCTTCGTCAAAGAACAGATAGTGTGGACAGGTCTCGGCGGTTATTTTCTTTTCGTTCAACGGTTTGGCTTCAAAAAGCGAAAGTTCGGCAGCCGTTGAAAGGTGTGCCACATGCAACCGTGCACCGTATTTTGTGGCAAGCGCCACAGCACGCTCGGTCGATTTCAGGCACGCCTCGGCGGTGCGGATTTTCGGGTGGCACGTTGCATCCACTTCGTTGGCGGGCAGCGCTTTATACCGTTCGATATTGGATCGGATAATCTGCTCGTCCTCGCAGTGCGCCACAATTATGCAGGGCGATTCGGCAAAAACATGCTCAAGCATATCAGTTTGGTTGACAAGCATATTGCCCGTCGACGAACCCATAAAAAGTTTGATTCCGCACACCTTGCTCGTGTCGGCCTTGCGGATTTCGTCTATATTATTATTGGTGGCGCCCAGATAGAAAGCGTAGTTTGCCACCGATTTTTCGGCAGCCAGTGTGGCGCGCTCATCAAGCAGTTGGTTGGTGGTTGTTTGCGGATTCACATTAGGCATATCCATAAACGATGTTACGCCCCCAGCCACAGCCGCTCGCGATTCCGACTCAAAATCTGCCTTGTGCGTCAGTCCCGGCTCACGGAAATGTACGTGCTCGTCAATCACACCGGGCATAACCAGGTGATTTTCAGCGTCAATAATGTTTTCAGAACCATCGGTTGCGGGCATTGTTTCCGTCACCGACTCAATCAAATCGTTGTTAATCAGAATATGACCGCTGAATTTTCGGCCATCATCAACAATTGTGGCATTCTTGATGAGCGTTTTCATCGCCTATGCGGCTTTGCGTTTGTAACTGCGGAACAGGCTGCGCCATTTCATCCGGATAACGCCGAAAACAGCCTCACTGAAGATTCCGCCGCTCATTTTCGATTGGCCTTCTTTCCTGTCGGTGAAGATGATAGGCACCTCGACAACATTGAAACCGAACTTCCAGGCCGTGAATTTCATCTCAATTTGGAATGCGTAGCCTTTGAATTTGATTTTGTCTAATTCAATGGTTTCCAACACTTCGCGGCGATAGCAGACAAATCCGGCTGTGGTGTCGCGCACCTTCATCCGGGTAACCAGCCGCACATAAGCCGATGCGTAATACGACATCAGCACGCGGCCCATCGGCCAATTCACAACGTTGATGCCCGAAATGTACCGCGACCCGATGGCCACATCGGCACCGTTCGCGCAGGCGTTGTAAAGGTTCAGAAGGTCGTCGGGATTGTGCGAGAAATCGGCGTCCATTTCGAAAATGTACTCGTAGCCTTCAGCAATCGACCACTTGAAACCTTCAATATAAGCCGTTCCCAGGCCCAGCTTGCCCTTTCGTTCCTTAATGAAGATTCGGTCGGGAAACTCTTGCATTAGCCGCTTAACAATATCGGCCGTCCCGTCGGGGCTATTGTCTTCAACAACAAGCACATTAAACCCGCCCTCGAGCGATATCACCTTGCGTAAAATGGCCTCAATGTTCTCTTTTTCGTTGTACGTCGGAATTATGACAATCTTGTCCTTCATAATTATTTGTTTGTTTAGCAACCAAACTTATTTCAATTTCTCTTTAATCGCCTTTGATTCAGCCTCGTAGCCCGGTTTGTCGAGCAAGGCGAACATATTTTTCTTGTAAGCCTCAACGCCGGGTTGGTCGAACGGATTCACATCGAGAATATAGCCCGAAATGCCGCAAGCCAACTCGTAGAAGTAGATGAGTTGACCGAGATTGAACTCGTCGAGTTTCGGAATCGAGATGCGGATGTTTGGCACGCCGCCGTCCACGTGAGCCAGAATGGTGCCCAGTTCGGCCATTTTGTTCACCTCGTCGATGTGCTTGCCCGACAGGAAGTTAAGTCCGTCAAGGTTTGCAGCGTCCGACGGAATTTGCAGGCTTGTGTTTGGCTTTTCAATCGAGATGACCGTCTCGAACAGACAGCGCTGACCTTGCTGAATGTACTGTCCCATACTGTGCAAATCCGACGTGAAATCGACGCTTGCGGGGAAAATGCCCTTCTGTTCCTTGCCTTCGCTCTCGCCGTAGAGTTGCTTCCACCACTCGGCAAAGAAGTGCAGTTTCGGGTTGTAGTTGGCCGTCAGTTCAATGCCTTTACCCTTCTTATACAGCGCGTTACGCACAGCGGCATACACTGCCGACGGGTTCTGTTCAAAATCGATGTCGGCGCCTGTCGATTTTTCCATTTCGGCGGCACCGCCCACAAGTTGCTCAATGTCGAATCCAGCAATGGCAATCGGCAGCAGGCCCACGGGTGTGAGAACGCTGAAACGGCCGCCCACGTTGTCGGGAATGACGTATGTCTTGTAACCCTCTTGGTCGGCCAGGGTGCGCAGTGCGCCGCGTTTGGCGTCGGTGATGGCCACAATGCGGTCAACTGCCTCTTTCTTGCCGAATTGCGCCTCGCAGTCGGCCTTCAGAATACGGAAGGCGATGGCGGGCTCGGTTGTGGTTCCCGACTTCGAGATGACCACAATGCCCCATTTGCGATTCTTCAGAACGCCTTGAAGTTCAGTTAGATAATCCTCACCGATATTCTGTCCCGCAAAAACAACCAGCGGATTGTTGTGCGGCTTGAGTTGAGCGAAACTGTCCGACAGTGCGTCGATGACGGCTTTTGCGCCCAAATACGAGCCGCCGATGCCGATGACCACAACCACCTCGCACAACTGTTTCATTTTCTGCGCGGTAGCCTTGATGTCAGCAATCTCGGCAGCCGAAATCGACGATGGCAGGTTCACCCACCCCAGAAAATCGTTGCCTTTGCCAGTTTGTTTGTAAAGTGCGGTAATATTCTGTTTAACAGCATCTTTGTAGGCCAGAACGTCGGCTTTGCTGATGAAACCGAGCGTTTTTGAATAATCGACCTTTAAGTTCGACATTTTTTATGATAATTTTTCGGTTAAATTCTTGATTGTCACGCGTGGTGCGGCACCCTCGTAAAGAATCGAGTACAGGCTTTCCGAAATTGGCATATCCACGTTGTGCTTCTTGTTGATTTCGTGGATGCACTTCGACGCGTAATAGCCTTCGGCCACCATATTCATCTCATTTTTAATGTATTCAACCGAGTAGCCCTTGCCAATCATTGTGCCAAAATAGCGGTTGCGGCTGAACTGCGAGTAAGCCGTCACCAGAAGGTCGCCAAGGTAGGCGCTGTCTTTTATGTCGCGGTTGATTGGGTAAACCTTGTCGGTGAAGCGTTTCATCTCGCGTATTGCGTTGGAAATGAGCACTGCAAGAAAGTTGTCGCCATAGCCCAGAGTGGTGCAGACGCCAGCCGCCAGCGCGTAGATGTTTTTCAGCACAGCGGCGTATTCGGTGCCCAGAATATCGTCGGAAATGACGGTGCGCACGTAGCGGTTGCGCATCATATCGGCCACAGCCATAGCCTTTTCCTCTTCAGTGAAAGCGATGGTGATGTACGACAGGCGCTCGAGCGCGATTTCCTCAGCGTGGCACGGGCCCGTGATGATGCCGATGTTGTTGTACGGCACGTGGTGAACCTTGTGCAGATAGTCGCCAACCAGCAGATTATCTTCGGGAATGATGCCCTTGATGGCCGAGACCACCGTCTTTTCGGTGAGCGATTCGGTCAGGCCCGAAAGCGCCGATTTCAGGTAGGCCGACGGCGTCACGAACAGAATTGTGTCGCTGTTGCGGACCACTTCGTTCACGTCAGTTGTCAGGTTCAGATTTTTGGTATCGAACTCTACCGAACTCAAATAGAGCGGGTTAGTGCCCACCTTTTTCATATGTTCCACCGCCTCGGGGTCGTGCATATACCAGTTCAGCGGCTGCGGTTTTTCCTCAATTATCTTTGCAATGGCGGTCGCCCAACTGCCACCACCAATTATTCCTACTCGTCCTAATTCAAACATTTCAAAATTGTTTTTTGGCAAATATAGATTTTAATTACGAATTATGAATTACGAATTGTGCGACTGCGCTGTCTATTGTAGAGACGTGGCGCACCGCGTCTCTACTTCCGTGTGAGAATCTGTTGTCCGTTGTCTGTAGTCTTTAGTCCATTAACGATTTACCAATTCGCCATTAAACCCTTAACTCTCAACTCTCACCCCTTGCCATTCCCATACGCATTCCACCCTTGTGCCGAGATTCGCGCACTGCCAGCGTTGCGGCCGATGAGCGTGTAAACTTCGGGTTCGTTGGTGATTTGGCCGATGATGGATATTTCCTGCATTTTGCCCGCAATCTCAACCTGCTCGGCGGGGATGGTGAAGAGCAGTTCGTAGTCCTCGCCGCCGTTCATTGCCAGCATTGTGGCGTCCATATTCATTTCGGCGGCCACGGCTTCGGTTTGCGCGTCAACGGGCAGTTTGTTCTCGTAGATTTTCACGCCCGTGCCCGACTGTTTGCAGATGTGCAGCAGTTCCGACGACAGTCCGTCGCTCACGTCAATCATTGCCGTTGGTGTGAGTCCGTTTTTGCGGATGGCAGCAATCACGTCGCGGCGCGCTTCGGGTTTTAACTGCCGCTCAATCACATAGTCGTATTTCGACAGGTCGGGTTGAGTGTTGGGGTCAATCATATAAACGTCCTTCTCGCGGCGCAGAATCTGCAGTCCGGCGTAGGCCGCACCCAAATCGCCCGACACGCAAACCAAATCGCCCGGTTTGGCGCCGTTGCGGCAGAAGGCTTTGCCCGGCTCCACCTGCCCGATGGCCGTTATGCTGATGACCATTCCCGTCATCGAACTCGTGGTGTCGCCGCCCACAAGGTCAACATCATAGCGCTCGCAGGCGCGGCGGATGCCGTCGTAGAGTTGCTCAAGCGCCTCAACCGAGAATTTCGACGACACGGCCAGCGAAACGGTAATCTGCTTTGGCGTGGCGCCCATCGCGTAAACGTCCGAGAGATTGACCATTACCGCTTTGTAGCCCAAATGCGCGAGCGGCGTGTAAACAAGGTCGAAATGGATGCCCTCGGCCAGAAGATCGCTTGTCACAACCAAGTCGTTGCCTTCCGATTTTATGATTGCGGCGTCGTCGCCGATGCCCTTCACAGTTGCGCTGTTTTTGATGCCGAACGGTTTTGTGAGCCGCTCAATCAGCCCGAACTCGCCCAAATCGGACAGCGGGGTGGCAGTTTTCTTGTCTGTCATTTTTCGTACGATTTTAGCGCAAAGGTAAAAGAATTTTGGTGTGTGCGGCGGATGGTTTTGTGCGTTGGACTTCATTACACTTTACTCATTTAACATTTCACATTACACATTTTTATATCTTTGTGGCGCAAAAACTGAAACGCAATGGCTAAAAGATTGTTTTTCACCATACTGATTGCCGTAATTGCCGCAGGCACAGCCCGTGCGCAAAGTAGCGACCTTTTCTACCAGCTCAACGAAGCGCAGCCCGGCTACGGCAAGGTTACGCTCGACCAAGACGCCAAGCTCACGCAAATGGTTGGCGCTTACGCCGATGCCAACAAGCGCGAAGGCATAAAAGGCTACCGCATTCAGATTTACTCGGGCTCGGGACAGAACGCCCGCGCCACAATGCAGACCACCAGCCAGCAGTTTCTGAAAAACTTCCCCGATTTCGACCCCGCACAGGTTTATCCCGAATACAAAACGCCGTACTTCAAACTCAGCGTGGGCGATTTCCGCAGCCGCGGCGAAGCCAACGCCTTCTACCACAAAATCCGCGAGCTTTACCCCGACTCATACGTTGTGAATTCGAAGATAAAATTCCCGAAACTCACGCCTGATGATGTGATGGAATAGCGCGGTCTTGCGCCGAAAAATTTCGCCAGTATCCCCAATCGGTTGTGATTCAGACCGATTGGTGTAGTTTACTTTTCACAAAACAAAATTTGTCGTTTAAAAAATAAACTCTATCTTTGCAGTCGCAAATCGGGTAACGATTTTGCCTATACATCGCGGGGTAGAGCAGTTGGTAGCTCGTTGGGCTCATAACCCAGAGGTCGCTCGTTCGAGTCGGGCCCCCGCTACTAAAAAGTCAATCAGAAATGGTTGACTTTTCTTTTTCACCCGCCTTCCATTTTACGCGCAATCTTCACAACATGCTGATTTTTATACATTTATAAAACCAAAAAAAATGCTTTCCAATGGCATTTTCGACTACATTTGTGGTGCACAATTAACATTTAATAAAAAAAAACAATGAAAACACTAAAAGCATTTCTTTCCTGCGCCTTAATGGCGACTACGATTATCGCCTGCGATAAAAACAACGACAATACAGACGACTCACATCTGAAAGACCTTCCTGAAAATATTCAGGGTGACTTTTCCTCCCGCTACCCTGATGCGAAAGTCGACGGCTTCTGTTTGTTTGGTGATTCGTTAAATATGGCCGAAATCGACTTTTATGACAAAGACGGGCTTTCGAACATGGCATACTATAAAGATGGCAAGTGGCTGTCGAACAGAAAAAACATAACTCTTGAAGCGGATTCAGATTTGATACCGGGAAAAGTCTATGACACATTTGCAAAACTTGGAATACCGAAAGCGCAAATTATTGAGCACCTTTTCGAAGATGCAAAAAGTGGCATTGAGCAGAAGCAATACCAATTTGCTTTCGTAGGTACATACAACTTCGGCACGGGTGACATAAATAACTACGCCAACAATATAATTATAGCCGAAGACGGCACTCTGCTATCGCACAACGACTATCAGCTTTGTGACCCGGTAAAGATTGTTCCCTATGTTCACACTGATTTTATTCAATTTGCGCAAAGCAAATATCCCGAAGCTAAAATCCTTGGCTCGACTTACGACGGAAGGAATGTGGTTGTGTTCATCAGCCACGAGAAAATTGTTAAGCACGTGGTCATTTATAAAGATGACAACAACAAATTATCATGGGTGAAAACATGGTATCCGCTCGACATCAACACCAATTTGCCTGAATCGGCGATTGAAGACAAAAATGATTATCTGTCGCAGCACCCCGATGCAAAACTGACTGCAATACGGCATGAAGAAGATGCAACGGGTGCGTATTACTGCTTTACTTTCTACCTGACAATTGACAGCGGGGAAATAATCAGTTCGAAAATCGAATAATCACACCCCGATAATTAAAACACAAAGGCCGGGACCCACAGCGGGATTCCGGCCTTTGCCTTCTTATGAAACGATTTTCTATCTCTTCATCAGTTCTTCAACCATACGCTTCAACTCTTCCACTTCTTTCTGCAGTTCGTCTTTCTCTGCTTTCAACTCTTTCACAGCTTCAATCAGCACCGGTGTAAGGTTTTCGTATTTAACTGCCTTGAAGCCTTCGTTGTCAGTAACAACCAGTTCCGGCAAAACTTCTTCAACTTCCTGTGCAATGACGCCAATCTGCTTTTCATCGCTGAAGCCATAGCTCATGTTTTTCACATCCTTGCCTTTGGCGGCAGCCATCTCTGCCTTGTTCTTCCAGTAGAATGTCACGCCACGAAGTTTCAGCACCTTGTCCAAAGCGCCGTCAAGTGACTCAACATCTTTTTTCAGGCGCATATCAGATGAGCTGCAAGAGCCAGTATAGGTAATGCTGCCATTGACGGTCATGTTGCCGTTCTTTGAGACAATCAAAGCATCGCTTTTTGAATCTTCAGACTGGCCGTTGCCAATCACAAACAGATTGTCACTTTCCCACCACGAATCCGGATTATTCTGGTCGCGGCTGGTATTGAATGAGCCTATTGCCACTTCGCCAAAAGAATATGCAGTTGAATAATTACCCAAAGCAATAGAATTGCGTCCGATGGCAGTTGCATTATAACCCAGCGCAACAGAGTTTTCGCCGCTGGCGGTTGTGCTGCATCCAAGAGATGTTGAATGCTGACCGCTGGTTGCATTGTAGCCCAAAGCAACCGATGCTTCGCCGCTGGCGGTTGTTCCGCAACCTAAAGCCATAGAATTGCCACCAGTAGCCGTTGCATGATAACCCATAGCGGTAGAGTAATCGCCATTGACATTAGAGAATGCACCCAAAGCCAGAGAATTCTTTTTGCTGGCCAATGCTTTATAACCCAGAGCGGCGGCACCTACTCCTGCGGACGTCGCCCAATCGCCAATTGCAAAAGCACTGTCAGCAGATGCTGTGGCACCAACTCCAAAAGCATAGCTGGCGACGCCTTTCGCCTGTGCGAATTTTCCGAAAGTAAATGCGTCTTCGCCAACATTTTCTGCGTCTTTAGAACCGCCGACCATAAAGGTATTCTTGTCGGGATACCAGTTCATGCGGCTTTCGGTGTTAACGGTTATGGCATCTTTGCGCAAGTCGATATTGAAATCATCAACATAGAATTTAGTACTGTCTGGATTGACAGTCATATATGCTGATTCTTTGCCTTTGGTTGCATCGCGACCGGTAATGAGGAAACCCCTACGCTTGATTTTCGAAGCATCATTGTCAAATTTTATTTGCGTACCGTCGGTAGCAACTTTCATGTAATCGGTGGTTTCTCCATCCTTTGTTGCTGTGCGGCCTGTTACCACGAATCCGCTGCGGCGGGCTTTATCGCTGCTATCAAGTTCGTCATCAACAAACACTTTGGTTCCCTCGTCGTTCACAGTGAAATAGTTGGTTGGTTGGCCGCCCTTGGTGGCATCGCGGCCGGTGATGAGGAAGCCGCTGCGTTTGATTTTGTCACCGTCATTGTCATCGACAAACACTTTGGTTCCCTCGTCGTTCACAGTGAAATAGTTGGTTGGCTGGCCGCCCTTGGTGGCATCGCGGCCGGTGATGAGGAAGCCGCGGCGTTTGATTTTGTCACCGTCATTGTCATCGACAAACACCTGCGTGCCACTACCGTCAACCGAAAGGAAATCGGTGCTTTCGCCTTCCTTGGTGGCGTCGCGGCCAGTAATAAGGAAGCCGCGGCGGCGTATCTTGCTGCCGTCAGCATTGGGGTCGACAAACACTTTGGTTCCCTCGTCGTTCACAGTGAAATAGTTGGTTGGCTGGCCGCCCTTGGTGGCATCGCGGCCGGTGATGATGAAGCCGCGGCGTTTGATTTTATCGCCGCCATCTTTGTCATCAACAAACACTTGTGTGCCATCACCGTCAATCGCAAGCAAATTGGCTGTTTCACCTTCTTTGGTTGCTGTACGGCCTGTTACCCGGAATCCACTGCGACGCGCCTTGGCATCATCGTCATCAACAAACACTTGAGTTCCCTTGCCATCGACTGCCAAGTAATCAACGCTTTCTCCATCTTTAGTAGCATCACGGCCTGTGATAAGGAAACCGCTGCGTTTATGGACGCCGATAGCTTTGTCGCCATTATCTTCTCCATCGACAAAGACTTTTGTACCTTCGTCGTTTACAGTGAAATAGTTGTTCTGGTTGCCCTCTTTTGTGGCAACACGGCCAGTGATGAGGAAGCCGCTACGGGCAGCCTTGGTTGCGTCATCATCAACAAACACTTTCGTACCCTCGTCACCTTTGATTGAGAGGAAGTCGGCGTTCTCGCCCTTGGTTGCCACACGGCCTGTTACCAAGAAACCGCTACGTGCAGCCTTCGAATCGTCGTTGTCGACAAACACCTTTGTACCCTCATCGCCTTTGATTGAGAGGAAGTCGTTATTGGCACCGTCTTTGGTTGCCACGCGGCCTGTTACCAGGAAACCGCTGCGGGCTGCCTTCGAGTCATCGTTGTCAACGTAAACCTGTGTACCGTCGCCGTTTACGGCAAAGTAGTCTTTCGGCTGGCCGTCTTTGGTCGCAACGCGGCCAGTTACCAAGAATCCGCTGCGGGCTGCCTTGCTGTTGTCGTCGTCAACATAGACGCGCACACCGTCGGGATATACGGCAAACACCACGTTCCCGTCTTTGTCTTTCACTTCAAAGAGTGCGTCATCAGAACCGCTAGGGTTGACTGTGCCAACTGCCTGCGCACTGCTGCCGCTACGAGCTGCGTAGAGAGCCACTGGTACGGCTTGAATCTTTGTCGCACCAAAATCAGCGTAGTTGGTGCCGCCTTTCACATCAATTGAGATGTGCAGCCATGCCGACTTGGTCCAATCGACATTTTTAAGTTTTGTGCCATCCATCGGTGTACCGCGACCAACAGTCACACTCAGCACGCCAAACTCGTTGGTTGTTGCGGTTTGAACTTCCTTATACATGACGTTGGTTCCAGCACTGTCGGCTATTGTAAGAATCAAGCCAACTTTTTGCGTTTTAACTAAGTCGCCATTCGGGTTTCGTATCACTGCCTGGTACGAGAATCCGTCAGTTTGTGCCACTGCCGACATTATGGCCACAGTGGCAGCAATTGTCAAAAAAATACTCTTTAGTCTCATTGATTAAAGTTATTAGTGGTTAATAATAAATATATGATTCAAATTAAGGCATTTGCCATACGAGTTCAAAAGTACAAAATGTTTATTATAGAAACAAGAATGACTTAACAAACATCATAATTTTACATTAAATAATACCGTCATCGCCAATCGTCAACTTTTTTTCGAATAACTATTTTGACTTAACAAATAAACTCTACATTTGCGCACAAAATATTTGAATAATAATTCACGTAAAATGTATAATAATACAAAAATTAATTTCGTTTCAGCCGCCGAAGCGGTTAAGGTCGTCAAATCGGGTGACCATGTTCATTTGAGTGCCATTGGCAATGCACCTCAGGTGTTGATTAAGGCATTGTGCGACCGCGGACGAGCCGGTGAGTTGAAAAACGTTCATATCCATCACTTTCACACCGAAGGCGAAGCGCCCTACTCTGCTCCGGAGTTTGAAGGCGTGTTCCAGCACGATGGTTTCTTTGTTGGCGCCAACACCCGCAAGAACGTTCAGGCCGGGTATGCCGACTATATTCCCGTATTCCTTGGCGAAGCCGCACGGCTCTACCGCGAAGGCTATCTGCCCTGCAACGTGGCAATGATTCAGGTGTGCCCGCCCGACGAGCACGGATATGTTTCGCTCGGCGCATCGGTCGATGCCTGCCTGGCAGCAATGGAAGTGGCCGAATACGTGATTGCCGTTGTCAATAAAAACGCACCGCGCGCCTTCGGTCAGGCAATGATTCACATGAGCCGCATAAATATTTTTGTTCAGGACGACTCGCCGCTCATTGAGAAATTCTACGAAGAGCCAAGCGAGACCGACCTTGCCATTGGCCGCCACTGCGCCGAGCTGATTGACGACGGCGCCTGCCTGCAGCTGGGCATTGGCTCGCTGCCGAACGCCACTCTGGCCTGCCTTGGCAACCACAAAAACCTCGGCATACACACCGAAATGTTTGCCGACGGCGTGCTGCGACTGGTTGAGAAGGGCGTAATCACTGGCGCAAACAAGGCTCTCGACCGCGGCAAGATTGTTTCGACATTCCTGCTCGGAACAAACAACGTTTACAAGTTTGTGGACAACAACCCGCAGGTGCTGATGCAAGACGTGGCCTACACCAACGACCCGTTCATCATTGCGCAGCAGCCAAAAATGACGGCAATCAACTCAGCCATCGAAATTGACCTGACCGGCCAGGTCTGCGCCGACTCAATCGGCACAAAGCAGTTCTCGGGCGCTGGTGGACAAATCGATTTCATCTACGGTGCTTCGCGGTCAAAAGGCGGCAAGGCCATCATTGCCATGCCATCGATGACCAAAAAGGGCGTGAGCAAGATTGTGCCAACTCTGACTCCAGGGGCAAGCGTAGTCACCACACGCTTCCACATCCACTGGTTTGTGACCGAGTTTGGCGCCGTTAACCTCTATGGCCGCACCATGCAGGAGCGTGCAAAACTGATTACCAGTGTTGCCCACCCGAGCGTGCAGGAAGATTTGGACCGTGCGGCATTTGAGCGCTTCGGCCCGCACTTCCACTTTGGTAAGTGATTAAATCCCCGATAGCTATCGGAATAAATATGACTAGAATTAACACATAAAAAAGAGCCGCAAATTGCGGCTCTTTGAGTTTATACGTTTACTTAGATTTTTATGTAAATGGTTTCCCATTCCGACCATTCGCCATCGTTGTCGCATACGCGGAACTCAATGGTGGCCAAGCCCTTCTCTTTGAAAATGTAATTAATCTTGCTGAGTGGCGTGACAACCGAGTAAACAATATCCGACGGACTGGTGATTTTGTACTCGTACTGCTCAATTCCGCCACCTTTGTTTGCGTCGGTATCATAAGATTGACTCAAGTCGATTTCCGCTTCAGTGTCGCTCAAATTCTTAATCAGTTTGGCGCTACCTTTAGCAACAGGCTTAGTGTTATAGAAGGCCAACAGCTGGAAAGACAATTCCGAACTTTTACCGTAGATGTCTGTCGCCGTAATGGTTCCATTAACAGTACCAATATTTGCGACTGTGATTTTCAGCACGCTGTCGGCCAATTCGCAATCAAAGACACCAGTCGTGTCGGCCAAGGCCAAAACGGGTGCCTTGACATGAACATCGTGGCAGCGGAATCCGTAACTCTGCAAGTGGCTGATTTTAACCGAATCTGTCAAGACGGTTAGGTGAAGGTCGCTGACATTGGCCGTCCACTCAAACAGCGGCGCGTCATCAATTTCATAGAAATAATCTTCGCGATGGCAGCTGCTTGCGGCAACCATAAAAGCAAGACCACACAGCAGCGATATTCTTCTTATTTTAAAATTATTAGCATTCATGTTTAATTGAATTTTCGATTGTTTTTAGGTTTAAAATCCAACAGCCAGCTGCCGCCCAAGGTCAGCTGCGGAACAAATTTGTCGATTTTTCCAAAACCGGCGCGTTCCTTGGCTTCGAACCAGACAGTCCATTGATAATTAATAAAATACTTGCATTTGCAGCCAAGCTCGCCAAGGCACATGAACGATGTTTTTTCGACATCTTCGACTTTGCTTTTCATGTGGTCGAGACCGATTTGGACACCCGCAACACCATCAACATAAAACTTGTCGTTACAATTGCAGAAATTATAACACAGCTGATTGTCAATAGCATAACGCATAAAATCTGTGAATCCCTTCGATCCGCCGCTAATGTTCAGGCGCGAATCGAGACTGACTTTCTCGTTAAACCAATAAGAGTCGCCGATTGTGCCACCATAAGAGTGGTCCGACATGAAGAATCCCGCATTAAGCGTAATTGCACCTTTAATGTGATTGCGCAATGGGTGCGCGCTCAATCCGCTGACACTAACCCCAAGCAGAATGGTCAGCAATGGTTTTAATATTCCTTTAATCATAAGTCCGATCCGTTAATACTTCACAATCTTCTCGTAATGAGCATTACCGCTGCCGTCGACAACAATAACTGTGTACGCTCCTTCGGGGAAGGCCGATATGTCTATCTTGGCAGCTGACGATACTTCCGCGTCGAACACAACCCCGCCTGTGCTGCCGACGATTGTCACATGCGATTCGCCTTCGGATTCAACCATTAGGAAGTCGGTTGCCGGGTTAGGATAAACGCTGACAGTGCTTCCGCCGTTGTCAGCCACATCGGTGAACGCACTGCTGACGGTGATGTGGTTGGTCCTGATGGTTTCAACAACACAGCCTTCACGGCTGACTAACCGCAGACGAACGCTGAACACACCATCGTTGTTATAGTAGTGCCACGGTTCTTCTTCGAACGAACCATCGGCACCATCGCCAAAATTCCATTCACACCGCACAAAGTTGGTTGAGTTGTTTGCAAAATGGATTGCTTCGCCAGCGCGTACAACTATCTTGTCAGTCACAAAATCGGGGTTCATGTCGATAACATTCAACACCACGTTCTCTTTGGTCAAAAGATCGCCAGAGCTACTGTAGGACCGCAGTTCCACAGTGGTGCTTTCGGTTATGGTCATCATATAAAGCTCCGGACTTGCGGCAAGCTGATTGCCACTGGCATCGAACCATCTGTACAAGCCGCCTTCGATGCCCGATGCCTGGATTCTTACAGTATCGCTCTTGCAATAAAGTTCCTTGAGATTGGCCAAGCTGACCACCGGCTGTTTGATTGTCAAATCGACAACATTGGTGCTCAGAACATCATCGCCATCGATAACCGCACGGTAGAACGACGCTGATACCGATAGCCCAACAGGCTGATAATTGGCTGCAGTGGCGCCTTGAATCGGTTCGAAAGCGCTGTCGCCTTCTTTCTTCCAATACCATTGATATTTTGGCGAACCATCAGTGTTGCCACCGCTTGCACTAACCACATTTTTCAGCGACGGCAACCGCTGACCGGCATAATAGAAATCGCTGGTGCGGCTTGCTGCGATGGAACCACTCTTGAGCGGCACATTAACCTGGAACTCGAACGCCAGTTTCTCCTGGTCACCACTGATGTCGTAGCGGCGGTAGGTGGTGTTGGTTCCTGGCAGCACGTCGATTGTGGCGGTTGTGTCGCTAATAGGCACAAACTCCCCGTTATTGCTGGCCGAGCTCTTCTCCCAACGGTAACGGTAGGTGCCGTTGCCGCCTGTGGCGGCTGTTCCAGAGAGCGAAATCGAATCATTATCAATAGTATATGATGTCTCGGCTGCGGTACCTGGAATCAAATCGGGCCAAACATCGAGCGATGCCACTTCCGTAGTGATGATTCTGGTGGGATAGAGCGAATCTGTCACCACGCAACGGTAATCGACGGCTTCGGTAACTGTGATGGCAAGAATCGGATTATCGTTGTCCAGAATGTTCTGCCATTCACCATTTGCGAATGTTTGCCACTGATAGTCGTAGCTGCCACTTCCGTTTATCACTCTAACTTCAATGGGCGTAGTTTTGCCGTAAGACAGCTTCTCTTGGGCATATATCAGTGTGTCTATCTGCATATTAGCCGTCCAAGTGCATTGCAATTCAGCCGATTCTTTTTCTTGATGGTCACCGCTGATGACAACTTTATAGAGATAAGAGATTGCCGCATTGGTGTTGTTCTCGTGATTGTCGGTGTATGTAAACTGATTGCCACCGACTGCCGTCCAATCGGTTTCGGCATTTTTGCGATACCACTGATAGCTGTAAACGCCGTCGCCGCCCGATGCCGTAATTGTAAGACTCACATTGTCGCCGCCATAGACAACGCTGCTGCCCATAGGTTGGATTTTGCCGATTTTCAACGACGGACGATGGGTAACATTGGCCACTTCCGACACGCTGGTCTGATTGTCGCCCGACACCACCACCCTGTAGTATATCACTATTGGGGCATCGGTCTCATTATCACCGGTTTCGGCAAGCGCGTTGCTTCTTGCGCCACGAATATCAAGCCATTCGGTGTTGTCGTTGCTCACCTGCCACTGGTAGGTATAATTGCCGTTGCCACCCGACGGGTTGGCAGTAAGCGTTACGCTACCGCCGCTGTAGGTTGTTTGGCCACTACCGGTAATGCTGCCTGAGACCAATGCCGGACGCCAGGTTACTGAAACTGCTTCAGCATAAACAACTTGGTTGTCGCCCAAAACTTTAACGCGGAAATATTTAGTCTGATTTGACCCACTTACCTGGCAAGTGGCGTCTCTTGCACTGGAGATATCGCTCCAATTGACATTGTCGAGACTGACTTCCCACAGGTACGAGCAATCACCATTGCCACCCGAAGTGTTTGCCGTGAGTTGAACGCTTCCACCGCTGTATGTGGTGGTGGCGCCCTTGATGACAGCCGCCAAAGCCGGGCGGTATGTCACCGTAACCGACGATGTTGCTTCTGTATAGCCATCGCTGGATACCACCACGCGATAGTATTTTATTAGATTGCTGGTTCCGGCATTTGTACTGCTTGCAGTAAATGATTGGTTTGTTGCTCCCGAAACATCAACCCAGTTTGAGCCTTTCTTCATTTGCCATTGGTAGGTGTATGTGCCATCGCCACCCGACGGGTTGGCCGTAAGCGTTACGCTGCCGCCGCTGTAGGTTGTCTGACTTCCACCCGTGATGGTTCCTGCCATCAAAATCGGACGCCAGGTTACTGAAACCGCAGGCGATTCATCGGTCTGGCCATCACCGGATATTGCAACTTTATACATCACCGTCTGGTCTGTCCCGCTTACTGTGCAGGTCCGGTTGGTTGCACCGGCATTGCTCGTCCATGTGTTGCCACCATCGGTGCTCTGATACCACTGGTACGAATAGGTGCCTTCGCCGCCACCGCCTGACGCATGGGCAGTGAGTTCGACATTGTCGCCGCCAAAGGTGCTAATGTTGCCGCCAGTGATGGCTTCTGCCACCAATACCGTATGCCACGATACGGTCACCGGCACTGCGTAGAACTCCTGATTGTCGCTTGTTACTTTGACGCGGTATTTTTTTGTCAAATTCGAGCCTGACGAGTTTGTATTAGTCTCGGAATAACTGTTGCTGTTGCCATTCACAAGAATCTTGCTCCATGCTGAGCCACTGTACACTTCCCATTGATAAGAGTAAGTACCATTGCCGCCTGTGGGATTGACAGAAAGCGTAATGGTGCCGCCACTGCGGGTGCTCTGGCCACCGCCAGAGATTTCGCCCACAGCCAAAGCCGGACGCCATTCAACAGTAACATAATCCGATTCCATTGTCTGACCGTCGCAAGTGACAGCAACTTTATAATATTTCATCTGTCCCGAACCTGACACATAGCATTTGTCGTCGCCTGCAATATTGCTCCAGACGGAACCGTCAACACTCTCCTTCCACTGGTATGTATAACTACCAACGCCGCCCGCCGGACTAACTGAAAGTTGGACACTGCCGCCACTATAGGTGGTTACTCCGCCACCAGCGATGCTGCCCAAATTGAACGGCAAATTCCACGTTACCGAAACCACAGCCGATGTTGCTGTCTGGCTATCGCCATCGGTTACGACAACTTTATACTGCTTTGTCTGATCGTATCCGCTATCTTCAAGCTCCAAGTCTGTTGCACCAACAACACTATTCCAAGTATTGCCGCTGTCGGTGCTCCGATACCATTGGTATGTATAAGTGCCGCTGCCTGTTCCGCCGGTTGCCACACCAATTTGAAGAGTTACGCTGCTGTTGCTGCCCACAACTTTATTTCCGCCAGTGATTGTTCCGGCCACTACTGGTGAGCGCCAGGTTACCGAAACTGCCGATGCCGTTGCTTTCTGGTTGTCGGCATCGGTTACAATAACCTGATATTTTTTAGTTACGCCCGAGCCGCTGGCACTGTACGACATCGAGTTTGTGCCAACGTTGGTCCACGAGCTGCCGTTGTTGCTGCTCTCCTGCCACTGGTATGAATAACTGCTGCTATTACCACCCGATGCCGCGCCAACCGAAAGGCTCACGCTGTTGCCGCTGTATGTTGTTCCACCGCCACCGCTGATAGTACCAGCTACCAACTGCGGACGCCAAGTTACGGTAACTTCGCCCGAGTATTTTGTCTGACTGTCGCCAGTTACTTTTATACGGTATTTCTTTGATAGATTTGTAGTTCCTGTGTTTGTATTACTTACATCGCAAGTCAAACTAGTTTGTCCTGATATGTCGCTCCATTGCGAGCCATTATAAACCTGCCACAGATAGTTATATGAACCG
>JAFYYA010000026.1 GCA_017557785.1 Salinivirgaceae bacterium
GTACGATATCGGTTACGGCGGTCTCGACCACGTTATCGCTTCGGGCGAGGATGTCAACATCTTTGTAATTGATACTGAGGTTTACTCGAACACTGGCGGTCAGTCGTCGAAGGCTACACCGCTGGGTGCCATTGCCAAATTCGCTGCAAGCGGCAAACGCGTTCGCAAGAAAGACCTTGGTATGATTGCCACCACTTACGGTTATGTATATGTGGCTCAGATTGCAATGGGCGCCGACCAGGCTCAGACACTGAAGGCTTTGAAAGAGGCTGAGGCTTACCACGGACCTTCAATCGTTATTGCTTACGCTCCGTGTATCAACCACGGCTTGAAGGCAGGTATGGGCAAGAGCCAGGCTGAAGAGGCAAAAGCCGTTGAGTGCGGCTACTGGCATCTGTGGCGTTTCAACCCCGATTTGGCTAAAGAGGGCAAGAATCCGTTCAGTCTCGACTCGAAAGAGCCTGATTGGTCGAAGTTCCAGGAATTCCTGATGGGCGAGGTTCGTTTCAACTCGGTTAAGAAGATGTTCCCAGCCGAGGCTGACGAGCTCTTCAACGCTTGCCAGGATATGGCCAAACTGCGCTACCAGAGCTACGTTAGAATGACTAAGATGGATTATTCAGCTGAATAATCGATTGTTAGATAATTCGATAATGAAAGGCCGTTGCCCATTGGGTGACGGCTTTTTTTGTTATTTTCTATTTTCGTTTGCGTTAGAATATTTCTATCTTTGATTGATTGTTAATCATTAAAACGAATTGCCTATGTAAGTGTATGTAAGACATATAGATAAATAAGCGTTGCTTTATTCTCACTTTCAGGAAATCGCCAATTTTCAAGCACTTGGGTTAAAGTTAATGCTCACGCTTTGGCGTGGGCTATTCTCGTATATGAGTGCGAAGGTGTTTGGCGATACCTCTGAAAGCGTAGACGAAGTTTTAGTCCGCGTTTTTTTATTGTCTTTTTTTCAAATCAGGACTGTCAATTAATTTATTAACAACTAATAAGATAAAACGATGAAAAAGATTATCATACTTTTGTGTACAGTACATTTTTTATTTGCATTCAGTGTTAATGCTGAAGACAAAGCGCATGGCAACTATGATTTCAATACATGGTGGACGGATGGTGCCGCATCTTCACCGTATACAATAGGTTATGATGGCTCATTAATTGTTAATGTGCCAAAAGCTGGCAATGATTGGGATGTTGAGTTTTGCAATATCCTTCGTGGAAATCGAGGGCAGACAGCTGGTAGCAAATTTACTTTTGAATGTGAGGTGTATTGGGAATCGCAGTCAGGTTATGATACAGCTGATATACATCTTTTAACTGGTAAGATTGGTGATACTGGTCATGCCGATTGGATGTGGAGTGCAGAAGAAAATACCGAGCTTGTACATGTAGGTGGTTTTTGGGGGTATGTTATGAATCAATCAAGAAAAATACCTAAAAACGAATGGACTCATGTGTCATGGGGTGATGAATTGGAAATTGGTTACAGGGGGAACGATTATATTGGTATTCAAATTAATCTAGACAATATAGCAGGTACTAATATAGGCAATTTCCACTTCAGAAATATTGAGATTGGAATGGGTGATAATACTCTATATTATGCGAATCCAAGTTGTTATATTGGAAATGTGAAGTATTATTTACATAGTAATAACTCAGTAAGCGTATGTGGGGTGACTGAAGGTGTGGCAGATATTATTATTCCAGAAAAAGTAACCTTTGAAAATCATGAATATCAAGTTGTGGGAATAACCTCAGGTGCGTTTTTGGGCAGTGGTTTAACATCAATAGTCATTCCCAATTCGGTAACAAAAATAGGCTTGGGTGCATTCAGCGATTGTAGCAATCTGGAATCAGTTGTGATTCCTAATTCAGTGACATCGATTGGTAATGAGGTATTTAACGGTTGCATCAGTTTGACATCGATAACAATTCCGAAATCGGTGACAGACATTGGTGAAGGTGCGTTTTTGGGCAGTGGTTTAACATCAATAGTCATTCCCGATTCGGTAACAGAAATAGGTAGTGCTGCATTCAGCAATTGCAACAACTTGGAATCTATAACGTTTGGTTCTTCTGTGGAGAAAATTGGGAAATGTGTATTTGTGGGTTGCAATTCTCTTAAAAATATTGTCTGTAAAGGTATGATTCCGCCTAAAGTGGATTATGAGCTTTTTAATTATGTACTTCTTACAGACAATATTGTTAGTGATGCCAAACTCTATATGAATGCAACGCTTACGTATCCGGAAAACACGAAGTTGTACAAGACACAACAACCATGGAATAATTTTGATGTAGAAAATGGTGGCAATGGTGTTATGGATACTGTATGTGTATATGATACGGTATATCAAATTGTAAGCAATAAAGACACTGTTTATTTTGCCGATAACAATGAAAAGCATAAAGTTACAGCAACTTCAGCCAATACCAAAATGGGTATAGCATACGGCACAGGAATGTTTGCAAAAGGTGCGCAAACGGAAATAGTTGCTATTGAGAAATACGGCTACCATTTCACCAAATGGAGTGATGGCAACACTGAAAATCCACGTTTTGTGAACGTTACAAGTGATAGCACTTTCACGGCGCAGTTTGAAGTGAACAACTATACGGTTTTAGCTGAGGCAAACGAAAAGGAAATGGGCAAGGTTGAAGGTGCAGCGGAATATGCCTATCTGTCGCGCACACAACTGAAAGCAGTGCCAAACACTGGCTATAAATTTGCCGCTTGGAGCGATGGCGAAACAGCCAACCCGCGCGAGATTTTGGTTTACTGCGACACAACTTTCACTGCCGTTTTTGAAGTGGCTGGTACGGAAACTGTGAGCGCCATTGGTGAATCAGCCGCACAAGTCAATATTTATGTTGCCGACAACACCATTGTTGTGGAAAATGCAACAGATGAAATCTTTGTTTACAATGCTATGGGCGCATTGGTTTGTAGGGATGCGATTCATCGCGTCCATGCCGAGATAATCATCAACAATCCAGGAGTTTATATTGTCAAAACGGGCAATAAAACGCAGAAAGTTGTTCTGCCATAGCCTATAAATAGGTGCAAGTTTAAAGCTGCCACGGTTATCCGAGGCAGCTTTTTTTTGTGTCATGGTAAATCAGTTAAATTTGGGTTATTTTTACTCAAATCCGCAGAAAAATGCTGCCCAAATATCAATGTTACCGCCTTTTTAGGAGGTGTTTTTAATAAAAAAGCGGCTTGTTTTTCGTGTAATAGTCATTAACACAGCATAATAAAAACACGTAAAAATATTTTCAAAAAACCACGGGTTACCTCTTGCGGGGAATGGAATTTTCTCTACTTTTGCACCCGCTTTCCGAGAGGGAGCGGGTTCTTGAGAGCGGACGGGCAGAGAAGGTGAGGGGAGAGATGCGGGGGAAGGAACATCGTCCGTTTGAAAAAATAGTGAAAAAAGTCCTTGGAGGGAACGGAAAAGGCATTACATTTGCAGTCCGTTTCCGCGAGGAAGAAGATAGGGCCTGCGGGTCCGAAGTTCTATGACATTATGAGCACAAAAGAGAGGTAAGA
>JAFYYA010000027.1 GCA_017557785.1 Salinivirgaceae bacterium
CCACAATCACCTTCAACGGCGTTTCGGGCGAGGGCTCTTTCTTCTTCGACAAAGAGAACGGCGTACTGAAATACGAGAGTTCGCAGCGGCAGACCGAAGAACTCGAAGACGGCACAATCAGATATATCGGCTGGCGTTGCGAAGGCGGTAACTTCCACAGCGGCAATGAGTTCAAAGAGCCATCATACTGCAAGGTGACCAAAATCTACCCCGACCGCGAAGTGGTTTATTTCGACGCGAAAGAGTACGTTTTGGAACTGAAGAAGTGAGCGCGACTTGCCGACACCACCGAATGAACCTACCCAACGCCATAACAGTCGTCAGAATTCTGTGCAGCGCGGCCATCTTGTTCTGCAATCCGCTTTCGCCGATGTTCTTCGCGATGTATGTTACCGCCGGAGTTTCCGATATTGCCGACGGCTGGATTGCAAGGCGCACAAACACCGCAAGCGAGTTCGGCTCGAAGTTCGACACTGCCGCCGACGCCGTTTTTGTCATTGTCTGCCTGATAAAACTCATCCCGGCCATCGACATCCCCGTCTGGCTCATTGTCTGGACTGGCGCCATCGCCTGCATCAAGATTTTCAACATTGTTTCGGTCTACGCCGAAAGGCGGCAGTTTGTGGCCATTCATTCGGCAATGAACAAAGTTACGGGCGCGTTGCTGTTCGCTCTGCCGCTGACTTTGGCGGTAATCGACATAAAATATAGTGCACCAATAGTTTGCGCAATTGCCACAATTGCTGCAATCGACGAAATTCGGCGAATCAAAAAAAAACTTTAAACTTGACGTCACCTTTTGCCTGGCAGACTTGTTATTTAGGCGAACTGACGGAGCAGCGAGAGCAGAGATAATCTCGATTAAGCTCTGCCGAGTCGCGACGGAAGAAGACGAAAGTCAACGGTTCAATAAACAGAAGTTTAACAATTAAAAATTTAAGAAAATGAAAGATTTAATTCAAGTTTTAGTGCCAATCGCCATCTGCTGCGTGCTTCCGATTATGATAGTTTGGCTGAACAACCGCCGCAGAATCATCGAAAACAACTCGCGCACACAGATTGTGCTGGCCGCAATGGAAAAAAATTCAGACGTGGATATTGAGCAACTGCTCAAGAAAATGGCGCCAACACAAAAAAAGAAACTGCTGAAGGAGAAACTGCTCGCCAAACTGCTGTGGGGCTGCATTACATTACTACTGGGTGTTGGATTGGCGATTTTCTGTCTTTGCACAAGTTTTGGCGGCGGAATGACATCGAGCAACCTGGCTTTTTCGGGCTTTATGAGCGCCATTATGATTGCTGTTGGTATCGCCTTCTTAATCAATTACTTTATTGGCAAAAAAATGCTCGCCAAAGAGATTGAAGCCGAACAGAACAAGTTGTCAGCACAAGCGTAAAACGTGACTCGCGAAGAATTTATCGGGCACATTGAGAGTGAGCAGGCGGCCGTGCGTGGTTTCCTGCTTGCGCTCTGTTGCGGCAACAAGGCCGACGCCGACGACCTGGCGCAGGACGCGCTGGTGAAGGCCTACATTGCATCGGCGGGCTATCGCGACGAGGGGCGGTTCCGCTCGTGGCTCTTCAAGATTGCCCACAACACTTTCCTGAACCACAAGGCGAGTTGCCGCACAATGGAGAGCATCGACGAGGCGCGGACGCTCATCAGCCCAACGGCGGCCGACTCATCGTTCGAGCATCAGAGCCTTTATCTGGCCCTGCGGGCGCTGCCGCCAAAGGAGCGCTCGGCCATAACTCTGTTCTACCTGAACGGATACAATATCAAGGAGATAGCGGCAATCACCGACACGTCGGAAGACGCTGTGAAGAAACAATTATCGCGCGGACGCGACAAACTGAAAGAAAAACTGGAGATATGAACAAAGACAAAGCACTTGAGGAACTTTTTCTCGCACAGAAACCACAATTCAATGATAGCGAGGAGTTTATGGCATCGCTCGAAAAACGTTTGGAGGCCGTTGAATTTATAAAGCGGCATCAGGAGGCAACCATTCGCCGCTACAAAATGGCAATGGTGGCGGCTTTTGTGGTGGGCATCGTCAGCGGCGGCGTCACCATTGCGTTTTTGCTTTCGGCACCTGCAGCCATTCCGCTTTTCAGTTTCCAAACACAAACGGTCCTGTTATCGTGGCTTGCCGAGAACGCCCGCTCGATTGTGGCCGCCGCTCTCGCCCTGCTTATGGCGTTCGGACTAATCAGCATTTTCAATAATATTCAGGATATCAGGAGTATGCGTGAGAAGCGGAATGCTGTTTTTGTGAGCGAAAAGTGGTGAATCGAAATAATCACGAAGTGTGAGATTTTTCGTATTATTGGGCATTGAAATAAATAGTCCAACCAGAGTTGTGGTTGGCAAAACAGCACAATAAATGAAAAAGTTATTCATCTCATTTATAATCGCTTCGGCGATTGTGGGCACAACTTCGTGCGTCCGCCATCAGGTAACATCAATCTCACTCGACGGTAATGTTGCAACCATCGGGATGCGCGATGGCAAACTGATTTTGAAAGCATTGGACGATAATGCTTTGCGCGTAAAATTTCAGAAGCGGACTATGCAGTCGCTGCCTGAATGGATTTACGTTGAAAACGACAAAAAGCCACAAATGAAGGTGAAGGACTATTCCAACCTGATTGTGGTGACGCTTCCGCGGATGTCGGTAAAGATTGACAAAACAACATCCCAAATCAACTTTTATGATGCTGATGGAAAATTGATTCTCAGCGAGTTGAGCCGCAACATTGAGAACAGTTCGGTTCAAGATCGATCCACTTATAATGTTACGGCAACATTTGATTCGCCAGCCGATGAGCATCTTTACGGATTGGGGCAATTTCAGGATGGCTACCTTGACGTGCGTGGACTGCCACGTCGTTTGACGCAGGTTAACACGCAGATTTCCATACCATTTGTGCTGTCGAGCAAAGGCTATGGCCTGCTCTGGAACAATTATGGCTTGACCAATTTCAATATTCCGGCTGACAGCATCGCTTTAATAAAGGAAAACACTGAAAGTGAAGCGATTGAAGTGGATGTAACGACAACCGAAGGCACCCGCCGCGAACGCCGTGAGAACAATCGCTTTGAAGCGACTCTCGAAATCAGCGAAAGCGGGTGTTACGCGCTTCTGCTCGATGTTGGGCAGACAATGGCGCGCCGACACAATCTTCAGATTGACAGTCTGATAGTTATGGAAATGCGCAATCTGTGGCTGCCGCCAACGGCGTCAACAATTGTCGAACTTGAAAAAGGCACGCATACGGTGAGCGCCGAACTAACAGGGAACGACCGCCCCGTGCTATATTATCAACTTGTAACTAATTCAACCACATACAATTCGCCAGTGGCAGACGGCATTGACTACACTGTTTTTGCAGGTTCGGCCGACGAAGTGATTGCCGCTTACCGTACCGCAACCGGCCCTGCGCCGCTGATGCCGCGTTGGGCGCTTGGCTACATCCACTGCCGTGAGCGGTTTCACTCGCAGTCAGAAATCGTTAGCACGGCTCGTGAGTTCCGCCACCGCCAGATTCCGATGGACGTGATTGTGCAGGACTGGCAGTATTGGGGCCGCTATGGTTGGAACGCGATGCGATTTGATGAAGCCTTCTACCCGAACCCGAAAAAACTTGTTGACGACTTGCACAAAATCGGCGCAAGGCTGATGATTTCGGTGTGGTCGAAGATTGACGAGAATTCGGAAGTGGGCAAAATGGCTACCGAGCAAGGGCACTACATCAAAAACACATCGTGGATTGACTTTTTCGACGATGCAGCGGCAAAATTCTACTGGGAAAACTTCAGCAACCGTCTGCTAAAGCCTTACGGCATCGACGCTTGGTGGCAAGACGCTACCGAACCTGAAAACGATGACCTTGTTGGCCGCCGCGTGATGCGTGGCACGTTGCCTGGCGAGATGGTGCGCAACGTTTACCCGATGATGGTGAACCGCACTGTGTATGAAGGACTTTGCACCGATGACCCCGACCGCCGTCCGTTGATTCTTACTCGCAGCGGTTTTTCGGGAATCCAGCGCTACGGCACGGCTTTGTGGTCGGGCGATGTGGGCAACGATTGGGAAACACTGCGCCGACAAATAATTGGCGGACTGGGACTTATGGCTACGGGAATTCCGTGGTGGACTTACGATGCCGGTGGATTCTTCCGCCCGTTCGACCAGTACAAAAATGCTGACTATCAAGAGTGTATGCTGCGTTGGATTCAAACCGCCACATTCCTGCCGATGATGCGCGTCCATGGCTATATGAGCGACACCGAAATCTGGCGCTATGGCCGTGAGACCGAACGCATAGCAACCAATGCTATCAAACTGCGTTACAGTTTGTTACCCTACATTTACTCGCAGGCTGCGGCCGTAGCCGATGGCGGTACCCTAATGCGTCCGTTGGTGATGGATTTTGCCGCCGACACAATGGCTCTTTGCCAGCAAACCGAATTTATGTTTGGTCCGTCGTTGCTTGTATGCCCGATTTTAGAGCCAAAATGCTCGCAGACAGATGTTTATCTGCCGCAAAACGAAGACGGTTGGTATAATTATGCTACTGGTGAGCATCTTGCTGGCGAACAAACCGTTAGCACTTCGGTCAGCCTTGAGTCGATTCCCGTTTTCGTGAAGGCGGGCAGCATTCTGCCGCAATGCAAACCGGCAAAATCGACCGCCAATATCGATTATAAGAAATTGGATATCACCATTTTTCCGAAAGCCAACGGCGAATTCACACTCTATGAAGACGAAGGCTCAAACAACGATTACAAGAATGGCCAATCGTCTGAAATACAATTTGTTTGGGACTATGCAAGCCGCACGTTGACCATTGGTGAGCGCAAAGGTGAATTTGTCGGAATGCCCGAAAAACGCACTTTCAATGTAAAAATTGCAGGTACTGATGCCATGCAAAACATTGAATATGATGGGAATGAGACAAAGGTTGAATTTTGAGTCGGATTAAAACTCAGATTTTTATTGAAAGAAGGTTAGGGTAGTGGTTTAGTCATTTAACCCTTTCACCGTCTTCGCAATCTCGTCCATCAAAGCGTAATCGCGCTCGATTGACGTGCCAACCACAACAATGTCGGCACCTGATTTTAAGGCTGTTGTAACATCGGCTGCCGAACGCAGACCTCCACCAACAATCAGCGGCAGACTGACAGCGCGGCGCACGGCCGCAATCATTTCGGCACTGACGGGTTTTGCCGCACCGCTTCCACCCTCAAGATAAAGGGCTTTCAGTCCCAACATCTGTCCGGCCAAAGCGGTAGCAACCGCAATGTCGGTTTTATTGTAAGGTATTGGCATTGTGTTGCTTATATAGCGCACCGAAGTATAATTTTCTTCGCCAATCAGCATATAACCCGTAGGCAGAACCTCAATGCCCGATTGGGCAAGAGCCGGCGCCGCCAACACGTGCTGACCGATAAGAAAATCGGGGTTGCGGCCCGAAATGAGCGATAGCAGCAGAATGCCGTCGGCCTTGTCGGTTACTTGCATTGCACTGCCAGGAAACAGAACTACAGGCTTTTGAGTGTTGCGTTTCAAGGTGGCCACAGTGGCGTCGATATTGCTGAACAGCAGACTTCCGCCAACCAAAACAATGTCGGGTCCAGCAGGCGAGTTGATTTTTTCGGTCAAGCGCAGCAAATCGGCTTCGTTCTGCTTGTCGGGGTCGACGAGCAAGGCGAACATCTTGCGACCATTGGTAATATTTTTTTGAATATCAGCGAGTAACATATTCCGATTTTCTAACCGATAATATACGACAAAATATTATCGTCGATGAGTTGCGAGTGGCACTTTTTCCTGACAGCCGCGTTTTTCCGTATAACCACGTTGTAATCAGCCGTTTGTACAAAGCCCGGATTCTGCTCAATTTCAACTTCAGTGTGCTCCAATCCGCTACCAATCAGTTTGTATGCCGACTCCTTAACCGTCCAAACAAGAGTGTGCTCAATGTCAGTTTTGCACCAATCCAACTCATTGCCGGTCAGGAATTTATGCCGCACTTTTGTTGTCCGTGGACTAATCTGTTCAATGTCGATACCCAGATTGCTTTTTGCCAACATCACCGCAACCATATTCTTTGAGTGCGAAATGGATATAAAATCGTCACTATCAATCAAATACGGCTTGCCATCGGCATCGTGGCCGATAGTGGCATTGCGGTTGAGCAACACTTTCAACAAAACGCGCGAAGCAAGCCATTCGGTGCGGTGCCGGTCATTGCCAATTTGCTCATACACAGCCTTATCTGAATCGCACAAATCAATCATCTGCAACAACTGTTCGGCGGTTTCCTGTTTGCTCCAAACACCCAAAACAGCCCCATCTAAAGTCTGTGTAAATAGCAGTGGCATAGTTATTTCCAACTAAATGTCTCAATCAGGTGCTTGACATCGGCATTGATAAAATCGAGCATCGGCGCAAGCGAGTCCTTGTTTGGCACCACGTTGAAATAGAGCGCCCCTCGTACAAAATGGCGCACACTATCAGTCACATAGAACTGCACGTTAGATGCCGCGTCGCCGCTGATTTCGTAGAGCAGACCGTAAACGTGCTTATCGGGGTCTTCGTAGGGGGTCTCGCTTATGGCATCGGCCTTTATCGTGTGCTTATACACAAAGTTGTGTGCATCAGTAATATAACCATCGAGATTGTGGTCAATGGCCTTGTAACTCAAGTGGATTTTCGCGTTAAGCGACTTAAAGTTGACATCGCCCCAATAGCGCTCTTCAGCATTGGTTGAGTTTCGCAACTCAAATGTTGAGTAAACCGGATACTCAAACGAATACGGTGCCTTGCAATTAGTTGATTGATAATTCTTTTCCGGCATATCGACACGGAAATATCCGCGTGGTTTCGGCACATAGTCGTTACCGCAGGACACCAACAGCACAGCAAGCGCAAACAATGAAACGATTTTTGTCATAGTCAGCAATTTGGTTGCAAAGGTAGCCAAATCATTGGTCGGCCGATGCTGGTTCGGTCTCAATTTTACGGTGCACCTTGACCGATGTGATACGTCGGCGGTCCACTTCAAGCACTGTGAATTCAAAACCACAGCACTCAAAACGCTCGTTCTTGCGCGGCAGTTCACCTTTCATTTCCAAAATCAGTCCGGCAAGCGACTCCGACTCGCCTTGTGCTTCGGCAAATGTCTCTGAATCGATGCTTAACTCGTCGCAGAAATCCGATAGCAGTGTCTTGCCTTTGAAAATATAGGTATTCTCATCGATGCGTGTGAAATCGGACTCTTCCTCATCGAACTCGTCAGAAATGTCACCCACTATCATCTCGATAATGTCTTCCATCGTCACCAAACCAGAAGTGCCGCCGTACTCATCGACCACAATGGCCATATGGTTCTTCTGCATCTGCAGTTCTTCGAGCAACTCGTTGATTTTCTTGTTTTCTGGCACAAAATGCGGCGGACGGATGAGAGTCATCCACTTGAAGCCGTTCTTGTTGTTCACATACGGCAGCAAATCCTTAATATACAGAATACCAGATATTTGGTCAAAAGTGTCGGTGTAAACCGGAATGCGCGAGTAGCCCGATTCGGTGATTTTCTTCAGCACCTGCTCGAACGGCTCTTTCGACTCAATGGCCACCATATCGACGCGCGGGCACATTATTTCAGATACCTCGATGTTTCCAAACTCAATGATGCCCTTCAGCATCTCGCG